>CAZFRD010000001.1:0-126895 GCA_964521215.1 uncultured Pseudomonadales bacterium
AAATAAATGACGCAACGAATCATCGGAAAGTCAGGTTCTTATGTGACGGTACACGTTGTCAGATACTTTTCAACTAGTTAACAAGAAATCACTTCCTTTACTTATGGGAGAGTGAAATATACGAATCTGTCATGTTGTAGCAGAAAACCAAACTTGATCATATTCTCCTATCCTCCAGATAAACTCCAAGCTGTAACGTTCCCTATCTAGACTCAAGTTCTGTATTTGCGTATGATACAGCTTGATGAGTCAAGCGTATCAAATGGTGATGGTGTCTTTAGTTAGTTGTGCTGTTCTTTGTAGTGCTTTGGTAGCATACGTTTACTACTTTCCCAAGAAAAAACTTAGCGCTTTGGTAGTCTTACTGATGTTTTCAATACTACCGCTGATTAGCATCTTTCGCCCTGGTGTTTACCAAAGCGGTGATTTTACGCTTCACACAACCTGGAATACTGCTTTTTCACGCGCGTTAGCTGAGGGCATACTTTTTCCGCAGTGGGCGGGGGATTTGGCTGGTGGCTTGGGGTACCCTGCCTTTATTTTTCAATATCAGATACCTTATTACCTGGCTTCGTTGTATCACTTACTAGGTTTCAATTACATTACTAGCACCAAACTATTTTACGCTACTGCCTATCTACTGTCTGCTCTGACAATGTATCGCTGGGCCAAGTCCGAGTTTGATACTAAATCTGCTCTGATTGCTACCATTTTATATCAATTTTCGCCGGTTTATTTTATCCAACTACATTTTTATAGTTCTTTTGGTTCAAGCCTCGCCTTTGCCATGTTGCCGTTAAGTTTCTGGGGTATAAAAAAACTTTTTGAAACACTTCGTTATCGTTGGTTTGTTATAACTTCCATTGGGTTCGCTTTGACGATTCTGACACATCAAACTGTAGGATTGACCAGTTTGCCAATCTTGGGTGTATACCTGCTGATTTCCGCTCGACGCTTTAATCGGTCATCAAAACAAGTTTTATTTGGTGCTATGGCACTGGTGTTTGGAGGCTTACTGGCGACTTATTACTGGTTACCGATGTTGACGCTTACTCAGTACATCAATCAAGCCACCAATCATCTGGTTGAATTTTCTAGCTTGAAAGATTTTTTCTTTTCGCCTTGGAAATTTGGCTTGTTATTCCAGGGTTCTATGGGAGAGATCAGCTGGACGGTGGGCTATGCTCAATGGTTGGTGGTTGCTATCAGTGCCTATGTGTTGATCAAACAACGAGTAAAAAAAACTGATCGACTGCTGCTGAGTTTCTTTTTTATGAGTTATTGGTTACTATTTATTCTGATACAAAAGCCTTTCGCACCGCTTTGGCAGTTACCACTGCTCAATAATTTTCGCTTCACCTCTCGCTTATTGATTTTCAACGTATTTTTTGTTTCAGGAATGGTTGCTACTTGTGGCAAATATGTTAAACCAAGATTAATCGAACACATATTCAAACTGTTCAGGTATAAACCCCAGGGAAAACAAAAAATATTTTTCAAGCAAGTGATAAATAATCAACTTGGCATAATGTTAATCGGTCTAGTTCTGAGTACGACTATCTTAAATTGGGGCAATCGCATTATGTTGCCCACTATTGACGATCAGGACCTGATGAAGAATGAAGTGGTCTACTACACCGATGGCTCGCTTTTGCCCATTTGGTACACAAGGCCGCTTCAGGAGCAGTCGCGAGTAGATCGGGTCTATACCGAACCAGCCACCATTATCACTGGCGAGGGAACCATAAGTCAGCTATCCCGTTCAACCACCCGCCATGTCTATGCGGTTGAGGCCAAAACACCCGTGATCATCAGAGAAAGCACTCTTTATTTCCCAGGCTGGCAAGTGCGGGCAAACGATCAACTCTTAGCAGTCACGTACCAGGAACCCAACGACCCCGGACTGATTCACTACGAACTACCCGAAGGTACTTGGAACGTCGAAATTACATTCTCTAGTAGTCCAGCAAAGCAATTGGGGTATTGGATCAGCGGGGGGACACTACTGGCGTTGGTGGGTTTGGGGATGGTGGGAAGGTTGAAAGAATAAATACTGAGTAGCAAAACATAGAATTAACGAGTTGATTGTACAAAAGATGAAAAAAACGACAATTATTTCCGGATTATTGTTAATAACTTCAACTTTGTGTATTTTTGTCTACTTGCTATTACTTTTTGATCGCAGCAAGAGAAGCCTCAATACTCTTCCATGTGATGATTGCAAACTTTATTATAACCAAAAAGAGAAAATCGCTTTTTATTACCCAAGTAGCTGGGTAGCTGAAGATTTAAAACCTCATGATATTCTCGAACCCTTCGTGCGATTATCTGACCAAGGCACTTCAACAATTTATTTTGGCGGTCCTAACGTTTTTTCAACTTCAGGTGCAATTTGCATTGATCCTGGGCGGTTTTGTGGTGAGTCTGAGATATACGACTTAACCATTATGGATCGATCATACCAACTAACTCTATTCGGACTTTATCCAGTCAACCCAGAACAACCTACAATTAAGACAGGACAAGTTGCCGACTTTTATCGATTTCAATTAGAATTCGAAATTCCAGAACGAGAGGGGTGGAATAAGTTAGTTGTAACCGGACAAATCTCCGATGCGATCGCGCTAGAGTCGGTAATTCCAATTATCAGCAGTATTCAAATCAGATAGCTTGACGAGCTAGCGATAGGCTGGAATTATTAAATCCTTGTTGCCGACCAGTTGACAACACCTTCAGTTCCTGCGCCACCACTCATGAAATTGAACATCGAGTTGACTGTCCCAGTTAAAATAGCGTTGTAACCGTTTTGATAGGTGATCGACATATTAATGGAATTGCCAGTCAAGTTACCAGTCAGCGACCAGTTGTAGGGGTATGGGTAGACTGGCCCAGAGCCAGCCTGATACCCACCCGTACCCATGAGTGTACCATCGGGGTTTTGGGTGAGAATGTACATATCGTGGAGATACGACCCCCCATTGACACTGAGTAACCAAGTGCCAGTGAGCATGCCTTGCTCATCACAGTGACCGGGACCAATTTGACCCTCATTGTAGCTACCCAGCGTGCCAGCCAAAGACACAAAGAGCTTTCTAGTAGTATCGCTGCCTTTCAGTGCCTCAATTTGAGCTGGCGTATAAGTTGTAAACAAGGTTTTTGCTTGAGCCAATGCATTAACTACCGCTTGAGTGGTTGAAGCCCCATTGAGTTTATTTAGTTCTGCGGCAATGTACTGATGTGCCAGCTGATAATAGGCATTACCTTTTTTGGGTGCGGTCCATAAAACCTGATAGTAGGTTTGACCAGAAATAAAGAAGCTAGTGTCTTCCTCTAAAGCGCCGATCAATTGCCAACTATCATCATAAGGCGCTTTACCTTCACTCGAATGGGTTTTCCAGTAGCCCTGAGTCAGGGTACAACCAGCAACAGGCGCAGTAATAGTCACCCTGGCAGTAACTTCCTTCTCAGTATTTGAGTCATTAGTGACAAGGCTTGCGGTATTATCAACGATAAACACTCCTGGATACGCGTAGGGACCAATCGTCCTGGTGTAGTTAAAATTCTGGTCAGTGGCACAAATATTAGTACCTAGAATTCCTTGAATTGAATCGGAGACATCTACACATTCGTCCAATTCAGCTGTGGGAGTACCGCCAAACACGACCTGTTCCTCATCACTTGCTCCTGGAACAGCTCCCGTCGTAGAAACAACTGCAGAATTTACCGTTTCTTCGCCCGACAATCCCGTTCCGCTATATGTGCAAACCAAGGTGGCGCCAGCCGCTAATGTGCCAGCAAGATCACTAAACTCTTCTGGGCAGGTAACTTCGCCTAAAATATCGGCAACATTTGAAATTTCTGCGGGCACAGTATTGGGATTTTGAATAGTAATTGTTCCACTCACCGCCCAATCACTATCTGTGGGATCTGCTGTAACTGCCACGGTGTAATTCGCATTCGCTTGTTGGCCAGCGGCTAGGGTCATTGTCTCTGGTGAGACTGTTTTTTCTATAGTCCAGTTCCAAGTTCTAGAAAAGGATGTTTCTACCGTTTTTGTCACGACTAACGGTGAAACAGGCTCATAGGCAATATTCATACTGAAAATCAATCCTCCAGGATTACGTTGAGTGTAGGGATTGCTCACGTAGGCGGGGACTGGGCTATTATTAGCTTCAAAATTTGGATTGGAAGGGTGGTAATATTCATTACCAGCCAAAATTTTGAGTGTGTTTTTCCCCGTTAGTAAGACTGAGGCAGGAATAGTGATATTACCAACGGTTTGCCAACCGGATGAACCTAGCGAACTCTCGTACAAGGCGCTTAGTTCCCAGCCGGCAGTTTTGGCGGTGGCCGAACGAGCCACATAATTTCCGTTGACCCAGACCTCCCAGCCATTATCGGCCGTTATTCTAAGGTTGCTATTTTGAGGTATGCCGACTATGTCAAACTCCTTCTGAAAAACCACCACTCTGCCATTGGATGAGGCATCAGCATCATAACGAGGGTCACTAGGATCAAGACTTGCTGGTCCCTCAGCGCGTTCGGTTTCCCAAATCCAGTCTGATCCAGGAGCGTTGGTCTGAAAACTCCATTCAACGCCTGTATCCCATACCGAATTGGTTACTTCTGGTCCTTCCGAAACATAGCCATTGGGATATGGTTTCGGTTCTTGAGCTCTAACCGCTTTAATTGGACTTACCGATAAATCAACAAAATTAGAAGAGCCTCCAGCTTTATTGTAAACACCAACGATATCTACTGTGTTATCACTAACAACGGAGAAACTGGCTGCGTGTACTGTTGATGCCGCTACAAACAAAGATATCAATCCGATACAAAACGAAAGCATTCTTTTCATATGATAGTTCCTCTTTAGAGTAAATACTTTGATAACCAATAGTACCTATAGTACACAAGAAACAGCCAGTGTAAATAATCTCTAATATATCAATAGTACTAATTCTGGATGCTAGTTAACCCAAAGCTCGCTAAAGCCGGTGTGTTGAGCGTCGTGCATGAACTGTCCCCATTCAATATTAGAACTATGAATAACATTGGGGTCATTTTTGTTAAGATCGTATACCCAAACCGCATCAAATGAACCAGTGATGCCATCCCAATAGTCGCCAGTGATAATAATTTCATTATGTCGGTCATTATCTATGTCAGCGATGGCTGGGACTGCTCCAAAACCAATGGGGTAGACGCCAGTCTGGTCCCATGCCTTTGCTGGTGTGCCATCATGATTAATCACATAGACATACCCAGTTGTGCCTACACCAGCCTGAGTTGTGGTAAATACTACCTCTGGTAGTGAATCCCCATCCACATCTCCGATCACGGGAGCTGAGTTGCCAACCAACTCCAATCGATCTCCAGTTTCAAACGGCCAACCAGCTAGTTGAGTACCAGTTCTGTCATAGGCTACCACCACCACTTTTTGTGAATTGATTGACTCTAATTGAGCAATAATATCCAGCTTACCATCTCTGTTTAAATCTGCTAAGGATACAGCGACTGATCGATTCGAGCCAGCTTCTGGCAGAGAAATGGTTTTTTCTACTTGACCATCAGGAGTAATTATTCTGATACTGGGAGTGAAGGGATAGTCGGGCAAACGATCAATTACCACTATTCTTACTTCTCCATTGGTTCCCACATTACCTATAGCTGGGTATTGGTCAGAATAACCAGCTGGTAGGGTGATTGGCCAATTTGGCAATGCACTACCACTAGCAGTAAAGGCGGAGATACTCATTCCTGCAGTCGAGCTACCTGAGACAGTGACAACTTCAGGTGAGCCGTCTTCATTTAAATCAGCGATAGCGGCTGTGTGAGTGTCTTGAGTGAGTTGAGTTGGCCTTGGCCAACCAGCAACTATATGACCAAACTGATTGTATAACTATGTAACTTCCAGTCGTTTTCGTCAGTGAACATTTGATATTGATCATTAACTCCAATCAATGAAGGGGGATTTTCGTTATAATTTCCAGACCTTCTTACCCAAAGTGGTATGCCTTTGCCACTGAATGCTGCAGAGTATCCTTGAAAACTACCCACTAGCAATAAACCTTTTGTAGCAGCTGAGTATGCGGAGCCACTGGCTGTATTTTGCACCGGAAATCCCACAAGCTCTTGGCCCAAGTGGTTAAATGCGTGCAGAGGACCTTTGGCCAGCTCCCCTCTAATAATATCTTTGTATCCGTCGCCGTCAAGATCTTCAATTAGGGTATTTATAGCCGGCCCACCATGATAGGTACCTGTTCGAGCATTCATTTGAACAGGAAAACCTGCTTCCAAAAGATGTTGATTGGGGTCAGTGAAAGTTGGTTGACTTTTTGTACTATTTAATGTCTGAAACTGCCTAGGAAAAAAAGTAGTGATGTTATGTGAATCAGTTGTGAAAAGTTGGTATTTAGAACTAACCGCACCCCAAACTGCAGAACTTTGAGTAGTCATAACTAGCATAAAACAGAACGTTATTACGACCAATATGCTTGAAACCGACAAAAGTTTCCGACTAAACATATTTTCCTCCAATTAGTATAGTTTCAGTACTATGTGTAGTTATTACATATTAATAATTAGCTGTCAATAATGACTCAGACTGGTAATAACTGTTACTAATAGGGATGATTAGCTTGGGAGTTTCAATATTGGTTTACGTCACAATAGTTTATCATAACAGTAAATTCATATGTCAGGCCAAACACTGTTGCCCTAGTGTTAGAATAATCACTATGAAGGACACACGGCCACAATCGCAAATAATTATTTATCAGTCGAAAAGCGGATCTCTCGATTTCAGGGGAGATTATAAAAAAGAAACGATTTGGGCAACGCAAGCTCAGATTTCCGAACTTTTTAAAGCTGAACGATCAGTTGTAACTAAACACATTCGAAATATTTTACAAGAAAAAGAATTAGAACAAGATTTAGTATGTGCAAAATTTGCACATACTGCAACAGATGGTAAAACATATCAGACCAAATATTATAATTTGGATGTAATTCTAGCCGTTGGATACAGAACCAGCACCAATCGTGCAATCCAGTTTCGCCAATGGGCTACAAAAACTCTTCGTAATCATATTATCAGAGGGTACACCTTAAACAAAAAACGCATTGGCAACAACTACTCTGAGTTTCTCAAAGCAGTGGAATCTATTAAAAAATTGTTACCAGCGAATTCAGAAATCAGTGCACGCGAGACTCTTGAACTTGTTAAGCTTTTTGCCGGAACCTGGTTATCATTGGACGCTTACGACAAAGGCAAACTGCCCAGATCAGGTGCCAATATCAAGCAAGTTACCATCACTGCACAAGAACTACAGCATGCACTGGCTGAGCTAAAAGCTGATTTGCTGAAAAGAAACGGGGCAAGCGAATTGTTTGGGCAAGAAAAACAAACCGGCGGTCTCGCTGGAATTATTGGTACTGTTTTTCAATCTGCGTTTGGTACAGATGCTTACACAACGGTTGAGGCAAAAGCCGCACACCTGTTGTATTTCATTATCAAAAATCATCCCTTCACAGATGGCAATAAACGAAGTGGGGCATTTGCTTTTGTTTGGTTCTTAAACAAAGTGCACTTGCTTAACCCAGCCAAAATTTCACCTGAAGCATTGACGGCACTAACTCTACTTGTGGCAGAAAGCAAACCGCAGGCTAAAGAGCAGATTATTGGATTATTGATGCTATTGCTGAAGAAATAACATGCCAAAACGAACTGCAAGCGACGAACCAAGAGATTTAACCAGCCTGACTCAAAAGCAGAGTGATAGGTTGTGGGGTGTTACCAGTCCGTACTCAGAGGCTCGCTTGATCTTTGAAAGTCGGATTATGGACACGGCAGTTTCTCGGGTGTTTATTGAGGTGCAGGTTTCAATTAATCCACTGACATTTGAGACTATCTTGGAACATCGGGATGAGTTTGCCGACGATGTGATAATCCAACAACTACTTGATCACTCAGAATATCTAGGAGAAGCAGAAGGCTATGTTTCATTGGCCTTCTGCCAGCACTATGTTGACAGCACTGTGCTTATTAAAGCTCAAGAACACCTAGAATTTGCCAAAGAAACCATTTTTAAAATGCACAACTGGATGTACCAGTATTTGAGCAAGCAATGGATGAATTGAGTTTTGGTTGAGGTGAAGATTTAAAGCAATACGTCTCTTTTTACAATTCAGTTGCTAAAAGCTTTCTTTTGAAATAGTCACTCGTTTCTTCATCTGTTGAATAAATATAACAACCCTTCATTCCCCTTGTCATTAGGGTCTTGTAGGTGTTTTTGATAATCAAATCTGCTTTTTTCTCTGTTCCCTCAACACCTGCTTTCAGGTCTCGTTTATAACCATTTAATGATTTGTCCGACTTCGCTCTTTGGTTTGGTTGCGTGATTACCTTACCGTTTCGCACAATTAAGTCTGGACCAATAATTACCCCCACGTACTCAAGTTCCAATCCTTGGCAAGTATGAATGCAACCCACTTGGTTCACCGAATTGGGAGCAATCAAAAAAGTTGGTCCATCATCTTCCAAATTCCACTGCATGGCAAATGAATAATCTGGAAACTCGATGTCAAAAAGATGTTTATTTTTCTTACTTACCCAGTTCCAACAGTATCCCGCTACGATCCTAGCCTTATTGTGAATATTTTGTGCAACAATTGCCGATCGTAGCTCAGTTGGGGAGTCAAAGACACGAAAGTCATATGAGAGGCCTCTAATTGAGAAATTAGCAGTAGGGTGAATTTCTAATACATTGCCAAGCCAAGCTAAATATCCGTCTGATCCGTTACATCTGAATTGAGACTCTAATTTTGCATGGGTCACTTCAGCTCCCAGCTGATTTGCCCAAACTCTAATGGCTTTACTATCACCGATATCTTTCCAGGTGACTCTCTGATCGTTATCGATGAAAAATATTGAAGTTTTTGCTGCGATAATTAGCTCCTTAATTTGGTTTTCACCCAAATGGCTAAAAATACCACCTTTTTCGTTCAACCTGTGAGCTTCATCAACAATCAACAAGTCGATTTCATTAATCGAAGTATTAATATACGAACCAGATGATTGAAACAAGATGGAAATAGTGCTTTTTTTCATTGTTCCAGAAAGTTTTGCTTCAAAAACTGCTCTAGGCGCAGCATTCTTTGTCACATAGTGAGCATTGAGTTGGTTGCTAATTGCTGAGACAAGTAGCTGAATAGCAATTACCGACTTACCTGTTCCCGGTCCACCTTCAACAATGAATACCCGTTTTTGGACATCGGCACTGTCTTTTGCCAGTTGAAGAGCGGTTTCAAACACCAGTTTCTGATCATCGATTAAGATAAATTCTTGATTACCCAACATCATGGAAGCAAGTTTATCAGCCAATTCTTTACTTGGTCTTACATTGCCACTATCTATTCTATAGAGTAGGTCGGGTTTTCCACCATATTTGACAAACTTATGGATGAACTCTTGCAGTTTTTCTTTGTCTCCTCTGCAAAAAAGTGGCGCTTTTTCAATGTAAAAATCATAAAAGTTATTTGTAACCGTATCATTGTCAGCATGATTGTGAAGGTAGGCGCAGGGAATAAGATCAATATTTTCTGAGTAAATAACCTCGTTAAAATTATTCAGCAGAGTTGAGTAAGACCAAGCTTGATAGGATGGATGGGGTCTATCGGTCTGACCATGATGGAATCTGGTAGAAATCACACCGTCTTTTGCAGTCATGGTAATATCGGTCCACTGTTTAAGTTCAATAATAATTACTTTTTCTGTTTTATTTTCATCAAGACCACTGATAATGAAATCAACTCTATATTTGGTTCTCGGAATGGAATATTCAACCGCTACCATAGCATCATCGGGAATCGTGTCGCTATTCATTACATGGAACATATAATTGCCAAGCGAGTTTTTCCACGAGTTGTATTCACTGCCGTTGAGTTCTACAGTAATTCCGAGTTTTTCACTCACTTGCGATCGGATAATATCTTCTATGCCATTGGCCGCATCTAACAAGAATTGTTGTTTAGTAGAATGGTAAACAATCATAGTTCTGTGTACTTTTCATGTCGATTTTTTGCTTTGGCAACTGGATATTTTTTTTCGTTGATACGTAGTTTTTTTTCTAGTGCCTCGTTAATATCTATTTTAAAATCGTGACTCATTAATAATACCCAGTAGAGCACATCCGCTAACTCTTCGCCCAAATTAGCTCTGTGTTTTTCAAGATGGGATTTGATTTCATCATCATTCTTCCACTGAAAGTGTTCCGCCACTTCTGCGGCTTCGAGTAGAAGAGAGATAGCCAAATCTTTTGGTTTATGGAATTGTCTCCAATTACGGGCATTGCGGAAGGCAATAATTTTTTTAATTAATTCTCCAATTTGTGTCACAAGATCATTTTACCATTTAATTGATATACTTAGCCAATGAAGGATAATCACCTACCTATGCCGTATTTTGTTTATTTAGTCCAGTGTGCCGATCAGTCATTATATTGTGGTTATACCAAAGACTTGAAGCGAAGAGTAGCAGAGCACAATGACTCAAAAAAAGGCGCAAAATATACTCGAGCCAAACGACCCGTCGAATTAGTATATGCAGAGGCGCACGCCACCCTCAGCGAAGCCTTAAAGCGAGAGTACCAGATCAAGCGGCTAACAAGCCATGGAAAACGGGCCTTGATAAACAATCCCTCTTTTCACGAGTGCTGCGGCTAAGACTGTATCGACAACCATCATGTCGATATTATCTTCATTAGATCTATGGGGATCACCAACCCCGTTCTAAATTTCTGGTAGAAATCCAGTCAAATCTGCCCTCCAGGTTCACTGTTTGAAGAAAGGGATCGTCTCCAATACTGTTAAATAGATGTGCCGCAATGTGTTTATAGAAGTGGTTGAAAGCATTTACCTCTCCAATATTGGGATAAATAGTTGGTTGTTGCCGAAGGAGAATTCGGTATTCAAGGTAGTTGTAGTAGTTACTATTGCTTTGGCTCCACCAAGCCTCACTGCTTTCTTCTAAATCTCTCAGAGTATCTGCTACATAAATGAGCGGCGGTATTTTTGGTCGTTCCTGGCCAAACAACATTGATTGTAGCCAAGCTTTTTGTATCATATCGGCTCTACTCTCGAAGTTATCACCAAAATATTGTAGTTTTGGATCAGTACTAAAAAATTGAAGTAGTCCAGCAGCCTGCAATTTGTGTCTAGCCACTGGTTCTGAATTGCCAGTTATTATACCGAGTGTCCAACCACTCTCCTTTAGGCTTTTGAGCCCTCTTACAGTATCATCAAACAAAGCAGGACGAATATCATCCGGAGCATTGGATAAATAGTAATCATTCATTGCGATAATTGTTTGTTGAATAAGCTCTCGCTTTTCTTGAGATGATTTTTTAGGAAATTGATCGTTAATCAATGTTTTTACCACTGCATAATCGGTACTGCCAGCTAGTTTTGACCAGTTAAAATCATCAGGTAACTTACCAACAACTCTTTCCCAAGCCTTTGGTAATCGATCCCAAGCAGTTTGAAGAAGCGGATGTTTTGAGTCCCAAAGGGTGCCATCCAAGTCGAAAAACATTACTTTTAGCATAGTTTTGTTTGAAATAGTGTTGAAAATTGCTATTTAACCAATGTGGCGAGAACTAATAATCGTTTCCACGTGGTGCCTGGTGGAGTACAAGTCATGAGTACGAGGTCTGTTTCAGAATTATTTTCTAAGTAGTTGATGGCGTCTGGGTTGACGGTTTTGACTTGGGTGACTTGATACTTGAAAGGGGCGCCTTGGTAGTAAATCGTGATTTCATCATTGGGTTCCATTTTATTGAGCAAGTAAAAAATGGAGTTGTAGCGGCGCGCCATCGTTATATCGCCACTGGCGTGAGCAAATAAAAACATGGTTTTATCTTCTCCTGGCAGACCGGTGCCTTTGGCATGAGCTACGCCTTTGGTCAGCTCTCGTTGATAGATGTTTGAATCGTAGGGATCGACATCAACCACAATGGGTGCGTTGGCTTCAATTTTTGGAATTAGAATGCCAAAATCGGTGTTGACCGGCTCGAGTGCCTTTTTAGTAGCCACTTCATTGAAGAATAGTTGTTGCACCTGAGCTGGCGTAGATTGTTTTAGGGTATACCGTGTTTCGGCTATTAGTAACGGGCCATACTCATAACCAAGGCTAATAGCGCCAAACAAAAGCAGTGCCAACCCTATTGCTAGCGCCAATTTATTTTTCATTCCGCTTGCCGAAGAAGATGATGTAGAGTCCAGCCAAGACAATCAACCCGACGCCAATTGGTAAGCCAAAGCGACTGAGAAATGACATAAAGGTTTCGGTGGCCGAACCAAGTACGGCACCATCGGTTGACTCAGTTGCCGAAGGTTCTGCCGTGGTTTCATCGGTGGCAGTTTCATCTTCAGTAGTTCCAGTTGTATCTTCAGCTGATTCTCCCGCGGTGGTTCCACCAGCAGTATCTCCGCCAATGAAGGCTGAGCCAGCAGGAATGGCACCCAGTTGAACCGTTTGAGTGGTGCCATTGTTTGACTCGATGATCACAGTTTTAATCTCCAGATCACCAACTAAGTCAGAAGCATTACCATTGACGTCGAAGGCGCGGATCACGTAGTAGTACGTATCATCACAATTAGGCTTAGATGTTGTCAGGGTGTATTCCTGGCTTGGCCCAATGGGGATAGTTGTTACTCGAGTTTCTGGTTTGGCGGTGAAGTGATCGCTATCCGTACTGCGATAAACTTCAACGCTGGTGGTTTGACCGTCGTTGGCAGTCCTGAAGCCGATTTTATCCTCACAGTAGTTGCCTGGGTTTTTGCTGTAGTTAACCGGTTTGTCTGGACCACTGGTTTCAAGTCCAACTCGCACTTCATCGCTAATCTTATCTGGTCCATCACCACTGACGACCACTCGGAAGTCGTAATTTTGGGTGTTTTCCAAGTCTTTGGCTTCACAGTATCCAGAATTTCCACCAGCTTTGATGGTATAGTTGGTCGAAATATTTGACCAGGCACCATCATTCTTCTGTTGTTGACACTGGGCGGTCAGACTTAGGTTATCAGTATTCAGGACTACAAAATCAACTTTCAAAGAAGTCTGGTTGGTGATTGCATCAAGGGTAAACTCAGCACTATTGTTGTAGGGTTCTTCAATTCTGACAGAAGTTAGGGCTTGCGCAGGTTGGGCAAACCAGAGTGAGAATCCTACTACGAAAAGTCCCAGCAAAACTTTGAGACCTGAGTTGCGCGAACGCTTACTCATGATCAGGAAGCCAGCGCCAGCCACGATACTCAAGAGTGCTAAGAAAGTTAACCAGGCTCGAGCTCCCGTTGCGGGCAACTCCGTGCTGGCGCCCAACACCGTGCCTTGCTTTTCTTCGGTTTTACCAACCTGATATTCGCTGAAGGGAGTTTGATCCTTAACCATTGCTACTTGGGTACCAGCAAAATGCTCTTCGCCAAAATGACCCCAGGCTCCGTTAAAGTCAACTCCGCCACTGCTAGCAGTGAACTCTGGATCGGAAAGAGCCAGTAAATCGTTAGTTTCTCCGCCAGTTTTGTCTGATTGCTCACTCGTACCTGTGGCCCAAACCATATCTGGGTAGACACCGGGATCGGCCAAGGTACCAACTTTGGTTTTGTAGGTCAGGGTGACAATTTCGTCTTTAGCTAAGTCGCCCAAGTTCCATTCGCCAGGTGACTGATAGTTGGGATCACCAGTTGTGCCATCAGCTCGTAGGTCCGTACCATCGGATGATTCAGCTGTGAAACTATCTGGAACGTAGGTGAATTGTGCTGGTGGCACATCTAAGACAGTAGCATCATAGACTGGTCCACCAACTGCCATCACTCTAATAGTGTATGTCACTTCATCACCTGATGTGACGTCAGTGGGCCAAGCGTTATTTGTCTTCAGAATGTACAACCGACTATCAATAAAGTTGCCAAAGTTGGCTACCTCAGTTTCGCCAGATTGATCAATGACCACTTCGCGGCAAACAGTATCGACTGGTTCAGCGGGTTCAGTTACTTGCCAGCCCCAGGCAGTGCGGTCTTCCTCACATAGGGTGTAGGTGCCCTTTTTAAGGTTAGCAAAGCTGAACTCACCATTTTCATCGGTGACTACTTGTTGATCAACATCAGGACCAGACAGACTGATGCCCCAGTATTGCATCTTTGATTCACCATCATCAAAGTTACCATCTTGGTTCTCATCAAAATATTTAACTCCCCCAATTGATCCTGGTTGGTAGTTGCCAACGTAGCAATTGATGTTTGCACCAGGATTGACCACGACACGATGTCCCTCTGGATCTGGTGCCGGTTGGGCATTAACTTGGGTGACACCTAAGATTCGATCAATAACACTCGATGCATCTGCGTCTTGGATAGGTGTGGGAGTGGGGGTTGAGGTGGGACCACCATAATTTCCACAGCGAATATCAGTCACACCCATGACTGGACACCAGTTGCCCCATTCCTCCTGATAACTTAAATCGTGATTGATGTCGTAAAATAAACTACAATTTTCGAACTCTGTACATGGTCTCGCATCTCCATATGAGACCAGACTTGCATAGCCATTTGCCTGACATGCTTTCAGCGCACACGTTGCCGCATCACCGCATTCATTCCATCCTTCGCACATACCATGATGCCCATAGGCTCTTCCAGGACCTGTAATTAGAGTTCCTTCAAGATCCTCGGTACAATAAATATTTGATTGTTCCCAACCGTCTTGTAAAGTTTCGGATAGGAAATAGGTGTTAGGATCCAAGCTGAACTGGGTACTGCCACCAGTCCCTGTAGTTTGGGTGGCTAAAAAGCCATTAGTTGCTTCCATACTCATCGCCCAGCCACTCATAAGTTCCTCGCCAGAGTCATATTTACCATTGGTATTTTGGTCGAGGAATTTGTTTACAGTGACAAATCCTTTATGGATGTTGCCAAATTCCGTGTAGACAATGTATCCGGAATTATTCACTGTCACGCCTTCACAGACTGGATACTCATCTATATCATGGTTGGGCGAGTCGTTATTAGCAGGATTATTGAGTGAACGCATATCTTCCCACTCATCTTTTTTAACCTCACAAACTCGATAGTCACCAACTTCATCAATCAAGTGATCAAAGACTGCTCTACCATCACCGTTGGTGTTTGCCTCACCAACCAAACTCCAACCATCGTCTTCAACCTGATAGAGTCGGAAGGTAAACGTGGGATCGCCAATCCAAAACTCTTGTCCATCCGTTCTACCGAGCACGCCATCAGTATCTTCATACTTATCCACGTTAACAGTAGCCTTTTCAAAGTTACCGAAGTCAAAGCCAGTTAAGTTTTCTCCAGCATCTAGTAATACAGCGTTGTATAAACCAAATTCATTGGGATCTGTTGCTACATAATCACCACCACTCAAGTCCTCGGCGATTTTATACATGCCTGGTAGAAGATTCTCAAAGATGTAGTTGCCAGAATTATCAGTAGTGGTTTCCGTCAAATATACATAGTTGATGCCATCGTGCTTGTAAAGCTCAATCGTCCAACCTTCATATGTTGTATCCGTATTATCAAACTGACCATTGACGTTGACGTCGATGTATTTCATGCCAGCAAATGATCCTTTTGCAATAAATTTATTTGTGAGAGTAATTTCTGGAACCTGCTCACCGACAGTCACTGATGCAGGATAGTTAGTGATCACATCACTTCCTACGGTGGTTGATTGGTATGCCCAATCTTCGACTGGAGCTTCAAAGACATGATAGTCGCCGTAGGGCACATCGGTAAATGTTGCACAACCGTTTTCTCCCACCATGCCAGCAAACATTTGTCTGTCAATTTGAGCTCTAAAGTTGCCATTATTTGCATTATCGCCATAATTGTCGTCCCAAATTGCTAAGTTCAAATCACCTTCAAACCCAGTTAAATAATATGAATATTGATGCAGATTATTGAACCCTCCCCAAGTAACATTGCCTCCGTTAACCTTTAGTTCCAATGCGCCGGGCACACTGAGTAAATCATCACCACTCACCCAACCACCTGTTCCGTAGGGGATGCCCACTGGTCTAAAAGAGTAACCAGCGTCTGCAATCATTGCCTCATTACCATAACGATAGGTTCCCGAGGTATAGATGACATAGGCGCCAGAGCTGAGGTTGGTAGTGGTACCGGCACCACTGTTGACAGGAATTTCTTCGTCAAAACCAGTGGGTTGACTTAGACCAACTTTCCAGCCACTCAGTGGATTGCCACTACTGTCTTGCTTACAGACAGTGACGTCATTTTTTGGCAAACCATTGCATATAACTTGGATGTCGTCGACGAACATACCGAGGGAGTCAGCTCTACCTAGCTCTGTAAAACGGATTTCGGTGAGCGTTGTGGTTGCAGTAAAAGTATAACTTTCTGATTGCCAGTTGGTATTGCTACTACCAGAAATGACACCACTGTTAAAGACTTCGGAACCTCCAACTTGCACTTGAAGATGGTTGTTGCTGTGGTTTGGACGGGCAGAATACTTCCAACTGACGGTGTATTCATTTCCAATAATTGTAGGAATGCTTTGAGCAAGGGTGATAGAGGCGGGCTCGCCACTAAAGTCATTGATTGGCCCAGTCCAGTCTGTATCTAGCTCTACATATTGTGAACCACTGGCTGGCAACCAACCGTTTACTCCACGATGCAGTTCTATTTGTGGCTCTGGTCTGTCATGGCCACTATATGAGGCAGATCCTCCATACCAAGTAGCTGTCCAACCAGCCATTTCGGCATTATCAAAAGCATCCCATCCAGCACTCTGATTGACCTCTGGTGTTTCAAAACTACTATTGGCTGCCATGGCCTCACGACACTCATTGACCCAAGTACATTCGCTCGAACAACTTGATTGACCGTTTAATTGTCCATAATCACACTGTTCTTGGTTATTGACTATGCCATCGCCACAATACGCTGTTTTAGTATTGGTAAACGTACAAGTGACATCCTCGCCAGCAATCAAGCTAAATGAAGCAGTTCCGTTGCCAAAATTATCTTGAGGATCCCATGGTTTATTTGATTGACAACTAGTTAGTTCCATCGACCAACCATTCAGAGATTGCTCAGATATATCATAAATATTTGGGGGAAGATCGGTGATTTCATAAGTGTTGCTCAACGTTGGATCTGAGTCATCATCTAAACTAAATTCGGTTGCAGTTAACCCAACTCCACCAAACGAAAAGACGAAGTCTTGGGCATCATCGGGTTGGGCATCCTTAATAATTGTAATAGATCCTGGAGCAGGAGTGGGTGTGGGAGTTGAAGTGGGAGTAGCCGTTGGGGTCGGAGTCGATGTTGGAACTACCGAATTAACAAAGTCGCAAGAGATGATGACATTGTCACCAACAGTAATATTTTGCACTCCGGAATTTCCACCGTTGTCGGTAAAAGAGGAACCAATGTTTGCTCCTGCCTGATCTCGACAAGTCGCAGACGTAAAGTTGTAGCCTGATGGTATCTGATTAGTTAGCTCAACAATTGAATAGCCACTGCCAGCAGTCAGTTTTCCACTTTCTGCCGTACTTGCTTGACCATTGGCATCTGTACCGAGATTGTTTGAATAGTCGTTTGGTCCAGTCACACTAAACATCCAGTTGTTGTCTCCCCTCGTAGCATCGCTCACTGTGCCAATATACTTGTTAACCGAAATGGCTCCTCCACAAGTTTGGGCTGCAAAGGTGGCTAGGGTAGTAGCAAGAGTGGCAAAGTCAGACGTGATAACATCTGCGCTTAAGTCAGTTCCTACGGTGGGACCAGATATTGCCTTCAAATTATTTACATCTAAGCCGTCGCCGATTCCTAGGGCAATAATTCTAACCCCAGATGTTTTTAGTGTATTCGCTATAAGTACGGCCTCAGCTACAGCTTGAGCCTCACTGACAGTCGAACCGTTATCAACGCGATTGGGATTGCCATCTGAGGCAAATAGCACTAGGTCTGGATTGGATCGATTTGGTAGTGTAGATTGAGCTTTGATTAAGCCATCTTCCCAATTGGTAGAACCACCACTCGATGGTGTATTGATGGCATTTTTAACCGTGGTTACATCTCCAGAAAATGTTTGCAAAACAGCTGCCGTAGAATCAAAATCTGTTACTGAAAATTGAGTGGGTGTCCCTGGGAGCAACGCATCAACAAAAGCATTAAAGGCAGTTTTCATGGCTGATAATTCACTACTATCAATACTGCCAGAACTATCCAGAACTAAGGCAATATCCAACCCACAAGCTTGAGAAAGAATTGGATTCGGGGCAGGAGTAATTGCTGCAATGGTAACACTGTCCGAACAGTTGTTATTTGATTCATTATTTTCTGAAACGTCTGAGTCAGGATCAACTTGACATTTATTACTACCACCCGTTCTTGGATTTGTTAAAACTCCAGTGACAAGGGGAGTGACTATAAAAGAAACGTCAAACGAACCACCGGCAGCAATATCAACATATCTTGTGCCACTACCCTGGCTAACTTTGCACGTTAAATTCTCAGAAGAGCTAATACTGCAAATTATACCGCCGTTATCGGTAATACCGACTAAGTTATCTACCGTAGGTGAGCCATAACTCACCTCACTGTCATTGCTTGGCAAATTGTCAACTAGAATGGTTTCATTTTCATCAAAATCAGCTTGTATGTTACCACTATTAGTCACATGTAATATCCACTTGAATTGAGAACCCAGAGTTAAAGTTCCGTTAACGTCATTAGTTTTTGCTACTGTTAGATCAGGATAATCACCGACAGTCACAGCAAAAGAATCAGTACCAGTATCTTTGATATCTGAAGCACTGCCACACTCAGATGAACTGTAATGTTTAGTTATCTTGGCCGACCAACTTCCCAAAGGGGCGTTAGGAGGTAGGGCGTAATTAGCATTTTTTGACGGAAAATTTCTTGAACAAGCCCCAATATTATGATTTGTGGTTCCGTCAGGTTCGATTAAGTCAATTCTATACCATGTTGAGTTGTTGTTCTGGAGATTGGTTGAGTTGGTATAAACTACTTCACCCTGTTTGTAACTTGATTTTTCAACAGAAAATGAGTTATTGGAGTATGTAGCAATAAAGATTGTGAAATGATCAAGACCAGAAGCTTTAATTTCAGTGTCTTCAGTTATTTGCTCAACTTTAACTTGATCGTCTGTGCTGACAAGCTTGATATCATCGGCAGACATATCTAATTTTGCCTCCTCCGCAGTTTTTTCAATATATTTTATTTCAGCAGTCGCTCCCTCTAACTTTGGCAGAGTTAACTCGTATTTAAACGTCCCATCCGCCATCTCCGTCGTAATATCGTAAGCATACGTAGCATCTGTCTGGACGGAATCTGGTAAATTAAGCTCGCTTACTAGTACTTGTTGAATCTTGAGTGGGGAGCGCAAGCTCTCATCTTTGGGCAGACAAGAAAAAGTCATGCTGACAGCATCATCGAGAGGGAATTGATAACTTACACCTGGTTGAACTTTAGTTTTGGTCTCTGCCACACCCGTAGCTTCATCGACCGTCCAGAGGGTTTCACCAGCAGAGAGGTCATTCTCATCTGGATTCACGCAGGTCTGCTCAACGAAACTACTTGGGCCATCAAACACTATCGCGCCATTAACTAGTTGAAATGAACGATTAAAATTATCACCAACAATTAGAGTCCCACTGATAAAAGTGATTGGTGTACAAGCTTCACCCGAGCATGTGCCAGCATAAATATCAGCTCCAAACACACCTTCCGCCATTTTCTCCAAGTCTCCTTGAGCCGCTTGCTCGACTTGAGGGTCTTGCTTTTCGTCAAAATAGGTTAAAACATAAGGAAGAGCCTGATCGGTTTTTACTCTGAGTTGAAATTCATGATTACTAGCATTGAAAGACAAGTCCACCGCATCCGCACTTACGGTAGTCTCAGCTTGCACTACAACAGGGTTTGCCATTAATACTGGCAATGCTGCGAGCGGTTGAAAAGCGAGAAAAAAAACGTTGAGGGAACTAAATACTTGCAAAATAAGACGACGGACGCGTTTGTTCATAAGTTTTATCCTTTAAATCGCGTCGACTGCAGGCTGGTCGACCCAGCACCACACTACATATTGTGTGTGTTCGTGATATTGTACTACTAAGCAGTAGAACTGCAAGCTATTAAATGTTTTAGAAATATAGCTAGGTTGACTTGAAGAATCCTTGGATATATTCAAAGTATTAACGAGCGAACCTCATTTGGATAATTATAGAAAATCCATAGTAGAACTGCAGATTGACCAGGAAATTTATTCAGATAATCATAATAGCGATTTAAATGATATTCATACATTCTGGAATCGGGAATGAATTTTTCTATTAAACAGAGATAATAAACTGACTCTAAAAAATTAACTAGATCTTGATTGGTGAAGATTCTTTGGTGTGTTTCTGCTTCAATATTTTTCATTTCGAATACTGGTTCAAAACTGGTGATTGTATCAACCTACTAGTTCGATATAGTACTACAGATACATGAAAAAGTTGTGGCAATTGATGAGACGTTACTGGTTACTTTGGGTATTAGTTGCAATCTATATTTTTAACCGAATACCACTAATTATTTTTCAGCAATTTGCTTTTACCTTTGATCATGGTAAAGATTCTTTGGCGGTAATGGATTTGGTGACAAGTCTCTCACCAAAATTAATTGGGCCCTGGACTAGCATTCCTGGATTATATTTTGGGCCAGCCTGGTATTACTTGCTGGCGCCGATTTACTGGCTATTAAACTTTAACCCACTCGCTGGCCCGCTCACCATGATGTTGCTTGGCCTGGTTCAATTAGTCGTAGTTTATAAATATTTTGGTCGACTTACTGCTCTGATTGTTGTTGCAGCTCCACTTTGGTTTATGACAACAACGAGTGCCTGGAATCCATATCCATTAACTCTGCTAACTTGGCTGATTCTTTCATTTCTCGATAATTTAAGAAAAACTCCGGAAAAAAAACGTACATGGTTCTTTTTGGGCTTGTGCATGGGTTTGGGTTTTCACTTTTCCACTGCGTTTGCGGTACTATATCCAATTCTTGTAGCGATTAGTGTGTGGCTAAGGAAAATTAAATTTTCAACCTCAGTTATCATAATTTGTGTTGTTGGTTTCATCCTACCTTTTGCACCACAGCTAGCATTTGAAATAAGACATGATTTTTCGGAAACAAAGGCAGTATTGGCATACCTAAGAGGTGATGTTCCCATAGAGACTCAGGCTAAACCGAATCCATTGGTGGTGCTTTATTCAGCCACCAGCGAAGTTAAATCTGCAGTATTCTCAGGCATTACTGGTACGCAGTTTGAAGATAAGCTTTGGTTACTTGGTTTTATTGCGGTGTTAATCTGGGCGAGTCGAAAATATCTCAGCAAACCTCACTCTTCAACGTTCATACCATTGGCTGAATTTTTCAGCTGGTTTTTGATCAGCATCACTTGGTTTTCTTTCACTCACTTTAATACCTGGTACCTATTAGGAATAATGCCCTTGGCTGTGGTCGTATTTTCCAGCGTAGCAAAAAAAGTGCCAAAAGCTCTAGTTGGTTTGTGGATTATTCTTTTGTTTATTAGTCCACTCATTTCCGTAGCTCGAATTTTTATTGATAGTAATCGATTTTCTGCTAACCGATCATTTTTACCAGTTAAACTGAAAACTATCGAAACGATTTACGAAATTGCAGGTGATCGACCTTTTGCATCTTATCAATATGCTCCCCACATCTACGATTTTGATTGGCAGTACCTCTATTTTTGGCGTGCGGCCAATGGTAGTCGCTTGCCCAGCGAGTTTGCCTACGAGCCGAATGTCGTACCATATATTGTAGTGAAACCAGATTTGCTCAAACACTTCGCTCACCAAGTAGACTCAAGGCACCCAGAGTTGATTTTTTACGTGGTAGAACAACCGATTTATCCAAGTCAGTTGGTCGACTGGTGGCAACGTCAGCGTTTTGAGAAAATTGTGGAAACGATAAAAATGTCAGACCAAGTCACACTTTATGTCGCTCAGCCGAAAGCAGAATAGCAGTGTAAAATAACCAGCGGGAGGAATTCATATGCCGACAAATTCAGCTCAACCTACTAAACAAGAGTCATTTAAAGTGGATGGTGAAATGCTATTGAAAAAAATTAAAGAACTGATCAAGGAAGGCAACGTTAGGCGAATAAAAATTTTGAACAAAGAAGGGCGCGAGCTTTTAGTTATTCCTTTAACTCTGGGATTAGTCGGAGCAGTGTTGGCTCCAGTCTTGGCTGCGGTAGGGGCGGTGGCGGCGTTAGTGACCGAATGCACCATCGTGGTGGAGAGAAGCACTGATAAATAAGAATCAAATGCATATTCGCGAATACATATTAAAAAATCCAGAAGGAAGGGTGGAGGGAATTTTCAAAAAATCAATAAGACATTTGTTAACCGGGTTCGATAAAGAAACACTTAGAAGAGGGTGGCATTACTATAAAATTTGGCTTAAATCAAGAAAAGTCGATGCTGTCTTTTTTCGAGAAATTGAGACAATTAACGACTTTGCAGGCGAAAAAAATGTAAATGTATTTTATTATTCAGCAAACGAAAAAAACAGTGAAGAAAACATTGCCGTAACTGAATTTCCACCCGATGCAACTTTTCGTTATTGCCTGATAGACGAAGACAAAATAGATCATATAAGAAGAAAGAGCGAATTGCCATTTTCTGATTCTAAAGTGAGTGTAACAAATGCCTTGATCGATTTAGTCCCCAATGCTATCTGCGGAGTGATAGGACCGACTAGATTTATTGGTGGATTACATCCTAATAATGGTTTTTTTACCAAAGGGCAGGGGGTAATAAAGCCATTTGTAGACACAAACCCGATTGGTCAACGGAGAGGAGCCATTGCAATAAATTCTAAAGGAATCTTTTCAATACTAACTGAGGAAGAAAAGCTGAAAGCCAGAAGTACAAATTTTGAAGGATTCGAGATGGTTTCGGGAACATCATTTTATTTTACCTCTGATGACTCATCTTCAAAAGTGGAATTAATGGGTCAATCGGATACTTCTATGTGTCACTACTTAGTTTCATACGAACAACGCGGTGGTAAGAGGAGAATAGCCGTTTTTAGCGCTATTAGGTTAGTAAATCGTAAGCAGGTAAAACAATTTTTAGACCAGCATGCAAAAAATCATGGGTGGGTATTTTATATTGCTGCAGAAACTGAATTAAATGGAGGCGGTGTTTTCTTTAGAGACGATGTTACTGTTTTAGACCATGAACTAGAAAATGTAAGTACTAGGATCAAACAATCGGGAGTGTACCCAACAGACTCAATCCAATGGAATCGAAGCGATCAGTATTTCATATGTAGAAATTAGGTTATACTTAATATAAGTTTTTGTTACACATCACGATATTTCAATATACTATATATAGTAGTGCTGTTGTTTATTTGTATTCTGTTTGCTCCTGTCTGGAGTAGAGAGGCGTAGTCATGAAGATCCCCTTAGGTCTATCCTTTGACGATGTGTTACTCGTACCCCAGCGTTCAGAACTAAGTAGTAGGAGTGAGGTTGAGCTCCGGACAGAAATTGCTCCTGGGTTTTTCCTCGATATTCCTATCGTAGCAAGCAATATGGACAGCATCACAGGTGTAAACATGGCGGTAGCAATGTCGGCTCTGGGGGGGATGGCCATTATTCCCAGATTTACCACGCCCAAAGCGCAGGCTGACCAAGTGGCGAAAGTCAAAAAACAAGGCGCACGAGTTTTTGCCGCCATTGGTTTGCGTGATGATTTTAATAAGCGCGCTGAGTATCTGGTTAAAGCGGGGGTTGATGGTTTGTTGCTCGATTTAGCCCATGCTCACATGACTAAAACTCTTCAAGTGATTCCCAAAATTAAAAATAAATTTAAGTTACCGCTGATCGCTGGTACCGTGGCAACTTATCAAGGTGCTTATGACCTGTTTGCCGCGGGCGCCGATACAATCAAGGTAGGTATCGGCGCTGGATCAATCTGTATTACCCGCATTATGGCCGGCAGTGGTGTACCACAAGTGACTGCGATAATGGAAGCCAATCGGGCTAAAAAACAATTTAAAAATAAGTTCATCATGGCGGATGCGGGTATGAAAAACTCGGGCGACATTGTGAAAGCGCTTGCTGCAGGTGCCAGCTTTATTTGTACTGGTTCTTTGGTAGCTGGCACCGACGAAGCGCCAGGAAAAATCATTAAACGACCCGATGGTTACTATAAAGAATATAATGGCTCAACTTCGCTGTTGGAAAAGAAACGCGAACAAACCAAGCACAATGGCCATTCGCCCGACTTTACACTTCACGTTGAGGGCGTGGCAGGATTTGTGCGATATAAAGGTCCCGTTGCTAATATTTTGGCTGGATTATGCGCTGGGATTCGCTCGGGATTTTCTTATTCTGGAGCCAAAAACATCAAGCAATTATGGAAAAACGCCCAATTTATCCAAATTACTAGTGCCGGCATGTACGAAAGTCGGGCTCACGACGTACTAGAAGCTCGCTGAGGGACTGGTGTTGCTACTGGTAAAAAATAACCTAATTCTTGATTGTAAATATATGTTTTTCCATCTTGCGAAGTAACAGTTGTGGTGTTGGCTATTTTCCCATCTACATTTTTTATATTAAACACCACTGTATTTACTATCACTGAGTTGCCACCGCTATCAATCACCGCTCTAGTGACACCATTGATTCTTGTTAATCCCTTGAAGTAACGAGTTGCTCCAGGTTCACAAGGATCTCTAAAAACTTCTTCTGCCCTTGAATCAGACTCTATAACATTCATGATATAGATTGTATCAGATAGATGTGCAAAATAATCAGAGACTACTAGGCAGTATTAACAAGATGCTTAATAATGGTTTTAATGCCATTGCTTAAATCCATCAACGATATTGATAGGGACCACCTGCTCAACCGCTCTTTTACTGCTTCGCCACAATCGTGGAGCGATCAAGTGATGTATTTTTTGTTGGTTGATCGATTTTCAGATGGATCAGAAAGTACCGAAAAACTTTACTCGTCTAATGATGCCAACTTCGCAATCCAGACTGAAGATGAGGCGGAAAAATGGCGATCGGCTGGTTACACGTTTTGTGGTGGCACGCTGAAAGGTGCGCAGTCAAAACTAAGTTACTTAAAGCGACTAGGCGTGACCACCATTTGGCTCAGCCCAGTTTTACAGCAAGCCCACTACGACCCCACCAGCTATCACGGCTATGGCGCGCAAAATTTCTTGGAGATTGATCCACATTTTGGAAGTAGAGAGGATCTCAAGTCGATTGTTAATGAGGCACACCAGCTTGGCATGTTTGTGGTGTTAGACATAGTAGTTAACCATGCTGGTTTTGTCTTTGAGTACGACGTACCCATCAATAGTGAAACTGAACCTAATTTTAAAGCCGATGGCCAACACCCAGTCAAGCATTTTCACGATCAGCATGGTCGGTCGACTTTGCCTTTTGGACCAATAGATCAAACACAATATCCTGAGGCTTGGCCACACGGCGCCATTTGGCCAAGCGAACTGCAACATTCAGCAGCTTTCAACTGCCGTGGTTGCATTGGCAACTGGGAGAACCCCGACGAATATTTGCATGGGGATTTTAAATTGCTCAAAGATTTTAATCTAGGTGCTGGAGAAAATGTTAACTTTCAACCCTCGGCAGCCTTGTCGGCCTTAACCCAAATTTACCAATATTGGTTAGTTTATGCCGACCTGGACGGTTTTCGTTTAGATGCAGTCAAACATATGGGCAAGTCAGTAGTCAGCTATTTTACTCAGGAAATCCAGCTTTTAGCAAGAAAAATTGGTAAGCAAAACTTTGCTATTTTTGGTGAAATACCTGGTGGAGAACAGCAGGCGAGGGAAACGATGGATCAAACAGGAGTGAGTGCCTCGCTAGCTTTGTTGGACGTTCCCGATCATTTAGAAAAAATGATCAAAGGAGAGATCGGGGCTTGGGAATATTTCAAGCATTTTGATCGAAAAACAAAAGAGGAGCCTTTGGATAAGGGCCAAATAACTTGGAAAAAAGATGAAATTGTGTTGTTTTTGGACGATCACGATCAAATTAGGAAAAATTTTGATAAAGCGCGGTTCCCATCTGGTTCAACAGATTGGCAAAAACTAGCATTTCCTGCATTGGCGACCTTGGTGTGTAGCGCAGGGATACCTTGTATTTACTACGGTAGCGAACAAGGTTTTGACGGTCAAGGTCGCCACGATCGTTACATCCGTGAAACGATGTTTGCCAGCGAGTTTAGCGCTTTTCGTGCCAGGGGTTGTCATTTTTTTGATGAACTTCACGAAATTTACCAGCAGTTACAGCAGTTACTCGCCATCCGCCAACAAACACCAGCTTTGCTTCAGGGAACTCAGCAGTTATTACAAATTTCTGGTGATGGTGAGCATTTTGGTTACCCAGATAAGCTTGGCAATCGAATGTTAACCATCATTCCCTGGTTGCGCCAAACGCCAGAACAAACAATCTTGTGTGCAGTTTCGACCGATCCCAATCACAATCAAGCAGTTTGGGTCCACTGGCCGGCAAATTCATCCAGCCGACATCAATCGCTTCGTTGTATTTTTTCAAAAGACGGATTTCAAACAGGCAGAAAATACCCGATCGAAATTCATGATAATTTACAACGAGTTAAAATTGACTTGCCAGCAGCCAGTTTTGCTCTTTTTCAGAGTCTAGATTAATCAATAGGGCAATCAATAGCATCTTCCTTAATTTCAGCGAAGTGGCTATACTTAATTTCTATGCCACCCAACGAAGATTTCGGCGCCACCGCTATTAGAACATTTATCAAAGTTTTTGCTGGCATGATGGGGTTGGTTGTTTCTGGCATGATTGGTTTAATGATATTAGGTGGCATAACTGCGGCTTTTACCCAAGAGGAAATTTCGGAGACACAAACTCCAGAGTACCAATTGGTAGAAGGCGAGTCCGATGCCGATTTGACTTTGGCCAGTATTCCAATTGAAGGCATTATCATGGGCGAACCCAGTACCGATGACATGCTCTATTATTTTTCCGAACTGGGCATCACTTATGGTTACCAGGTCAAAGCACAATTGGCTTCGTTAGCAGAAGATGATGAAATTGACGGCGTGATCCTAGAAGTGCATTCACCCGGAGGTACTATCTATGGTTCACGAGCCATCACGGATGGAGTAGCCGCCTACCAGCAAAAAACCGGCAAACCAGTGTTTGCCTATATTGGCTCCATGGCAGCCTCGGGAGGCTATTGGGCCGCTGCATCAGCCGATGAAGTGATTGCCGATCATGGTGTCACTCTGGGGAGCATTGGCGTGATTGCTGGTCCATTTAAATATTACGACACTGTTGTAAGCGAAGATGGAGGGGCTTTTTTGGGAGGCGTAGTGACGGAAAAAGGTATTTCGAACCGCTATATTACCGCAGGTAACTCTAAAGATTTTGGCAATCCTTATCGAGCGATGACAGATGGGGAAGTGGCGGTTTTGCAAAGCGCGGTCAATAATGCCTACCAGGATTTTGTGGGGTACGTGGCTCAGCGCCGAAATCTTTCCACCGATAGAATTATCACCGAGCTAGGAGCCATGGTTTATGACGAAAATCAAGCCCTTCAGTTTGGGTTAATAGACCAAATTGGCAATAAACAGTTTGCCTATCAAGCGCTAGCTGATGCAATTGAGCCAAATGCCACCTATATGGTCAAACAAGCGAGTTTACCCACGGGCTTTTTTGCTACTTTATTATCATCGAAAAGTCTTTTTGCTGAAAAATCATTCACTAGCGTCTGCCCGATTGCTTCAACCGTGTTGGCTTTTCATGGTGATTTAGCCACGCTTTGTCGTTAATTCAAATTTTTTCTACACTTAGTGTAAGTTGGGTGAGTTATGTTTCCGTAAGTAATCAGATAAGTGAAAGGAAACATGCAAATGAGTTTAAAACAGTGGAGAATTCGTTGGTTACTTGCACTAGCATTTTTGGGAGTGTCGGTGGGCTTGGCCACTGCCTACTTTTCTAGTAATAGCTGGCTGAGAGGGCAGGTCTTGGGTACGAGCAGTTTGGCAATTCAGGTGGAAAAAATCGAACCCTCGGTCTTTGCCAAATTTTTACCTGGAGAAGCTCAGTCATTTGTTTGGCAAATTAGTAACACGGGCGATACTCCAATTCACCTGGCGGGGCGGTTTAGTGGTAATTGGGAAAAACCAGAGCTAGAAAGTCAATTGTTCAAAATAGTTAATCTAAAATATAAATTGGAGAGTGCTCAAACTTGGCAGCCGGTTGCGGTTGACGCTATCGTCAGTGGTCAGTCGTGGTTCTTTAGCCCGACTGGATTAGAAACAGACTTGCTCACACTTCCTGTTGATGGCGTCCTCTTGGTTGAGGGAGATTTATTGCTCGATTCTGCTGCAGATAACCAATATCAATTGAGTGATTTTCCATTTTCGCTCCAAGTGATTGCTAAGCAAACTACGACCGATGCAACATGGCCAACCTATGAATAAATCGCTCAGTTTAGTGATAATTGTATTTTTGCTGTTGGGCGGGTCGGCAGTTGGCCGACCCGCCCAAGCCTATTTGACTCACCAAAGTTCACTCACAGATGTTGTTACCACGGCGGACTGGCAATCGCCAAGCACCAGCTTATACATCAATCAGTTAGAATTAGGCAGTCCCGACTTCAACTTAATGGAAAATTGGATAGAATGTTCAGAGATTAATGCAGAATTAACCGAAAATGTAGAACAGAACATAGTATTAGATAGTACGACCGCCATCAATTGTTTGCAGAAACAGCTCGTTTTTGCTCCAACCCAGCTACGAAAAATAAATATTAAATATCAGTTATCCATGTTAAGTCCAATCGAAGTAGATGAGTCTCCCTTGGTGGATTTTTACTGGAATGATCAATTGATTGCTTGGTTAGCATTCACCACCATTGACTCAAATTGGCTTACCTTATCCATCCCAGGTGATGAACTTGATGGGATACTTTCAATCAAACTGAGTGCTAATCGTTTATTTTCTCAACCAATTCAATTAGTGATAGAACGAGCAACTTTTGCGCGGTTGTTGTTGCATCCAACTGATGAAGTTAACATCATTAATGATGAACCCCAAGCCCAAGTTTTTGTGACCCAAGATTCTACCCAAACGCCAGTATCTCAATTGGGCAGTATAAATGTATTAGCCAGCGACTTGCCAACATCGGGCAACCTCACTTTTTGGTCTGTAGATAATTGGGGCAATACTGAAACACCAAAAACCGTTATGTTTCAAATTATTGATGATCAAATTCCAGCACCACAGCTACTTTGGCAACGCTATCAAGATAATCAATTATTGCTCGTGATTCGGACAAACACCCAGTTAAATCAGCTTATTAGTCACTATCAGTTGTTAATCGAAGATGGCTCGATTGCTAGTCAGTTGCAACAACCTTGGGTGAGAGCTACTCAGGTCATGCACCAGTCAGGTGGCATTATAAGTTTAAGCTTTCCGTTTACCAGCAATCCACATATAGCAAGACTGCAGGCAGTTGATCAACTTGGATCTGCATCACTTGCAAGTGATTTGATCCTGTTTTGACTATCAGACACTGCTTGCTCTTCCCGTCGTAATTTTGCATAATGGTTAAGTGATTCGTGCAGTCAGTGAAACTGTCAAACATCTGTTTCATCCGCGCCATTCCAACAATCACCGCGCCAGAGTGTTACATACGGAATGGCTTGTGGTTTTTGTGGTCATGGCTTGTGTTTCACTGGTTGGTTTAAATATTTTTCAGAATTATTCTGCCCAGCTAGGTTATGTGCTGGGTTTTGCGTCCGATATTACGGTTGATCAGACTCTATTGCTAACCAATCAAGAACGGGCTAAATCAGGTCTCGCTCCACTCTCGCTTAATGGCAAACTTTCTGCGGCTGCCAGCGCTAAAGCGACGGATATGTTTCAGAATCAATATTGGGCTCACGTTTCACCCGCTGGTACCGAACCTTGGGCCTTCATCACTTCTGCTGGTTATGCCTATCGCTTAGCTGGAGAGAACTTGGCTCGTGACTTCAATCATTCCACCGATATGGTGGTTGCGTGGATGAACTCTCCCACTCATCGAGCCAATATTATGAATGGTAGATATACCGAAATTGGTTTGGCGGTGATGAATGGTCAGCTCCAGGGAGTGGATACTACTCTGGTGGTTCAGATGTTTGGTGCACCAAATACTGGTCAGCAACCCCAGCTGGCACAAGCCGCAAATACTGCCGAGTCGCCTCAGCCAACTTTGACTGCGGTACCTACTACGCAACCGACAGTCGCAGTGGTGAATAACAACCAGGTCGCCGAAACCACTCCTCAACCTTCGGCGACAATTGTCCCCTCGGTGACACCAGCGGTAGTTCAGGGTGAAGTGCAACTAATTCCTTCCCGAACCGAAGTCTTGGCTCGACAAGTTTTTCCGTCTGGATCGGTGCGACCACTCAATCACATCAACCCCCTTTCTTTGATGAAAGCCTTTTTTGTGAGTATTCTACTGGTGCTAATTTGTACCCTCGCTTACGATTTATATGCTATCGGTCATTATCACTCACTGCGCATTGTGGGGAAAAACTTTGCTCACTTACTTTTCTTTGCCGCCGTAGCCTTTTTATTAATCTTCTTTAAATCAGGAGCGATTATCTAATGTGGAAAGAAATTAAACTTCACTGGCATTCGTATGTGGCACTGATTGCAGGGCTAACTGCCTTTGTGTATTTATATTTACAATTTTGGCCAAATATTTGGATGATTAGATATATTTCTCTCGCCATGGGCTTGTTTTACTCTGCTTGGGGCATACTCACCCACGTTAAAAGTCAAAAGATTACCAAACAGGTAGTTCAAGAATATGTCTTTGTCTCGATACTAGCGGTGGCGTTATTGTGGCTGATCACTTTTTGATTGAGCCAAGCCATGAATGCTACAATGAGCACTACTTATGATCAATCAAAGAAAGGTAGAAATATGAAGGGGATAATTTTGGCTGGAGGTAATGGCACTCGTTTGCGACCTCTCACTTTGGTCACCAGTAAACAATTATTGCCAATTTACGATCAGCCGATGATCTACTATCCGTTAGAAACGCTGAGAACAGCTGGGATAACGGATATTTTATTCATTGTGGCCCCAGACCATGCGGGCGATTTTTTGAAGTTACTTGGTAGTGGCAAGGAATTTGGTTGTAAATTTACTTACGAGATTCAAGATGAGCCCGGCGGTTTAGCTCAAGCTTTCTTGATTGGAGAAAATTTTATCGGCAAGGATAATGTGACACTGATCTTAGGCGATAATATTTTTGAAGATGATTTTACTCAAGCAATCACGTCTTTTCAAGCCGGAGGTCGAGTATTTATCAAAGAAGTGAATGACCCCCAGCGCTTTGGTGTGGCCGAATTTGATCAGCAGAAAAAAGTGATTTCTATTGAAGAGAAACCCAAACAGCCAAAATCAAATTATGCGGTGACTGGCTTATATATTTACGATGCGACAGTAGTCGAAAAGGCCAAGTCTTTGGCGCCATCTGGTCGTGGCGAGTTAGAAATTACTGATCTCAACAATGTTTTTCTTCAGGCCAATCAGCTTGATGTCGCTTTTGTGGCCGGCAAGTGGTTTGATACTGGCACTTTTGAATCACTCTATGAGGCCATCACTTTTGTGAGAGAAAAAAAAGTTAACTTATGAAGCGACTGATAATTGTTAGTCTATTCGTGTGGAGTATTTGGCTAACTCAGTTGGGTTTAGTTCAGGCTCAAACACAAGAAGCTACTAGCTCGTCACCGATCAGCAATGAACCTCAGATTGATCTTGAACAACAACGACAATCATTGAGAGAAACGTATCGCCAAGAGATTCAAGCCTATCAAAACAGCTATCGAAAATTTACGTTGGCCAAAGCGCAATTTCAAAAACTAGAAACACTTGCTTCATTGGAAGAAGCTGTGACCAGCACGCGCGAGGTGTTTGTCGCCCGCGATGCTGTTTTACTGACTTATTTAGATCAATTGAATTTTGAACTGCAGGTTAATCCAAGTTATGACGACGAAGTTAAACTTACCACTCTGAATAAAATTGCCGAAATCAAAAATAACTTACTTATTTTTCATCAATTAGTAATTAACAGTCAGGACAGGCAAGCACTCGCCGAACGTGCCACGGGTTTTATACCGATAGGTGAAGAAATTCGACAACTCTCTGATCAAACTCGAAAATTGATTTTCTTGGGTAAATTCAGGGCTTCGGCGGGACTGGCTCAGCAACTTACACAAGAAGTCAAGGATTTGCAGGCTCAAAATCCAGTCTCAGCTTTGAAGCAGGGCGAGCGACAGCGAGCCTACCAAGAATTAGAATCCGCCGATGCAGTGGTCCAGTCAGCCTGGCAAAAGTCGGTACAAACGTACCAAAAGCAAGGAGATTACTCAAACGAAACACTTACGACTTTTATTGCAACACTCACTCCGCTCCAATCGGCTCTCGTTCGCTGGTTTATCTTATTGGAACAAACAATGAAACTATGAAATTATTCAACAAAGAACCACTCATTCAACAGACCGAATTCTCCAGCAGTCAAACTTGGCTTGAAGAACCATCAATTACGACTGACGAACAACTGGAAAATGCGGAAAGAAAAATTAAGCGCCGAAAAATAACCCTCATTGCTATTGGTTCAATCGTGATGATTGCAGGCTTGCTTGCCTTGCTTATCAACATCATGACTCGGCCACCGGCGGAGATCGTAATTGTTGCCGAACCAACTGCCACTCCCACAGTTACACCAGTACTCACGCCATTGCTCAGTCGCATCACTGATGCAAAAGCTAGAACTCAAGCCATAGATGTTCGGGAGGCAGAACTCGCACTACCTCAAGTAGAATTTACGATCTTTTTAGATGAACCCAAGAAACAATAAAGTCTGTTACAATCACGTTATGAACGATCTGCTATTAAATTTTCAACAAAAAATCGATAAAGCTTATGAGCATGTGATTCAAGACGCAAGGAGTTTGCGCACAGGCAGAGCATCAGCCGAATTGCTGGATCCAGTCAAAGTTGAGGCTTATGGTTCACAGGTCAGGTTAGTTGAAGTCGCCTCAATTACCGCTCCAGATGCAACGTTACTAGTGGTGTCACCTTGGGATAAATCATTATTGAGCGCAGTAGAAAAAGCCGTAGCGAGTGCGGGTTTGAATTTAAATCCAGTGGTGGATGGACAAATAATCAGGATTAGCGTGCCAGCACTCACCCAGGAACGACGGCAAGAGATGGTCAAATTATTACATCAAAAAATCGAGGCTGGTCGAGTAACTGTTCGCACTCTGCGCACCGAAACCAAGCAAGAAATCGAAGATCAGAAGGGTGAAGCGGGCGTGAGCGAAGATGATATTAAATTTGAATTGGAAAATTTGGACAAAGAAGTCAAACTCGCTTTGGCAAAACTGGATGAACTGCAAGCTCAAAAGGAAAAAGAACTACTCCACGTATAATAGTTGTTGGTCGGACTATGGCTATCATTATTGTTTTACTAGTGCTTTCGTTTTTAGTCATTATTCATGAACTTGGACATTTTATTACTGCTCGATTGTCTGGTATTTCTGTGGAAGAGTTTGGCATTGGATATCCGCCCAAGGCCATCAGTTTATCCAAACTCTGGCAAAAAATGGGAAGGAATTGGCCTAGTTCGACAGAGCTCACCCTCAACTGGATCCCTTTTGGTGGCTTTGTGAGAATGGCGGGAGAAAGTCCCAATCTTGATAAATCAAGTAAACCAGTAAAAGGTGAGTTTATGGCTGCAACATTACCCCAGCGTTTATTTGTGATCTTTGCGGGGGTAGTAGTAAACTTTTTGTTTGGCATTATTGCTTTTACCATTGTCTTTGGCAAAACTGGTATTCCCCAAGAAATAGCTGGCGCACGTATTGGACAGATTGAACCTGCATCGCCAGCCGCCCAAGCTGGTATTCCTTTGCAAGTTGAAATAATTGGTTTTAAATTAGACTCGATTTTGGTTGAAACTGAAACTATTGAGCAAGTTAAACAATTTGTTGATGCCAATCGGGGTAAAACCATTACTTTAGTTACCACGGAAACCTGCCAACGGGGTGTTTGCCCAAACCAGCAAGAGTATACAGTTTACTTGCGGACACCAGAAGAAACACCGGCCAACCAAGGTGCTCTTGGAGTAGTTTTTGAAACAGTAATTTTTCAACACTATCCCTGGTACGAAATGCCCCTGAGAAGTGCTTGGCATGGTACCAGCCAAGCACTACAACTTTCTGGACTGATTCTTGATGCGTTGGGAGGAATTGGCACGGATTTGTCACAAGGTAAGGTTTCGGACGATGTAGCTGGACCAGTGGGGATTGTGTATCAAGCCCAAAAAGGGCAATTCTTTGATCAAGGATGGCTGAGCATACTATCATTTGCGGGTATTCTATCTATTAATTTAGCGATTATGAACGTGTTGCCTTTTCCGCCGCTGGATGGGGGTCGGGCCGTGTTGAGTGTCTTGGAGCTAATTATCGGCAAGCGGCATTCAAATTTGATCGAACATTATGCCAATTATGGTGGCTACGTAGTGTTGCTCACCCTCGTAGTTTTGATTACTTTTAGTGATATTAGTCGAATAATTACTGGCGGATAAAATGGCAAAAATTAGAACCAAAGAAGCTAAAATCCACGCCAGATTACACCGCTCAACTTTGGTCGGAAGTCTGACTAAACCAACTCTTGCCATAACAAGCAATTTGCACGTTAACTTGTCTCAGAGCGAGGGAGAAGTGACAAAAGCTCAATCAGAAATAGATACAACAATGTTGTTGGGTTATCCCATTAAACTGTTGTATCGCGATTTTGGTCGTAGTCTTGCTATTACTCTTATTCTCGTAGTAATATTACTTGGTATTTTTCTCTTTTTTCGGTACAATTAAAATAGATTGACTGCCTATTTTCTGAAAGGACTTATGAAGAGCAAACAATTTTTACTTATTTTACTGGTACTCTATATTGGTTCAGCTGTGGGCACTTTTGCCGTTCGAGCCATGTCTGACTCTCAACCAGATAGTGGTGGGGTTATTAGTCAAACCGTTCCCGGGATAGATGAAGAAACGGCTTTGGGAAAGCTATTATCCATTGATCCAGCCGAACCAAAAAATCAAGCCTGTCCTCTCAATGGCAAGCTTTACACTCAAACAGAAGCCAATGCCTGGGCGAAAAGAAGGCCTTTAGCGGTGATGGTGGAAAATTCACCTGATTCTAGACCACAATCTGGACTGTCCAATGCCGATGTGGTATTTGAGGCGGTAGCAGAAGGAGGTGTGACTCGTTTTATGGCTTTATTCTACTGTGGGGTTCAGGTGGAAGACACAATTATTGCTCCTGTCCGATCGGCCCGTACTTACTTTATAGACTGGGCTTCTGGCTTTAATCGTCCACTGTATACACACGTCGGTGGCGCCAACTTACCTGGACCAGCCAATGCACTTGGTCAAATCTCGGACTATGGTTGGGCCTTAGAAAACGATCTTAACCAGTTCTCAATTGGTTACCCGACTTTTGTGCGTAATGCTGCCCGGTTGGATCGTGAAGTAGCAACCGAACATACTATGGAAACTTCATCAGAAAAACTTTGGGCAGTCGCCGAAAAGCGTGGCTGGACAAATATGTCACCAGAAATGAAGGTGGGTCGCACTGTGGTACCGGCTCAAGACTGGAAGGATGGGTACACGGGATGGACGTTTGCTAGTGCTGCAGAGCCAGCCGGCTCAACCACCTCAATTGCCTATGATTTTTGGTCTGGCTACAATCAATTTTCGGTCAAGTGGGAATTTGATTCAACCACTAAGATGTACAAAAGAATCATGGCAGGAGAACCGCATTTAGACTTGAACAATAACCAACAAATCGCAGCCAGCGTAGTAGTAGTCTTACTGACTGCAGAAAAAGGCCCGATTGATGAAGCAAAACACATGCTCTACAAAACCACTGGCTCTGGTAAAGCCCTAATATACCAAAATGGTCAGGCAATTACCGCCACTTGGACGAAAAAAACTCGTGAGGCCGAACTTGAGTTTACCAACTCGAAAGGTCAAGAAGTGGAACTACAACCAGGACTTGTTTGGATCTCGGTAGTAGATGACTCAACCACCGTCACCGCTTTAGGTAATTAATAATTGATCATATGATATACTCGGCAACTAGCAGGGTATGGTAGGTGAATGATTATGACATCGCTTCAAGATTTGATGATTTCTAGAGTAAGAGTAAAAATCATTGAGTTGTTTTTTTCACATACCAATGGCATGTTTTTTGTCAGAGAAATTACCAGAGATATAAAAGAAGAAATAAATGCTGTTCGTCGTGAACTTGATCGCATGATTGGCTTCGGTTTACTCAAAAGCGAACAACGAGGCAACCGACTTTATTATTATCTTAATCCTCGCTATCCGTTTTTTCAGGAATTACGCCAAATGGTGGCCAAAAGTATCGGTTTAGGTAAAGATATTAGAAGATTGCGAAAAAAACTTGGCACTTTGGAATTCGTCATGTTCTCTAGTCGTTTCGCTGGTGGCCTCAAGGAAAAGCGTGGTGAACTGGATATGTTAGTGGTGGGCGATGTAGTGCTCTCCGAGCTAGACGTCTTGGTTAAGCAAGAGCAAGCTCGAATCGAGCGTGAAATCAACTACACAATCTTCAGTAGTGACGAATTTGAATTCCGCAAAACCAGGAGAGACCCATTCATCATGGATGTGCTATATGGTGGTAGAGTCATGATCGTTGGCAATGAAGTTGATTTTGTTGAGAGAGGCATACCAGGAATTTCACAATGAAACTGAAAGTCTTACGGCTTTTTTTTGTGATTGTTGTTACTACAAGCATGGCGTTATTGGTAGCCGCACCTGCCGTTCAGTTCAAACCAATTACCTTAGCAGGACGTGAAATTTCAGTGCCTTTGGGAGTGCCAAAATTTAACTTTAGTCTTTTTGGCAAACAAATTTCTACCGACATTCCTTTTAAGCGTGGATTGGATATTCAGGGTGGAATGCAGGTGGTGCTGGAGGCGGATATGTCGAACGTCGACCAAGCAGACCGAGATACCGCCTTGGAGTCGGCACAAGCGGTAATCACGAGGCGAGTTGATTTATACGGCATTTCTGAGCCGTTAGTCCAGACAGCGCGAGTGAATGATTCCTACCGAATTATTGTGGAGTTACCCGGTGTGGCAGAACCTGGAGAAGCGTTAAATCTAGTAGGTCAAACAGCGCAACTCCAATTTATGCTTGTATCATCGGTTGCGCCCCCTGAGGGTTTACCAGCTTCGCTGGCAGCCCAATTGCAACCTCAGGTCGAAGATGTGGGCTTGAGTGGCATCGACTTACAGCGAGCATCGTTGGATTTTAACGATCAAACCCGAGAGCCAGAAATTTCTTTGCAGTTTAATAGCCAGGGCGCGGAGACCTTTGCCAAAGTCACTTCAGAACATACGGGTGAGACACTTGGGATATTTCTTGACGGAGCGCCCTTGATGCTGCCAACAATATCGACACCGATTTTAACCGGTCAAGCTGTGATTTCTGGTCAATTTACCACCGATGAAGCCAAGCAATTGGCGATACAACTTAATGCTGGAGCCTTGCCCGTCCCCATTACAGTGTTAGAACAACGGACTATTGGGGCCAGCCTAGGTCAACAAGCGGTGACGCTGAGCATCACCGCAGGCTTAATCGGCCTTGGTTTAGTTCTAATCTTCATGATTTTACTTTATGGTTGGCAGGGAGTAATCGCCGATATGGCTTTAGTTGTTTATGCAATTTTAACTTTGGCGATATATAAAATTGCTGGTATTACTTTGTCGTTACCAGGTATCGCTGGTTTACTACTTTCCATTGGTATGGCAGTCGATGCCAATATCTTAATTTTTGAAAGAATGAAAGAGGAGTGGCGCAGGGGTAAACCACACGCCATAGCGATGGAACTAGGCTTTGGCAGAGCTTGGGATAGCATTAAAGATGCGAACGCCGCCACTATCTTAACTGCCCTCGTATTGATTAATCCGCTCAATTTTTCATTTCTCAATGCTAGTGGTTTAGTCAGGGGCTTTGGTATGACGTTATTAATCGGAGTAGTCTTAGGCCTTTTCACGGGAGTTTTGGTGACTAGAACTTTTGTGCGTTTATTTTTGAAAGTCAAACATGATTAATATTTTTAAAAAACCGTGGCTCTTCTTTCTCATTTCTGGTCTTATCCTCGTGCCTGGGGTAATCTCCTTACTTATCAATGGTCTCAGACCATCAATTGATTTTACTGGTGGTACGGTTTTAGAAATTAGTTATACTAGCGAACAAGCGCCAACTTACGATCAGTTAGTCGAGATTTGGGGCGAGAGTTACCCAGTGGTTTCGGTCCAGAAGACGGGAGAGAACCAAGTAGTAATCAAATCGGCGTTTGTCTCGGATGAACAGAAACAAACTGCGCTAAGCCAGCTGAAAGATACTTTTGGTACTACCGAACAACTGAGATTTGAAACCATCGGTCCAGTGTTGAGTCGAGAACTGTTGGTCAAAACTCTCACAGCAGTTGCTTTAGTCTCACTAATAATCACAGCATACGTCTGGTATCGCTTTCATGAACTACGTTATGGTGTGGCGGCTATTATCGCCATGTTTCATGACAGTTTAATTTTACTTGGCTCGTTCAGTTTGCTTGGCAAATATGCGGGTATAGAGGTCGACACCCTGTTCGTAACGGCGATTTTGACCACCTTATCTTTCTCGGTTCACGATACGATTGTTGTATTTGATCGGATTAGAGAGTTGCGACCCAAGTTTCGTCGCTTGTCCTTTCGTACCGTGGCTAACATTTCTGTGCTAGAGACCTTGAGTCGGTCTATCAATAATTCTGTGACGATTATCATTATGCTCTTAGCACTTTACCTCTTGGGAGGATCATCAATTCGCAACTTTGCTTTAGCCCTACTAATTGGTGCCATCACTGGCACGTACTCCAGTCCATTTATTGCTGTACCCTGCTTATTTTTATGGGATTGGATGGTTGAAAAGAAGCACCAACTCTCACTCAGAAGAAAGCGTTAACTAATTTGGTTTTTTGCTAATTCTTCTTGAGCGATTTGTAATAAAATCTCCTTTTGATTTTTCTCTGGGTCATCCAAGACTATTTCAAACAAAGTTTGTAACAGTGCGCCGATTACTTTACCAGGTTTTAAATTAAGATTTTCAATCAAATCATGACCATCGATGGCTAAATCGTTCACGTCAAATGGTTGGTGCAGTTGCTCCACCATTCTCTCTTTCATTTCTTCCAGTCGCCAACTGGTTTTACGAGCCCCGGAGCCCAACCGATCAGCCTCACGCAAATCCAGAATATCATCGATATGTTGCAAACCAACTTTGCGCATAAAACGTCTAATTGCCGCATCCGAGTTTTCCGGTTGATAGTGAAACATGTGATAGCGAACTAAAGTGAATAGTCGATCGCAATCATGGTTGGATAATCGCAGTCGTTGGCCAATTTGTTTGGCCACCCGAGCGCCAATCACTTCATGGTTATAAAAAGTTGGTTGGCCCTTTTCGTCGTTATAAGTGGCTGGTTTGGCTATATCATGAAGAAGAGTGGCTAAGCGGACAATTGGGTCGGGTGAGGGACACGCTTGCAATGCATCCAGGCTGTGGACCCACACATCGGTGGTGTGGTGACCACCCTGACGCACACCTTTGGTGGCCAACAATTCTGGTAAAACCAAGGCTAGCAATCCAGTTTTATCCAGCAACTCAATGGCTTGTTTGGGATAGGGAGAAGTGAGCATTTTGAAAAACTCATCACGGATTCTTTCTGGACTTACATCGTGGAGCAGTAACGCATGTTGTTGAATGGCTTGCACCAAATCTTCATCCAAGGCAAAATGCAATTGAACAGCGAACCGGATTGCTCGCAACATGCGTAAGGCATCCTCCTGAATTCTTTCAGACGCTAATCCAACGGTACGGACCACGCCAGCATCTAGATCTTGGATTCCCCCATGATGGTCGATTAATTCAAAATCAGCTTGATTGATTACAATGCCTTGTAAAGTTGGTGCATTTAGTTTCAAGTTGTTCAGAGTTGTTTCCACCCAGACGGAATTTAATTTGAGTGCCAAAGAGTTAACAGTAAAATCTCTTCGTTTAAGATCTTCTACTAGTGAATGACCCCACTGGACTTCACTCGGTCTGCGGGCGCCATTTTGATATTTCTCACCCGAACGAAAAGTCGTCACTTCGATCAGGGGCAAAACTGCTTTTTGAGTTTCATTACTAGTGTTAATTTGAGAGTGGCTGAGTAGTGAGGTGTGGATTTTTGTAGCATTGATTAAGTCAATGATGCTGGGATTAGTTTTTCTGATTTGATGAGAAGTAACCACTAGTTCTCGAGCGGCACGATAATCTGGATCGATACCAGTCAAATCCCATAAGTGCTGGCAGGTGAGACTGACTGTGCCAAAAGCATTTTCATAAAATGCAAAAGGGAAGAGGGTGAGCAGTTGCTGAGGCGTAGCATTGGTAGTTAAATCAAAGTCAATCAATAACCACTTGGTGTGAGATAACAGCAGGTCTCTCACAGCTCCCCCAACAATATAACCGGCAAAACCATGTTTATTGAGTTCATCCAAAACAATCAATGGTTCCAAAGCTAAAGTTAATTGAGCTGGTACTTGTAGCATGATCACTCTCATTATATCCTCCTCTGCGAGAATGACTAGTCAAAAAGCGCCTTGGCAATTACTTCATCAACAGAGCCCCACCAATCTTCAGGAACTTCAACAATGGTTGTTGGCAGAGCGAGGGGTTACTGATCCCAATCAATTTTTTTCTCCACCCCAGCCATTTAGGCTGACCGCAAAATCTCTAGGCATTGATGATAATCAGCTAAAAAAAACGGTTCGGAGATTAGTCGCTGCCAAAGAAAAGAATGAGAGAGTAGTGATCGCTGGCGACTATGATGCCGATGGTATTTGCGCGACTGCCGTGCTTTGGTTGGCCTGTCACACTATTGGTTTTTCGGCTCAGCCATTTATTCCCAACCGACATAAGCATGGTTACGGTCTTAATCACCGCAGTATTCCAGATCTTATCGGTGCAACCAAACCAGATTTAGTGATTACTGTGGATAATGGGATCGTGGCCCATGATGCTATCGACACTCTAGTAAAAATGGGCATTGATGTGCTCATTACCGATCACCATGAAAAAATGCAATCAGATCCTCCAGCACTAGCGATCGTTCATACCACGCAACTTTGTGGTGCGGGGGTGGCTTGGGTATTGGCCAGGCAACTATTTTTGTCTGAGCTGTCGCATACTGCAGAAAAACACGCCAATCAACTACTTGATTTGGTGGCGATCGCCACCATTGCTGACCAAGTTCCTTTGCTTGATGCTAATCGTAGCTTTGTCTATCACGGACTCCATCAACTCAGACAGACCAAACGTTATGGTTTGCAGGCATTATTTGAGTTAGCAAAAATCGATCAAACAAATGTCGATGAGTGGAGTGTGAGTTATCAACTTGCTCCTCGTCTCAATGCTCTTGGTAGGCTCTCTCATGGAATGGAGGCCCTCCGCTTACTCTGCGGTGGCACCAAGCACTTTGCTCAACAGCGCGCTCGCTTACTCGAGCAGGCCAATCAGGAGCGACAGGAAATTACGCATGATTTATACGAGCGCGCCCAACAACTAGTATTAGATCAAAAAGATGAAGCCATCTTGGTTATCGCCGGTTCTGAGTTTCACGAAGGTATTATCGGTTTATTGGCAGGTAGATTAGTTGAGCAGTATGGTAAACCGGCGATTGTCATTTCGGTTAGTGAAAACTTAGCCAAAGGCTCAGTGAGATCTGTGGCGGGTTTTCATATTACAGATTTTCTCAGGAGTATGCCAGAACTTTTTCTGGAACTGGGTGGCCACGCCATGGCTGCTGGTTTTGCGGTTGACCCATCACAACTAACCAAAGTGATGACCACAATCCAAACCACGGCGCAAAAAAAACACGCAACCATGGCCACAAAAGTCCAGCTGTCGCTCGTATGTCCTCTGACTACTCAATGGTTAACACTAGATACATTGGTCATGCTAGAGCAATTTGCTCCCTTTGGTCAAAGCAATCCCAGACCGTTATTTTTGTTAGCTGATTGGCAAATAGTTAGTCTGAAGCCAATTGGCAGTGAAGGCAAGCATTTAAAACTAGTTCTGACCAGTCAAGCGGAAACTCTCGCCTCAAACTTCACTCTTGAGGCAATCTGGTGGAAACGTGGAGATTTAGCCCAAAAGCTGGTGAAAGGCGATCTTATCTCGTTGGCTGGACGCTTGGAAAAACAAACTTGGAAGAGCAAGTCTTACGTTCAACTGATTGTGGTTGAGGCCTTTTCTTCAGATGCGAATTTCTGATATATCTGTATAATTACTTGAGATATGAAAACAAAAAACCTTGCCGTCATTGATTGTCTTGCATTAGTGGGATCTACGGTCCAACTTTTTGGTTGGGTTGATACCAAACGAGACCATGGTAAGGTGACCTTCATTGATTTACGAGATAAGACAGGCAAAATTCAGTGCATTGGTTACCAAAAAATGGGAGAAATTACGCCCGAGTCTGTAGTTGCGATTACAGGCGAGGTCAAACAGCGACCAGAAAAAATGGTTAATCCAGAATTACCCACTGGCACCGTCGAAATCGACGTTCAGCAATATGAAATACTCAATTTAGCCAAAGAATTGCCGATTCCTATTGATAGCGACGGCTACGAAATCTCAGAAGAAAATCGCTTGCAGTTTCGTTATTTAGATCTCAGGCGCCAACGCATGCAGAAAAACTTAAAGTTAAGAAGCGAATACGGCCGCATTTGGAGAAATATTTTACACGAAAATAACTTCACAGAAGTGGAAACACCCATGCTGACAAAATCAACCAAAGAAGGGTCACGAGATTTTTTGGTTCCATCAAGATTTCAGCCGGGAAAATTTTATGCTTTACCCCAGAGTCCCCAGCAATACAAGCAATTATTAATGACTGCGGGAGTGGAACGTTATTTTCAATTTGCTCGCTGTATTCGTGATGAAGACTTGCGAGCAGACAGAGGTTTTGAGCATACTCAAATCGATTTGGAGATGAGTTTTATGGATCAAGCTGATGTGATGGATTTGGTGGAAACGATGGTTAAGCAAACAGTTTCCCAAGCCGGTGGTAAATTACGTGACGAACAGTTTCCAGTATTTTCCTATCAGGATGCAACTAAACAATTTGGTAAGGATAAATTTGATTTACGCACCGATGAAGAAAAACAAAATGGCACTTTAGCTTTTGCTTGGGTGGTTGATTTTCCTTTTTTCAAACAGGTCGATGCCAATGACCCTGCCGAAGTTGCAGATGGGAAAAGTGGCTGGACGTTTACTCACAATCCTTTTAGTATGCCCAAGCCCGAATTTCTGGAAAGTCATCTAAAAAATGAAGCTACGGCAGAAATTTTAACCACTCAGTACGATCTGGTTTGTAATGGCTTTGAAGTTGGCGGTGGGAGTATTCGGGCTCACCGACCAGAAATATTACGCGCCACTTTTGCCACCATGGGCTATGCTGAAGCTGAAATTGAAGCCAGCATTGGTCACATGCTAAGAGCCTTTGAAGTGGGTACACCGCCTCATGGAGGGATTGCCCTTGGTATAGACAGGCTAATTATGATTCTGGCAGGCGAGGAATCACTCAAAGAAGTCGTGGCCTTCCCCATGTCTTCGACTGGTAGAGCTGCGGTGATGGATGCACCCAGCCCTGTTGATCCAGCGCAACTGACAGAGTTGGGATTAGCTCTGAATAAAAAATCTAAAAAGTAATTGCCAGAATCATGCCCAACCTTCGTCTTAGTCAATTGCTCGCCTTGGTAATTATTTCTACTCTTTTATTATTTCAGCACTCGGTTGAGGTCGAAACCGTAAGGGCCCAGTACGGTTGGGAATCTGCGAGGGAAGTTAGCTTAATTGTTGTTCCAGTGGTACCCGTGACCATTCAGAGTCTGACAAACAAGAGTCAAATCCCGTTAGATCCTCCAACAATTTCAGCCAAATCGATCTATATTGAAGATCTCACCAGTCAAACCATCCTACTTTCGACCAATGAAACCACTCAGTTCCCCCCTGCTTCCACAGTTAAATTGATGACAGCGCTAGTTGCTCTCGAGTCATATACCCCGCAAACTGTTTTAACTGTCCAGGGCTCGGATATTTTACTGTCTAATGCCTTGGATTTCACCGTGGGAGAACAAATAACCGTCGAAGATTTACTCAAATGTTTGCTGATTTCTTCGAGCAACGAAGCGGCGGAAATCTTAGCTAGGGAATTTCCCAGTGGCTATCAGGGATTTGTCGATCGAATGAACGCGAAGGCCAGCGAGTTGGGGCTGCAACAAACATCTTTTGCCAATCCAATCGGTTATGATGCGTCCACCCAGTATTCGTCGGCCAGAGATTTACATCTTTTAGCCAATCACTTTATGAACGCGCCTTTGCTCAAAGCGATTGTGAAAGAACCACTTTTAATTATTAACGATATCACGGGAACCAAACAACATGTGCTAAAAACCACTAATCAACTGCTCGATAAAAACTTTGGCGCCATCGGAATAAAGACCGGTACTACGCCATTGGCTGGGGAAGTACTTATCAGCCAGTTTCAATTTGAGAATCACGAAATTCGCATGATTATGATGGGTAGTACTCAGCGGTTTGAAGATTCCCGCTTGATGCTGGAATGGATCAACGATACCTTAACTTGGATAAAACCAACTGACTTATTTCAGCAGTTATAAATGGTATACTTAGTCTATGACAATTACAGTGGTGGGCACCGGGTTTGTAGGTTTAGTGACGGCGGCAGTTTTTGCCTCTTTTGGTCACAAGGTTTTTGGCTTGGATGTTGATGAGTCCAAAATTAATCAATTAAAAGCCGGTCGAGTGCCTTTTTACGAACCTCAGCTTGAACAACTACTGGCAGAGACACAAAAGAAAAATAACCTCCGGTTTAGTACAAGTTACGCGGACACCATTCCTTTCTCAGATCTAATTTTGATAGCTGTTGGGACACCTTCGGCTAAATCAGGTGGGGTTGACCTAACTTATGTGCTTGCTGCGATTACTGCCATGGCGCCATTGCTCAAAAAGCGAACTATTGTGGCCATTAAGTCTACCGTCCCACCTCAAGCGATTACCAAAGTCGATGCGGCACTAAAAAAATTGAGTTCCGTACCGTATTCATTGGCCACACTGCCAGAGTTTTTACGAGAAGGTAGCGCCGTGAGTGATACTTTACAACCTGCCAGAATCGTTATTGGCGCAGAAGATGATTGGACATTCGAACAATTGAATACATTACACCAACCATTTAATGCTCCCATTGTGCGAACAAAGTTAGCTTCGGCACAAATGGCCAAATATACTGCGAACGCGTATTTAGCCACGAGAATCACCTTTATCAATCAAATTGCTGATTTGTGTGAAAAAAATCACGCTGACGTACAAGAAGTAATCACCGCCATTGGTTTTGATCCACGCATTCGCTCGCACTACTGGTACCCCGGACTGGGTTACGGCGGTTCCTGCTTCCCCAAAGACGTCAAGGAACTAGCCTTTTTTTCCCGACAAGTGGGAGAAGCTGATAACCTATTTAATAAAATTCAGAAATTAAATGATCAGCGCATGACACGTTTATTTGCTGGTTTTACCAAAAAAGTCGGTGGATGGAAAAATAAGCAAGTTGCTTTGTTGGGTATCGCTTTTAAACCCAACACAGATGATATCAGAGAAGCGCCAAGTACTAAGTTAATTCCATTACTACTCCAGTCCGGCGCATCAGTTACCGCTTATGACCCCAAAGCTACTTTGCAACATAGTTCTTTGATTAAGTCGCAGTGGCAAAAACATTATCAAGAAGCATCGAGCCCAGAGCAAGCCTGCAAAGATGCGGATGTAATTTTTATTGTTACTGAGTGGCCAGAAATTAGTAGTTTTGACTACAGTGCTGTACGTAATCAGAATAAACAATTTATCATCGATACCCGCAATCAACTTCAGCCAGAGTTAGTGGCCAAATGGGGTTTTCAGTATCTGGGAATTGGAAGAGGAGAGTAAGCTCATGAAGCGAGTGTTAATTACCGGTGGAACAGGCTTTGTTGGTACCCATTTGGTGGAAAATTTAACCCAGCATTTTTCCGCCGATGAATTGGAGCTTCACGTCACCCACTTTGGCAATCAGATACCAGCTCAATTCCAATCTTTCAAACCAGATCAAATCCACCGGATTGATTTGCAGGATAACCAACTAGTTGAACAGCTGATTGAGCAGATTAGACCAGACGAAATTTATCATCTTGCGGCCATGGCGGCAGTATCGACTAGCTATACTCAAGCCGCCAAAGTAATTCAAAATAATTCGAGCATTCAGTTAAATTTACTAGAAGCCATCAGCCAACACGTGCCTGAGAGTCGCATCCTAATTGTTGGTTCGGCAGAGGAGTATGGCATTTCCTTACCGACTGAATTGCCTATCAATGAAGATCACCCATTTAGACCCATCAACCCCTATGCCGTTTCAAAAGTGACTCAGGACTTATTGGCATATAGCTATTTTTTAAGTCGGAAGCTGAATATTTTACGAGTGAGACCTTTTAACCACACTGGCGAAGGTCAAACCACGGATTTTGCTATTCCAGCGTTTGCCGCTCAAATTGTGGAAATTGAACTTGGCAAGCGATCGCACTTGCTGATTGGTAATCTGGAAGCGAAGCGAGATATTACCGATGTCAAAGATATGGTCCTTGCATATCAATTGGTGATGGCAAAGGGCGATGTTGGCGAGGTATATAACATTGGCAGTGGACAATCGGTGACCATGAAATCTGTGTTAGATAAGCTCATCGGCCTGACTTCCGTATCAATTGAAATCGAAACAGATGCGAGTAAATTACGACCAACCGATATCCCAGAAATGTTGGCAGATATTACAAAAATTAAAAAATTAGGCTGGGAACCAACAATTCAACTCGATGACACCCTGACTCGGGTGTTACACTGGTGGAGAACTCAACTTAGTCATTAGAAAGGATATGTTGTTATGCAAAAAAAAGCATTTATCACGGGCATTACTGGTCAGGACGGTTCGTACTTAGCAGAACTACTACTCGAAAAAGACTACCAAGTTTTTGGACTAACCAGAAGAACCAGTACCCAAAACTTTGCTCGCATAGAAGCGATCATGCATCATCCCAATCTACACCTAATTTCTGGCGATCTGATCGATCAAGGTTCGCTGAATAATTCACTGCAAGCAATTCAACCCGATGAAGTTTATAACTTAGCCGCCCAATCATTTGTTCAAGCGAGTTGGGAACAACCCGTACTCACTGGCGAATTCACGGCCTTGGGTGTCACTCGAGTGCTGGAAGCTATGCGCTTAGTTTGTCCCAAGGCCCGTTTTTACCAAGCCAGCTCCTCAGAAATGTTTGGCAAAGTACGTGAAGTGCCTCAAAATGAAAATACGCCCTTTTATCCCCGCTCGCCCTATGGGGTAGCCAAGGTTTATGGTCATTGGATTACGGTAAATTATCGAGAGTCATACAGCCTTTATGCTGTATCTGGTATTTTATTTAATCATGAGTCACCCAGAAGAGGATTGGAGTTTGTCACTCGCAAAATAGCTAATGGGGTAGCCAGAGTCAAATTGGGCAAACAAACCCATGTTGAACTCGGTAACTTGGAAGCCAAGCGTGACTGGGGTTATGCCAAGGATTACGTCGAAGCCATGTGGTTAATGTTACAACAACCAAATCCAGATGATTACGTCATTGCCACTGGCGAAACTCATTCAGTTAAGGAATTTTTTCAATTAGCCTGTGAAGTGGCAAAAATTCCTGATTGGCAGTCGGTGATCAAACATAACGTGTTGTTTGATCGTCCCGCCGAAGTTGACTTACTCATCGGAGATGCTTCAAAAGCCAAAAAACAACTCAGTTGGCAACCCACTCTTAGTTTCAACCAGCTAGTTGAATTGATGGTGCAAGCCGAATTGGACTTGGAAGCTCGATCATGAAAAAAGCCATTGTCATTATTCCCACCTATAATGAAAAAGAGAACATCGCGGAAACCATTCGGGCCGTATTTCAGGCAACAAAGGGGATAAAAAACTGGCAACTTGAAGTATTGGTCGTCGATGATACTTCTCCTGATGACACCGCCGATGTGGTGAGAAAAATGCAAAAAGATAATGCTCGACTGCACTTACTACTCAATCCTCATAAAGTCGGATTGGGTGGAGCCTACCTGAAGGGAATGGCGGAAGCGTTTGGTCGCCTCAAAGCCGACGTGGTGTTTGAATTTGATGCGGATTTATCGCATCCACCAGAAAAAATACCCTTATTTCTTGAATTAATTGATGAAGGCAAGGACATGGTGCTTGGGACCCGCTACAACGATGGAGGAGCAATCCCTGCTGATTGGGGTATTCACCGAAAACTAATGAGCCGGGTAGGTAATATTATCATCATGAGCGTTTTTACCAATTTTTCAATCAAAGATTGGACATCGGGTTATCGGGCACTGACCAAAAAAGTCTACACCTCGATAGTGCCACATCTGCAATCTGAACGTTTTTTTGGTTACACTTTTCAGATTGGTTTTCTTTATAATGCAGTCAAACAAGGATTTGCTCTGGGTTTTATTCCGTACACTTTTAGAGATCGAACGAAAGGCAAATCCAAGATTGGACCAGAATATATGAAAAATACTTTACTTTATATCTTTCGAGTCAGATTGCAGGAAATTATCAACCACCGCATTTTTAAATTTGTTGTGGTTGGTGGTCTGGGAGCTGTTGTGCAATTTTTCTTTTTGGCTCTTTTCAGAAAATTTATGGTTTATAGTTTGGCCTATTTCTTTTCTGCCGAACTAGCGGTGGCTTCCAACTTCATGTTATCAAATTTTTGGACTTTTAATGACAGAACCTTGTCGTTAGCAGAAATTCCTAAGAAATTTCTCACATTCAATGTAGCGAGTTTTGGTTCGGTGGGTATTCAAACTGTGCTCGCTACACTCGGCAAGATTTTGATTGGTGACACTGTGCCGCTTTTCTCGATTCCGTTCTCGCAATTAATATTAGGCAAAGCGTTTATTTTTGATACTGGATTTTTATTTATGGTGGTGGGTATTTTGGTGGGTATGGTGTGGAACTTTACCGCTTATACCAAATTTGTGTGGAAAAAAAAGTAACCGCTTATGGCTTTACTTAGGCGAAAAATCTTCTGGATTATCTTGTTTTTAACATTGGCCGGAGCAATGCTTAGGCTTTATCATTTATCAGATTCACTGCAATTTTTAGGCGACCAGGGGAGAGATGCTTTGCGAGTGGCCAGAATGTTCAAGCAAGGCGACTTGGTTTTTATTGGTCCCGTCACTAGCATCGGCAATATGTATCTGGGACCCTTATATTATTATTTTATGTTGCCCTGGCTTTGGTTAAGTTATCCCAGTCCCTTGGGTCCAGCTTACGGAGTGGCACTACTGTCCATCATCACCATTCCCCTGATGTATATTTTGGGTAGTCAGTTGGTTGGTAAAAAAGCGGCCCTTTTTGCGACTATTTGCTTGGCAGTGAGCTCAGTGACGATCACTTATAGCCGATTTAGTTGGAATCCAAACCCTGCGCCACTTTTTGGTTTACTGCTAATGTGGGCGCTCCACCAGAGCTGGAAATCACATCCAAAATATTGGCTGTTGGTTGCTACCTTTTTTTCAGTTCTCATTCAATTGCATTACATCACGTTACTCAGCCTTTTGCCCATTTTAATCATTTTATTCTTACAACTAACAGAATCTGCTCGATCAACAAAAAAGTTGTTATTACTAGCAAAATACGTTTTAGTATCGGCACTTATTGGTTTACTTTTTGTCAGCCCATTGATATTTTTTGACTTCAAACATGGAGGTACCAACCAAGCAGCTCTACGCGAACTGATCGGCGGAAAAAACTCCATCACAGTTTCAGAATCCACCAATCTATTGGGGAAGGTCTGGTCAATCGCCGAAGAAACTCATGGCAGGTCAATGCAGTTGTTGTTTGATATGCACATCGGTCAGGTAAGAGGGCGCAATACTGTGTTGGTGGCCCTCACTCTCATTGGCTTACTTGTGCTAATTCATAAAAACAGGCGGCTGACTCAGGGTGAGATTACTGTTTTGCTCTTTGTTTTTACTACAATCTTTGGTGTGAGTATCTACTCGCACAGTCTTTATGATCACTACGTACTATTTGTGGTACCCGCGGTGCTGTTACTATTTGGCATCTTGGCAAGTTTTTTTTGGCGATTGCATTTAATTACTCGCTTGTGTGTGCCTGTGTTGCTTTTGGCATATATTTTTTACAATCTTTCACAACTCAAATTTCAGCCCACATCGACACCTTTGCCCATACTGATGGCTTCAGCTCAAGCCATTGCTAGCCACCTACAACCCAACGAACCTTACAATTTGGTCTTGCTGGCGGAAACCAAAGATTATTACGGTCAAAATTATCGCTATTTTTTGGACACCATACCCAACAAAGCTCCGCTCAATCCAGACCACGATGACTTAAATGCGGTCAATACACTCGTGGTGATTAACGAGGAAAGAGTACCACTTGATGAAATTGGGAATTTACCTTTGTTCGAAATTGCCACTTTTAAAGATATCAATCAAAAGCAAACTATTACTTTGCCATCGGGGATCGAGGCATATCTTTGGAGAAAATAATAAACATCATTTAATTAGTGTACAATCTTAAGTTATGTCAGTTTACCTCTCTGTTGTGATCCCAGCTTATAATGAAAAAGAAAATATTAGTAAGGGCTTGCTTAGGCAAGTAATTGACTATTTATCAGCCCAAAATTATACTTGGGAAGTAATTATTGCCGATGATGGTTCTACCGACGGTAGCCTAACCTTGCTGAAAGAATTTGCGAGTCAGCATCCACAAGTCAAGGTTTTGGCCAATAAACACGCCGGCAAGGCTCTGACAGTTACTGCTGGGATGTTAAGTGCTGTGGGCAAATGGAGGTTGTTTACCGATTTTGACCAATCCACGCCCATAGCAGAGGTCAAAAAACTACTTGAACGAGCCGAACAAGGCTTCGATGTAGTGATTGGTTCCAGAGAAATGGTGGGTGCCAAAAGAGATAGGGAGCCCTGGTACCGGCATTTGATGGGACGTGGTTTCAACCTCTGGGTGCAGATCATTGCTGTGCCGGGGGTGCTAGACACCCAGTGTGGCTTCAAATTATTTTCAGAGCGAGCCACCGACACTTTATTTCCTCAATTAGTAGTCTATGGCAAAAATAATCGGTTCAGAGACGCTTTTACCGGGGCATTTGATGTGGAGCTGCTTTACTTAGCAATCAAAAACAATTTTACTATTCGAGAAGTGCCAATTGCTTGGCATCATATGAAAACAAATCGAGTCAGTCCCATCAAAGACAGCCTACGCATGTTTAGAGATTTGGTGAAAATTAAATTAGCTTCTTTGACAGGCAAGTACCGCAACCAGGCATGAAAAATCAGTCTGCCACTAAGATTGTGCTAGTAGTTGGTTTGTTGTTATTCTTTTTGGTGCTGGTTGGCTACGCCCTTTGGTCATACGGTTTAACCGACCCCAACCTGGTCTTACTCGACTGGTCTCCTTACTGGCAATTTCAACAATGGGCATGGCAAACACTATTTCACAACCGCCCGCTTCAAACAACTCTATATGTTTTGTTGGTCGGTGCGCTATTTGTGATTTATAGCTGGATTACTTGGTTACTACGCAAGCTAGATTTGCCAATTACCAACATTAAACATCTGCTCTTGGCATTTTGTATCTACTGCGTGGTCGTTTCCCCTTTATTTATTTCATATAACGCCTTGTCCCACGACGTTTTCAATTATATTTTTAATGCCAGAATGGTCGTGAAATATCAAGCCAATCCTCACCAAGATGTTGCCCTCAAATATAATTATGACCCTTGGACTCGTTTCATGCACAATACTCATACTCCAGCGCCGTATTGGTATGGTTGGACTGCGGTGTCAATTTTTCCCTATCTATTGGGGTTTGGCAAATTTGTGGTAGTTTGGTTTAATTTTCGCTTATTTGCTTTACTTAGTCTATTCATCTATGGATTGATTATTTGGAGCTGGCAAAAACAGCAAAAGCAGACCCCAAAACTTTGGCAATTTGCATTCTTTTTCTTAAACCCTTTAATAATAATTGAAATTATCAGTAATGCTCATAACGACTTGTGGATGATGGCGCCAGCTTTGTTGGCGTTTTTATTAATGCTCAAGCAACCAAAGTCTACAACTTGGACAATTATTTCGCTTGGTTGCTTATTATTTTCGATTTCGACCAAGTATGCCACACTCATATTATTGCCACTCTGGCTTATTTTGTTAAAGTTTCAAGATCCAAAACGTGGCGTATTCAGTATATTTACAAAGATTATCAATAGTTCTTGGCATAAATTAATTCCTTGGTTGATCAGCGGTTTGCTGTTTTTACCCTTGCTTTCCGATCGTTCACGTTGGTTTTTGCCCTGGTACTTAATTTGGGCATTGAGCCTAACACCCTTACTAGTTAGTGAAGTTTGGACTAGTGATTTGCGCCGAATTAACATTTCATTTCTTGACAAGATCGGAAGCAGGTCCTTGCTATGGGGTAAATATTGGATATTTTGGTTATTGGCGCTGTCACTCAGTTCTCTTTTTCGCTATGTACCATGGCTTTGGCAGGGTGAATATTCACAAAAAATTACCACCGAAGAGATAATTATCACCTGGCTTGGAGGCTTACTATATTTTGGTCTTTTTTGCCTGAAAGATAACTTACGCCCTAAAAAGTTGGGGAATTGATACAATAACAATGTGCAAAAAACTTTCAATTGGCCGATCATCTTTGTTTTTACTTTTTTGGCAGTACTTGCTTATGCGCTACTACATCTGGCAAACCTTGGCGCATTGCCAGTCTTTGCAGATGAAGCAATCTATATTCGTTGGGCTCAGTTAATACTCGATGACGCTAAGCAATATTGGCTGTTTCCCATGAATGATGGTAAAACTCCCCTGTTTGTTTGGGCCATGGTGCCAGCTCTCAAGCTAGTGGAAAATCAGCTGTTGGCTGGCAGATTAATATCGGTCATCGTTGGCTTTTTGCAAACGATTGTCGTGGGGAGAATAGCCTGGAAACTTACTAAAAATCAGCTCAGTACTGTTTGGGCAATCCTGCTCACCGCAGTCTTGCCCTTTTGGTTTTTCTACCAACGCATGGCGTTGATGGATACATTGCTGACTTTATTTTTAAGTCTGTCTGTGCTGATTGTCTTAGTGTTAGCCGACAAAGTTAAAACTGTTCATCTAGACTCACGTGCGGCCATATTACTTGTGGTTGTGTTGGCTCTTTTTCTGTTTTTAGCTATCTGGACAAAACTTCCGGCTGTTTTATTCTTACTCCCACTGTTGCCGATTGGCATGATGACTAAACAAGCCAACCTTCGGCAATATCTAGTGATCTTAGGTTTAACTCTGATGGGTATTGCACTGGCGTTACTATTTTTCCTGGTTACCTCGGTCTTACCTGCCTTTTCTCAATTATTTAGCCGAGGAGGCGACTTTCTATTTTCTTTAACTGACTTCTTTGGCGGAGCTTGGAAAGTGATGTTTTTTAATACTGGTTTAACTTTGCAAACTTTCACCTTTTATTTAGGACCGTTAATCTTAATTTCGCCCTTGATTGGATTATTTTTTCATAAGCATCGTCGTCAACAGGCGATGCTCATACTGGCAACTTTGGCGTTCGCCTTGCCCATGGTGTTATTGGCCAAAGTGTATTACCCGAGATATTTATTGCCAGCCAGTCTATTTTTTACCCTGAGTTCCAGCTTACTAGTGGCTACGGTAACTGCCAAACTTCAAATCGCTAATTTGCAGAAGAAGACCCTGCTAGCCCTAGGTTTGGCACTTTATTGTGCTAATACGCTCGCATTTGCTGGTCAATGGAATTACTTGGCTTTGTTCAAAGTCGACTCTTTACCATTAGTGGCGGTCGATCGTCAGCAATATCTAGAAGAATGGTCCTCTGGCCATGGCATTGCCGAGACGATTGCGCTATTACAATCAGTGGATAAATCGCAAAGAATTGCGGTTGCCACCGAAGGGTTTTTTGGCACATTGCCGGATGCTTTATTGCTCTATTTGCATAATCAGGATGTATCCAATTTATCTGTTGATGGCATTGGTCAGCCGGTGAGGGAAATCCCCCAATGGTTTTTGGAAAAATCCAAGTCGGCAGATCAGACTTGGCTGGTCGTCAATAGTCATCGGATGATGCTTCAACTGCCACCAGAGATGTTATTGGCTGAATATTGTCGCCCCAATCGAGCACCTTGTTTACAAATTTGGAATATTACCGCATATTCCAAATCTTTGATCAGTAACTAGTTTATTCCGCTAAATAATAACCAAAACCTCTGGCAGTTTTGATCAAATAATGATCGGAGCCCAAGTGCGTGCGCAGGCGCCTGACGTAGACATCGATGGTAGAGTAAGTTGGGGGATTTTCACACTCACCCCAAACATAATCGATGATCATAGCCTTGGTGACGATTTTTGGTCGGTGCCTCAGGAGGCAAGTCAGAATTGCCGATTCTTTTTTGCGCAAATGAGTTTGGTGTGTTTCTCCCAGATAAAGCGTGCCGGTATCAGGATTGAGTTTGATGGTGGCATAATTCAAGGTTGTGTTGGGCATTAATTTTTGTAGACGCAGCAAAATGGAAATCTTATATTTAAACTCGATTAAGTCGAGTGGTTTGGCCAAAAAATCACATGCTCCCGTTTGGTAGGCTTCAATCCGATCTTTTGGTGACGTTTTGACGCTAGACATGATGATGACTTTGGTGGTGAGAGCGGTTTCGTTTAAGTACTCAACGACCTCAAGTCCGTCTCCGTCAGGCATTTCCCGACTGGCTAAGACTAAGTCGTATTTGGTTGAATCAATGACGGCAAAGGTTTCGGTGAGTGACTTGCAAATAGTGAGGGTGGAGTTGAGCTGGCGTAAGATTGGTGTCAGTTGTTGGATGAGTTGGTCGTCAGATTCCACTAACAGAATGGAGGCAAGCGTGGACATAGGGCGATTATAGTTAAATCAAAAGATAACAAAATGCATAGTAAGTATGCAGAGCATTACTATATACACATCATTGACACACAATGTTTATAGGAGTATGATTATGGGATTATGACAGAAGCAATTCACTATCCAGTCAACCCGGATCAACTCAGAGCTCCACAATCATCTGGTGTAGTAATCGACGCGAAGATTCCTACAGATATAAGAGATTCAATTAAAACGGTTCAAGAGGAAGTGATAGTAGCTATACCTGGACAAGCGCCCATGCCTTTAAATCAGGTAATGCAACAAGAGACACCACCCGTATTGAACGCGGTTGATCTAAATTTAACGACCGAACTAATGCAGCTGGATCCAACACCAACGTCTACACCGCCAGTTCAGGGTCCAAGAACAGAATTCCCTCAACAAATGTCTGGAGTGATTATTGAGGGAGAATATCCTACTTATCCAGTCTGCCCCCCATACGTTGCTCTCCTTCCGGGTGGATTACTCGCTATCGTCTTGGGACACAATAGAAGGGGATTAGTCTCGAATTTGGTAAATAGCCTTGGTAGAAAACTCTCTGTTGGGGTTAAGAAATATGTTAATAAACGAAGCAGATAATCATCTAATTTATCCAAGTGAGATAAATCGGTCACTTCAGCCAGTACCAGCAGTTATGTCCGAGCCTGATTTGAATACTTTACTTGGGCAAGTCTATATCGGTGATAAAAGCTTAGTCGGTCTTTTGCAAGATGCAATGCAAGTAGAATCTGATACTTTTCATCAGGAAACTTTTTTAATTGATGGAAAGTATTATGTAATTAAAATTGATGAGATTACAATTGATGGTAAGAATGAAAAGATAGGGAATATTGTTGAGGTGGACGGGGTCTGGTATCTGGCAAAAATGGCTTATGATGACGATAAAGTTTTTATTGGTTGGACACCAATAATGACTATGCCGCTCAATGTAGCTGAAGCAAGTGGATTCGTAACAATTGGAGAAACACCAACTCCAGTTCCAGTGCCAACTGTTACTACAGGAATAGAAAATGATAACGAGCAAATTATCATTAAATTACCATCAATAGAAAGATTTATTGAAGACTATAAATTCGTAATTATAATTGCAATTATTCTTATTATCTTAAATTTTCCATTTTATAAACCAAAAATATTTATGAGTATTGTAGAATCTTTGGTAAAAAGGTTTATTCCTTAATGGTATTTAGTAAATAAAATCAATGTTAGTTGAGATTTCAAATAGAATAAGGAAAATATATGCTAAACATGGAAGCAGTAAACCACCAGCCGCAGCCGAACATAAGGGACGATCATTTGGGGAGACAAGCAAATACTATTATGATTGATAGCGGATTTATTGAAGAAAACGCTAGAATTATTAACCAAGTACTGATAGGTAATCTACCATTAGCCCAGATGCTTACGCAGTCTACACAGGATGTTGGCTATAATCAAAGAGAGGTTAGACCAGATGGTACTGTAATGTGTTGTAAGCCAATACCTGGTGGAAACGGTCGTTTGTGCATGACGGCCGAAGAAAGTGGGAGGAGTTGTGGAACTGAGGATAATTTAACCATACAAGATGGGATGTCTGGCGAAGGAAATGGATTGAGCACTGATGAGAATGTAGTAGGTTTTCTTACTGAAGACCTTCCAAATGGTACTGTAATGTGTTGTAAGCCAATACCTGGTGGAAACGGTCGTTTGTGCATGACGGCCGAAGAAAGTGGGAGGAGTTGTGGAACTGAGGATAATTTAACCATACAAGATGGGATGTCTGGCGAAGGAAATGGATTGAGCACTGATGAGAATGTAGTAGGTTTTCTTACTGAAGACCTTCCAAATGCAATTAGCAACTCAGAAAGTCCTGCGAAGAAGCTCGGTGGTGAACTTGAGGCAATCATTAAGTTTGTTACCAATCCAGTAAATTTATTTCTTGTTGTTGGATTGGGTGGCGCTGCTCTTGCGTTTAGAGCAATTTTTACAAGAATCAAAGAGGTTTAAAAGCGACTTGGATGTATTTGACAATATTTGCTTATAAATTCTGCTAAAATATAGCCATTGCCTTGTCGTCTAAGGGCAGGACATGTGGCTCTGAACCACAGAATCTAGGTTCGAATCCTAGCGAGGCATCACATTTGTACGAAAATCAGGTTTTAGGAGTACATCATAGGGTTGTTTCATCTGGAAAGTGAGCTGTCCATCCATAAAAAGAAAGTTCTGACCAACCTCTAAAACAAGCCTTCTTTTATCCGCTGGGGATCCACTGTCAATAATTTCTTTACAGTTAAATGCAACATCCAGAAATTGCTCAGCTTGTTCTATCCAATTTTTGGCTGATTCTTCAAAATCCTTGATTAAACTTTTAATTTTAGCTTGTTCATTCAAAATTGATGCTTTGCGTTCAAAAAATTGTTCTTTTGAAATCTCATTATCTGCTCTCAAATCTATTAAACTACTTAATCGGCTTTCTAGTTTTGTTAATTGAGTGCGATGCTCTTTAAGTACAACAGAATTTTTCTTAATTTGGTCTTTATGTTTTTCTTTTAATAATAAAATTCCTAGTTTCCAAGTTTCTTTGTCTATCTGGATCTTATCGATTGAAGCAAATAGTTGTTTTTCCAATTCTTGAGCGGTTAGCGGTTTTTGACCGCATGTAGCTGCCTTGTTATGGGTGCAATGGTTGTATCGATACTCAACCATTTTGTTTGTTCGCTTGTTAAGTTTCTTTTTGACAGTAGTGGTTATGGCAGCTCCGCACTCTCCACACCTAATAATTCCATTCAGAAAAGGTTTCCATGTTTTTACTCTTGGTTTTGAACGATCGTGTAATGCCATCTGTGCTTTATCATACAACGATTTTGAAATCAAAGGCTCATATTCTCCTTTGTAGAGCTCCCCACCTTGCTTAAAATAGCCGTAGTATGTGGTTGTGTTTAAAATTGCTTGTAGGTGGCTTTTACTCAGTTTTTTCCCTTTTTTTGTTTTTAATCCCTGACTTTCAAGATAAGTTACTATCTTTGCCAAAGACATATCCCCTTGAGCCATAAGCTCAAAGGCTTTCCTTATAAGAGGACCTTCAAAACTGTGAGGACGAATATTTTTGTTAGGAGCTTCACCAAAACCTTCGTATCCGATTGGTGCTCGATAGGTATATTGACCACGTTTTGCTTTGTGTTTTAAGCCACGTTTTACATTTGTGCTTAGGTTTCTCGAGAATTGATTTGCCATACCAAAATGAATCTGTAGTCAGTAACCCAGTAAGCGAACTGCTTTTTTGTTTTGATCGATGAGATTCTAAGCACTAACTCTCTTAGCTCAATAGCAGCGATAGATTCAGGCTTCTTTGTCAGCTTGGCTAAACAATACTGAACGACATGAAATTGGCAACGTTGCACAATTAACCCAGGGAAACGCTGTTTAATGGCCTTGAGCATGCCTCTTTGACCATCGCAGACAATGGCAAAGGGAATGTACTTGAGACTCAGTAAAAAAGTCATCCAACTGCTTGCATTTTCTCTCTGCGTAAAGTGCCAAGAGACCACGCCCTTGGTAGTTGTGGCAATCAAAACAGTAGCATCTCTTTCCACATATTTGCCATCAATGATCAAAACCTGATCAGAAACACCTACTTCTTTGGGAGCTGGCTCTTCCTGCCAGAATGGAGTAAACCAAGCATGGAGTGTTTGTCGCGTAGTTTTGTATGCTCTAGCACATTCTGAAAGTGATGACTTTGAAAGTAACCATTTGTGAAACAATCTTTTCTTGTATTTTTGACTTAAATCGTATCGTTTTCGAAAAGAACTAATTGCGCACTTTCTACATCTAAATCTTGGATTGCCGCGAGCATCTTTACCCCACTTTTGCATGGGATTTTGGCACAAAACACATCGTTTTTTTTAGTCATTTAATCTCCTAACACATTAAAGTGGTGAGATTATATGCTATCAATCAATGAAAAGTAACTAAAAAACCAACACAAAACTTTACTTAACCCGTTTTTTGCGGAAAAAGTTGATGTAGGGTTGACTTGTTTGTATATTTTCTTGCACAAAAGCTTACTTGAAGTTGGAGATTGTGTAACGATTACACTAACTACAAGAACCCTTGTCTCTCAGGTACTGCTGATAGGCAGTACTGGCACAACCTTCTCTAAAATGGACTGGCTGATACTCGCAACTCCTTAATGTGCTTTGATAATTAGCATCGGCAGTTTTAAAACAGTCTTGTTTGATTTTTACTTCTAACTCAGCGTTACGAGCTGCCTCATCTGCTGCTGCCTGATCCTGTTTAGCCTGTTCTTCTTGGTAGTATTGATCTTGTCTAAGTAGATAATCATCAAATGCTTGGGAATCTCTTTCTAGATCAGCATAAAAATTAGCTTCAATAGCTGAACATTGGCTTTTAGACATAAAAGAGTAGCTACCATCCAGTGTTTGGCAACAAATCGTCTGGTTACAGTTAGAACGGGTCATTTCTCTGTAGCCGCCACCACAATTGGGATGGATATTACACCTGACTATTTCATTAGGATCTGGATTTGAGCCTGAGGTGCTCCCCCAAGCAGCGTTAAACTCATCACATTCCTTCTGAGTGGTCTTAAAAGTGACTCCATCAGGTCCAGTGCAGTTGATTTGATTAGAAACAGTTTTGGTGGTGGTTATTGGCTGGTTCGTTTGTGCAGGAGTATTGGAATTTCCCACCTCTGGTGATGAGCTAGCTGGAGCACTAATTACTTGTTTTCGCTCAGGAGGAGAAAAACCTAATCTTGCCTCAACAGTTTCAAAATCATGAAGCAACCAGAAAAAGCTAATAAAAGTCGCTAGAACAACAACTCCATACTTTCTAGCATCTTTGGTTTTTAGTGAACTCAACACTTTACCCAATAGTACTAGAAAAACCACTATTCCACCTAAAACAATTATTCCTAAAGTAGTTAACCAAAACATTAGTGTTGTACCAGGATTTCTATGGATGAAAAACAATGACAAGAAAAACAAAGCCATTGATAGAAACCAAATCCAGTAGAGTTTATTTAGAGAAAGTGATTTTTTCTTCGAGTTTGACATTGTTGATATTATAAAGCTACAAGGAGAAGCTGTTTAGATTTAGTTATTTCACCCACAATATTTTTTGTGGGAACTAAACTTAAAACAACAAAATTACACAAGGAGTTTGGAAAACAAATCCAGAAACTACGTAAAGAGCGTGGTTTGACTCAGGAGGATTTAGCTGGTGAGGTTGGTGTTGATCGCAGTTATATGGGATTTTTGGAGCGAGGTGAAAAAAATGCCACTCTCGACAAAATTGGTAAAATTGCCAAAGCACTCCATATTAAACTTAAAGAATTATTTGACTTTTGATCATATCCAGAATTGATGCTAAAGTTACAAAAAAAATCTTGTAAAATAGTGTCATGACGGAAAATACGGGATCTCAATTTCTTGGTGAGCGTTATCCAAGACTTGCGAAAAGCTCAGAAGTTACTGCAGCAGTAGCACGAACGAAAGCTCGCACTGGAAAAACAATTATAAAAGATCCAGATGAAAGAATTCAAAATTATCTTGGCAGGTTTAGAGAAATTGTTGAACGCAGCGATCCGCAAGCAAAGGCTCGGGGAATTGTAGCTCTTAAAAAGATTCTAGTCGATCGGTATGTAGTACGAGTAGAAGATATTCCAAATAGTTATTGGCAGGCACAACTGCGAGTTGTGAGGAATCGAGGAGAATTTGGAGACTGGCAAAACTTACCAGAAGAAGAAGTACTAAAACTTAAACAAGAACATCTTGCTCAATCTAAAGAAGACCAACAAGGAAGTATCGAAGAATGGATTGATTATCTTGCGTCAGATAGATCTTCATATTTGCCTGACTATCTAAAATATTGGGTGTTTGCTGGAATGCTTAAGCTTGAAAGATATGAAAAAGCTGAAAAAAACCAACATGGAACAGTTATTAAGCAGGGAAGATTTCCTGAGCGTCCTACAGGAAGGCAGCGCACAATTAAGATGTTTCCTGAAGTGAACGAAAGCGGACTCAAGTTCATCGCTTCTGCATACAAGCAACAAACGGAAGGAAAAAATATTTACTGGGGATATAACCAGGATATTCCTGCAGATGTTAGACAAACTTTTCTTGACGCTCTTAAGAGGAAAGATTTCCGTGCAGCATATGGATGGGTACAAGAACATATTCCTCCAATTACCGATGAAGAAATGCAAATAACAGAGGGCAGAAATTGTGGTTGGGTAACTTTTTCCAAAGATCTAGGTCATACAGGTCGAGATGTAGCAGTAACACTTGCGGGCAAGGGAACTGGCTGGTGCATTGCGGGCCGCGAAACCGCCCAAGGTAACTATCTAGATCAGGGAGCAAAACTTCACATATATTACACGCGCGACAAAGATGATAAACAAGCAAACCCTCGTGTAGGAATTGTAGAAATGGGAGGCAAGGTCACTGAGGTCAGAGGCATAGAATGGGAAGAAAATATTGACGATTATATTAAACCCACAGATGTGATCGAAAAAAAATTGAAAGAACTTCCTGGCGGTGAGGGATTTTTTGAAACAGATGTAGATACTAAATATCTAACAGCCATTGATCAGAAGATGCATTGCAATGAGCCATTAAAAAGAGAAGAGTTAATTTTCCTTTATGAGATAGACAAACCTATTAAATATTTTGGCTACCAACGTGACCCTAGAATCGCTGAACTTCGGGCTCGACGGGATCCAATAGAGGATGCGCCTGTCGTTCTTGACTGTGATCCAGGAGAGATTGCTTGGAATCGTCATGAGGTTTCTACTCATACCAAGGCATACATAGGGCCACTCTTCCCTGGAATTTTTGAAGAGTTTAGTGGTTTAGAACATATCTATACTTCTTTCCCTGAAGGAAAAATTACAGGAGATGAAGTAGTCATTGGTACTAAAGATAGGAAAGAGCTTCTAGAAGCCATGAAGAAGCAAGGAATTGATACTAGCACATATGCACAGGAAATGATTGAAAGTCCTGATTTTATGCCTACTCAAAGTCGCTTGAGTGGTATCCAAAGACTCTTTAAGGGAGAAGGATCGCAAACCGCTAAAACAGTTGATGTCATTCGATTAAAAGTGCGAGATTTTGGATTTACCAATTACCCCACCACTACTGAGTTGTTTGCCAAAGCAGAAGAGTTTGGCTTAGAACTCTGTCCAGCTGAAGTTGGTCCGCAATACCGTTTGCAACAAACTGACCAACCAATGAATGATTGGTTTTATATTGGCATGAAACCGCTTGTCGCGTCCGGCGATCCTAGTGTGTTCACGCTCGGACGCTATGGCGATGGCCTGTGGCTCGACATCAGCTGGGCGAGACCAGACAGTCGTTGGCCTCTAGATGGCGAGTTTGTGTTTCGTTTTCGCAAGAATTCTTAGTTGCTTGAATTCTTGAAAAAGTGACCCTTTGAATCTATAAAACTATGATACTAAATTTTTAAAATTTTTTAGTCTGTTCGGGTTTATTTTGTCTTTTATTTCTATGTCTTTTGCAAATATACTGACAGATGATTGTGTTCTATTGGGTGGTCATGGCTACCTGAAACGCAGTTGGCATTTGTATATTGAGATCATAAATGGAGAAATTCTTTTTGTGGAGGGAATATAATTTGTCTATAATAAAAAGAAAACTTGGTGTGTCGTGCTTGTGGATTTCTATCCCAAATAAATAACAGCCTAATATTTCTTTTCGTCATATTGGCAGTGACTCTAGATGGCACTTCACACATAGTTTCACCGCTTGTCGCGTCCGGCAATCCTAATGTATTCAAACTCGAACACAATAGCAATGGCCTGTGGCTCAACAACAACTGGGCGAAACCAGACAATAATTGGCTTCTAGCTCGCGAGTTTGTGTTTCGTTTTCGAAAGTACTTCTTTTCCGCACTATTCGTTAGTGCGGTTTTTGTTTTGAGATAACTCTATGTTTTTTCTCCACCCACCAAGCATTTTCCCCACATCGTTTAATTTAAAAGCGATTTCCTCATATTGTTTATGAGACAGTAATTTAGCTTCCCACGCTATTGACAGTAAAAATTTAAGTGAATCAAGTAAAATAACACAGCCTGTTACCTTTTTATATTTTGCTTCCTTTTCAGTAAAATAAGATGCATATGTTTTTTCCAATAGATCTAAAAAGGTATTTTCTATTCTGGCACCTATTGTGTAGCGTGCTCCTTTAGGCATATGAGGAACAAATCGCAACCAAATCAAATAAGCCTCTTTGAGATGGTAAACAACAGAGTTAGTGCTATAAGGAGTAGTCATTTTAATCATGTCTATGACAATATCATCTCTTTTGATAATTTGCTCCAATCTTGGAAGGATTTTTTAAATGGAAAAAGAAAGCGCAAAGATGTCATCTTATTTTCCCTAAATTTGATGGATAACATTTTGCAACTTCATCAGGATCTCTTAAACAAAACCTATCATCATGGTTTTTATCAGGCTTTAAAATCAATGATCCAAAACCAAGAGATATTCACAAAGCTGAGGTAAAGGACAGGCTAATTCATCACGCAATTTACAGGATTCTGTATCCATATTTTGATAAAAAATTTATTTTTGATTCATATTCTTGTCGAAAAGGTAAAGGCACACATCGAGCAATTCAGCGTTTTGTAACATTTAGCAGAAAAGTTAGCAAAAACAATACCCGCACAGCCTGGGTGCTAAAGTGCGATATTCAAAAATTTTTTGCCAATATAGATCACGATCTGCTCAATCAAATTTTAGCTCAGCACATTGATGATCCTGATGCACTTGAGCTATTAAGAGAGGTTATCGGCAGTTTTCGAATTAACCCGTGTGTGTCAGTTGGTTTACCACTGGGAAATTTAACAAGCCAACTTTTGATAAATATTTACATGAATGAATTTGATCAGTTTGCAAAGAGAACCTTAAAAGCAAAATACTACATCCGTTATGCTGATGACTTTGTTTTTCTCCACGAAGACAAACACACTTTGGTTGCTATGGTTCCTCAAATCGAATCTTTTTTGAAGGACAAATTAAAATTGGCTCTTAATCAGCGCAAAGTCTCTATCAAGACACTTAACTCTGGTATCGATTTTTTAGGATGGGTTAATTTTCCTCATCATCGAGTATTGCGTACAACCACAAAAAGAAGAATGTTTCGCAAATTACAAAAAAATCATAGCAGAGAGACTCTTGCGTCGTATTTAGGATTGCTAAGTCACGGCAATGCTTATAAATTAAGATGCAGCATATTAAGCAACAATTTTTAGGGAAAACGGACTTTCAGTTGTTTGCCTCATTGACGTTGATATTATTAGCAAGCTATATGCATGATAGTAATCAGAGTAGAGCCATCTGTGGCACTGCATGGCTTTATTCGCTCGCAGTTCCATCTACCTCCTTACTTGGTTTTTATTGACCACCCCTGGGGTGGGGGGGGTTCCATCACAGCAGACATGCAATCATTACACAAAAAAAGAGATAAAAGTTCTCACCGAGAGAAAAATCTCATGCGAAATTAGGCTGAAAACTAGTTTTGAAGCTAGAATTAGAGATCATACTTGAGGTAAAATAAGTTCTGATATAGTCAATTAGTGCCATCACAACCAGCTGGCAAATCAAACAGTTCATGACGAGCGACGGATGAGAAGTCAACATGGTCTTTTTCGACTAGGTTATCCTGTTTGGCGAGACCAAATGGGAAATCCTAGCGAGGCATCACCAACCTGTTTACTCAAACACGGGACGTGCATCTTGTAGTTTTTTGTAATCATCGGGGAACATTTCCTCGATTGCCTTCAGCGCTTTAGCTCTTTCATTTGCATAAAAGACATCAAGTTTGGCGTAAAATTCTTGATTTAACTCAATCTCCATCAATTGTGCTAGATTGACCGCCATCACCGCAAAAGTGGCATTACGAGAGTTCACCAAACCTCTAAAAGTTATCAATCTAGCGCGATTGATCTCTGTTTCTCGTCCACTAGCCGTATCACCAAACAAATCATCTAGCTGATCAAAAGCATTGGTAAATTGTTTGTTTGCTTTAATGGCCTTCCAGCCGGATTCTGAATTAAGCTTTTCTTGTTGAAACGCTTGAACAACTCTGTCATCAATCAATTGATTATGTAGAAGATCCACAAATAGCGCATCAGCACCCTTCACAATCTTACTCCATAAAGCACGTTGCTTTTCAGTAAAGTTAGCAAACACCGAGCCACCGTTGAGTACGCCATACAGAGCATTAAACCATTCGTTGGGACCGGTGGGCATTGTCAACAAATTGAAAGTACCAACTTGAGGCAACATTAGCGGTGCCTCACCAGATTTAACTGCCTCAACCAATACCACTTGTTCAAGTTGAAGTTTAAGCTGGGTAGTGATGGTAATATCATTAGTTCGGAGTAAAATAATTTTTCCCCTATTTTCCTTAACTTGTTCGATGATTTTCTCAAATGAGTTCTCTGCAGTTACCGTAATTCTTACGACATCTGATTGATCTTTATCTAATTCATTGCTCAAACCTTCTATTTTTTTATCTGAATGTTCACCAGTGAAGAGAAGTAGAGTATAAGGCGAATTTTGGTGAGTTTTTTGATAAGTTCTAAAATGATCAACCATTGTCGCTAACTCTTCCATGTTGGATCCATTGCCTGAGGTTGATCCCATTATCCATCGGTCAGTTTTCGTATCTTTCCATTTGGCCACCACTTCTTTTTTATTCATGACATCGGCAATCGTGCCGGCCGCATAAGCTTCAATGCCATAATATTTTTTCATGACTTTGGCCACTAGTTTGCTGGGCGCCAACATTGGCGCACCATGAGTAATTTCTTCAATCAGCAACAAAGGATTAAATTTTAGAAACTTAAAGATATAGCCTGGATCGACAGGCATGGTTACCAATGCTAACACCTGGCCCAATTTTTTGAAAAATCTGCTCACACGACGCATAGTGGCGGGGTGAGAACTAAAGGCAAAATTGACGCCCAACTGAGCTCTAATTCTCTCAACTTCTTGACCCATTTCCTTGTCGAATAGTTCGTATTCTAATGATGAAAATAATTTAAGTAATCTTCTAGCTAACCATGGGTGAGTACGCAAATACTGTTCAAATGGAGATTCTGACTCAGATTCATCTACCTTGACATTATTGGTAATGTACTTGATCAGTATTTTTCTTACGTAACCTTTGGGATCGTCAGAAAATTTCTTCGGAATTAAACCCAACTCATCTAAGTGGTCGATAATATCTAGCTCGTTTTGAACGGCAGAATGGGCATGTCTTTTTACCTCAAAACCTTTGCTAGCTTTGCCCGTGACGATATTTGCCGAAAATACGTAGGTCACTTTGCGAAAGATTTTAACAACAGCATTAACAAACGCTTGGGTTTCAAAACCATGACCCCAACCTGCCTCAACCAGTTCGCCGGCAGCGATTATGCGATTGATTGCCTCATCAAGTAATTTTGAGTCACCAAAGATTTCTTTAAATGCTTCTAGGTATTCGATTGCTAAAGGAGGGGGTTCGTCTTCAGGATTAGGATTGTATCGCAACAGTCCATGTTGGACCTCATTTCCAACTCTGATTCTTCGGAAAAGGTCTTTGAGACCATTTTTAACACCATTTCTGATAGGATTTTCATTCCACCGTGCCCGCTGTGGTATTTCAGGAGTCTCTTTTGTTCTACGCCATAGTGACATAGACCTATAATTATACACATTAAATATGTAAAAATCAACTTTTCACCTTCAACTCATTCATCATGTGAGATAATCAGAACTAGATCATGAAATCACAGAAATTCCAAATTTATCTAGAAGATTTGATGACCAAGGGTCTTGGATATTTTATTGTTTCCCGGCTCAAAAAACATGCAATTACTAGAAAATTAGTTCATTTGATCCATCCTGACTATGTCCTAGTTGAGCGTCATCGGCTTTTTATCAATAAGATGGATACAGTTGTATCAGATACTCTGCTGTCAACCGGAACTTGGGAACCATTTGTTGCTTCGCTGTTCATTAAATTAGCAAAAAAAACTCAAACAATCGTAGACATAGGAGGAAATATTGGTTACTTCACCTTGTTGAGTGCTCTTCATGCTCAACCTAAAGCTAAAATCTTCACTTTTGAGCCTGATACTACCAATTTTAAATTGCTTGAGAAAACGATAGGCGAAAATAAGTTATTCAATACAACAATAGAGCAAAGAGCAGTTGCGCAAAAAAGCGGACAAATAAGACTATTTGTTGACACAAATAACTTTGGTGATCATCGGACTTACGATAGTGGAGATAATAGAAAATCAACACCAGTCAAAACTACCAGCTTGGACGATTACTTTTATTCACTTTCCATCGATCTCGATTTAATCAAAATGGATATTCAGGGTTTTGAGTACTTTGCTCTGCTTGGTGCCAAACAATTGTTGAAAGCCAAACGAATCAAAATTATTCTCAGCGAATTGTGGCCAATGGGTTTGCAATTAGCGGGCTGTGACTGGCAAGAGGTCATCAAGCTCTTAAAACAATCGGGCTTTTCACTCTGGGAAATTGACGAAGAAAATAAATCTGTTGGCAAATACCTGATAAGAAATACAAAGCAAAAACTCATGAATGACGCTTCTTACTCGACAAGTATTTTGGCAGTGCTAAAATAGCTGACAGATATCATTAACAGAAAGGATCTATGAACATCATCAAGGGATTTCGCGATTTCTTATTTAGAGGCAATGTGGTTGATTTAGCAGTTGCAGTGATTATTGGTGGAGCGTTTGGATCGATTGTTAATTCTTTAGTCAAAGATATTGTTACACCCATCATCGGAGCCATTGGTGGACAACCAGATTTTTCTGGCATTTATTTCACCGTCAATAATAGTAAATTTATGGTTGGAAGTTTCATCAACGCAGTTATCTCGTTTGCAATGATTGCCGCCGTGATTTACTTTATTGTTATCTTGCCGATGGATAAAATCATGAAAGCGATGAAAAAAGATGAGAAAAAAGATCCAACTGAAAAAACATGTGGCGAATGCTTAAGCCAAATTCCTCTCAAGGCCAAGCGCTGTAAATTTTGCACGTCGGTAGTGAAATAGAACAAAAATATTAGGCAAAAACTGCGGTTCGCAGAATTGATTACAGACGATTGATTGCTACTCTGGCGTATTTGCGTTTATCATGACCAAATCGTTCAACTAAACTGCCAAGGGTATCGGCAGCTTGATGGTGAGGAACAATCACGAATGCCGCGCCAGCTTGATAAAGTTGGTAGGCATCTTGTTTGGATGAGGCAAAAAAGAGCAAAGTAGCTGGCTTGAGTAGTGACTGGAAGTATTTGCAGATCACCAAATTGATTTCTACCGTGGGTAGGGTTGAGATTACCACTCTCAATGCTTCGGTGGGCAAACTTTGCAAAAACTCCAAATCACTGGCATCCCCATACAGATGCTTGACCTTTTTTGCTTCTAGAATCTCAACTTGCTTGGGATCAAAATCAACCACTAATGTCTTGAACTCACGTTGTTTGAGAGATTTGAGCAGTTGCTCGCCCACCCGATTGTAGCCGATTAATAACGCAGAATATTGAGTTGGTTTTTTGCTAGTTTGATTGCCAGTTTTTCTTAGTCTCGGTAACAAGGGAATAATTCGTTGCTCAATTGTTTCTAATTGAGGAATCACTAAACTGGAAATTAGAATTGCAATAATTCCCACGATGGTCGTTAGGGTCACAGCCGAATCGGTGAGCCAGCCCGTCTTTAACCAAATGGCGACTAAAATAAAGCTGAATTCACTGAGTTGTCCCAAGCTGAGAGCGGTTTTAACGTTGACTCGGCGATGGTAACCAAATTTCTGCATTAACAAGACGATAATCATTGGTTTGATGACAACTACAAAGAAAACTAATAGCAAGCAAGGAATGATCAGATCGGCAACCGAACTAAAAGAAATGGCGGTGCCCAAAGTCACAAAGAAAATTAACACAAAAAAATCTCTCAGCGGTTTGAGTCTAGAGCTAATTTCTTCTGCAAAATCGCTGGTCGAAAGTAAAACTCCTGCAAACAGAGCGCCGATTTCTGGACTGAGGCCGACAAGTGAAAATAAACTGGCAATGGCAAAACCCCAAGCCAAAGAGAAAACAAAGAGAGACTCTTGATTGCGAGCGATTATTGGCAGGAGCTTGGGTAAAAAGTAAGATTGGATTAGTAATAATGAGCCAACCAACGCCACCACTAAGCCCAACTGAAGAAAAAAGGAGTAATTGGCAATTAGTATGTGTTGGTTGGCTGAGTTACCCAGAAAAATTAAGGCCAAGCTGACAATGATGTCCTGAATAATTAAAATGCCAATGGCAATCCTGGCATGCAAAGATTCCAATTGTTTCGCATCTCCCAATAATTTGAGAACCAAGATGGTGCTACTTAGGGCAAAAGTCAGTCCAAGCAGAATTGCTTGTAACACTGAAAAATCAAGTAAAAAGAACACCGCCGACCCGATCAGGGTAGACATTGCGACTTGTAAACTACCAATAGCAATGACCCGTATGCCTAACTCTTTTATAACCGTTGGTGATAAGTGGATGCCAACGATAAAAAGTAAGATAATCACTCCAAATTCGGAAAAGGCGCTAAGCACCTCGGTCGACTGGATTAATTGAAGAGCGTTGGGACCGATGAGCATCCCCGTTGCAATGTAACCAAGTAGGGGTGGCAAGCGAAAGCGTTCTAAAATGATTAGCAAAAGCGCAATAAACCCAAGAATCAGGCTGATTTCTATGAATAAAGACATTTAACCTGCCCTATTTTTAATCCGTACTCCCACCTGGTCGATCAGTGGGTAACGGAGTTTAACCTTATCCCAAAATTTCTCGGCCAATTTTTGAGAATATTGTGCATGTTGGCCTCGTTCCATTCCAGCGCACAAGCGTCGTTCCCAACTTCTAACCACTTCTACCACTTTTTGTCCCTCGGTATGAAATTGGGTTTCGTTTGAGCGATCCTCAGAAAATTGTTGATGAATTGGATCAAAAGCATTAAGTAAATCTGCATGTTTTTCATTCATCAACTGATAGTAGCGGTCATTTTTCGTCATAAAGCATAAAGTTTTTCTTGATACTCGCCGAACATGCGTTCGGTGGAAAAACGCTCGAATAGCTCGATCGATCCCTTCATCCGATTGACCCATTCTTCAGAAAATCCTTGATCGTTTTTTTGAAAATACATATTTTGAGCCTCTTGCAATTTTTCGTTGAGACTAGTGGTAAGATCATCATGCTTGAGTATCCAGCCAAGATTATTCCAATCAACCTCGCTGGTCCACCCGTCTTGGACGGTAACTTGTAGTACGCCATTAGCAATGGCTTTCATGCCAGAAGTACCCGAGGCTTCCTTACCTTTGATGGGAGTGTTAAGCCAAATATCCGAACCCTTAGTCAAAAACTGAGCAATTTCGATATTATAGTTCGGAATGAACAGGGCGTAGCCAGCTAGATCGGTAGAAAAATGTTGAATTACTTCTTTGAGCACATCTTTACTATATGAATCACCAAAATGGGCTTTTCCAGCGACGAGAAACTGGACCTCACGACCGTGTTGAGTAAAAATTCTACGCAGAGCTTCAATATCAGAGAAGAGAGAGCCAAGTTGTTTATAACCTGCTATCCGCCTTGCCCAGGTTACTACTAAGCGGTGGTGATCGTAACCAAAACCAGTAGTAGCTTGGACGAAGTCTCGTAATTGTTCTTTGAGTTGATAATGTCGTTGCCAAAGTTGGTGTGAGTCGGTGGCGCTGGCTTTGATTTGACTATCTTGCCAGGTGGTTCGGTGTACGCCATTAGTAATATTTATCCAGTTGTAGTCTGGCCAGACTTGCTTACTCAGATCGGTGTGAACTTGGCTAACACCGCTGGCAATATGGGACACGTTAAGTGCAGCAGACGTCACAGAGAAGGAGTCGGGATTGCCAGCACTCCCCAGAGACAGCAGTTGCTGAGGACTAATTTGCATTTCTTTGGCATAGGGCTCAGCCAGAGGCAGGAGCGCTGATACTGGATAAGTCATATTGCCCGCCGACACCAGCGTATGATTGGTATAGACAATTTTATTTTTAACTAAACGGAGAGCGCTTTCAGCCACCACCTGGTGTTGTTTCATCATGTCTAAAATTAGTTGCCAATGAGCAAAAACTGGTCGTCCTTCATTGAGGTGAAAAAGACGCGGGACAATACCCAATTCGGTCAATAGTTTGATGGCGCCAACCCCTTGCACAATTTCTTGTTTGAGTTGATAGTCGGTATCGCCAGTGTAAAGAAATTGAGTAATTTTTCGTAAATGAGGGGGATTTTGATCAGTGTCAGAATCAAGCAAATATAGAATAGTTTGTTCGGAAAAGGTTTTTTTCCAACAGCGGAGCCAAACTGATTCGGCTCCAACTTGGACTGAAATAAATAGTGGTTGGTCGCCATCCACGTAGACATGTTCCAGCCCGACGGCAACTGGGTCAAAAAGCCATTGTTCTTCTAGTTGTTCCCCGCTAGGCGTAATGGTTTGCTTCATGTATTGACCTCGATAAAGCAAACCGACACCCACAAAAGGCAAATGATTGTCTGCAGCCTGCTTCATAGTATCGCCTGCCAGAATGCCTAATCCACCAGCGTAAATGGGAATGGCGTGGTCAAAGCCAAATTCGGCACTCAAGTAGGCAATGGGTGTCTCCAGGACTGGTAAGTTGGCAGGCAGCATTAGATTTCTAGTGTATCACGATCCTACTAGTCAATCGAGTCATTCTTTTGCTACTATGTATCTATGAATTATGAAGAAATAGTAGCATTGTTGGGGAGCGAGGCAGAATCACTGCTCAATCATAGCTGTGAAAAAATTCCCAAAGAGATCATTACCTTGCCTGGTCCAGACAAAGTATTGACGGTGTTTCGAGATACTAATCGATCGAGTCGAGTGATTGCCAACCTACAAAGACTTTATCATCATGGACGATTGGCTGGCACTGGTTATTTGTCTATTTTTCCCGTTGATCAGGGCCTGGAGCACACGGCGGCTTATTCATTTTACCAACAACCGCAATATTTTGACCCCCAGGCAATTTTGGAGATGGCCGTGGCCGGAGCATGTAGCGGCGTGGCTAGTTCATTTGGTGTTTTATCACTGGTTGCAAAAAAATATCAAAATAGGATTCCATTTGTTGTAAAAATCAATCATAGCGAACACTTGACTCTTCCAGAGAAAACCGATCAACTAATATTTTCCAGTGTAGATCAAGCAGCAGCAATTGGGGCGGTCGCAATTGGTGCGACTGTTTACTTTGGATCGGACAACTCACACAGACAAATAGAACAAGTAACTCAAATTTTTGAAAGAGCGCACCAACTAGGTTTGGCCACCATCCTCTGGTGTTACCCAAGAAACGATCAGTTCGTGGAAAATGGTCAATCATATGAGGATGCGGTGGATATTACCGCTCAAGCGATTCATCTGGGAGTAACAATGGGGGCAGACATTGTTAAACAGAAACTTCCCAGTCACCTTAGGGGATTTCAAGCCCTAGATTTTTCTAAGTACGACCCCCAAATGTACGATAGATTGTTAACCGATCACCCAATTGATTTGGTACGATACCAAGTGATCCATGCTTATGCTGGCAGAATTGGATTAATTAACTCTGGAGGCGAAAATTTAGGTGTAGATAATTTACGCTCTGCAGTGAGACAAGCAGTCATCAATAAACGGGCTGGAGGTCATGGCTTAATTATGGGTAGAAAAGTCTTCAAAAGTAGTCGGGCAGAGGGTTTGCAACTGCTCAGAGCCGTGCAGGACGTATACTTAGAACCAAAAATCACAATTGCTTGATCTGCTGATGGAGTTGTTTACACTAAACAGTAAATTGACCATCAGCGTATATTACTTTTGATGTTCCATCGGTCAGCGTGGCAGTAACGGTACGATTGGTAGTGCTAATAATGTCGGTGTGCTCTGGCGAGTCGTTGAAACCAAGCTTTTCCCAATCAGCACTAGTTAAACTGGCTTTTTCGCCACGCAGGCAATCTTTGTAAGCCATACCAATCGCCACATGGGTGTTCCCTTCTGGACCTCCTAGGTTTTCATCATAGAGAGTTTCGGCCATAAAATGAGTAATTCTAGATAGGCGCTTATCAGTCAAAGAAAATTCACCCAATTTATTAGCATTTGGACTTTTGATCATTGTCTGCAGCAATGAGTCGCCCTTAGTGGCGGTAGCTTTGGTGATAATTCCATCTTTAAAGTGAAGTTCAATGCCCTCGAGAATATTGCCGTAGCGGTAGAGTGGTTGATTTAAACGGATATGGCCTTGGGTGCCTCGCCAATCTGGACTAGTGAATAGCTCGAAGCTAGGTATATTTCGATCCGCGCCACCCTTCCATTGGCGGTTGGCGCCAAGCTGGATGTGCAAATCAACATCTGGACCGGTAATGTGAACCTGTTCAATCGATAATGCGTTGAGCTTGTCACGCAGTTCTTGTTGTAACCGTTTCACCTTTCGCCACTCTTCAATGGGATCCGCCTGATCGAGAAAACAAGCTTTGATAATTTGTTGCCAGTAGTCTTCTAGACTCAAGCCAACGATTTTCGCTTTTGCCTCCACCCCCCAAAGTGCTAGGGTCCAGGTAAACTTGCCCTGAATTTCCTTATCCATCAACCAATCTCGGTAGGGTTTTTGAGTGTTGCGAGCCAACATAATGGAGTCAGGATCGATATCCTTCAATTCTTCGGGATAGGGATCGGCCAAAATGGCAATTGAATGGTCGATTAAGTCGGCGCGAGTCTGCAGATGTTTTTCTGGGAAAAAAGTCAGTTGCTCTTTTGAAGCAATTGAATAGTAATCCTTGTCGAAACCAGTGGGTAGCAGGCGCATCAGCACATGTGCGCCAGCCTTGAGTAATGTGTTCTGCAAAGCTAGGGCTAGTGGTTTGGCCACATCGGGAACTAAACATTGAACCACCTCGCCTTCATTGATACCCTCAGTTTGGCCTAAGGCAAAATGCACCAATACAGCTGCATATTTATCTAGTATTTCCGCTGGTGGAGAATAAATGCTATCAGACATAAGGCATGATTGTACAAATGAAAGCGTTAAACTACAAGTCAAGAAAACTGGATTTCTATATTAATGACCCATAATCCGAGCGATAGACCTTGAGAATTTAAAAAGTGATAGCCTCATAGTTTTACCATTGATGATGAATATTCTTGGGAAAATAATTTTACTCGACGATGGGGCATATAATCTACCATTTATAGCCTGAAGTTTCGGTAAGCTAATTGAGGTGGCTGATCTTGCTATAAATGTCCCATTGATTAACTGAAGTTCTGGTAAATAGATTGTGGTAGCTGGGTCTGCATTAAAAAACGAACCGATTGACCGAAGTTGGGGCAAATTAATGCTAGTGGCCGAGTCCAGAGAGAAATATCCGCCGACTGATTGAAGCTGCGGTAACTCGATGCTCGTGACTGACCACAGCCAGAGGTTCTCGCCGACAGATTGAAGCTGCGGTAACTCGATGCTCTTGACTGACCTCAGCCAGAGGTTCTCGCCGACAGATTGAAGCTGCGGTAACTCGATGCTCGTGGCTAACTCTATCAAGAATTTCCCGCCGACTGATCTAAGTTGGGGTAATATAATTCTCGTGGTTGACCACAATTCGAAAAACCCAATAACTGAGGTTAGTTTATCATATTGAGAACTTTCCCGTGATTCGTCAATCAAGTTACCTTTTACCTCGATAAGGAGATTCTTCATTTCTGGCTTAAGCGAAGTGCAGTCAAGAGTAAGACCGGTAACTTTGGCGAGAGCTAAAAGAGTTTCTTTCTGAGTATTTTCGTTAAAAACTACCTTTCCAACAAATACAGACTTATCCTCTCCATCTAATAATTCGTCAATGGTTTTCTTCTCCCCATTATAGGTGATTACCTCATCATGTTCTATTTTGATATTATTGGTATCACCAAAACTTCTAATATTAACTTGTGGATTTAAACCCGAGAGTTGTTTGAGAATTCCCAAGAAATCAGCAAACCACGGTTCTTGACCAGTCAACAACTCATCGTTCTTCTTCTTCATTTGACTTAATTGATTTGAAATCGGTTGGTATTCTATTGTTAAAAGTGGCTTGCCAGTTCCATCTCTAACTGACCAAATCTCCACTCTACCCTCGATAATATTGTTAAGATAATGATCACTTTTTCCTACACAATGATTCATCCAAACTGACTCCTGTGCGAGTTGTTGGCGGTTGTTTAATCTAAATAATCTCAATTTACCATATGATGTGAGAAATTCGGGTTGTGATGTGGGGTTGGCTACCAACTCTTCCCTAAATTTTCTAATTGCTTGCTGAGTTCCTTGTCGATGTTTTTCGATAGTGGCAGCAATTCCCATCTCAGTGCTAATCAGCAATGTGTAGTTTTCAACAATGGCATCAGCTAGGGATTGCCAACCACCTAGAGGTATATCTCTATTGGCCAATTTTAAGTATCTGTGTACTTTTATTTTGACAACTTTGTAATCTGGGTGTGCAATATCAATACCTCTTTCAGCTAATGAGTTTTCGAGTTCTGGGAGGTTAAGACTCTCATTATATTTGCTTTGCTCATCCGATAATTGTATTGGCCCATTACTTTGTATGGGATTGTCTGAATTGGTCAGATCAAGGTATAGGTATGGGACAACTATTAAATCACCTCCGCCCGCAATGGTATGCAAATCTCTTGCTATTTCAGGTTTAAAACCATATCTTCTCTCAAGAAGCCAATTGAGTGCCTTGTTGAATCCATGAAGTGATATTCTCTCGAAACCTTTCTTTTTTGCTTTTTTTATTATTTTCTCTATGTTGCCGGTTATTAAATCTGTTGGCGCCTTTCTGTCTTTAAACCTTTTTACTCCGAAGTATTTAAGATCCAATTCTGGTCCATGAGAAGTTTGAATTTCATCACAAACAAGAAAGCCTATGACATTGCCATCTACTAACCAGAGTTTATTAAATTCTGATGTTCCTGAGTTTAAGCAACGGACAATATCTCCCACCATTTGCAACGAAATCATAGTGGGAACAACATCATCCATATCCCTAAGTATTTGGGCAATGATTTCATTAGCATTTGAATGAAGTAGTTCAACAATTTTTTGATGGTCGCCAACAGGCACTATGTCATATGAAGGTTCAATATCCTCTTTCACAATTATAATGATACAAATTTTGATTTGAGAACACAAGGGGGGGGCTGTCAATGTGTTCGAATGTGAAAAAAAAGTACATTAAATGACAAAAAAATCAGGATGAGTATGCAAATACATTTTAGTTTGCTCAAGCGCTTTTTGCCGATGAGAATGTTGATTTTTGATATGACTGCCCAACTGAGCAAAAGTTTGGTCAAATCCTGAAGGGATAAAGATTGGGTCGTAGCCAAAACCAGCTGAGCCTATTAGCTGTGAAGCGATCGTTCCCTCAACCTTGCCAGTGTAACAGACGTTTTGGCGTGATCTCGGGTTGAATAGACAGGCCGAACAGACAAATCTAGCAGATCTTTGTGGTTTGCCTTCCATTTTTTTTAGCAAAGCTAGGCAACGGTCGTTATCACTCCCGGAAAGCCAACGAGCACTATTTACGCCCGGCTCACCATTTAATGCATCAACCATCAACCCGGAGTCTTCTGCCAGAGTGGGAATACCTGTAAGTTGAGCGTAAGTTTGGGCTTTGATGAGCGCATTGGCCTCAAAAGTAGTACCAGATTCTGCCACTGGTTGAATTTTAAGTAAGGGAAGATCGCTCAACGACAAAACTTCGCAATTGAGCGAGGCTAAGATAGCCTTAGCCTCCACGATTTTTCCCTCATTGGTAGAAGCAAATAGCAACTTGCCAACCATTTATTGACCCATTTTGCCCAATAGTCCACCCAAGCCACCAGTCATACTTTGCAGTTTTTTGGCGGCTAGTTCTTGAGATTTCTTGATTGCTTCATTGAGTACTGAGATAGCATCTTCGCTAGAAATACCTTGAACGGAAAACTGTCTGATCTTTTGGTCGCCAGTGATGACTACGCGGATATCACCTTTTTCGATCACAATTTCTTCTTTGGCCAATTCGTCTTGCATTTGCTTGGCTTGTTGACGGAGCGAGTTCAAATCTCCCAGAGCTTTTAAGGGATTTTGCATAGAGTCCTTTCTAAATTACACTAGTTGGATTGTACTACATCTGCAACTGAGTGGGGATCTGATTGTAATAAGGCTGCCGCAACCCTTTCGGGTAGACTGGCAGGTACTTCATCGAGCAATTCTGCGGCTACTGGTGCGGAAACGACGGAAATATCAAAGTGGACATCCCCTCCCACTAGCGAGTGAAGAATTGGCTGAATTGCCGCATAATGCTTGAGATTAACCAGTTGCTCTTTGTGAAATTGGTAGTAGACCTCAATTTCTAAATGATGGCGGTCGGCTCTCCTGGGTTGGGCAGAACGAAATAAAGCCGCTAGTGTCGTATTATGATTACCAATTTCGGTCAGAAACTGCGACCAATTGGCCAGTAACTTATGAGCATCTCCTTTGATGGCAGGTGACTCAGTTTTAATATGAGTAGCTGGTTTGGCGATTTTTGAGCTACCTGATCCATTTTCATTCGGTTTGACTTTTTGTTTGGCACGCTCAATGATGTTTAAACAAATTATCTCTAAATTTAAAAAAGGCAGAGGACTTTGATTGTTGGTGGTAAGTTGAGCAAACTCTTTGAGTAAAAATAGGTTAATCGCCACGGTGCGAGCGGGTTGGTTTTCGGTGGTGGGTAAATAATGGAGCAGTAGATCCTGATGAATGGTTTCAAGCAATTGTGTGGTAAATAATTTTTCATCGCTCACTTCTGCCCGCAACGTCACAAATAAGCGACAGATCTCGGCGGAATCTTTGTCTAACAGGGCTTTAATCAGTTGCTCGATGCTGTTGGAGAAAGAGGGAGAGATAAGCGCTTCGACTAGATCGAGATCGCAGTTGGGGTAAGACGCAATTTTTTGTAAATATTTCACCCCATCGCGGAAACTACCATTGGCGAGTTCGGCAATTCTGGTTACTACTTCATCGGAAAACTCGAGTGATTCACTCAAGGCCACTTGGCGAAGCGCTGTTTCCAGTTCCGACAGCGTCGCTTGGTGAAAATAAACCACTTGGCAACGAGAGATAACTGTTTCGGGAATTTTTTGCAGTTCGGTAGTGGCGAGGATAAAAGTAGTGTGGGCTGGTGGTTCCTCGAGAATTTTTAGCAAAGCATTAAAAGCTGGCGTCGTTAACATGTGAACTTCATCCAGAATAAAAACAGCAATCGTGCCCTCAATTGGGGTTAGTTGTGCTTGATCCTTAACTGAACGAACTTCGTTAATCCCTCGATTGCTGGCCGCATCCAGTTCGTGCACAGTAAAAGAGTTGCCGGCGAGAATTTTTTGGACCAGTGAGTTGCTCAGATCGGGATCATGCAGTGGTTTGGTTGCCGGTTGACGTTGAAGATAGTGTTGATTGACTAGCGGTTCATTCTGGGGATCGTTGAGTAGAGCGCCAATAATTCTGGCTGAAGTGGTTTTGCCAGTCCCTTTGGGTCCAGCGAAAAGCAGTACTTGAGGAAATAACCCTTCTTTTTGGTACTTCAAGAGTTGGTTACGAACCGACACTTGATGTAACTGTGACAGATTAGTCGGGCGATGTCTGCTAGTCCATGCGAGGGCGGAATTAAGCTTCTTCTTCATGATGATATCCAAGTAAATGGAGCAAACCATGTTCTACAAAAAAACAAATTTGGTCGTCCACTAGTCTACCAAAACGCCTCGCTTGTTCAAGGGCAGCAGGGAAACTGATGACTATATCTCCCAAGTGAGGTGGCATGGAGGCTGGCAAAGGAAAGTCATTCAAATTTTGCTTTTCGTGAAGTGGAAATGATAAGACATCTGTAGCGCCATCATGACCAAGCCGAGTTTGGTTCAGTTCGATAATTTTTCTTTTGCCTACGATGGAGATATCGACTTGGGCGTCAACAATTTTATATTCAGTTAGTAGTTTAAGAGCAGCGTCTCGAATTTTCTTCCGGTCAACCGGAAAGCGCGAACCAACATTGAGGTTGATGTAAATCATAAGCCTTTATTTCCGTTGACTAAAGCAAACTTGTCGGTGATTTCTCTCAACACTAGCGTGACCTGGGGGATTTGCTGTTGTAACCATTGAGCGATTTGTTCCGCTGAGCTTGAAGCATTAACGACTTGTGATGCAAATTCACTTTGTTGGTCGGTATCTAGTTGCTCGCCCAGAGCAGTGAGGATTAGTGACAACTGTAGGTGCTGTGCCATATCGGAATCCGCCCAAACAATGGTCGGTAAGATAGTGGTAAAGACATTGGTTAATTTTGTGTTCATATAAATAAATTAAGGTTTAGTTGATCAATATTCCAGTCTGATGGTTGGCGGTGGAGGAATCGAGGAAAAAAATCGCCGCTAAACCGTTACAGCCGGGAGACCAAAAGCCACCGTCTTTGACGAGCTGAGGTGTGCCACCAAACTGGTAGCGTCTGGTGTGATAAGGACCCAGATCTACAATTTTGGCCAACAGCGCTTTTTCTAGCACAGGATTAATCACCAGTACAAAGTTTTCGGCAAACTGTTTTTTTTCTTGCTCTGAAGTGGTCTGCCATTGAGGGAGCTCGTGAAGTGGCAAGGCTACGCCATAGTTTTCGGTTTGCCAACCAAAGTAGCTTCGTTGCGGCCTGAGCCCAGCTTCCAAGATTACTTGGTGCTCTGAGAGAGCGTCGGTGGGTGACGATTTCAGGTGTGCATGTGCCTCGATTTGACCGACTAAATAAGGTAGACTGCCAAGACAACTTTCGGCGGATAAAACTAATCCATAGATGTCGCTCAATTGTTGTTCTAGGTAGAGCAAGGTCTCTTGCTTGATAGAAGTAATTGGTTGACTATTGATGTGACGCAGTTTCTCAAAGATAACTGAACGCTCTGAACGGTTGAGAGCCTGCAATGGTTCGTTCAATGCTTGGTCGACCGACACTTTATGGCCAGGTGGTTGAAAAAACTGTTGAGCAGAAGGAAAAACCTTTAGTAAATTTTGATAGGCAGTCTCCGCCTTTGGTGTTAAATCTAGGTTTTGAGTCATAGATGTCTATTGGTTAAAGTTGAGCCCTGGCAACTGAGAGTCTTTCTGTGGTTTGTGACTTGCCCATCACTAAGATAGTTTCGAACAGTGGCGGAGTGGCTGTTTTACCAGTAATGGCGTAACGCAACAACATGAAATATTGTTTTCTCAGCCAGGAGTTCTTTTCCTGTAGGTCTCTCATGCTCGCTTCGACTTGTTCGAGGCTCCATTCCGGCAAGTTCTCTAGCTGTTCAATTGTTTGACTAAGTTGGTTCATGACGAGTTCGCTGTTGGCTTTGGCTAGTAATTTTTCAGTAGTTACTTCAATTGGACGATAGAAAAAGTCGGTCAACGACTCGATTTGATTGAGTTGCTCCAGTCGCTCCTGAATTAACGGCAAAATTTCAGCCGCTTTTTCTTTGGGAAAATCGGCAGGTAAAAAAGGTTGAGCTAACAGTAAAAAGTCGGCTGGCGAATATTGTCGAATGTACTGGCCATTGAGCCAACGCAATTTGGCTAAATCCACAATCGGACCAGTAATGTGTACTGCCGAAAATTTAAACAACTCAATGGCATCCTGCAAAGAAAAGATGTCTAATTGTTCTGGATGCGTCCAGACGATCGATAAGAGGAAGTTGATCAAAGCTTCGGGCAGAATACCTTCTGAGCGATACCAGGTTACCGATGTGTGACCATGACGTTTGGATAACTTTGATTTGTCAGGATTTCTCAGGGTTGGTGTGTGAAAAAATATAGGTTTTTCCCAACCAAAGCAATCATATAACAACATGTGTTTGGGGGCTGAACTGAGCCATTCCTCACCCCGAATTACATGCGAGATTTCCATTAAGTGATCATCAACCACCACGGCTAGATGATAAGTGGGAAAACCATCGGATTTGAGTAAAACTTGATCATCTATATCACTGCTTTGAAAACTAATTGCCCCCCTGACTACGTCGTCGACCACGATGGTGGTAGCTGATGGAATTTTTAATCTAATGACAGATGGTTCATGCTTAGCTTTCTCTCTCGCTTCTGCTGGGGGAAGTGAGCGACAAAGCTTGTCATACATTGGTGGCCGACCGTCTTTTTGGCATTGATCTCTGACGCTGGCTAATCTTTCTGGTGAACAGAAGCAATAGTAAGCATGGTCGGCATCGATTAATTGTTGAGCATACCGTTGGTATAACGCTAATCGTTCGGATTGTCGGTATGGACCGTAGTCGCCAGCTTTTTTGGGACTTTCGTCTGGTTGAATTCCCACCCAATCCAAGGCGTCGTAAACAGCTTGCTCAGCCAGCGGGTCGAGTCTTTTTTGGTCTGTATCTTCAATTCGCAGAATAAATTTACCATTTAACTGTTTGGCGATGATATAGTCTAATAATGCCTGGAATATCGTACCTATGTGTGGTAAACCCGTCGGACTGGGAGCGATTCTAGTACGTACAGGAAGGGTGTTCATGGTGTTTCGGTTTGGGTAATATTGAGATAACTGGGGTCTAGAGCAGAAACATAGCCAAGAAAGCCATCGTCACCAGAAAAGACATAAATCGGTTGCAAGTACATCTGGGGAGCAGTGGAGTCGTAGTAACCCAAACTCACTTGACGAATAGTTGCTTGTTCTGACTTGATTGGGTGAGAAATATAGCCTTCCCCACCTTGGAGTATCTCCCAGGCTTGCTTAACGGGTCGAAGAGGATAGGTATGAATGACTGAGTAATCAATCGGATAATAATAGTAATCAAGTTTGAGTATGTTTTCAATATCTTTGATATTTCCTACTAGTGCATGAATTACTCCTTGGCCATCTCGATCCGTATACATTTCGAATTGACCTTCGACAGGCGCCCGATTTAGATCCACGGTGACAAAGTCGGCGTCGGTGACTGCCACGGCAGGTATTAACTCAGCCCCAACACTTTTAACAAAGGCAAAACTGCCCGATGCCGTTGCTATATCAGGCTGGAGATCGAGCGCTGATTGGAGAAAGGTTTTTACCTCACTAATCGCGTCAAATTTCGTCGGTAATTCGGAATCAAGCAACAGCTCCGGACGATTGGCAAAGTCGCTCTGATAACTAAAAACATGATCCTGAATGTCGTACTCAATCGTAGTAAAAAGTGGTTGAGTTCTTTGCCAGCGATAAGTTCGGGAGTCAATAATTTCTGGCTCAAACACAAAATTAAGCTTAGTGGCAAATTGTTTGGCTTTTTCTGCATCTAGCAAACCGGGCGAGTTTTTTGGCATGAAGAAGACCAGCGCCCTATCGGAAAATTCCGGTAATCTACCAGTGGGTGTTTCCAAGATGTATTTACTTGGTTTATCTTCGTCAGGGGTAGTGGGAAATACGGGTGGGGGTAAAATGCCAAAACCCACTGTGGGAGGCGGGGGCGGCTCTGGGTGAGTGGCAATCCAATAGCGGATAAAAGCTCCGGATGCAAACCAAAAAACCAAAAATACCACTAAACCAACCCCACCAAAGAGAACAAAGTTTTTGCTAACTGTTTTTGCTTGAGTGAGGGTAAAGACTGATTTTTCTTCTGCCATATCAGGACTGTATTTTTGGAGTACAGTATAATCATACCTGCAAGTATTCGCTATGACTAGAAGCTGATGCAATTTCGTATTCTTACTACTTTTCCTGAATATTTTGTCAGTCCGTTAAAATCATCGATTATTGGTAGGGCTATGGTGCAAAAAATAATCAGTATCAATTTGTTGAATATTCGCGATTTTACTCAAGATAAACATCGAACCACTGATGATCGGCCATTTGGCGGTGGCGCGGGTATGGTGATGAAAATTGAGCCAATTGATTTGGCTCTTGAGAGTATAAAAATTCCCGATAATCAGAGCAATTTACGTATCCTCTTGTCTGCCAGAGGGAAAAGATTTACTCAATTAGAGGCAGTGCGTTTGGCGAAATTTCAATCAATCACCCTAATTTGTGGTCACTATGGTGATGTTGATCAGCGAGTGGCGGAACACTTGGCTGATGAAGAAATTTCGGTGGGCGATTTTGTGTTGACGGGTGGCGAGCCAGCAGCTTTAATCTTGATCGATGCCGTTACTCGCCTGCTACCTGGAGTCCTGGGTAATGAACTCAGCACCGATGAGGAAAGTCACACCATTCCTGGAAAACTCAGTCCGCCCAGTTATACCAGGCCGGCCGATTATCAAGGTTGGAAGGTGCCAGAGGAACTGTTATCAGGCGATCCAAAGTTGATTGGTAAATGGAAGAAAACTAGATAAGGCACCGTTCCAAAATGGTTATTTGTCTAAAGATCACACTACACAAAATAAAAACATAGTTTAGTGTAAAGCACAGCCCTGTCTGGAGTCATGCTCTACACTAAGCTATCAAATAAAACTAAGTAGTCGTGTTGTTAAAAAAATAACTTCACTGCACGAAACGATTGGCTGATTTAAGGTAATTATTTTGTAACGGTCTCTTTAAATAGGAGACTATTCTGAGCACCCATTTACTGGTAGAGGGACCCTTGGTGGAAAACCGATTGGCGGCAGGATGGTTAAAGCTCGCTGACTGTTTTTGATAAGCAGTCAACAATCTTGTCTGGGGTTAGTTTGAGAATATTCCAAATCAAAGTGGAATCTAGTGCGGTGTGGGCTTGGTAAGGTCGGTTGGTAGTTTTTAAATAATCAGACAAACTTCCTTTTTTGATTTCTCCCCCATAATTCATTAATTGAGCGATGGTTGAGGAAAAATCAAAATCAGTCCAAGTTTCATTATTAGTGGCGTGATACAGTCCGGTTACCTTATTTTCAATTACACCCCGGATGATTTTCGATAAACTATCGATATAGGTTGGGCCAAAGGTATGATCGGTGAATTGGGGATAAAGCGTGTTTTGTCGTAACCCCTCGATCACTCGATGAGCCGTATCAAGTTTGCTAAATGCATCCGGGCGAAAAGGCTGATCGATCCTCAAGATTGTATGTCTGGGATTGATTTCCCGAATCGCTTCCTCTGCCAAAAGTTTGGTTTGACCATACCACTCAATGGGTCGAGGCTGATCAGACTCGACATAGGGAGTAGTTTTTTCTCCATCAAAAACATAGGCGGTTGATAAATGAATGAGGTGAATGTTTTGCTCTTGGCAGACTTGGGCAATATTTTTCGTACCTAACACATTAACCTGGTAACACAATCCGTTTTTGTCACCTGTTTGTTCCCAGGCCGCAGTCACATTGGTAAAAGCGGCAAAATGTAACAAGGCTATTGGTTGTAAGTTGATGAGCGAGGCTCGAGTTGAGTCAATGTTGGTAATATCAACCGGGCGAGTTGGTTCGGCAATATCAAAATTAATAAATGAAAAATTGTTTTTCAGTTGAGAGACAAGCCGAGAGCCGACCAAACCATTTAAGCCCGTGCCAACAATTGTAGGTAACTTATTTTGGTTCATGGCGCTACTAGTTATTTCTGGTTTTTGGCGCCAAATTTCTCTGGAAATTTGGCGCGCAGTGAAACAGACTGACGATCTCTTTCCGAAACTATCATTGATTTTTTGGCAATCGGCCACTCGACGTTGATATCTTGATCAAACAAGGAAATAGAGATATCACCGGATCGATCTCGATCGGCATAGAGCGCATCCACAAAGTAAAGATAATCAACCGGTTCGGATAAGGCCAAAGCTGAGTTGGCGACGCCAGCAGGAATAAATAAAGAGCCATAAAGTGCATCATCATGGTTGCCCAGATTAAGACTAACAGATTGACCGAAGGTTCGAGATTGAGGCCGAACGTCAACCAGTACACAGTAGCAATAGCCATGGACAATTGTGACCAACTTATTCCAATTTTCCGCATGAAAGCCTCTAATCACATTGATGTGTGAGTGAGAGTGATTGATTTGAACTGGGACAAAAGGTTTTTTGAGTGCCGAATTAAGATCGGGCAATCTCACTAACTCAGCATAATGTCCGCGATGATCTATATGTTTTTGCGATGCAGAAAAAAGCAATCCGGCAATTGCTGTCTGGTAAATACCGTCGACAACATGGTTAGCTTCGGTGGGAATAAAATTGTCTGTAGGCATAATCAGCTAGCTCCTCGGCTGTTCATTATACTGCTTGGAAAAATAAGCTTGGTTGGCAGTTCTGAGTGGTTGCCACCATTGAGGATGTTGAACATACCAGTCGATGGTTAGTTGTAAACCTTGCTCCAAATCAACGCTGGGACTCCAACCGAGTTGATCTTGAATCTTTTTCCAGTCAACACGATATTTGAGATCATGTCCAGGGCGATCGCTCACAAATTCAATTTGTTCTTCTGATTTTTTCATTAGTTTAATGATGAGTTTAATTAACTCAAGATTGCTAATTTCTTTGGTTAAACCGCCAATAAGGTAGGTATTGCCGATTGTGCCGTTGAGCAAAACTGCTTCAATAGCTCGACAATGATCTTGCACATATAACCAATCTCTAATTTGATTACCCTGACCATAAATTGGTACTGGACGACCCTCGATTAAATTAGTGATCGCCAGCGGTATTAATTTTTCTGGAAATTGATATTCGCCATAGTTATTCGAACAGTTAGTAATAGTAATAGGCAATCCGTAAGTTTCGGCATAAGCTCTGACCAAGTGGTCAGAGGCCGCTTTGCTCGCAGCATAAGGGCTTCTGGGGGCGTAGGGAGTTCTTTCATTAAAACTTACGGTGGATTCAATGGGTAAGGATCCAAAAACTTCATCGGTAGAAATGTGATGAAATCGAGTCACCTGATGTTTCAAAGCAGATTTCAGCAGAGTGTGGGTACCAATCACGTTGGTTTGCAAAAAAAGATCGGGATTATTGATGGAGCGATCCACATGAGACTCAGCAGCGAAGTGCACCACGAGGTTGGTCTCGCTCATGAGCTTATCTACAGTTTCCGCATCATTAATATCGGCTTGGACGAAACGAATCTGCGATTCTTCTTCTAGCTCGGCTAGCGATGAGCGATTACCAGCGTAAGTTAGAAGATCGAGAATGATAATTTTATCTGCTGGATGTTGTTGGTGCCAATAATAGCAAAAGTTGGTGCCTATGAAACCTGCACCACCGGTAACCAGGATGGTTTGTTGTTTTTGATTAGTCTTGGACATAGCTGAGTAATTGTATACTATTTATTATAAGATTGATCAATTAAACGCTGAGTTTCTTCTCTGCCAAGTTGAGTTCTAACGCGGACAAACATGTCTTCTAACTTAAGATATTTTTTATTTTCCTGACGGTAAAGTTCTTGAAAAAGACCCATGAGCAGTGCAAAAATAACGGTCGTAAGCAGTAGGATGCGCAGGATGTTTTTTGAATTTGGAAGGGTAATTAGTGGTTTTTGCATAATTAAGCGATCATTATTCAGATGCAAATAATAGCGACTGAACATAGGTTTTTAGCACCGCACTGTCGGTGGCAATGTAAACCCATTGATTTTGATAGCGCCAGGTAGGTGGGTGATAGAGCACACCATCAGTATTGTTTTTGGTTGCTATCGGTAAAGAATGGGTAAGCAATTTGGGTCGGATTTGATTTCGTGCTAACTTCAAACCAAGACTAAGTAGTTCGGTGAGCGACCATTGCTTTGAGTAATTAAGGTTATACCAAGCAACTAATTTTCCGAGTATTTCTGGGTTAGTTAAGGTTGTTTTTGATTGGAGTTTGTTCAGCAGAGCAGTGATAACTTCTTGTTGACGTTGAGTGCGGGAATCATCGGTGCCAGTTTCTCCAGCTGCCTGTCGAGACCGAACATATTCCAGAACTCGCTCGCCGCTCATAGTTTGGAGACCTTTTTCAAAACTAATAGTTTCTTGTAAAACCGACAAATCCGACGTTTCACTTGGGTTTACTCCAGCCCGGGGGTAATGCTCATCAGTAAAAGCTTGCGCAACCGTGATTTCTATGCCACCCATAATATTGACGAGTTCAGCTAATTGTTCGAGTGAAACGGGGATCACTTTATCAATAGTGATGCCAGACAGCTCTTCAACAACAGTTTTCACAAACTCAGTTGGTTCAGTTGGTGAATTTTGATGACCATAATAATAGAGGGCATTGATTTTGGTTTTGTATTGATCTATCCACAGATCTCTTGGTAATGAAAGTGAATGAATGACTCCCGTATTTGGATCCAGAGTGATGAGCATAATCGTATCAGTTAAAACAGTTTGGTTTCTTGCTTCTACTTCATCCAAACCCAAAATCAGTATAGAAATAACACCCTTAGTATCTTGTAGTCGATTTTGCCAAGCTTTACTCGCTATCTCAATTAGTTGTGAAGTGCTCAGACCACTAGATTTTTGGAAAATGGAGTATTTGTGCCAAGAGATAAAGGAGAAAAATATGCCAGTCAGCAAAAACAACACTACTAGAAAACCCAGAGTGGCCAACTGAGCTTTGAGCATGAGTTTGATGAAATCTTTATTCACTAGTTGCTATCTTACCATTACTAATGCGGTACAATGAAATGATGCTAAAGAAAATTCTAGCGACCTTAGTATTGCTAGTGATATTTTTTGTTTCTTCAAGACAACTATTTTGGGGCAGATTATTTTTTTTACATGATTTTACGCATGCAGCCAGGATAGCAGAAATGGCTAGGGGACTTCAGGATGGAGATTTTCCCGTACAATGGTCAAGGAACTTTGGTTATGGTTATGGTATGCCTCTCTTTTTATTCTATGGACCATTACCATTTTATCTTGGTGCGATCATCTATATTTTGAGCGACTCCATGATTTGGTCAGTGCTGGCATTATTTATCGTGGCTAATTTGGTTACTATTGGAGGCACTTATTTATTGGGAAAAACCTTATCGGGAAGAGCGGGAGGCTTAATTTTAACTACGTTGTATGTGTTGGCTCCCTATCGAGCAGTAAACTTATTTGTGAGGGGAGCCCTCAATGAACTCTGGGCCATGGCACTTTTACCCTGGTTACTCTTGGGCTGGCTTTGGCTGATTAAAAAAAATAAGTTCGGCGGACTACTAATTACAATCAGCACAGCGGCAATTATATTAACTCACAACCTATCTGCAATCTTTTTTTTACCCTTCGGCCTGCTGGTTGGCGTCGCCTTATTGTTTTGGTTGACTGACGCTACTGAAACCAATCATCGAGCATGCTTTTCAGTCATAACGCAGGGTTTGCTGAGTACGGGTTTGGGAATTGGTTTGAGTGCTTTTTATGCTCTACCCGCAGTGATGGAAAAAGCTTATACCCGACTAGACCGTCAGGTGCTCACTGGCTATTTTGATTTTCATAATCACTTTTTGTATTTACGTCAATTTCTGATCGACAGTTGGACCTACGGTGGTTCCGCTTGGGGACCGGAGGATGGCATTAGCTTTTTCCTTGGCTATGGTTTGCTTTTTGGCTTAATCATGGTATTAGTTTTACTGGTTAGCAGACAATTATTACTGAAGAAAAAAAACCAACTTGTAGCCATCAGCATTTTATTTTTGTTAGTCACTAGTTTAATTTTATTAACGACTCAAAAAACACTCTGGATTTGGGAGCACTTAACAATATTGAAGTACTTACAGTTCCCCTGGAGATTGCTCAGTCTAATTTCTTTTGGTTTGGCTCTGATTGTGACACTCGTGACGTCGTGGTCTTTCAGGCGAAAAAGTATTGTTTTGTCAGTAATTATTTTAGTCACCTTAGTTACTTCTTACCGATACTTTTCACCTGTCGAATACTATCAAGACTCAATGGGACCTTACCACTATGAAGAAAAGCAAATCCAAATTGATATGAGTGGTATTCTGCCAGATTATCTGCCCAACTCTTTTAATTCTGAAATTGCTCCTTTCCAAAAAATCATAACCGATACTGACAAGATCAAATCTGAGGTGCTTAAGGATGGTAGCTCAGAGAAGCTAATTAGTTTAGAGGTCAAGCAAGAGCTGACTCTCGAACTTTCTATAGCTAATTTTCCAGGTTGGAAGGCTTATTTGGATGGCAAGGAAACCGTTATTGAGACCACAAGTGATGGTCTAATGACAATCCAACTGCCTTCGGGTAAACATTTGCTCAGCCTTGCCTTTGAATCAACAGGGATCAGACAAATTGGCTATTTGATTAGCTGTGTTTCGCTGGTGCTTATCATGGCAGGGCAATTTATAATTCAGCGCAAGATCCAACTCTAATCGTTTATGATAGACACCACCCAGCAAGCAGAATTACAAACTATCAAGAAACGCTCGATCTCAGGAGCATTATCTTACTTACTCCGAACTGTTGTGTTGCAAGGCATTGGTTTTCTTTCTTTGGCTATTTTAAGTAGTTTATTTGCACCTGAAGACTTTGGTGTCTACGGGTTTGTTGTTGTCATCATTGGTTTATTAACTTTTATTTCCGATATTGGTCTTGCTGCCGCCCTCATCCAGAAGCAAACAGAACCGACCAGAGATGAATACCAGACCGCCTTTACCATTCAGCAGTTGCTCGGTTGGATAATTGTGGGTCTGGCTGTCATCTTGGTGCTATCTGGCATAGTTGCCCAAAAAACTGGTTGGGCAGGAGATTGGATTCTGCTTACCCTCGCCCTGTCTTTTCCACTTACGACTTTGAAAACAATTCCTTCTGTTAAATTGGAGAGAAAACTTGAGTTTTCCAAATTGGTTATTCCCCAGATTGCTGAACAGCTGGTGTTCCACGGAGTTTTAATCATTCTGGCCTACCAACGCTGGGGCGTGATTAGTTATGCCTATGCGATTATGGCCAGAACCCTAGTCGGAATCGTGATAATGAACTTGATCCAGCAGTGGGAATTTGGCATTACCATCACCAGACCCGCCATCAAAACACTGCTCTCATTTGGAGTCAAATTCCAACTCAACGATTTGTTGGCCAGAGTTAAAGATCAATTATTTTACTTAGTTATCGGATTAGTCATGCCTTTGAGGGAATTTGGCTACATCCAATGGTCCAAAAATTGGTCGATGTATCCCTACACACTCACGGTGCAAAACGTCATGGCGATCACTTTTCCGACTTTTTCTCGGTTGCAAAATCAAAAAGCAGCTTTAGCTAAAGGGTTGGAACTATCTTTGTTTTGGATTACTTTGGCCATCTTTCCTCTGATAGTTGGTATGGCTTGTTTTATTTCTCCACTCCTAACGGTTTTTGCTAGCACATATGGCAAGTGGTTACCCGCAGCTTTGAGTTTTGCTCTCTTTAGTTTGAGCATTGGGTGGAGTGCTATATCAACTCCTTTGACCAACCTCCTGACTGCCATGGGAAAAATTAATCAAACACTAAAATTGATGGTCATGTGGACGTTGCTGACTTGGATTTTAACGCCACCCCTCCTTTGGTGGTTTGGTTATAATGGGGTGGCGATTGCAGCGCTCCTGATTAGTTTTTCATCAGTCGCCGCCGTTCGTATGGTTCAAAAAGAAATTCAGTTCGATCTGTGGTCTCAGATTTGGCCGCAACTAGTTGCGGCCAGTGCCATGGCCCTCACTGCTATTGTTGGACGCTCATACTGGCAACAAAATATCGTTTGGTTATTGGGTGGCATGAGTTTTTCGCTAGTCGTGTATGTACTGGCTTTTTATTTGCTTGCCAAAGACCGATTAATGCGTAATATTATGTATCTGAGAAACAACAACCACTAACTATGATCAAACTAACTGCCATCGTTAATACAAAAAATTCGGCTAAATATTTAGAGTCGTGTTTACAGTCACTCTCATTTGCTAACGAAATTATTGTGGTTGATATGGAGAGTAAAGATGAAACAAAAGCCATAGCCCACAAGTATCACGCCACAATTATTAGCATACCCCAGGCTACCTACGTTGAGTTAGTCCGTAACGACTCAATTAAATTGGCGACCAATCCTTGGATTCTGTTGGTTGATCCAGATGAAGTAATTTCTCCAAAGTTGCAGGAAAAGATCTTGGCCACCATTTCTAATCAAGACTCATCGATTGTGGCTTATCAGATTGCTCGCAAAAACCTCATTTTTGCCAAATGGATTCAACATAGCGGTTGGTGGCCTGATTATCAAATTCGCCTCTTCAAAAAAGGTAAAGTTAAATGGAGCGGTGTCATCCATCAAAAACCTGATCTGGATGGAGCAGTGGCGACTCTACTCCCCGAAACTGAGTATGCGATTGATCATGACAATTATCAATCGATTGATGAATATTTTGAAAAAATGCTACGTTACACTCTGGCCGAGGTTGACCAACCAGCGGCAAAAAAACCTTCTAAATTTACCTCCAATGATTTGCTGAAAGCTTTCTTTGATGATTTTTTCCGTCGTTATTATCAAAATAATGGTGATCAAGATGGTCTGCATGGTACCACCCTGGCGTTGCTTCAAAGTTTTTACCAGGTGACTACCAAACTCCGAGCTTGGGAAAAGCAACAGTTTCCTCAGTCAAACAGCTCATTGAGTACTGCCGTTGTGGATCAAATCATGAGTGATTGGAAATATTGGCAAGCTTCTAGCAAAGCGCAGAGGGCAACTGGTTGGCGCAGATTTTATTGGCTACTGAGAAAATATTTACGAGTTTAGGCTATAATAGAAGCTGTGAAGCACGTTTCTGTAATTTTAGTTCACTACAATAATATTCGAACTACCAATACCTGCATCAGATCTTTGGTATCGTTGGTACACCCTGGCTATGCTTGTCAGTTTCTGATCGTCGACAATGGTTCGGTGCGGAACTATGTGTTGCCCAAGCAACTCCGATCTTCAAAAAAATTCAAGGTAATTAGGTCCGATGCCAATCTAGGCTTTACTGGAGGAAATAACTTGGGTATTCATTTTGCAGTAGAAAATAACAATTCTCAGTATATCTTTTTACTCAATAACGATACAACTATCGAAAGAAATGCTCTACGGAATTTACTCAAAGTCTTAGAGGATCAAGCCGAGGTCGGAATTGTTAGTCCCAAAATTTATTTTACGTCCGGCAAAGAATTTCACAAACAAAGTTATAAACCATCCGAACGGGGACAGGTGCTTTGGTTTGCAGGTGGCACTATTGACTGGCAACATTTAATTGCTTTTCACCGAGGGGTAGATGAGGTAGATCTGGGTCAGTTTGATCATACAACTCAGACCGATTTTGCCACTGGGTGTGCCATGTTGATACGCAGAGAAGTGTTAGAAAAAGTCGGTTTTTTGGATAAGCGCTATTTTATGTATTTTGAAGATGTAGATTTGAGTTTACGTGCAATAAAGGCGGGGTACAAAATTGCTTTTTGTCCCCAGGCTAAGGTCTGGCATGACAACGCCGGCTCCTCGGGTGGTTCCGGTTCCGCGCTTCATGTTTACTACCAGGAAAGAAATCGTTATTTACTTGCTTTTACCCAAGGGAACTACTTGGTGATACCAGTTATCTTGCGCTTGCAACTGCAAGCGCTCTTATCAGGCAATCGCTTTCGTCGAAAAGCGGTGCTAGACTTTTATATGCGCTCATTTGGCAAACAGGCACTCCTATGAAAAAGCTTTCGGTGACAGCAATTATTTTGGCTAAAAACGAAGAAGCAATGCTCCCAGGATGTTTAAAAACTCTCAGTTGGTGTAAGGAGATTATCTTAATTGATGATGGATCGACGGATAAAACAGCGGAAATAGCCGAAAGTGCTGGCGTCAAAGTCATTGCTTTTAAGCACCAATCGTTTGCCAGACTCAGAGAAGAGGGGGCCAAGTACGCCAGCCAAGACTGGTTATTTTATATTGACTCCGACGAGCGAGTGACGCCTCAGTTAGCTCAAGAAATTCAGGTTAATCTGGAAAATAATAAAAACCTAGCTTTTCAAATTAACCGAGAAAATATTTTCTTTGGCAAATTATTTCAGCATGGGGGTTGGGAAACCGATCCCGTCACTCGCCTGATCAAGGCCAACGCTCTCCGTGGCTGGAGGGGAGCGATTCATGAGTCTCCGCTGATCACTGGTAAAACATCAACGCTTGAGTCACCTTTGTTGCATTTTTCCCATCGATCAGTGGCGGAGGGTCTAGTCAAATCTGCCGCTTGGACACCAGTGGAAGCTCAACTAATTGCTAAAGCCAGTAATATGTCAGTCACCTTTATGATGATAGTAAGAAAAGGCATGGGGGAGTTTTGGCGCCGAGCAGTCAAGCATAAGGGCTACCAAGATGGCGAGGCAGGATTGATGGAGAGTTTGATCCAAGCCATCAATCGGATGTTAGTTTACTTGCAAGTCTGGGAACTCCAACAAACTCCACCCATCAAAGATTTATATGCGGTAAAAGAAAGAGAAGTAGAAATACTGTGGGAACAGGTAAAATAAACTATTGTGAAAGCCGTCTTTGTCTCTCCCTATTTGAAACATGTGCATACCGGCGGTGGTGAAAAACATCTGTTTGATGTGGCACTCGCCTTACCCAGGCATATTCAGCTGTACTTCGCACTGCCCACCGAAGCAGATGTGACAGATGCCGAATTTCTTGATTATGTGGCAAGATGTAGGAACGATTACCAAGCATTTTTGGGTAAATCTTTAAAAAGAATTGAGTTTATCAGGTCGCCACTGTTTACTCAGGCTCCCTGGTATAAGAAACTACTTTGGACTCGAGAATTTGATTATCTTTACTATGTGACTGACGGTAGTCTGTTTTTTAGTTTGGCTAGAAATAATTTACTTCATATTCAAACGCCATTGCGCAATAATCATCCTAATTTTGTGCAATCAATCAAGATAAAACAGTGGCGCTCAGTCAACACTAATTCGGAATTTACTAAGCAAGTGGTTGAAAATGATTGGGGTATCAAGGTCAACCAGGTTCTTTATCCAGAAATTGATGCCACATTATTAGCCACTAGAACGAAAAAAACTAATCTCATACTGTCTGTCGGTCGTTTTTTTCCTCAACTACATAGTAAAAGACAAGATATTCTGGTTGAAGCGTTTGCCCGGTTGTTAAAAGAGCAATCAAGTTTAATGAAAAACTGGCAACTAGTTTTTGTTGGCTCGGTAGAAAACAAGCTTTTTTATGACCAAATTGTCCAGCAGGCGAAAGGCTTGGCCATTAGCTTTCAAACTAATCTTGACCACCGGGGCATCACTGATCTTTATGCGCAAGCCCGCATATTTTGGCATGCCACTGGTTTTGGCATAGACCAGGAGAAAAACCCAGAAAAGGTTGAACATTTTGGCATTGCCACCGTCGAAGCGATGGCGGCTGGAGCGATACCGTTAGTCATTACCAGTGGCGGGCAATCGGAAATTATTCCTTCAGCATTGAAGCCATATTGTTGGCAGAGCGTGACGGAGTTAGTGACCAATACTGCTCAACTTTTACGCGATCCCAGTAAAGAAAGTCAATTACGTAAAATTGTGCGAGCTCGAGCGGCAGATTTTTCTCATGAACAATTAGAAAGAAATGTTCGGAAATTTTTTAATGTCTGATGCCCTAACTGTGACTACCATCATCCCCACTTATAACGGCAGAAAACTGCTAGAAAAAAATCTGCCTTCCGTCCTACGTTCATTAAGAAATGGGGATGAGTTAATTATCATCGATGATGCCAGCCAAGACGAAAGTTGCAATTGGTTAAAATATGGTTTTCACCTCACTCAGCAACGCAAACCAAATCTTTCAGATAAGCATGGTGAGTTTGAGTTGTTTCAGGGATTTGTAGTATTGAAACATAAGAGAATTGCAATTACTTTAATTGAAAATGCTCGCAACCTCAGGTTTGCCGCTAGTGTTAACCGAGCGGTTGGGTTAGCAACAAAACCCTTGCTCTTTTTGCTCAACTCGGATGCATCGGTTCAACCAGATACAGTTGATTGTTTGGTGAAGGCATATCAGAATAACGCTCAGCCCATTTTTGCTATTGGTTGCTTGGAATATGAAGGCGAAATCAACCAAGACCTAAAAAGTTTACCTACGGCAGGAAAAAACAAACTTTGGTTTGAACGTGGCTATTTTATGCACAGCAAAGCTAGCACCGATGCCTCGGGCGAAACGGTCTGGGCGAGTGGGGGGAGCGCGCTGTTCAACCGCGAAAGATGGCTAGCATTGGGGGGATTTGACGAGCGTTTCGCCCCGGCTTATTGGGAAGATATCGATCTTTCCTATCGTGCTAAAAAGAAAGGTTGGCAAGTCTTGTTTGAAAGATCGGCCGTTGTTTTTCATCAGCATGAATCAACTAACCAGCGTGTATTTTCAGAATCGGAAGTTCAACAACTCAGTTGGAAACACGCCGCCTACTTTGTGCAGAAACATGGCTCTTTTTGGCAAAAGCTAGCTTTTGTCTTATGGCAACCATATTGGTTATGGAAAAGATCTCGCCAATGAAAAACAAGCAATCATTAATGTTATTGTTCTTAGTCTTGTTAGCTGGAATAATTAGATTTTGGCAACTTGGTACCATACCTTCGGGACCCAACTGGGATGAAGCTGCGATTGGCTACAATGGCTGGTCGGTTTGGCAGACCAGAAGAGACGAGTGGTTGGAAAAATTGCCAACTTCTTTTCGCTCTTTTGGAGACTACAAAGCTCCGTTAGCGATATATCTTAATGGTTTGTTTACCTCACTTTTTGGATTAGAAACATGGGTAATTAGATTGCCTTTTGCCTTATCGGGAGTAATTGGTGTGGTGGGATTTTATTTTCTACTCAAGTCAATTTTTAACTTTTCACCCAAAGGGAGTACTTATCTTTCTTCTGCCTGGTTAGCGTTACTGGGTACTGGAATGCTCACGATCTCTCCGTGGCATATTTTATTTACTCGAGCTGGTTTTGAAAGCGGCCTAGCCCTAAGCGAAGTCGTCTGGGCCACAACTTTGTTTTTATCTTCATTACAGCTGAAAAAGAAAAACTGGCAATACTTTTGCTGGCAAATTACTGCTGGAATACTATTTGCCAGCACTTTTTATACTTACCACAGCGCCAAAGTGATGGTACCACTTTTTCTTTCACTTTTATTTTTATTGCTCAGCCGCAAAAAGTTGATTGCAATCAAACAGGTTGTGATTTTTTCAGCCGGCGTGCTCATCTTAATCATTCCATTTTTAATCGACTCATTATTGGGTGAGGGTCTCACTCGGGCTAATGTCACTATCTTCGCTCATACCCAATCATTGGCTTATCTTCCACTATTATTGATTAAAAATTTGCTGGCTCACCTCAGTCTCTCGTTTCTCTTATTGGGTAAAGCTGACTCAATTCGTCACTCAATTGGTACGATGGGAGTATTGTTTCCCACCACTGCATTTTTATTCGCCTTAGGATTGGTGGCAAGATACAAAAAAAACTATATATTTATTTGGTCTTTCGCCACAATTTGGGTTGTAGCGGGATTGGCACCCGCCATCATTGGGATTGAAGTCCCTCATCCCAATCGTGCCTTACTCGCCCTGCCAGGTTTCTTACTTTTTGCCTTACTGGGAATTGACTTGATAACTGAAAACATCTCAAAACATACACGTCAACCCGCCAAGTACCTCAAAATATTTATTGCTAGTTTGGTCATTATTAACATCATTCAAGCTAGTTATTTTTTATCTCAATATTTTGGCGTTTATGCCAAGCAATCTAGCCCATATTTTCAAGATGGTTACCGGGAAATGTTTACTGAAGTTTGGTCTTACTACGATGGTAAAGATGGTCGGCATTCTGTTGATCAAATTGTTATCACGAGCGAATATGGTCAACCGTATATTTACGCTCTTTTAACCAGGAAAATTTCCACTTTTCAGTACCACAATGGCGCATTGATCAACTTTATTTTCCCCGATGTAGTCCAGTTAAGCGATCTTGATCGGCCCAATGCTTTGATTGTAGCTGGTGAAAAAAGTGATCTAGTTAATCGCACGCAAGCTTTTAAAGTGATATATACCAAAGACGGTAAACCAAGATTTTGGTTGTTTGATACCGACCAACTTTGATGTTTCAAAGTCGGAGCCGTTCCAAAACGATCTTTTTTTTGATTCTCGATGAGAATATTTTACCCAAAAATCACAACTGTATTTTTATTAACATTTGAGAAACACTCTACTAATAAAAAATATGGTTTAGTGTAAAGCACGTCTCCAGACGGGGCCATGCTTTAGTGTAAACCCCCATCAAATAAAAAGCACGTAGCTTGGGGTAGCAATTAGCGATACTTCATAAGTCAGTTCAATAGTTTGCAGAACCATTAGTCTTTTTCTAGGATTTCTTTCTAATCAAACAAAGAAAATAACCGTTGGGAATGGTATCCAAAAAGTTATTCGATCAAAAAATCACTACCACTTTCACCTTGATAAATATACCCAGTCGTATCTAGAGTAGCATCAGAGTTGCCGATCGTGCCAATAATGACTTGAAAGGGCACTCGACCAAAACGATGACTTTGTTGTTGGTATTGCGAATCGAGCTTAAAAAGAGCTACCTTGGAGTAAGCTAATGAATGCCGACAGGCAGGGAAGATATCCCAAGCGCAGATCTCTCGATTGTTACAGATATCAACCACCGTGGTGGCTGTTTCATCAATGGTTAAAGTAGAATATTGTTTAACGCCAAAAAACACATTATTGATAAAATCATCATCGTGGAAAATAAAGCGAATATTTTGCCCAGGTGATTTGGCTTGAATAAACTCAATTGTACTTTGTAACTCTGCCAAATCGTTATAGCTATGCCATTGACTAATATAGATTCCCGAAGAAAAAAACATCAAGCCAAATATGCTGAGAATGACAAACTTGGAGCGAGTGGCTGACATTAAACTCGCCAGAAAGACAAAAGGTAAAAAGAAAAGGGTGCTGAAAAAATAATCCAACTTATCTCCCCTGAAAACTCTGAGCATTATAAAAATACTGAAAAAATAGAACAAGATTATTATAAAAGAAAGATTCTTAGTTTTCCGATAATGTGCAATCAGGGAAAAGATTCCACCAAAGTAAATAGAGAGACCAAAAATTGAATAAAGAGTCTCTTTGCCGAATAATACTCGGTCAAAAAATGCCGGAAAGTAGGTGAAAACATATGTTGGCTTAGAGATTCGTTCAAAATACCTCGAATGTTCTTGAGTAAAGTAGTTCAATATCGCTCGGGAGTTGGAAAAATTAGAAGTAATTTCCGCATAGAAATATGGCAGTAAGATAAGAGACATTATGATTATGCCACTCGCCCAAAATAGTAGTAGTCGCTGAGAAAAATTGTTTTTGATAGAGTAAATGAAACAAAAAGCAAGCAGGGGTAGTAAGACAGCAGCTTGATAATGAAACTGAAAAGCGACAATAAATGAAAAACAAGCTATTGGAATAAACCACAGCTGATGGTATTTAACTACTCGGATAGATGAATAGACAAGAAGCAAAGAGAAAAAAGGAATCATGTTGGGATTCCAGGCCGTCGTACCATACTGCAGGGGAATTGGTGCCACGATATATAACAAACTAGATAATGTTGCTAACTTGATACCAAATAATTCTTTAATAATCAGAAATAATAAGACCGGACTTAAGGCTTCAACTATGGTCACAACCCACTTCATGACCAGAGGATCATTGTTGGTGAATAGCGAAAAGATCACATGAATTTGGTAATAAAGTGGAGGCAAATAGAAATTGCCTATGCCCACTTTTGGCCCATAGTCAACTATGATCTGATCAAATTTTATTCGTTGACTCATAAGCCATGAGTCTCGAGCAACATCTTGTCCAAACGAAATATGGGTAGAGGAGAAAATCAGGCGGGTGCTCAGACTGAGAATCAAGATGAGAAGGACTACTAGTGTATTACTGGTCTTGAGCTTGCTATGATACATAATATGCGTAATTTCTCGATTGCTACAATCATTATCTTAGCAGTCGTTTTTCGTTTCTTCCAGTTGGGAAACCTACCTCCCTCACCTTATTGGGAAGAGGTGGCTCTCGGTTATGATGCCTATTCTATTCTGCAAACTGGTCGGGATCACCATGGTCATTGGTTTCCTATTGTGGCTTTTGAATCTTTTGGTGACTGGAAGCCCGGCTTTTATATTTACTCGGTTATTCCTAGCATTTTTATATTTGGCTTAAATACTTTTGCCGTGCGTTTACCATCGGCGATAGCTGGTATCGCCATTGTGATTGGTTCTGGCGTTTTGGCCAACTTGTTGTTTTTGACAAAAAAAACTGCCGACCAACCAGTTGAACAAACTGATCGCTGGTTGCCACTACTAGTCATGTTGGTAGCCGCAGTCGAACCCTGGGGGATTATCTTTTCTCGTGGAGCCTGGGAGGCTAACTTGGCCAGTGCGTTAATACTCTGGGCAATTATCTGTATCTTCCAACAAGCAAAATTCAATCAAAAGTCAAAGATGGCTGGCAATTTATTTTTTTCGGCGATACTGACAGCTTTGGCTATGTACACCTATCATGCAGCTCGGATTGCCGCCCCGCTAATGGTCGGGGCGGCATTTATTTTTCAAGAACTAGAAAATAAAACCATTTGGATCAATGCCAAACAACGAGCGAAACGCTGGCGACAACTAGTTGTGCCCATCATCGTCTTTATCTTGATGTTGTCACCACTCATAACCAATATTTTTACCAACCAAGTAACCAATCGTTTTGTCACTACCTCGATCTTTTCCAATCTAGAAATTATTATCCAAAGCAACCAACTGAAAGAAATTGCGGGCAACAACTTATTAGCTCGCTTGTTTTATCATCGATATTTATTATTTGCCAAAGAAATCTCCATTAATTTTGTCAAAAACTTTGATCTGGGATATCTTTTCCTCCATGGTGATACCAATCCTCGTCACTCAATTCAGTATTTTGGCCAGTTCTTTCCACTTAGCTTGATACTAATTATTATTGGTATGACGGTATTATTTTTTAAACATCGATCCAAAACTTTACTATTTTTGCTTTGGTTTATTGTCGGTTTACTGCCCTCTACTCTAGTAATCGGATCACCGCATGCAGTCAGAACGCTGATGATTTTACCCTTTTGGTTCATCATTATTGGCTTAGGTTTGCATCGATGTATTGATTGGTTGTCTCGTGTTAATCAACCAAAACAAACCATTGTAACGTTAGTTTTTTCTTTTGTTTTGATAGCGCAGATCAGCATCTTTTGGATCTATTATAGTCAGATCTATCCAGCTAAATACGAACACGAATGGCAGTTTGGTTATCAACAACTGGTATCAGAGGTCAATCAGTTGGCCACGGCGTTTCCCGATGATCAAATTTATATTACCAGAGAGCAGGGCAGGCCCGCCATGTACTATTGGTTTTTCTCTCAAACAGATCCACGCTTAGTGCAAGCATATGAAAAGACCGCTTACAAGGATCAAGGCGAATTTCTTCAATTTGGAAGACTGCATTTTATTGACAAAGCAGACCAAGTATCAACCAGCTTTGGCATCTTAGCCGCATCTCCCTCTTTTACTGCCGATGTGGGACTGGCTACCGATGGTGATAACGTAACTATAGTTGATTCATTCGGCAAGCCTATTTGGGTCGTCCAACATTATGAAAAATAAAATACTTTTAGCAATCATTATTATAATTGCTGCTGGACTGCGCCTCTTTGATTTAGGATCTATTCCCATTGCCCTGAATCGTGATGAAGCCTCGCTGGGATACACCGCCTATTCCTTGTTAAAAACTGGAGCAGACGAATATGGTAAAAAATGGCCGTTAAATTTGGAGTCTTTTGGCGACTGGAAATTACCCGTATATACTTGGTTCACTATTCCCAGCGTTGCCCTGTTTGATCTTTCAGCTTGGTCAGTTAGATTACCTTCGGCTTTGGCAGGCATTGCGGCAGTGGGGCTAATTTACCATTTATCATTATTGCTAATCTCTCAGAGTCGCTACCGCTACCAGTTTGCATTACTGACGGCACTACTGCTGGCAATTTCACCCTGGCATCTCCACTTTTCTCGTCTGGCCTATGAGGCCAATCTCGGTTTAACCCTGCTGTTAGCAGGCATGCTCTTGCTGTTTAAATATTTTCGCCAGCCAAAAGGCGTGCTAATTATTTTGAGCGCCATGTTCTTTGGACTGACCATGATTTGTTATCATGCCTTACAGTTAGTGACGCCACTAATCTTAGTGACAATCATTTTTCTATTTGCAAACAAATTAATTAAAAAACAAACAGCTCGCTTAATCGTTTTGCTTGTCGCCAGCGCCTTTGTACTACTACCAATGATCTTTTTATCAACGGTAGCTACCCAACACAGCAACAATGTAAAATTATCAGGCATTTCTATTTTTGACAAAGAATCATATTTCCGCAGGTCACAGGCTAAACGCCAATATTTTAATAATGATCATTGGTTAATAGCAAAATACTACACCAATATTCCGCTCGAATTTATCCGTCAATTATTGGTGAATAGTACGACTGCTATCAATCCCGACTTTTTATTTATCAATGGCGCTGGTCATGGGTCGCACGATATCAGTGGTATCGGCAAACTTTATAGTGCGACCATACCTTTTTTGGTCTTGGGTTTAATGACAATTTTTAGCCGTAACTCTTTATTCAATCGTCAGGTAAGACTTTTTGTTTTTGGCTGGTTAATAATTGGCTTGCTTCCCGCACTAATTACTTGGCAATCAGCCCATGCCACTCGTTCATACGTTATTGTCATTCCCCTGATATTGATCACAGCCCAAGGCATTTTTTGGCTATTTCAGCAACTCAAGAAGCAAAACCCCAAACTGCTCTGGGCGAGTCTGATATTTACATTCGTCGTTTTATTTTTTCAACTCGGTAGCATGATGATTACTTATTTTATTGTGGCACCACAAAGAGATAGCGAGAACTGGTCGTGGTATGCCCAAGACATGGTGAAGTTTTTGTCCTTGGCTCGAACGCAAGTCGATCACGTTTATGTTCAGGGTTACAGCTGGTCTCCATATATCTACTACTTATTTTATGCCAAAGTCGATCCACAGTACGCCCAAACTCATTTAAATCATTTGTCCGCTGATGTTGAGGGCTTTCGACACGTCAATCAATTCGACTCAATCGACTTTGGCGATGTGCCTTTTCAACATTTGATTGAAGCGGGTAGTTCGTATGCGGTGTTTGCTCCCAAGAGTCAACTCCCCACTAATTTCAGTCAGGATCCGACTCAATTTGATTATTTTGAAGTATTAACCAATCCAAATAGCAGGGAAACCTATGTGGCAGTCTTTAAAAAGTAAAATACTTACCAAATCATTCATATTTTACTGCGCTATTATCTTTGGCATTGGCTTGCGCCTGATCCAATTTGGTCAAATACCGGTGGGCACCTATTGGGACGAGACGGCAATTTTGATTGATGCGACTACCGTGGCCGAAACTGGACATGATATGCATCGCAACTCTTGGTTGCAGGCAATCTTTCCCTCATATGGAGATTATAAATTGCCAGTTTATATTTGGTTGAGTAGTCTGGTAGTCAAAGTCATCGGCAGTCATGAAATTGCCGTCAGACTGCCTAGTTTGGTGGCAGGTTTGGGTACGATTGTTTTAGCGGCAGCCTTAGCGGGTGAACTAGCAAAATACTGGCCCAGAAAACAACGCCTGGTCTTCCAGTTGGCTGCCGCTAGTGTCGTATCGCTCTCATACTGGGCGATTCTATTTTCTAGAGTTGGCTTTGAGGGACACCTGGCTCAACTTTGGTTGGGTATTTCATTTTTGCTACTGCTCAAATCAAAGCAAAAAGCTATTTATTGGCCACTAGCTGGTTTATTTGGAGCTCTCGCTTTATTCACTTATTACGCTACACGATTTATTTGGCCGGCGCTGTGGTTGCTGATGCTGTTACCAATCCTTTATCAAATGATCAGCAAATCAAATCAGCGCCGGTCGCTTGTGACCTCTCAGTTGCTGCCGGCAGTTTTATCATTCGCTATTTTTAGTCTGAGTTTATTGGTGATGATTCGCTCGCCGTTATATCCGGCGAGCGAACTTTTTCGACTCAGTTCTGACTCCATTCTCAATCAAGCGCCATTTGTGGCCCAAGCCAATTTGGCCCAACAAATAGAAGGGCCCACACTGATTGGCAGAGTAGTACTCCATCGACATATTTTTCAAGCTCAAGCCCTACTCAATCATCTGTCGGCCCATTTTTCTTTAGATTATTTATTTTTCCATGGCGACGCCAACCTGCGCCACGGCACGAGCCTGCATGGATTATTTCCCGTTTTTTTTCTACCTTTTCTTCTGCTTGGAATAGTCAGCCTTTTTAGACATCACAAAAAAGTCTTCATTTTCCTCATTTTTTGGTGGGTAATTGGCTTAATTCCTGCTTCGGTACCATATGAAGTGCCTCACTCATTGCGTTCTTTGAATAGTTTATTGCCATTATCCCTGATTTTTGCCTATGGTTGCTCGGTACTATTTTTGTCTGTCAACCGCACTGCTAAAATCGTACTTAAAATACTAATAGTTGGCGTCGGTTTTGAGTTAGTTGCATTTAGTTACTTTTTATTTACCACCTACCCCAAGCTGTCAGCTTCCGAATGGCAGGCGGGATACAAACAATTAGCTCAACATGCAATTCAGCACCAAGCTGACGTCAATAATCTTTGGATCAACTCGGGAGATGGCAGGTTTTACTTATGGTTGTTGGCTTACGGCAATCTGAGCACCCAAGAGATTCAGAAGCTAAACTGGCAAAATTACCAACTCGCTACCATCGACAATATCAACCTGCAGGATTTCGTCTATAGTTATGAAGATCTACCTAATACTCCATTTGCCTTAGCGGGTCGCAGAAAAGAAATCCTAAGTAATTTAGCGATACTCAAACTGACACCGCAAGTGGTAGTACCAATTTATGACGCCAACCAACAGGAACAATTTATTGTGACTTACTTCAACCTAAATCAGGAAAGAGCCATTGATGTTACAAAATAAACCACTTTTACTTAGCTTGTTGGTCATATTTTTGCTGGGTTTATTTTTTCGGTTCTTTCAACTCTCCACTACCGCACCCATACTCAATCGTGATGAGGCGGCTTTGGGTTATAACGCCATGTTGCTCAAAGAGACAGGCAGAGACGAGTGGGGCATCAGTTGGCCGATTACGCCCAGATCTTTCGGTGACAGCAAGCTGATTGGCTACCCACTACTGTTAGTCGGCCTGTTTCAGTTTTTGCCCCAAGCTGACTGGGTTGTTCGCTTGCCAGCCATCATTGCGGGCTCATTACTATCCATTCTAGTATATTTTTTTGCTCGACAATTAGGTGTAACCAAAAGTTTCGCTCTTTTAGCCTCACTGAGTATTGCCGTCAATCCCGTGTTCATCCATTTTTCCCGGTTTGCTTACGAAGCCATGGTAGCTTTGACGTATTTTGTCGCTGCCACTACGTTAATCCTTTGCCCCACCAAGCAGTTCAAGCGCAGGCTAGTTTTTGACTTGGTGGCAGCGTTACTCTTTTTTGCCAGTTTGTTGACCTACAACACTCCATTGCTATTATTGCCACTTTTGATTTTACTTATTCCAATTCAACGAGGAATGTTTCCCGTTAAGATCTGGCTGAGTTCAGTTGCGATTTTGAGTCTCACCTGGGTGATTGCACTAGCATTGCTGTTTCCCATGCTGGCGCAAAAAAGTGGCATTTCAATTTTTTCGGATCAAACATACATCCAAGCGTATCCACAGTTTCGTGCTTCATTTAACACCTTGCTCCGGCCCCTGTTGGGGAATCAATATATTTACTACGGCAAATCAATCCTGACACAAATGTTGAAAAGTTTTTCTGCTCATTTTATCGTTACTGCCGGTGGCACCCATCCTTGGCACACGCTCAGAAATCATGGTCATCTCAGCTGGATCATCTATCTTGGTTTTCTCATCGGCATTATCTCTTATGGAACTAAACTCATTAGACGTGATCGTAGATTAAGCAAAAATAATCATTTTCTAATGCTTTTGTTGATTGGCTCATTAATTCCCGCCAGTATTACGGTAGATGCACCCCATGCAACTCGGAGTTTATTATTTTTTGTTTTAGTGACTGTTATCGCCGTTTACGCTTATCAACAATTATCAGCTCATATTCACTTGTCACTACTGGGAAGATTTACAAAGCGACTTATCATATTGGGAATGCTTGCCACAACTCTCATTGGCGGTCTCTCTTTCTTCACCCAGTATCTAGAAAACTATCCTGCCCAAGCTGCTCGGGTTTACCAAGCTGGTTTCGATCAAATAATTACTACTTTAAACAAACAATATCCCAATTCCAATATTGCAGTGGTAGATCCCGGTGGATTTCAGTATATATTGTTGGCTTGGTACGCCAAATATTCTCCTGCAGAATTTTTTCAAACAATAGTCAAACAACAACCCAACACAATTGGTTTACAATATGGTGAAAGTCTCGGTCGCTACCATTTTATTATGCAAGCTTCAGATCAGTCACCGGTGGAGGATATCTTAGTATTTTGGAATGAGTCGACTAATCAATGGCAGTACTTACGATCATGAAAATCAACTCTTGCCAGCTATCGGTAGTCCTTGCGATTTACAACGAAGCGCATAACTTAACTCGCTGTTTAGAGTCCGTCGCCAGCATCGCCGATGAAATCATTGTGGTCGATGGAAATTCAACCGATAATTCTGTAGCCATTGCTCGATCGTTCAAGGCAAAAATCATTTCTACTTCCAACAAAGCCAATTTTCACATCAATAAACAGCAAGCGATTGATGCGGCAAAAGGACAATTAATCCTTCAGCTTGATGCTGATGAGGCAGTCTCTTGGCAATTGGCCAAATTCATCAGCGAAATAAAGACCCAGCCAACCAAATATCAAGCCATTGCTGCTTGGTGGTTGATCCGAAAAAACTATTTTCTTGGTCATTGGCTAAAGAAAGGTGGGCAATACCCAGATCCGGTTATTCGTTTGTTTTGGCGAGGTAAAGCTCAATTACCGCAAAAAGATGTCCACGAGCAAATGCGAGTCAAAGGCATAATTGGTTGGGCAGAAGGGCACCTAGATCATTTTAGTACACCAACTCTAACTGAGTACGCAAGAAAAATGAACGCTTATACTAGTTTTAAAGCTAACCAACTGGCAACCGAGAAAATCAAGATTAATGTTCCTAACTTGATAAAATATTTTTTTTATTTGCCAACGCTGACATTTTTTTCATTACTAATTCGTCACAAAGGTATTCTTGATGGTTGGGCGGGCATGCTTTTTGCTGGACTCAGTAGCGCCCATTTTCCCCTACAATATCTTAAGTTATGGGAAATCTATGAAACTCACAAACTCAAACATCAAAGTTAGACTGGATACGTCACCACTCCAATCGGGACACGAGCTAAGAGGTATTGGTGTTTATACCAGGTTATTGGTACAATATTTGTCGGCTGAACCAACCATCATACTAACCACCAACAACACAAACAATAGTCAAGTCGAGCTGGTTCACTACCCCTTTTTTGATTTCTATTTTCCCACTTTGCCAATTAAACCCTGGCAGAAAACGGTGGTGACAATTCATGACGTAATTCCTTTAATTTATCCGAATCAATATCCTGCGGGAAAAAAGGGAACAATATATTTTAAAAAACAACTATTGGCTCTTAAATTTATCTCAGCAGTAATTACTGATTCCGAAGTTTCAAAACAAGATATTCATCAATACTTGAAAACGCCACTAGCAAGAATATTTGTCGTTCATTTAGCTGGTCAGCCAGAATTGTCTCCAGCCAATGAAGAAGCAATCAGCCATGTCAAAAAGAAATTTGGTTTAAAAAAACCATATGTCTTGTATGTGGGCGATATTAACTTTAATAAGAATTTGCCCCAACTGATTAAGATGCTTAAATATTTGCCAGATGAAATACAACTTGTTTGTTTTGGTAAAGCGATGAGAGAAAGTGATATACCCGAATGGAAAGCCATCATCACCCAAGCGGCACTGAGCAATGTTGAATCTCGGATCTGTTTTATTTCCGATATCCCGCATGACGACTTTTCCACCTTGGCCGCTCTTTACTCTGGCGCATTGTGCTATGTTCAACCATCGCTATATGAAGGCTTTGGTTTACCGGTGTTAGAAGCCATGCAATGCGCCACCCCAGTCGTCGTCTCCAACTCCGCTTCACTGCCAGAGATAACTGGTGAAGCTGGTTTGTTGGTTGACCCAGACGCAGCAGCATTGGCCGACGGTGTCTTAAAAGTGTACAACTACTCAAATTCTACCCGTCAAAAAATTATTTCTCTCGGCTTAAGTCATGCCAATACATTTTCTTGGAAAAAAACCGCCCAGCAAACTATTGAGGTCTACCGAAAGGTACTAGCCAGATGAGACGTCTATCACTGTTTGTCTTCATAGCGGTTTTAGTTGTCACTCGTTTTTTCTGGCTAAACAGTGGCGTACCTTACACCCACGACGGTGAAAATCACTTAGCTCGTTTCGCTAACTACAAATTAGCCGTCAAAGAAGGTCAACTGCCCCCTCGTTTTTCGCCAAATTTACATAATCGCTATGGCTATCCAGTTTTTAACTACAATTATCCGTTAGCCAACATTTTATCTCTACCTTTTAGCCTATTCAAAGTTCACTATGAACTGACCTTCGAGCTAATTATTTTTTGGGCCCTGGTGGTAGGTAGCTTTGGTTTAATTCGCTGGCTGAAGCCCGATGCGACCAGCAATCGGCCGATTTTAGCCGCTTTAATCGCTTACTTATCTGGGCCACCCCTCATTTCTACCCTGCTTTTTCGGGGAAGTATTGGCGAAATACTGGCCTATGCGCTTTGGCCATGGCTGTTTGTCAGCGTCAGAGCATTATCAAAAAGATTAAACATTAAATTGTTGGTGCTAAATATTTTTATTTGGTCAACTTTTTTATTAGCTCACAATATTAGTGTTTACCTAGCTGTATTTATCATCTCAATCTATAGTTTGTGGCAACTAGTTGTTACTCAGCAAAAAAAATTATTCATTTTGCAAATGAGTGTCATCTTGATTGCATCAATTGGTTTGACTCTTTGGTTTTGGCTGCCTGCGATTACCGAAATGAAAGAGGTTGTGGTAGCGCAGGCAGCCAACCAGCGAGAGTATTTATTACATTTTCCCACTCTCAAGCAACTTATCTACAGCCCCCTAGCTTTTGGTTATTCGTATCCCGGGCCAGTGGATACGCTCAGTTTTTGGTTAGGCTGGGTGATTCCAGCTGTATTGATTCTATTATTGGCTTTAGCGATTGCAAATATATGGTTCAAGCAACTGAAGATTAAATCATTAATAAACAGTCTTAAATCAAAACCCTGGCTGTTTTTTACTTGTTTGCTATTTCTCAGTCTATATTTGCAAACATCTAACTCTAGTGATATTTGGCAACTAATACCTAATTTTCGATTAATTCAATTTCCCTGGCGATTTGGTCTGATTTCAACTGTTTTTAGTTTACCCTTACTTGTTTGGTTACTAGAAAGTAAAAATAGCATCATTACCAGAATTATTTGGTTGGTGATTTTCATTCAACTAGTCGTTGTACTATCCGCTCATCCAGTTGATTATGTGGCTAAACAAAAATATGAATACGATCTCCATGGTGGCACCACTTCCACTCAAAACGAAAATATGCCACCGGCTTTTCGTTATTTATTAATCGCCGATTGGCAACCCTCACCCTCCATATTGGCTGGCGACGCGCAAATCGCCAAAGTCGAATTATGGAGTGGTTCACAGCATCTGTACCGAATTAATGTCGCTACCACAGCCACTATTGTTGAACCAACGATGAATTTCCTAGGTTGGGAAACTAGGGCGCGATCAATCATCGGCGCCGACTCTACCAATAGCTTGGTTAAGTATATCGACTCCGATGAGATTCAGGGGCGAATTGCCTACGTGCTTGCACCCGGTATTTACCAAATAGAAACCAAATTTACTCAAAATACTCCAGCTAGACAAATCGGCAACGCTACTCTAGTCATCACAATCGCGTCCATATTTGGCATATTTGTCTGGCGTAAACTCCGGTTGTGACCGTAATTGTTTGTCATTACAATAACTAATATATGAATTCACAACCACTACGTATCATTGTGACAGGCGGATCTGGTTTCTTGGGACATCATTTAATTCGCTCATTCTTACGAGAGGGGCATCAAGTACGCAATATTGATTTGCGACCCAATCCAGAGCATGAAACGCTCTTGGCCGATGTTCGTGACCAAAACCGCATGCAGGAATTAGTCAAAGATGCTGACGTGGTTTTCCACCTAGCTTCACTGATAGAAGCTGGTGAGTCGGTCAAAGAACCTGCTAAGTATTTTGACAATAACTTAGTGGGCACCCTATCAGTTCTCGAAGCCATGCGTCAAAATCAAATCAACAAAATTATTATTTCTAGTAGCGCTGCCATTTACGGTGAGCCACTGCGCACACCAATATTAGAAGATGACCGCACCTTACCCATCAATCCCTACGGTGTCACAAAATTGGCGATGGAAGGTTTGTTGCGATCTTATGTAGCGTCGCATGGATTTACCGGTCTAGCACTTAGATACTTCAATTTGTACGGACCCGAGGAGCATCATCAACCAGAAACCCATGCTATTCCCAGGTTTATTAAGCAAATATCTAATGAAGAGGAAGTCACTGTTTGGGGTGACGGGGGACACCAGCGAGACTATGTCTATATTAGCGATATCGTTGATGCTCACTTACTTGCCCTAACCTATGTGCTTGATCATCCCCAACAATATCACTACTTCAATCTTTCGGCCGAACAACCCACTTCTGTCCTGGAAATTATTAAACATTTAGAAAAATTCATAAATAAAACGGCTAATATCAAGTTCTATCCCGACCGTCCTGGTGACCCACGGATTTTAGTGGCTGATGCTTCCAAGGCAAGGACAGAGCTTGAATGGCAATCTTCGGTAACGATAGAGAAAGGACTGGAACGCACATGTCAGTATTTTCTTCATTAAGAAAACAATGGATAATATTATTTGTCCTATTTATACTTGGCTTTGGTTTGCGTAGTTTTAACTATCAATCATTTCCGCTAGGATTTGATCAAGTTATTTTATTAGAAAACGCCGAGAAGATCTTATCTGGACGACCGGTTTTGATTGGCCCCAAGACCGGTTACGCGGACATCTTTATCGGTCCATTGACTTACTATCTAACAGCTGTGGCGATGCTATTTTCTCACTCAGCCTATGCTTTAGTAATTTATCAGTTAGTGATCGTATCGATTACGATGTTGATTATCATCACTTTGTCGCTGCGTTATTTACCCAAATATCTCGGTTGGACCGTTATCATTCTTTGGATGTTTTCTCCTTTTATTTTGCATTTTGATCGTATGCCCTGGAATCCCAGTCTGCTCAATCTTGCCTCTATCCTTACCTTGTTCCCACTGCTTTCAACAAAAAAATTTGGCTGGATGGAATGGACACTTGTTGGCGCTGGTTGCTTTTTGGGTTTTCAGTCACATTTCTCGGGTATCTTCTTGCCCCTCTTAACGCTCTTACTGACAATCAAATCAAATCGACCAGGTACATGGATGATTAGAGGCTCGGCCATTTTTGGTTTTTCCATTGGTTATTTACCACTTTTAGCATTTGATATTAGACATCAATTTATGAATCTTAACGGCTTAAAAGCTCTGTTACTTGGGGGAAATAGTTCTGGATCAATGTTTGATCTGGGAGTGAATATTTTACGCAGCACTCAAATTACTGTAGAAAATACCGGTAAGATTCTGTTTTTTAATACCAACGCGCCTTTGTTTATTGTTGCTGGGATAGCAATACTGATTACTGCGTTTATTATATTTTATAAGCATAAACATCACACCTTACTGATTTCATTGAGTTGGGTGATCTTAATTGGGCTTTTTTATGGTTTTTACAAAGGTCCTCGACCAGAATACTATTATTTAATTCAGTTTCCAGGAATAATATTGGTGCTAGCTCATGTTTTCAATCATTTTCAATTAACACATATCAAGCTCTTGTTGGCCATAATTTTAGGTTCGACTGTATGGTTGCATACCATCATGTATTCCAACTCATCTAGTCTCAATATTGATAATTTACTGGCGATTTCTTCTTATGTCCACAAAATAGAGTCTCAATTTGGTGTTAGTCAACTTTCATTAGATATGTCTTTAGCAAATAGAGACGGATTGGCCTACTTATTGCGTGATATTGATCTTCACTTAGGTGGGAAACAAATTCATATTAGTTATCCTGACAGAGTGCCTTACTCTGATACCAAATATTTTGAAGGCATTAGTGTTTGGACTGATCCAAGATTATCGGGCTTACACTTAACTGAACCAAATTACATAATTTTATATCAGTCTCCACTTGGTATTTATAAATCGTTTTCCAACGATCAGGATTTTGGTCAGCCTTTTAGCTATGTGGTGTTTAATAACGATAATCTTCTTGGCAAGATCTATATTATTGATAAAAAGACCTCAGAAAAAGAATGGCAACTAATTATTGAAGGATGTATTGACAAGCCCTGTGAGGGTGGTTGGCAGCCACTGAGTTTGAATGGAAAAAGTGGATATATTATTTTGTTCAAAGAAAATGCATTCTTTTTTGTGGCTAATGAATTAGAGAATTTTCAACGGTCTAGCCTAGCAGGAATTAGCTTTTATTAGTTTATTTAAATCGTCGCTGTTTAAATTCGCTGAATTATAACTGACCAAAGTTTATCAGAACAAAATATTTCATTTATTTGTTTCGATTCGCCAAACTGCGTCAACTCATTATACGCAGTTTTTCCATGCTCATACTTAGAGTGATCGACAATCACCACCATTGTATTTGCTCCATCAATTTGAGTATCTAATTCTTTAATCACGCAGCCACTACGTGCCAACAAATACTTCCACTCCATACCATTGTGATAAGGATGTATATCTGATTGCACACTTAAAAATACCGGAACACTCAAACTGCTGCATATTTTCTCTGCGCACTGCAAGCTTTGACTAAATGAGCGATATGAAGGAGAAAAGTAGGTATTTAATTGAGTGGGTCTGATCCAATATGCTATCAATAAACAACTTAATGGAATAAACAGCTTTATCTTTAATAAAGAAGTTGTAAATATTGCTACAGTTAAAACGGCAAAAATATAGTGAGCTTGGATTGATATTGGAATTACCAAGGTGATCATTACTGTAAGTGCTAGAACTAGAACAGAAGGATAAAAGAAAGAAGAAAATAGTTTGTATTTTGAAAAATAGTGAACAAATATACAAATAACTAAACATATACCTACGATAAACTGTACTTCTAAAGGAATACTCGTCATAGCTAGTGAAATTAACTCTAGAGTCTTTTCATACCAACCAGTGGTTGTTTGTGTTAGTTTTTCTCCGTTGATCAGTAAGTTGGTTAGTAAAAAATGATGACGTAATTCAAAGACTATTGTCGGAATATTCCAGAATATTACAGAGACGAACGTCATTCCGGCAAACCACAGCGTTTTAATTTTTGAACGAAATATGAGAGCAGAGGAGATAATAAATGCCACGAGAGCTGGTCCCGCTGAGTAATTTAAAGATGTGGCTAATGAAATTGAGAAAGTCGCGATAAATAAGTATTTCAACTTCCAATCTTTTAGTAACAGAAGCCATGATACTAAAGCAATCAAGATTAAGATGGGTAAAAATGATGGATTCCAAACAAACCGATTTTGAATGATGATTTGGGGATGAATGCTGATAATCAACAAAGAAATAAGTATGGGAAGTTGTAGTTGCTTGGTATTTTTTGTTAGTTTATAAATTAATGCTATTCCCGATAGGTAAAAAATAATTAGAGTCATGACTGAAGCGTATGGAGACTGACCAGACAATAAAAACATGGGCATCAAAAGATAAAAATAGACAGCGCTCTGATTGTAGGGTAATGCGCTGGTTTGAGGTCCAAGTAAGGGAGGCTTCCAAGACTGTTGCCAATTAAATAAAACCCAATAATCACGACCAATATCATTGAAAAACAACAAGGATTGATTAAGTTGAAATAATCTTAAAAAGATAAATATAATGCAGACAGCTATCAAAGATAGTAGGTAATGATTTTTCACTTATTCAATCATACAATATAAAAGAGGCAGCCGCGTGAAAACAAAACAAGTCTAATAATCGGATAGTGCCAATTATGGCGCTAGAGTCGATGTTATGCAACATCCGTGAGCATTTATTCAGTTGATTTTGGCCAATTTCTTATTGCGAGAATCAGTAAATAAGCAATAACGGAAAAACCAAGGTCATCGTTCAGAGCTTTAATAATATCCGCTCTCTCACCAGAAAGTGACTGAAGCAGAGCAACGACTAACAACGTGATGAAAGGGGATAGAGACACGCGAACTTCACGATAAGTTTTACCAAGAAATATCTTTTTAATTCTTCTCATCTCTTCATTGGGCACCTTCTCAGTAGGTTCAGCACTATCTGGATTTGACTCCTGAGTTTCATTTTCGATAGGAATGGTAGGGTTCTGATTACTTTGAAATTCATCTATTTTTAAGTAAGTGCGAATAGCTAATATCATTTTTGCGATAGTCAAGAGCGCCATTGGATCACTTCTGAGATGATCATCAAAGCGATAGTATGTTTGTGCGCGAGTGTCACTGAAGCATATTTTTATTTCATTCCTTACGATCAGTAAATCAACAAGGTAGCCTTCTAACTTGTAGTTAGCTACTATCTGATGAAGTGTACTAATTATCTCGCTTGCTCCATTAAAATTCACTGGACTAGTTTCATCATCTATTTGATAACTTAAAACAAAATTTTTCTTGTGGAATGACCGTATTTCATTTACTAAATCACTTTTGAAGTAGAATTTTAACTCTGCAGGAGCTAAGTACAGTCCATCGTCCCTGACTACTAATGAATCAGTTGTGAGACTAATTGCTGAAATTATGTCACTAAGTTCTTCAACAACCTTCTGCGAAGTTAAGGCGAGTGTTCTTGCGACAAGATCTTCACTATCTAAATCAATGAATCTAACTCCGACTGCCTTCAAAAACAGATTGAAGAAGAGGGCATGCTCTAGATCAACGGTTGATGAAGTGGATGTCACTTGCCCATATAAATAATTAAGAATCCGACTAATAACTTCTTTTTTAAGAGAATTGCTTAAACTCTCCAATTTTTCAGTTTCATCTTCGGATAAACCCGATAATTCAACATGGGCGTTTAAATCAATTATTTTTTCTGTGTCTGTGTTTGTAGCCATATTGGATTGAAATTATAATCCTTATGAGTAATATGTCAATAATATTATGCTATATATAATACAATATATTACAATGTTCTAGCTTTTTGAGAAGGTTTCAAGCACCTGCTATGCAAGCTAAAAAATCATCATATTTTTTGACCAGTCATCGATCTTCCATAAGTTCTTATCGGTTTTGGAAGAAAAATGGTAAATATTGAGCATATGGAGCTAACTCGCGTTCAAATAGTGTCAATAATTTAAGCAAATCTTTGCGAATTAGGTTAGCAGTTAAAATATCCACACCTTGTTCCAATATTTGCTTTCCGGATTTTATCCGTTCGTTAAAATTGTTCATCTGTCGCTTTCTAGCAGTGGAATGCTACTCACTGTTATATTAGGTATCAATATATTACAGCCAACAACACAATTCAAGTATAAATACTTCTATTTTGACTTCCGTACTTCTTTCAACCCAACTTTACCAGTACAATACCACTGTATGATCGGCATCTTTACGAAATACCATGAACTCCTGAGCGAATTGACTAAGCGTGAGGTGAAGCAACGTTACAAGCAATCTGTGCTCGGATATGCCTGGGTGATGCTGAATCCGTTTTTTCAGATGTTAGTGATGGCGTTTGTTTTTAAATTTTTACTCAGAGTGCAAGACTTGGGCGTGCCGTATGCCATATTTTTGTATGCGGGACTGCTACCTTGGACGCTTTTTGCTAATTCGCTCGGTAGTAGTGTCAACGCTCTAGTGGGTAACGCTGGCTTACTGACCAAGATCTATTTTCCCAGAGAAATATTCATCATGAGTACAATTTTGGCGAAAATGATCGATTTTTTCTTAGCTTCAACGATTTTCCTTGCTATGATGGTCTGGTACCAAATTCCTATTACTTGGAACGTGCTCTGGTTTGTGCCGATCTTCCTGATCCAGATGCTTTTCACCTACGGTTTGTCGTTGATTGTGGCCGCTTTCAATCTGTTTTACCGGGATATTCAATATATTTTGGGTTTATTGATTATGGTATGGATGTATCTCACGCCCGTGATTTATCCCACCGAAATGTTTCCCGAAAACTACCGCTTTATTTTTCAGCTTAATCCCATGGCGGTGTTCGTTAACGCCTACCGTCAAGTAATTTTAGCGGGTGGTGCCCCCAACTTTTTCAGTTTGGGTATAGGCTTATTGGTGTCAGTCTTGCTCACCATTATTGGTTATGTTATTTTCAAAAAATTGGAAGGTCAATTTGCTGATGTAGTCTAAGATCGCTTCATATTTTGAAACGATTTTACATAGTGGTCTAACAGATTACGAATCATCCGTTGATAAGATCCACCCAACTTTTCCGCCTCGTCCTTAAAAAAGCTCAGCGTCTTTTGATCCAAATTGATTGTAATTTTGATTGCTGGGGGTCGCAAAATAAGTTCTTCTGGAGGGGGTAAAAAATCAGGTACCCTAACCATCTTACCGAAGGTGCCTTCAAATACTTGATTATTTTGTTGTATTCTTTTCATATAATTTTCTTTCTTTTCTCCAAAACCCAGCTCCAATGATTCTCAGTATCCGATTTCTAATCACAAATCTTACTGTACAAACATCATCATCGACTTGCCCAATACAATACCAACGTTGTTCAACGTCAGTCGAATGACTGACATCTGCATAAATAAGTCTTTTTTTGTCATAGAATGCTCGTATTGCGTCTTTAAACCTAATGAAGTGTTTTTCATAATTACGTTGATCTTTATTTGCATCCCACTCAAATTCGAGTATCTGAATATATGGTACTTTCATATGTATAAAATGTCAATATTTTATATGAATTTGAAATGTTAGTTTAAACCTTGATGCTTGCACTAACCGTAATTAGCTTAAGAAGCTTTTGTAGCATTCAACTAGTGGAATATTTGATTATTATATGTGACAATGGACAACATCGAGATTGATTTATATATAAATTACTAGTATAATAATTTATTGATATATCGATTATTTAATCAAATACTATGTCAACCGATTTCACTTCTTCAAATCCGCCACAGACCGTTATCCAGGCTCTATGGTCGGCAGACTTAAACGCATTAGATTTGGCAAAACACAAAAAATACATCGTTCATCAAGTTCTACAGTTTGGAGATTTACAAGCAATAGCCTGGCTATTTTCAGTTTATGGAAAAACGATAGTTAAAAACCTGTTTGTTGCTCAAGCAGAAAAAGTCTATACGCCTCGATCATTTAATTATATAACCAAATATGTTTTGGGTCTTGTTCCAGATTCTTTAAATCAAAAGTTGTATGTTTCAAATATTTAAACAGGCAATTACCGATCAACACGAACAAGTCATGTTCCAACTTGCCAACTTGTTTGACGGCCAAATACTCATTGGGGGAACAGGTTTAGCCTTACAAATAGGGCATCGCAAATCGGAGGATTTAGATTATGTAATTAAACAACCAGTTGCCGAAAATATCACTTCGTTGCTTACTATAGCTACGGGTGCAAGTCAATGGCAACACCAGATGCAAAATTCTCAACAATATACTGGTTTTTGCTCTGGAATCAAAGTGACTTTTTTTCACGATAATGTTCAGTTTCTGCATCCAACTCACGAATTCGCTGGAAACCAAATTGCCGATATATCAGATATCTTTTCCTCAAAACTATTCACCATTAGTAGAAGAGCGGTATGGAGAGACTATGTTGATATAGCAGTACTTCTCGATAAAGAACTACTATCACTGAAGGATGGAATTGTAGATGCAAAAATTCGCCACCAGGTTGATGAAAAATGGATTCTTGAGCCTCTGACCTATTTTGAGGATATAACCTACGCTCCAATTGATTATTTGGAAAAGTCATATTCAGATGCGGAAATCAGAAATATTTTGGAGACTGAAGCTATGCAATACACTGATTTAAGATTATCATTAGCAAGTTTTGAGACTTAAGCGTATGTTGAATACCACCAAAACTACCAGTGCTGTAATTCATATCTTCCATGTTTCCAAGCTTTTTCGTAAGCAAAAACAGAAGACGTTTAAGGAGTTTTTACCGGCATTGTTTGGCGGTCAGTCAACGAGTGAGACTTTTTGGGCGCTCAGCGATATTGATCTGGAAATTAAAAAAGGGGAGACGTTTGGCATTATTGGTCCCAATGGTAGCGGCAAAAGCACCTTGCTCAAACTGATTGCAGGGGTGACCAAGCCCACCAAAGGCTCAATAAAGGTCAATGGTCAGATCGCACCTCTAATTGAGTTGGGCGCCGGTTTTCATCCGGAATTGACAGGTAGAGAGAATGTAGTCTTGAATGGGGTGATCTTGGGGATGAAGCGGGTTGAGGTGGAAAAGAAATTTAAAGATATTGTGGATTTTGCCGAATTGTGGGAATTTATTGATCAACCCGTCAAACACTACTCGTCAGGCATGTACTTGCGTCTCGCATTTGCGGTGGCGGTGCATACCGATCCCGAAATTTTGTTGGTGGATGAAATCTTGGCCGTTGGTGATGCAGCGTTTCAAGCCAAGTGTATAGCAAAAATGAATGAGTTTCGTGAGCAGGGGAGGACGATTATTATCGTGACTCATGCTTTAGATACAGTCAAAAGTTTTTGTGGGCGGGCGGCTTTCTTGCTAAAAGGCTCACTGCAACAAATTGGCGAAGCATCTCAAGTAGTAGAAGCCTACAAAACACATGGTCAGCCTTAGCCACACCATTGCAAAAATAAGTATTTTGTTTTAGAATTACTACCATATGAGTAGTATTACGCAAATGAAAGACACTTCAATCGTTTCCCAAAAGCCCTACCTAACCAGGCCGGAGTTGGGTTTGTTGTGGAGCAAAACTGGTCGTAATTTAGATAAATCAATCTTGAGTGCACTCAATAAAAAGGAGTTAATTGCACTAAAAAAAGGCATGTACGTATTTGCTAATAGAATAAATTTGAATGACCAAAATCATACAGAGTTTATTGCCAATTCGCTTTGTTATCCTTCATATTTATCTTTAGAATACATTCTCCAATTAGAGAAAGTTATACCAGAATCGATTTTCGTGATGACGTCAATTACTGTTGGAAAAACCATCTCCTACACCAACGCCCTAGGTTCTTTTCAGTATCGATCAATTAAGCCAACCTTATTTATTGGATTCGCCAGGACTGACTACCTACAAGACTACCAAATCAAGCGGGCGACGTTAGCCAAAGCCCTATTCGATTGGCTCTACTTACAGCCTTTTCCCCGATCATTGAGAGGTAAACTCCGGGTATTACGTGATGCTCGCCTGAATTACACCAGTATTACTCACTCAGATCTGGAAGAGCTAAAAAAGTATATCAAGACTTCCCAGTCGTTTAAAATGACCCAATTGTTGCAAATCTTAGAAGAGGAGATAAATCATGTTGATTAATGCCTTACAACAGGTGGTTGACGATAATCGTCACCAGCCTTTTTTATACCAAAGAAACCTGCTCAAAGAAACTATTCAGGCTTACATTCTAAATTTTGTCTACTCCTCAGCCTATGCTGAGCGTTTCCTTTTCAAGGGTGGCACCTGTCTCAGGTTTTGCTTCGATCTACCTCGCTTATCAGAAGATCTGGATTTTGATGTAGTAGACCTAGTTGATGATGACTATCAGAACTTAGTCGATGATTTAGCTGAATATATTCTTAAAAAACTTCGGTATGAACAAATGAACAGCTCGATCAAAGGTAAAAATAGAATCATTTACTTACAATTTCCCGTTTTAGCCAAGCTTGGTCTAAGTTCTGATTTGGCGACTCATTCAGACCAAGTTTTACACGTCAGGATTGACTTAGCGCCAATCAGGGGTCAGGGATTTACTCAAGAAGTGTCTCTGCAATCCACACCTGATTTTGCCTTTTTAATTCGTCGCTATGGTCTAGCTGATTTGTTTGCTGGTAAAGTAGCGGCTGTTTTGACCAGAGAAACTCTGGAAGCGGGGGTGATAGAGCCTAGATTTAAAGGTAGGGACTTTTTTGATATTTGGTGGCTACAATCAAAAGGAGTGGAATGGAATGAAAAATATCTAGAGTCGCTGGTTGGTGTGACTTCGCCAGCTGAGATCAAATCAGCTCTAAACGCCAAAATTATACAGGCCGCTGAAAAACAGCAGCTAATCAAGCAAGACCTACTACCATTCTTCTCCGAGCCCCAATTTGTGATCGATTTCGTCACCCATCTCGACCAGTTGCGGTTTTGATTAGTATTACTATACCAGCACGCTTTTCATCAAGCACTTGATTTATTTTCCAATTAAAACTCATTCCGTTTTGGTTGCATCGATGTATCGCAGTCTTAAGTGATCAGCAAGACGATCGAGCCTTAGAGTCAGATTAGACACTTCCCGAAGATGAATAATTTTTTGGTATTTTTGCGGTATACTTGAGTGGTGAAAACTGCTTCAAAGAAGATTGTCTACTTCGTGCATTGCTATCCACCAGCTTTGGGTGGTTTAGAATTTTTAAGTGGGGAGATTGTTAAACAGCTTCGTGATGCGGGTCATGATGTCCAAGTTATAACGGGCAAGGGTAGTACCCTAGATAGCTACAAAACGTTTGATAAATGGGTTGATGAAGCAGCAGATCCTACCTTTATTCATCGTTTACCCCTGAATACGTTCGTACAAAGGCTGGCTAATAAATTTCTGAATAAGGTTATTTTTCTCACTGGTTCAGTTTCGCCTTGGTATTTTGGTCCGCTTCTTGAGTATGATAAAAAGACACTAGATCTAATCCAGTCAGCCGATGTGATTATTGGCGCCGGTATGCCCACAATGATGTTTTACGATGCTTATCGGTTTGCCAGGCAGTATCAGAAGCGACTAATTGTTATACCAGCATATCATGATGTGAACTATTACAATCGCTCAGTACCATTCCAAAATGTTTTGAGTTTTGCCCATAAGGTGTTATTTCTTTCTCCGTTAGAAAAAAAACAATTACAAAAACACTATCGGATTGATTCCAAGAAGCTGGCGCAATATACGTATTGCCCATATACGAAAGCAGAAATGGAGTCGGCTCAGAGTAAATATGAAAAAAAACTAGTGGAGATTGAGCAAAAATTAGAGAAGGGTGAGGTAATAACAATTGGCTTTGTGGGGCAAATTACATTACGGAAGAATTTTCAGTTTTTTGCCGATTTTATTCGGAATAATGGGGCAGAACTAAAGAGCAAAAAGGTTAGATTGAGATTTCTATTTGCTGGTGCACGGACTAATTCTTCTCCGCAGGTAGAATCACTGTTTAAAGATCTAGATGTGGATTTAAAGTTTGTGTATGATTTTGTAGATAAGAATGAAATCTACAAACAAATAGATATTTTTATCAATCCATCAGAGGAGGAAAGCTTGGGACTAGTCAATTTTGATGCACTGGCACAGGGATTGCCGGTTTTTGTGCATACGGATAGTGCGTTTGCATCAATATTAATTAATAATCGTACTCCAAATAATAATAGGGTAATACATAAGTTTAATAACGAACTGAAATTGTTACAATCATTGAACTATATTCTAATCAGCAAATTAATAGAAACTCATGTAGACAAACAAACTTTATCCCATAAAATCATTAGTATTATTAATTAATTTTGTATGTTATCGATTACATTGTAATAAAATACTTAGGGCCTATTATGATTAGCTGTAATATTTGTAGTAAGAAGGATTTTGATTCAAAATGGTACAAGAAGTGGTGCGAGGAATTTAATGAAAAACCAAGATACCATCGTAAACAATGGGAGCACTGTATAATTGCTGAAATTTTATCAGAGAGAGGATTACTGAAATCGGGTAAAAAGGGATTGGGATTTGCAGTGGGTGAAGAACCATTACCATCTCTTTTCGCAAAGTGGGGCGTTAAGGTTTTAGCAACGGATATTGACCCAAAGTCAAAAACTGCTAAGTTGTGGGATAACGGCCAGTTATTAAAGAATAAAAATAAACTTTGGAAAAATATTGGATCAAAAAAACAGTTTAATGAGCTTGTTTCTACTAGTTCAGTAGATATGAACAATATTCCAAAAGAATTATTAAAACACAAATTTGATTTTAATTGGTCATCATGCTCATTTGAACATTTGGGCTCAATTCAAAAAGGTATTGAATTTATAATTAAACAAATGGATTCTGTAAAAGAAGGAGGCTGGTCAATACATACTACTGAATTGAATCTCTCGTCCAATCAGAGCACTCTTGAGAATGAAAATCTGGTTGTTTATCGTTTAAAAGATATATATCGTATGATAGATAGACTAGAAGCAAAAGGCTGTATAGTAGAACCACTTATACTTACCACAGGTACTTCAAAGATCGAAAAGTATGTTGATTTACCTCCATATGTTCAATCTCCACACCTTCGGTTATTGTTGGCTAATTTTGTATCGACATCAATAGTCTTAATAATTCAAAAACGAGCTACATTTAATAACTCTTTTAGAAGAATTTACAGACTCTTTGAGTATTACTACAATCTATTTGTACTAAAATTCTACTATTACGCTTTTTTGAGAGCCCCGTTAAAACAAAGGTTAGCAAATGCCAAATAATAAACTTAACAATCGAAAAAGAAAACTCGATCTTATTTCAGAAATACACAAACTAGATAGCGATCTAATTCCAACATTTTTACAAGAGCTTGACTCGCTCCCATCAGACTTCAAGCAAGACCTTAATAATCAACAAAGAATTGAATTAATTACTGCAATTAAAGAGCATTACTACACATTTTCCCCATCTGCAAAAAATAAGAAGTTTGGATTTCTTAAAGAATTTGTTTATAAGCAATTATTTAAATATTTGCACAAGCAAATTCATTTCAATGATTATATAAAATCGCTCTTAGTGATACATGATTCATATATCACTAATTTACTGCAGTTATGTGAGAGTTTAGAGAGTCGGTTAAGTAATTTACAGATAGAAAATACTCCGAACAAACAACCATATGATTTTCAGTTAGTTACGCAAAATAAACTAAATTCAGTCTATGAGATGATGAAACTAACAATAATAGATGATAAACATATTCCTTATAGCAGCGGAGATAAAATCTATTATTCTCAATTTGGGGAGGATGAGTGGCTTATCAATAATTTAAAACTTCCAAAACTGGGTTATTTTGTTGATATAGGTGCAGCCGATGGTATTACTTTTTCAAATACTTATTATTTTGAAAAAATTGGCTGGAATGGCATTTGTTTCGAGCCAAATCCAGAAAACTATGAGTTGGCAAAAAAGTTTAGAAAGAATGTCATCCCATTTGCAGTATCAAGTGGGTCTGGTTCTAGAACTTTTTGTATAGATTCTTCATCACCTGACTGGTCCCATCTTGTTCCGGTATCGAATAATCAAACTAAAATAAAGACGAATAATCATAACATTTCAGTTAAAGCGGTTAGCTTAAGACAAATTGTCGAAGAAAACAATATAAAACAAATCGATATACTCAGTATTGATACTGAAGGTACAGAGATTGATGTTCTTAATTCATTTAATATACGCAAGATTGCTCCAAAAATTATAATTGTTGAGCACTTAACCTACGGAGAAATTAGTCAAAAGAGCGAAATTTTGGGTTATTTTAACGATTTACCCTATGACCTAATTCATTCAACTTATTCAAATTTAATTTTTAAACATAACGCATGAAAGCACCAAAGACAGTATTGGTTTTTGATCTCCAAGGTTTGCAAACTACTTCTTTTGATCGTGGAATGGGAAGATACTCAAGATATTTATTGAAATCTCTGAAATCGTTAATTTTGGGCAAGAAGTTTTCACAAGTTGCTTTTTTACTAAATTCAACTTTGCCAGAAGAGCATGTAATTGCGGATTTAAAAGAATTAATCCTTGAACATTACCAAATAATTCGCATTGAACTGCCATATAAAGAGGCCAATGTTGACAACCTAGCCTCAACTCAAGATGTAATTGATGGGTACTTTACTTCGACTTATTCCAAATACTTAGTAACATATCTTATGCTTTCAAATTTTGAACTTGGTCAAGCTCTTTCTGTCTTCCCAACTAATTCTGTGAAAATCCTGCTATTTTATGATCTAATACCATTGTTATTTTCTCAAGAATACCTGACCAATCAGCAAATTTACGATGATTATTTTTATAGATTCAGAAATGTTTTTAAATCTGACCTTATTTTAACAATCAGCCAAACAACTAAAAATGATTTGCACACGTATTTAAACCTTCCAGGTTCAAGAGTATTTAACATTGGGGGTGGTTCGATTTCAAAATCAACAAAAGGTCAAAAGCTACCCATGCTTGATAACATCAAACCATATTTTTTATTCCCTTCGGGTGAAAATTGGAGGAAAAATAATGAAAATACGATATTAGCATTTCAGAAATTTAATAAAGAGAATAAGTACTCATTAGTGATTACTTCCAATTTCAGTGAAATTGGCAAAAATAATCTTAAGAAAGATGATCCAAATATAATTTTTACTAACCACGTAACTGATAGTCAGCTTTCTAGGTTATATATTAATTGTATAGGGGTTGTGTTTCCATCAATTTATGAAGGTCTGGGACTACCCGTACTTGAAGCTATAGAGCATAAAAAAATCGTTTTGCTTTCTGATATTCCTGTCTTTAGGGAATTCGAACATTCTCATTTAATTTGGTGTGATCCAAACAATATCTCATCTATCAGCGAAGGTTTCACTCAAATAATAAGCAATAGATCACCTTTATACGAATCATTCAATGACAAGTTTAGCTGGAGCCATACTTCATCAGAGGTAATCAAGATACTTTCTAAACCTATACAAAGAATCAACCACAAAAATATCGTTAAACGAATTGCGTTAGTGGGTCCAGACCCGCAATCTTACTCAGCAATTGGTAAGTTCTGTCAGGAACTAATGCCATATTTGTCCGAATTAGCAAATGTCGATTTTTATTTTGAACGACCAGTAAATGCCATAAACATACGACCTAGTTATTGTAACTATGTTTGGAATTGTTCCCCAGTTAAAGATCTAATTAAGAATCTAAATAAATACGACGAGGTAATTTATAATGTTGGTAATTCCGTATTTCACATTCAGACTTTATTTCTTGCGTTATTACATCCATCAACACTAATACTGCATGATATAAATCTTTCCGAATTGACTTCTCTAATGAATAATATTTTTCCAAATTGGATTGAGAGAAATAGACTTGAAGAAATCCTTGAAAAAATAGTAGTAAAAGGCTCAAAAGCACAATGTGTAACCACACTAATCAATAATCAAACTAAAGTAATATGTCACAGCAACTTTGCATTCGTTCAACTATCAGCCTTTATACTTAATCAAAATACGAGTGTTATTCAATCATTCCTGCCATCACAACATCCGGTAATTTCATACAGGAATCATTCTAAACTAAATATTGCAGTTTCTGGTCATATCTCAAAAGATAAGGGTCTAAATGATTTGACTAAAATATTTCATGACTATTCAGACAAATATAATTTCTTTGTATTTGGCCATACATCATTTGATCAAACCTATAACGAGCTACGCGAGCTTGCGGCAAATCAGTTCATCAATTTTTCTGAAAATGTCACTGATTACGAATTTGAGTCTCTACTAGAGAAAACAGATTTTCTAATTAATTTACGACCTAATTACCACGGTGAGGCCTCAAAAACAGTGCTTGAAGCAATGAGACATGGGGTTATACCAATTGTTACGAATATAGGGTGGTTCTCTGAGTTGCCTAATGAGCTAATCTTACGAGTTGATAATATTGATGACATAATAAAACTATTAAGTGATGATAAACAAATTCATCAATATATCAAAGCCTATTCTTTTAAAACAGCTGAATCATTTTTGTCTGAAACTGACTATTATCACTACTCGGCTAATTTGCTCAGTAAGTAATTTAGTTTTAAATATAAGTTTTATTTAATGTTGTTTGTAATCATTTAATATGAATATTTTTCAGAAAACATATAAAGTTCTATTTAGCCGCAATCCTGTGGGTTGCAAATTCTATTCAGTGATAATTCTTTTCATTGCATTGATTTATTCATTGTATATTTCAAATATTGCTAATTTTCATAGTGATTGGTCAGAATTTTATTTGCTATTAGATGGTTTACTTTCGAAAGATAATTTAAGTAACTACTACATGCCTCCTGATTCGTTTATATTTCAAATTCTGCTGTATATTCTTCCATTCTTTTTAGTCTTCGACATAAGCTACAAGTCATTTGTTATTCCGATATTCTTTCAAACGCTTGTTAACGTGATTGCTCTATACTTTTTAATTTCCAAGATTACTCCTAGATTGAAAAATAGTTGTCATTTACTGCATTTTTCACTATTTATTCTTACTTTGATGGGTCCGCTAATGAATATATTAAACATTGCCATGTATCGGAAAGATATTCCACTTATTTTATTAGCATTATTCTACCTTTGTTCAGAAAGATTACTTGTGACTCTCAACGGCAAAAGGGTATTTAATATTAGTTTTGTATTAAGTTTATTATTTGTAATTCTTCAATCCTATGGTGATCCATTTATATTTTATATAATTCTTATACCCCTAATTGTCTCGGGTGTTCTTTTCTATGTTTTAAGAATTAAAGCCAAAGTTCAATTATTTCAAATTATTATATATACTTCCTTAATTTTTGCTCTTTCTTGGTTTTTGAGACTTATTACTGGCAAGTATATTTTTCATTTATACAATGAATCTGGAAGTTTTGTTTCTATTCAGAACATCAGTTCAAACATCTCTATTTTTTTAAACGATATTGATGTGCTTTTACCGTTCACGGGTTTTTTCGGAAATTCTATTTTTAGATTTTCAAATATGTATTATATATTAAATATATCAGTTCTTATTATCTTTGTTATATCTACATTTTATGGCCTTAAACTTGCTTTGAAAAAAAACAATTTCTTTATATTTTTTTTACTAACACTTCCAATCTTTAACGTTCTTATATATGTATTTAGTTCAAGGCCCGGATCAGATCCATTGACAGAAAGATACCTTATTGTAATGGCCTATCTATTTTACATCAGCATATTTTATATACTTTTAAATTTAAAATTAAAATTTATTAGACAATTACTACTCGCGTATTTACTACTTTTTTTTCATTTTATTTTTCAACTAAAATTCTTTTCCACCTCACTTTTTGAACAGCTTGTTATCTGGAATTATTA
>CAZFRD010000002.1:0-83928 GCA_964521215.1 uncultured Pseudomonadales bacterium
AAAGTAGTGATCAAACTGCGTTCATTAGTGTGTAACGGTAGGGGTGCAGTCCAACTTTCATCCCATGCTCCCCGCCACTTTTTCTAATTTGACGTCTTTTTCAAAAGCATTCAGGAAGAGATATAGCACAAATGTATAATTATTGAATTTGTTCAAAAACTTGATTTAAGTCATGCCATTGAATTAGTGAGCACTCATCAGTTTTATAAAGTTTATTTCCAGCATATATCACAAATCCAGCCAAAGCTTTTTTGGGAGATTTATCATTCAGTAATTTTGTCCAATATCGAACACCCTTGAGAAAACTTGGAGAAAAAGTTGATCCTGTCTTTATCTCTACTGGTATTTGAGTTATGCCTTGGTCGATAATAAGATCAACTAGAAAACTGTGGTCTCATGAGATAGGTAATCCTAACTTAAAGGAGTATGACGGATATTATGGCTATGCTCTTATTGATCAGGTTGTTCAAGATAAATATATGGTTTTTGCTATCCGCGACTGCACAGCGTGCTCACCTTATTCACCCGATGGAGCCGTTGTAGTGTTAAATCTTGATTCTCTCAATGAGGTATATTTAGGCCTAGTTGGGAATGTACAAATTGATCCTAATACTAAAACTGTCTCTTATCAAAACAAGGTACCTCAAAAAAGATCGTGTGAGGATTGCACAGGTTTCTGTCCTAACGTCGTCCAAGAAACAGATGGGAGCTTGAGAGAAACCGTGCTTGTCCCTTCAGGCACACCAATTACAAAACCGTTACCATGAGTTCTGTTAAATACTGACACAGGTACTAGATGAGTATGCAATTATCACTGTAGTGGAAAAGTGGTAACTAATTGTTAACTACGAATGTTTTATGTTTATTACTTGATTTATCCCGAATAATTACTTGATAATTGACTTTTCTCGAGTGGGTAAAATGCTCCCCCGACAGGACCTTACACGGACAGAGTTACTCAAGAGGGAAAAAATGAGCAATATATTATCGGACAAGTTCTCCACGTTCGCTGACTAGAGAACAGACTTAAGGAGAAAAAGGCTACCCAAAATTAGTTCAGTTACACCAAGAATTCTGAAAATATCTATGGTTGGTCGCTTGTAATCTTTGCGCATTTTTGTAACAGCAAAAATAATATCGAACGCAAAGAAAAAACTAGTCCGGCGACAAGTAAAAGAATACCTACTGCTCCATCGCTTAGGTGGGTATTACCAGCAATTACTGCCGACGCGGCAGTGTAAATAATAGTTGACATAAAGGAACTGTATCATATATCAGTCCAACATGTAAGTGGCCGTCGAGTGTATTACAGTATTTTATACTGCTATATCAGGCTAATTGAAAAACCGCTCCCCGACTAGGACTCGAACCAAAGCATGCTCTTTCGCTTGTCTATTCTGTTGGTGAGCTTGTCGAAGAGTGGTGCGTGTGCCAGGACTCGAACCTGGAACCACCAAGGTATAAGCTTGGTGCTCTAACCGATTGAGCTACACACGCACATGCCTAAATTTTCTCAGCCCAGATTATTATACCTTAGTCCGTGGTAAAATAGACTTTCGACACCATGAAAACCAAACTAAAAAAAACCGCCAGAAAAATCCTAGAAGCTCTTAGAAGACGCTGGAAAATTTTAATCATCCTTGGCTTAATTCTCATCGGCTTGGGTTTTTTTGTGTTTCAAAAACAACAAAAAAACCAGCCTGAAATTTCCGTTCAGCATCCAGAAAGAAAAACTCTCGTCAAAACCCTTGATGTTTCTGGCATTATCGACGCCAAAGAAAAAGCCAATTTGCGTTTCTCATTAGGAGGCAAAGTAGTATATCTTGGCGCCAAAGAAGGCGATGCGATTAAAAAATGGCAAACACTCGCCACCATTGATCAAGCAACCTTGCAAAAACAATTTGAACAAAACATGAATAACTATCTCAAAGAACGCTGGGACTGGGAACAAACTCGAGATGATAAAGTAGAAAACAGCGACGGGACCGATCGCGCCTTGCCCGAATTATCAATCAGACGCACTGTCGACCAAGCACAGTGGGATCTAGAAAATTCTGTGCTCACCGTGGAAATTAATGATATTGCTATCCAAAATACCAGAATGACTTCTCCGATTGAAGGTATTCTGGTCTCGGCGCCCACCACCGTCACTGGGGTGCAGTTGGCTGCCACCGATGTTTTTACCGTCGTCAATCCAAAAACCTTAGTCTTTAAAGCTGCTGTGGATGAAGTTGATATCGCCTCGGTGAAACTGGCTCAAACGGCTGAAATTGAACTTGATGCCTATCAAGATGTATTCATTCCCTCCGCGGTGTCGTATATTGCCTTTTCCAGCAGTCAAACAACAACCGGAACGGTTTTTTTGGTTGAATTCCCCATATCCCCAGACAAAGGCGGATTAGACTATTTCCGACTCGGTATGAACGGCGATGTTTCAATCAAACTGGCAGAAAAAGCTGACGTGCTTGTTATTCCCATTCAAGCCATTAGTGAAAAAGATGGTAAAACCTTGGTAGATGTTCAAGCTGAAAACGGCAAGATCGAAACTCGAGAAATTACAATTGGCATGGAAACAGATGACGAAATTGAGGTACTTACTGGTCTAACCGAAACTGATCAAGTGGTAGTACCCAACTAAATTAGGTGATTATGTCCCACACCCCTACTCAGCCACTGCTTGAGTTGAAAAACGTGACTAGACGTTATCAAGTTGGCGATACAATTATTAGAGCCCTGGATGGCGTTTCTGTCGCGGTTCAGCCAGGCGAGTTCATTGCTGTCATGGGTCCCTCTGGTAGTGGCAAATCGACTTTCTTGCAAATTGCTAGCATGCTCGCTACACCTTCTACAGGTTCTATTTTCCTTAAAGGTAAAGATGTGACTACTTATAATGAGGTGGAGCGAGCTCGTTTGAGAAACAAAGAGATTGGTTTTGTGTTTCAACAGTTTAATTTGTTACCCAGAACTAGCGCTCTCGACAATGTTAAACTGCCACTCATCTATGCTCGGGTGCCAGAAAAAGAACAGGCAACAAGAGCTAAAAACATGCTAGAAGCAGTGGGTCTAGCTGACAGAATGAAAAATAACCCCGCTCAACTTTCTGGCGGTCAACAACAGCGGGTGGCCATCGCTCGAGCTTTAATCAATGATCCGAGTATTATTTTTGCTGACGAGCCCACTGGCAATCTTGACACCAAAAGTGGCCACGATATTATTCTGCTTTTACAAGATCTACATAAAAACGGCAAAACCATTATTATGGTCACTCACGAAGAAGAAATTGCCGCTGCCGCCAAACGACAAATTCGCTTTGTGGACGGGAAAATCGTCCATGATACTCAGAGTGACGTTTCGGTTAAAAGTAATATCAAAGTAAAAAAAGGTAAACGTTAAATGTTTGTCGCCACGCTTATACTCGCGATTCAATCTATTTTTCGCAATAAAGTGAGGTCATTTCTGACCATGTTGGGCATCATTATTGGAGTTGGCTCGGTAGTCTTGCTAACTAGTATTGGCAATGGCCTTCAAGCTTACGTGAGCGATCAATTTGAAGCGCTGGGCAGTAACACCATTTATGTAGTACCTGGCCAACCTTTTGGTGATGGTGGTGGCTTTGGAGGCAACCAAGAACAAACTTTGCTTGAAACAACCAAGACTACTCTAAAATCTAGCTATCTTCGGCAAATCCTTCGCAATCACCGAGATTTAATCTCGGATGGCGCTGCCACTAATTTTGCCTTAGCCCGAGCCAAATATCTGAAAACTGAAAAAAAAGTCACTTTATTGGGTGTTTCTGCTAGTTATGCACAGATACAAAGCGCCGAAACCAGTAAAGGTGAATGGTTCACCGAAGTTGATGAAAAAAAAGCCAGTCCCGTTCTACTCCTTGGTGTCAAAGCTGCCGAAGAACTTTTTGGCGAAATTGATCCTGTGGGCAAACGCCTGCAACTTGATAGTCAGACGTACACCGTCATTGGCGTGTTAAAACAACGAGGCGGAGGTTTTGGTGGACCAAGCTTTGATAACTATCTTTATCTACCATTCAATACCATTGTTGAAAGATTTGACGTGAATTACATTGACAATTTTGTTTTTAGTATCAAAGATAGTGATCGAATTGCCGAAGCAAAAAGAGTGATTGAGACAGAACTGCTCGATAGTCTTAAAGAAGATGAGTTTACCGTTTTTGACCAAACTCAGTTGCTTGATACGATCAACAGCATTCTTGGCGTGCTGACGGCTGGGCTAGGAGGGATTGCAGCAATCTCGCTCGTAGTTGGAGGGATTGGGATTATGAATATTATGTTAGTTTCCGTAACCGAAAGGACTCGAGAAATTGGCTTAAGAAAAGCTCTGGGTGCCACCCCAAATATTATTATGGTTCAATTTTTAATTGAAGCCGCTTTGCTTTCGGCATTTGGCGGCTTAATTGGACTAATAATTGCTTATGTGGGATCATTGTTTATTCAACAATTCTTCCCAGCAAAAATAACTTTGGATGCGGTGTTGCTGGCCGTGGGCGTATCAACCATAGTGGGCCTGATTTTTGGCGCCGCTCCTGCCAGAAGAGCGGCGCAACTCTCTCCCATCGAGGCACTCCGTTACGAATAACGCTATACTATCTTTATGAAACTATTCCGATACTTATTTGTAGTCATTGTTTTGGGGGTAATTGCTCTGGCGCTTGGTTATAAAGGCAACTATTTACCCGAACAAATAAGTCGGCCTGTTGGCTGGGTCATGGGCAAATTACCTGAGACTCAAATTGCTTTGGACCAAACATTATTGGCTAGCCAAGCCGCTCAGCTATCTGAGCGTGGTTCTCAAGTACTCGGACAAGGATCTAAAGTGCTGGGGACTGCCATTGCTGTCGATGAAACCCAAGAAAAAGGTTCGCTAACTGATAGGGCCTTCAACTACGGTAGGTATCTTTATTGTAAACAGGTGGTTGATGATTGGGAAGCTCACTCGGAGTGACACGCTTCGACTATCCCTCGATAGACTCGGGATTACAGCTCGGGGTGACACTAGTGAGACGCCAATGTCATGCTGAGCCTGACGAAGCAGACATTGCCTTCGATAAACTCGGGGTGACTTCAGAGCACGTGATGTCTATCCTTCGTCAAGCTCAGGATGACATCACTAAGTGTGACAAGGTTGTTGTCAGACTGAGCTGGTTGGGTTGTCAGACTGAGTTGATTGGGTTGTCAGACTGAGCCCGTCGAAGTCTAGACAACCTCTGCAGCATTTCAAATTCTCCCTTTATCAAAGCCTCTTTTTTAGCCCTGCTCCAGCCTTTCAACTGTTTTTCAAAAGCAATAGCCTGTAGAATCCAAGTAAATCTTGAAGAAGATACTACTTTTACTGGCCGTCTTTTGAATGTAAAACAGTTGGGATGTAAACCTACGTTGTGTTCGGCGACTCTTCTTTCTAAGTTGTTTGTGACACCCGTGTAGTATGATTTATCACTACATTTTAAGATGTAGACCCAATACTGCCGCATGAAAAGTTTTTAGCATTGATTAGTTGCTTTAAGTGTAGAGCCCTTCGGTGACCCTTCGACACCCCTCGACGGGCTCAGGGTGACTTGATAACAAAAACCCAGCCTCTCGCGAGAGGCTGGGTTGACTATCGTCCTTAATCGCTACTTAGCGAGTAACTGAAATCACCTGGCCAAGTTCAGCGCCTGGCGCTGACACCGTAATACGGTTATTGGCCGCACTGCGCGTGATCGTGTAGTTGGTTGCGTACGTTCCAGCGCAACCAGCCTCATCGATGGGTTCGCCAGTTTGCGGATCGGCAGGAAGTGCAGCTAAATATGTTGACACAAGATCAGCACAAATATCAATATCGGTATCTGAAATAGTTCCAGATCCAGAAGCAGTCAAAGCCGTTGGTGGTGTTCCATTATTATCGGCCATAAATTGATGCACTGCATTCAAAATTGAGTTCACATCACTAGCTCTTTGTGTGTTGTTCGCTTGGGCAAACTGTCTGGCCGGATTAATTGCGATTAACACAATTGCTAACAGCACTGCTAAGATACCTATCACGACTAAGAGTTCAATCAGGGTAAAACCTGCTTGACGGGCATACTTTCTCATATCGATCCTCCTTATTACTAATGTTATGCTACTAGCGTAGCGAATTTACTCTGGCTCCGTCAAGGGGCAATTAACTCACTCATAATAGTGCAAATTAGCCACATGTAGCTCAGCTAGGTAGCGTAATAACGATGTTTGCTTCGCTACCCGTCACGGTTCTGATAGAAGTTTGCTCATCAAATTCCAGCATAAGTGCTTTGAGTGACAAGCGAATAGACGCAGTGACATCTGTATCGGTTGTCACTGATAAATCATCTCCTCCCCCATTGAAATTTGTGACAATAGTTGGTTTAGCAAAACCCGATGCTTGCAGTTTACTGGCAATAGCCGATGCCTTGAGATTAGATTTGGCTGGCTCGTTGATAATTATTGAATAATTTTCTCGTTCGGCTCGTTGTTCTGGACTCACCTGCTCCGCACTGTCGCTAGCCTCGACTGTCAGATCTGGAATTGGTTGAGAAGTGGGAGTTGCCTGAGTGGGAACCACTTGTTGTGCCTGAAGTTGTTGCTCCAATTGGGCTTTAGCGGCAGCGGTGGCTTCTTGATCCTTTTTATTTTGCTGCATCACAAACACAATGACACCACCAAGAACCAAAATTAGGACTACAAATGCTCCAATCAGTAAAAATATGCGATTCCTCTCTTTTGGATCTTGTTCTTCTCTTGAAGTAATGAACCCGCCTTTGTGTTCTGGTTCTAAAAAATCATTTGCCTCTAAGTGAGCCCAATCCTTGATAATCTCCAATGCCTCCGTGGTGGTCATACCAGACTCAGGAATGGCAAAAGGCAGGACTTGAGTCGTAACTAAGGTGGATACATCAAATCCCAATCCCTTGAGTTGAGCCACCAATAATTCAAATAAATCGCGATTAAGCGCTACCGCCATTTCTTTCTTCTCAAGTTTGACTTCTTTCACAAAAGGACTGGCAAACGGTACTTGATCTCGAAATTGAGTGAGCATCGCTTCTCGCTTGGTTTGTTCCGATTCTTCGATAGGCAAATCAATACTAAAGACGATGTTGTGAGAAAAAATAATAATAATTTTCGTTGGTTGAATTTTGTAGGCGGCAATTGCATCTTCAAACAACTTGCGAAAAGCTTGTGCATCCTGAATTTCTAAGTGATGAAAAATAGTTTCGGGAAGTTGCCAAGAGACCACTTTGTTTTGATCTCCAATGAAAAGATCGATTTTTTTACGATCGATATGGATAACGAGTGGGGCAGTCACTTTGCTCATACTATAATTCTTTCCAACTAGTCACTTCTAGCATACCATCTACTCGCTCTAACTCAACTCGTACAGTTCTTTCAAAAGAGCCAGAATCAGCGACGGCTGTAATTACCTGAGGAGCGCTGCCAACGACGGCGATAACTACTGTAGAATCACCCACTTGCAACGTCTCACCAGAGTAGTAAGGATCCCTCAGCAATCTCAGTATAGCATTTTCTGCACCCGAATCGGCAGCTGAGAGAGCCTGTGATCCGGCATCAAAGTAGGTTTCGCTACGTAAACTCGAAACTGAAACCAAAACGCTCGTGGTTGTAATAATTATGATCACTACAAGAAATACTAACAATGCTGTCAACATGTAGCCTGATTCTGATGATTGTGCAATGTTTTTTTTCATCTGCGCGTAACACTAGAAGAAATTGTTCGTGATGAGGAAGCTTTTCCGTCATTCTGACTACTCGTGATAATAACCGTAAAACCCACAGTTTGGTCGAGCGACGAACCTGACTGATTTTCAAATTGAAGTGATTCTACATCAACTTGGCTACTCGTTACCTCAAAAACATCTCCGTCAATCGATTTTGTTAATTCAGTAGCGTTTAATTGATAACTATTGGTAACGCCTTCTGTAATAAACACGAGTGAATCGCTAACGTCTCCAGCTTGAGCTGGCAGAGAAATAGAGTCCGCATTGTAGATATCATATTTGAGCTTAGCTAGCACAAATTCGCTTTCCTGTTGAAGTGCCGAGCGAGCTAAATCTTGCGTTTGTTGTTCAAGAGTTGTAATAAATAAACTATTGATAACCACTAGCAGAATCGAAAATAAACCAAAATACACTAATATCTCAACTAAAGTGAAGCCTTTCTGGTGTATCAATCTTATTACAGCCTTGTTTTTCATGGTGAATAATTCAGTTCTACTTGCTCAAGCACGGGGGAATTTGATCCATCACCAGTCGTCATATGAACTCGATATCGAAAACACCTGGCTGGATTTTCATACCCAAGTCCGTCATTGTCGAACGGTAACGCTGATGCACCTGTAAAAAAAGTGTTACTGGTTTTATCTGGACCAACGTAACTAAAGTTGGCCAGATCACAATTACCAGAAACTGCGTCTGCTCCAGCAATTTGCATTTCTAGCACAGTGCTATCCCCCGGAAGTTGAAAATCATAGTCTAAGTAATTAAAACCTGAATCATGACCTGTGTCTAAAGTGTGTGATTCGTACCAACCCTCTGCGGCGACAGACGCTCCCGGTCCTCCTTGAATAATTTTAAATTCAGCAGAAGGACTAGCAGTAACAATATAGGAGTACGCATCTTCATCTGCCTCAAGAACTGCGGACACACCAAATATTCCTGTGTCGGTATTATAGCCACCACAGCGTACCAAGTTCAATTCATTGCTTGTATCAAGCACTTGGTACTCTTCCCCTCCTTCTCCTACCAAAATGCCCCGATTGCCTGGCACCACTTTTATACCTCTGGGACTCATGCCGTTTGCTTCATACGAAGAAAGCACCGGCAAATAATAGGAAGTATTATTTTTATTACTAGCTGAAACCCCAGTATTAATAACAAAAAGTTCTCGCTTACTACTCGAGGCACTGGTCGCTAAATAGGCTCGGGTGCCCGTTTCATTCACAAACACCTCTTTGCCTTGCTCTCCGTTCACATCGGCACGTGCAGCTCTTTTAATATCACTTGGGTTAGCAATGTTAATCAATCTGAGTTCTGCTGAACCAATATTGACTGCAACGTAGGCGTAGTCGCCAACCACCTGTAGTCGATACCCTTGTGCCAAAAACCAGAAAAAACCGCTCTCAAGTTGGACACTATCTAGTTGGGGTCGTGAGCCAGTTTTTTGAGTCAAATTAATCGTGTGTAAACGTGGTCCAATGGTCACGTACCCCACATTGCCCCGTACATACACGCCTTGAGCAGATCCAATCCAATCTGGATCATTAAAATAGCCAACTTCCTGATTGTTGCTTAAGTCAATTATAATGACATCTCGAGAAACGTCCTGGGTAGCAACATACGCGTAACCTCCATCAATAAACACATCATTCGTATCATACCCAGTCATCAGCGCCTCGATGTTCGCTTGCGGTGGCAATTCATTTGTAATACTAATTTCAGCGTAAGTACCAGAACCCGCATTAGTACCAGTAAAGGCTTTTCCTTCTATCGCCTCTACATCTCGAGCCGCTCCAGATCCAGGTAAGTCTAACTCATCTAAAATATACTGATTGGGCTTACACCAATCACCTTGTCCACCAGAACCTAATATTACTTCTCCCCCGTTTGTATTGGTAACTGCTGTTGCTGTGAGCGTACCAGCCAAAAAGTGCGCTTCCGTTGTTTCAATAAGCTGCTGGTTATCCAGGTACCGAGTTATGAAGGAGCTACTTTCAATTGACAATGCATTCTCGCCTTGCCAACTCACCGAAATATCTACTTTCATGGTTGAAGGATCAATCCAACCACCTGTTTCAATTATTTCACCACTAATATCCGATCGACGTACCGTAGAGATCACTACCGATGTTGTATATCCGTTTTGAGTATCACTGCCAGATGCCAGTTGCCATTCTTCACTTTCATAAACTGGGTGATACGTCCCTGGACTTGCGACATTTGCCCAACCACTGGCTCGTATCGTTCGCAAAGCTTCCTGAGTTTCATTAAGAATGGCTTGAGCTTGCTGGCGCTTTTCGTGTCTTTGATTGCTTTGCGTCGATAAGGCTAGACTCGATAATAGTGTGGGCATCACAATTGCCAGCAAACCCATCGCTACTAACAATTCAATGAGTGTATGACCTGCCGAATGGAGTTTGGATAGGGTATTTATCATAGTAATTCAAGTACACCTAATTGGTTAAATACAATTGTTCGTAGCTCGGTTGTAACCGTGTTGCGAATCCGAATGCTGTGATAGGCATCACTATAGTTTGCTATATCACCACTTCCTCTAACAAACACCATTGTTGAAAGTGGTAAATTGGTCGTGTCAAACTCCAATCCAACTTGCAATGGCACTACATAATTTTCTTGATGACCCTCGACGTAACTACTACCTGTAAATAGGGTGTACTTCTCTGTCTCAAAAAATATTCCATAGTCTGAAGCACCTCCACCGACCGCTTCGTAACCTGACATTGCCTTCATTTGCTGTTCGCGAAGATCTGCAATCAAAACTTCGGCTGCTGCACGCGTGTTAGCTTTAGGAATTATGTTGGTTAAATTCACTACGGTCAATGCAAAAAGCACTCCAAGTATCGTTAGTGTCAGCATCAGTTCCAACACTGTGAAACCAGTATGTACTTGTAATTTTTTAATCTGCATAGAATCACGTAGCCATTTACCGCATTGAACCAACTTGACTAATTAATCCATACATTGGCGAGATAATGGCCATCATCATGCCTCCCACTACTAAAGCAACTACCACCAACATCACCGGTTCCAAAATAGTCGTAAATTTGGCAAGACTTTTTGTGACTTCGTAGTCCATGTGGTCAGCGACCGATTGCATGGCGGTTTCTAGGGTGCCCGTTTTTTCACCCACTTCCATTAGTTTGATCATCATTTCCGGTACAATCCGCTGTTTGCTCCGCAAGCCTTGAAAAAACGGGTAGCCAGAAACCGCCCGGTTACGTGCTTGCTTGATCAATGCCCTGACTTCAGACTTTCTCACAACTTCTTCTGCCAGTTCTAATGCCATGACGATCGGAATACCAGAAGACAAAAGTAAATATAAATTCCTGGTGAAGTGAGTCAAATCTGTTTTTCTGATTAATTGAGACACACCTGGCAAATCGTAAAGAAAATTGAATAACAACTCACGCTTGTAGCGGTAAAACATCATCACTCCCACCACCACAGCCACTGAGACTCCAATGACAATAAACGGATGGTGAATCAAGGCATTGGAGAGCACTATCATCATTCGAGTCGCAAAAGGTAAACTCACTTTCAACCGACTAAAAACTTGAGCAATTTTGGGGATCACCACCAGCAACATCACCACTAGAACAACCACAAATACTACCATGACTAAAGCTGGATACATCAAAGCAGATTTGACATTGTCTGCGAATTGCATTTCCTTCAACATGTTTTTTTCGATATCTTTGAGCGAAGTTTCCAAAGTACCTGACTCTTCAGCTGATTTGATGAGGTTGACTGTTACCTTATCAAAGGCACGAGGAAACTTAGAAAATGATTGATGCAAGTGATGACCCGAACTGATATCTTCTTGAACAATTAGCAACACCTGCCTGGTATCTTTCTTCGATTCATCGAGCAGAGATTCTATCGTTTCCGCAATGGGAATACCGGCGGACAACATCGTTGCCATATTGCTAAACAAGGATATTTTGTCGTCTGCAGACAAGCGGAGGTTTGCAGGATTGACCGTCTTCATTATTTGATCTCTTCCGTGCGAGTCACACGTAGTATTTCTTCGATGGTGGTCATGCCCTGGATAATCTTCTGCAAGCCATCTTCAAACATGGTGGTCATACCTTCTTTGACAGCCTGAGCATGGATCACGTCAGAATCGGCTCGTTTGGTAACTAGGTCGCGAATTTCTTTAGAAATAGTCAGCACTTCGTAGATACCAATTCGACCTAGATAGCCAGTTTGGTGGCAAAATCGACAACCTTTACCTTTATAAATGGAGATTTTGCCAGTTTTCACTCCCAAATTCTCTGGCAATTTTTCAATAAAAAGACGCTTGGTTAGTTCACTAGTCTCGATTTTTTCCTCTGCTTGGCAGTGAGCGCAAATTTTTCGCACCAATCTTTGGCCAATGATCACTCGCACTGTAGATGCTACCAAAAATGGTTCAACTTCCATATCAAATAATCTGGGAAGCGTGGTGGCTGCATTATTTGTGTGCAAGGTGGAGAGCACCAAGTGACCGGTCAGGGCAGCGTTGACAGCAATAGAAGCGGTTTCATTGTCACGGATTTCACCCACAAAGATCACGTCAGGATCTTGTCTGAGGAGCGAACGCAAACCAGCCGCAAAAGTTAAGTTGGTTTTAGGATTGACCTGCACCTGATTGGCTCCTGGCAATCGATACTCAATTGGATCTTCAATACTAGTAATGTTCCTCTCACGAGTGTTGACTAACTTCAAAATAGAATACATGGTAGTAGTTTTACCTGACCCAGTTGGACCAGTACTCAAGACCATGCCGTATGACTGGTTGTAGGCATTGGTAATCCGCTTGAGCGCCTCTTCGCTGAAACCCAAATCTTCGAGAGAGTAAGATCGAGCCTTAGAGGTGAGCAAACGCGCCACTACCTTTTCGCCTTCGGCAACTGGAATGATCGAAATGCGCAAGTCCAAGCGGTCGTCGTTGAGCATCATCGTCATTTTTCCGTCTTGAGCCGCTAAGTGCTGATCAGTCCGCAGTCGTGATAGGACCTTGATGCGGGTGACGACTCGGTCTAGTAAATACTTAGGCAAAGTAAAAATGTCATGCAACATACCATCAATCCGAAATCTGACTAAAAAGTCGTCTTCTCTCGGTTCAATATGAATATCCGAAGCATTCTGCTCATGAGCGACCTCGATTAGTTGATCAACTAACTTCTTAACCGGCGGATCATGCACCGTGGTCCGAATAACAAAACTGTCATCATCACGCAAAAATCGTTCAAAGTACTTTTGAAAATTGACTGTGTAATTTGTGAGTGCTTGATCAATAGAGGCGGAAGTAGTGTAGGCTAATTGAGCCGTTTTGCCATTTTTCTTTGCCAGCAATTGGACAAACAAGCGATTGGATTGCGGATCATCCGTAGCAATCCATAAACCTTCTTTGGGATCTTGACGATAACAGATGACCCTGCGACGCTTGGCCACTTCTGGCGGAATCTGTTCTAGAGCCGACTGGTCTGTTTCTTTGTCGAGCAAATTAACAAATGGCACTTGAAAATACTTCGCCAAGATCTCGCCCAATGCCTCTGTAGTTAAAAGTTTCTCCTCCACCACTACACTGGCCAAGTCACGTTTGTTGCTTTTGGCTTCATCAACCCATTTGGTAAGTTCCTCAGCTTTAACCTTTCCTGATTGGACTAAGATCTGTTGGAGGGCGGCAGTGTCTAAACTCATGTTGTTCTATCATAGCCAGTCTGACCGCAGGTCACAACTGGCTCTTACTACAGGTTGCTCCGTGATTGAATTTCACGCTCCACCTCATCTTTATCTCTTCCATATTTCAATCTGGATAGTTGTTTAATCATTTCTGCTTGCTTGGGGTTCATCCTGGCTTTGACTTTGTCCATATCTTTGGCCAATGACATGCTAAATGGCGGAACAGGTTCATTGCCAACAATCGTTTTCATATAGACATGATATTTTTCAATGTTGGTGAGGTCGATTTCATTGAAAGTGGGAGCAAATTCATGTTGTAAAAAGTTAGCATCTGGCACACCTACCCGGAAGGAAACCATCGTACCAACGTTACCAAAGACGGCATTTTTTACATCTTCGTCAATCTGAGCCACAAACTGGTTGGCGACGATTAAATTCAGACGGTATTTTCTAGCTTCGGACAAAATGACGGCAAAATCTTCCGTGGCATAGTTCTGAAACTCATCAACATAAAGGTAAAAGTCATTACGTTTGTCCATCTCCATGTCTTGTCTACTCATCGCCGCTGTCAGTACTTTTGGTACTAAAATTAGGCCCAAAAATTTAGCGTCCTCTTCTCCCAAAATACCTTTGGACAAATTACATAAGATGATTTTATTTTGATCCATCGCTTCACGGAAATTAAAGGCGCTGGTTGGTTGACCAATAATGTTACGCATAGTTTTGTTGGTCACAAATCGACCAAATTTTGACACAATATAGTCCAACACCTCAGATTTATGAAAGTCCGAAGTCTGAGCAATCTGATCTGTCCAGTACCGACGAACTACTGGATCTTTAACAATTGGTAATAGTTCTTGCACGTATTTTTGATCGGTCAGCGCTCGGACTAATTCGATAAAAGTTGAGCCAGGCTTATACATAATCGTTAACATGGCGTTACGGATAGCATGTTCAAAACGCGGACCAATGATGCCAGTTCGATGTGGATCATAAAGTTTGTACATCAAACCGATAATTGAACCAACCACAAAGTGACGTTGTTCTTCGGTGTCTGCTTCCATCATGTTCATGCCCATAGGCCGATCCAGATCGGACGGATTAAAATAGATCACATCATCGGCACGGTCGGGTGGCATGAGTTGCAAAATATCTTCAACAAATTCACCGTGGGGATCAATGGCGCAGACTCCTTTGCCTGACTCAATATCCTGCAAGATCATTTCTTTGAGAAACTCAGATTTACCCGTACCCGTCTTTCCCACGATGTACATGTGGCGTCGACGATCTTCATGACCGATATGCACTTTGCGAACTTCGCCCCGATAGTGCGATGCTCCCAGATACAAACCAGTATTAGGAATTAAGTTGGGAGCTGGCGCATTTTTTGCATTGAGCCATTTAATATGATGTGTTTCCACAGTTTTATTTGGGAGGTGAAAGACAGTCGCAATTTCCTCAGTATTCAAAATGATTGAGTTGCGTCTGAGTAAAGGCATGTACCGATAAATAAAATCAATCATAAATAAATGTTTCAGAAAGACTCTACCCCGCTTAAAACTGTTGTAAGCAGATGAAAATTGAGAAAATGCGCCCACAATGTTATTGATATGCGATTCGGCGGTGGTTTCATTAGGCGAACTAACTACCACCCGAATCGCCACTCTGAAACCAGGTTTTTCTATTTTGGAATTAATCGCTTCCATTTCTTTGGGATCGTGACCATAAGTGGCTTTTTCGGGATCGGCTTCGCGCTTTTTTTCTGACTGTACAAAACCTTTACCTTTTTTTTGCCAACCCTTGCCTTCTGGGGTGAGCAATATCTGGATCATTGCACCTTCGCCATCACCCATCTTTGACAGTGCCGAAGTGATCAGCGACAAACCGTCAGTTGGTAAATCTTTGTAAGTTTTGATCGGAAAATAGTTAGATTTTTCAAAACAAATTGCAGCGAAATCAACCTTACCTTTTTCACTAAAAATATTGACTTCTTCTACCTCTTTAATATCAGCGTTGGGATAAGCACCGTGGATTTGTTTTTCGACTAAGTCTCGTAACAAGGCTGGGCAACTGACGTAGATGGCGATATCTTCCTTCAAAGCCACAATTTCAAAAGCAAAAGAATGTTCTGGTTTTAACCAAGATAAAAAGCCCCGACGTTTGACAGAATATAATCCAGAAAACATTTGCTCTGCTGCGTCGATTTTGATTTCATTATCTTTTGGCAAACGGATCATGAGTGTCACAAAATTGAGTGCGTAGGCTTCTCTTTTTCGGTGCTTCAACCATTGAAAAATCATGTAGGCAAAAACGGCCACGATGGCACCCACAAGCAACAACAGTGTCAGTTGGCTAAAAAATGTGACCAATATGTTGGTCAACTCAGAGATGTTAAATTTGGGATTCATGACGGTAGACTACTTTTCCTACAAATTTTTTAATAATTTTGTGACTCCATTCTAGCAACCAAGTGAAGCTGAGCTTTACATCTTTGACTGGATGCTGTTCATCTTCGGCAGTAATTGGCAAGACAATCACCGTTTGGGTGGGATGCGATTGGGGCAAAGCCTGAACATTACCATCGGCTACGACCAGTTCCTGGGGTAGCTTATCGGCATGATCCTCTACTCGTTCCAAAAATCCTTCCACCTCAACGGGTAGCTCTGAAGCTGGCTCAAGTTCCACTTGGCCAATCAGCCCAGCTTCTGGTACGGCGCTATTGGAAGCGACCGTTTCCGGTTTGCGTGCGCCGGAGGGGTTTATCCCCTGAGGATTGAGGGGGTCATTGGCGATGATGGCGGCTGGCATAACCTGGTCAAAAACGCTGGAAGCTTGCTCGGCTTCGGTTAACACTTGATCAAAAAGTGCCAGCCGCTCATCTTCAGTTAAATCAAAGTCTTGCGCTTGATCTTCATCAACCGCTAGCATTTGGGTAGCTGGCGTACCTGTTGCTGGCGTTGGAGTATAGGAATTGGTCGATGTTTGATTTTGACCACCGTCGTCTGATAGTTGAGATGAACTCACTAGATGAGGTTGATCGGTCAATTGGTCTAGTTGATCCGAAGGGGTTGCATTAATATGATCTGCTGAGTCTACAGAACTTTGATCAATTGTTGGATCATTTGCTGGATTAATAGCTGGATCAATTACCGCAGGTTCAGTTACCATCGGCTGAGGAGGCATAGTTGTTGGCGGTGCAAAAGGATCAAATACCGCCTGTCCTGTCGGGGCAGTTATCATTGTTTCATCATAGCATCTTGAGGGTTGGAAAAGAAGATAGCGAATTTTGTGAGGTGTGATAGTCAGAATAAATCAAAGCGTTGTTATCTCCAGTTTGTCTCCAACTTGCAGGTTGAAGTGCTGGGCTTGACCGGCTGGTATTTCCAGCACCAGAGTAACTGGCTGGGTAGGACTGTAGACTGGCAGGTCGGATAATGGCGTTTTTGGATCCGGCGCCGGTACATCAGTTGTAATATCAACTATTGTTGAACCGTCGATCCAAACAATATCCAAATCAAACAGCATCTCTTTCATCCAAAAACGCGGCACTGATCGCTCAGGCATCACAAAAAGCAAGCCGTCTTCTGACATTACCGATCGACCACTTAATCCTTGCTCAATCGCCCAATCGGAAACTACTACTTCGACGGTCAGTTCCCCCACTGGTTGCGCTTGACCATCCCGATTGACCGCCAACTGAACTAATTGGTAATCCTCTAGCTTCGCAGGTTGAGATGGTTTTCTAGATTGAAATGGTTTGGACCAAATAAAGATCAGTCCCAAACCAAACACAAACAATAATAGTAAAAACCACTTATTTTTCACTTTCTCATGATATACTGCTTTTTTGTGGTTGCCCATTTCTGCTATGCGAAAGTTCTCTATTTTTTACTATCTAGGCCTTGTGAGTTTAGTGACAATCTTTGGTGTAACTTTTATTAGCTTCTTTGGGTCAAGCCACTATTTTTTTGATCTGTTCGCTCACTTTCACCTGCAATATGCGATCGGTTGTCTGGTGTTGATGGGGTTTTTTCTGGTCCAGAAAAAACCCCTACTCGTCTTCACTGCCACCGTTGGTTTTATGATGCAATTTATCTTTCTACTGCCGTATTATTTTCAACCAACCGCCTCAGCTAACGATCAAGCCAATGCTGAAACTATTCGCGTTTACTTTAATAATATCAATTACGGCACCACAGATTTTACTGCTTTAACCAAATCTATTGCTTACAATCATCCTCAAGTGGTTGGCATTGCCGAACTTTCAAGCGAAAAATTTGAACAGTTAGAAACTCAATTGCCGGATTATCCCTACAGCTTTCACGTTCCAGGCAGAAGTAAACTAGGGTTAGCAATTTTTTCTCAAATGCCCTTCGTCGACCAACCAAGTGTTCATTTCTTTTCTGACAGTCGCTTCCCCTCAATTGTTGCAGCCATCCAAGACTTTCAAACAACCAAAAAACTTACAATTGTCGTTATTCACCCGCCTCCGCCTCTGCTCGCTGAATATACTCAGATCCGCAATGAGCTGTTTAATAATTTAGCTCAGTTTGCTCAAGACCAAACAGGTCCTCTTCTCGTCATGGGAGATTTTAATAGCACTAGCTGGTCACCAGCCTTTCAAACTTTGCTGGCCAACTCCACGCTGATTGACTCTCGTAATAATCAGGGTATCCAACCATCTTGGCCTAGTCAGTTACCCAAGTTTCTAAGAATCCCGATTGATCACATGCTGACGAACGAGCTCTTACCAGTCACCTACCGAGAAACGCTACCCTCAGTTGGTTCCGATCATCTGCCAATTTTAGCTGACTTTGCTTGGTAATGTTTTCTTCCCAGTAGCGCCAGACCAATAATTATTAATATGAGTAGCACATATTGGTTGAGACTCAAACCAATCCAGACGTTTTTTCCCCGATCAATGCGTAGAAAATCAAGTAGCAAGCGACCGAAGCCATAGAGCACTAAATACAATCCAGTTGATCCACCGGTTCCAAGCTGCCATTTGCTTCGCCAAATCCACAGCGTAATGACCAGATTAAGTAGCATTTCATACAAAAAAAGTGGATGAAAATGACTCTGAGATGCAACATTTCTCAATCGATGTTCAACATCGATGTAGATTCCCCAGGGTAGCTGTGTTGGCAATCCATACAGTTCTTGATTAACAAAATTACCTAACCGACCAATGATCTGACTAATTGGTAATGCGTGAACCACTAAGTCTGTGAGTAACAAAAAAGATAATTTGCCTTCGCTAGGCTTGGGTCTGCTTTGGAGCAATCTTAGTCCAATAGCAACCAGGCAGCCACCAATTATTCCACCAATAATACTCATCCCTCCCTGCCAAACGTATAACAAGGCGATCGGATTTGGGGCATACAGATACCAGTCTGTCACCCCATGCCATAATCGGGCAAAAATAAACCCACCAACTAAAACTATCACAATGTTGTTTTTGATTCTGTCAAAACTAATCTGGTATTTTTTACACGCAAGTCGTAAAAACTCCCACCCAGCTACTAAAGCAACGCCAATTATCAAACCATAGGGATGAAAAGTCAGACCAAACATGTCGCTGATTGTATTATATTAGCGCCAGCAACCAAATTGAAACATTCCAAAACAAAACTAGCGCTGAGAGCAGTTGAATTTCAGTTCCGGTGAGCGATCGCTGGAGTTGGTAAAAATAAGTTTTTTCTAACAAAGCTTTATCAGAGCGCAAGCCAAAAAACGTGGCAGTGATCTCGGCTAAAAAGCCGACTATTAAACCGCCTCCCAAAATACTGCCGGTTGAAGTGACGACAAAAAACGACAGTGGCACAAAAAGTCCCAGGAAAAGTAAAGACTGGGTAACCAAGCCATCGGTTTCATTCGATCGATACAAGTGGTGAAGGTATAACCTGTCAACTTTAACCAACATCAGGCCAAAAACAAGCCCGATAATCAATAATGGTATTTGGTACCAAAGTGATCCCAGTTTATCGAAAGATAGTATGAGCGACAAGAAAAAGTAAATACCACCGATTGCCAGGGCAATTGGACTCGGTAGTAAATCTTTAATAAACTTCATTAGATTAGTGTACACTAAAAATCTTTTTATTTAAAAATCTGGAACTCTTTGGCATCAAGAACTCGCTCTACAGCCATATCGACTTTTTCAGCAAAAGTGGAATCAGCCATGTACTGAGCCGTAAGAGCCGACTTGACGAGTTGTAACTCCGCCGGAGTGGTTTCGGGACCAAACACTAGTAATTGGTTGCCAGCATAGACTGCTGAAAGTGCCACCGACTCGAGCGTTCTGGTGTAAGTCTTTGCCTCGCTATCATAAGCAACTGCCTTCATCGTCAAAGCGTCACTAATCACCAAAGTTTGGGGATTGGTGTTCTTTAATTGATCAATACAATCCGCACTCATGGAGCAAGGTAAACCTGGGATTTGATTGACTATTCCCATGTGACCGACCATCACTCCTATCTGGGGAGAAGTTTCCAATATTGATTTAAAAGGCGTTACGTCTTTGGCTAAAACAGTTTGTTGGTCAAAACTTTTGTGCAGATCCTTAGTAGCTGATCCAATTCCAGGATAGTGTTTCAAGACGGGCAAAATTCCTCGGTTGAAAAAGGCAGTCACAAATTGCTCTCCATACTGACTAACTAACAATGGATCACCGCTACAAACTCGATTTTTTAGTACCACGCTGCTGCTGGCAACATCGATTGTCGGACCAAAAATCAGATGAATGCCCGCGAGGGCTAGCTCTTGAGCTGACTGATCAAGTATCGCTACTCTAGTTTCTTCTGTCTGGTTACAGAGCTCGCGGGCACTCGGTAAAACCGAAAAGCCATTTCCCGCCAATCGTTGGACGTCGCCGCCTTCGTGGTCCACGGCAATTATTATCGGCAACTTGTCAGTTGCCGTCGATTGTTTCACCAAAGTCGTCAACTCTTTTGCTTCTAGAGCACTAATCTGACTGCCAAAGATAGCAATGCTTCCAGGTTCCAAAGTTAAGAGTTGGTTCAGCTGGGCTTCATCGGAAGCAGAGTTATCCCCCAGCTGATAAGGTACCATCAACATCTGGCCCACTTTTTGCTCTGGAGTTAGATTGGTCAATTGCCACCGACGAGAAGGTTGAACGGCAGTTAACTCACCTGCGGTAGTGGCTTGATCCTCCTGACTCTCAGTGGCGATCATTGATCCAGCAAATGGTCGCCACACATAGTTGTATCCAAGCGCCACACAAAAAAATAACAACAGCAGTATCAGCAACAAAGTAGTTTTTGGGAACTTCATGATTATAGTGTAACAGCAGAACTCTTTGTTTAGCTGATTAAATTGGCAGATCCCAAGCTGAGTTCCAATTCTCCGATCCACAAGGATTGATTCCACTAAGAGTTTGCCTAGCTAATTCACCGGCTATCACGTCAATGTTGTCCTGAGGGTCGGCCAGGTTCTTAAGTCGATATTTTTCCTTCTCTGTTAAACCTTGAGCTATTGCCAATGCATAGAATGCCTGCTCCATGTTTAGACTAACACCATTTTCTCTAGCAATTTTAATAATTTGTATTGTTTTATGAATGTTTTGACGCATTAACTCTGCAACTTGTTTTTCGACCTCTTCTGTTTGAAAAGTAACCTTCAATATATCTTGTACCCATTCTAACCATGAAACAAATACCCCACCAGCGTTACTCAAAATTCCTGGAATTCTGAGGACTTCAAGATCATCTAACTTTTCTGCAGCCAATGGTGTAGTTGCACCATTGGCCAACTCCAATATGACTACTCCTCTTGGTACGAATTCAGCTGTTTTTTCATTGAGCGTCGACTGTGTTGCAGCCTCAACTATAATGTCTGGTAGATTGTCTTGCCAATATCGACATACAGAATCCGCAAGCTCGGTTACTCGTTCTTTTTGATCATGAGATTTGGGTTCAGCATACACTCTGATGTTTCTTCCTTTAGCTTGTTGGTCTCTTGCCCAATCAGCGATGTTCCCTCGCTGATTGACACTTACCTCGAACATTTCTTGGGCATCAGTCTCGGTAAATCCCTCTGGACAATGCAAGATTGAATGAATGTCTGCAATCCCAGTCACTATCATTCCCGCTCTACAAGCTTCTTCTATTGTTCTTTTTGAAGCACTCCCGCATCCACGAAAGAATACTTTCTTGCCAACTAAAACAAAACTCATTATCATTGCCAATGCCTTGAGACTCTCCCATCCACCCAGCCCCGTTGCATCTTTTCGTGCTTCCAAACCACCATCTTGTTTTCCCGTCACTGTGGCTCTGGATTTTATGATCTCATCATTAGAAGCCCCACTTTCGCGTAGGGCTCTTTGAATGCCATTAACCAAGTATTCAATTACTGGTTTACCATTTAGACTACCAGTGGTGTTTTTATCTCCCGCCATTCTATCCAGCAATGGACCAATCGCGCCTGCCTTCATCCATTCATAGCCACATGCTTCTAGTGCCAAAGCTATAAGTTTCATTTCATCAAGTGGATTTAATTGATCAGGTACTCCAATAATAATATCGGCTTTGGCACCTCCCGCAATTTCAAAACTGTCAAGCTGAGGTAATAAGTCTGGTCGACCCTGATATTTCAATAATTCACCCAGGTGTGCTTTTAGATTAAGACCAAGATTTTTTGGTACCATTGCAGCTGCTAAAGCTCTTGCCTCATCAAGTAGGTCAGCTAATATTTTTATCAATAGAATAAATTCTGTACCATTATTCATATTTGGGGGAATGACATCATCTACGATGAGTTCTCCTCCCCCACCTAGAAAGCCAGATTGAACCATATTTGCAAATGAATTTGCATGTCCCTCGGGAGTGTCTTGCTCTTCGCGTAAAAACCTTCCCTTCACTAGACTTACCCTTACACCTCCACCAACCAGGTAAGCAACATCTTCACTCACAGCACCTCTTGAAACAACATTGTCCTGAACTCTTCTACCCAAGACTTTATATCTAATACCGTTTAAGTAAACCTTAGCTTCAACTTCAAATTCTCCTGTGGATTTTATCCAATCTTCTTGAAAATTAAAGTCTTTAGGTATTGATGATATGCCAAATAATTCAGAAAGTTTCGGGTCATGAAGCTTTAATAATTTCTTTAATATTTCAAAACCCATAAATTGTCTATACGTTTCTGCAGAAGCAAAACCAAACTCCATCATGCTTAATTTAGTAATTACAAAATTTTCTTGATTTTCCACAAACATAACTATTATTATAGTACTATGCTAGATACACAGTCAATATGTATTTTTTTTCAGTTGTTTTAACTTCCACATAAATAATTTTGCCTTACTTTTCGCAGTGGTGGCATCGAGCACAAAGGTGCGTGCTTTTTCTAATAAATGACGGGGTAATGTCTTTGCCATTTTAATATACAAACTTTTATGTTTTTCGTCATTTAACTCACAGGCTAAACGATAGCCAAAATCCTGAAATTCCTGAGTAATATATCCGCCCTTATCCTCAACTTGGTAATTATCAAACAACGACCCAACCGTCGCAAATGAAGATTTTTGTTTGGTTATTTTTCTAGTGTCAGTCACTCAGCTTCTCCCTGAGCAATAAAGTTGCCATTGCTCCAATGGCTGCCATGATAAACAGCAATTTCCAACTGCCACTTGTGAGTAACACAACCAACACCAGAAGCCAAAAAACAGACATGGCCAAAGCTTGAAGTAATTCATGGTAAACAAAAAAGGAGTGAGCTTGCGAGCCTTTACCACGTTTGTACCAAATCGTATCAAAAAACAGCCAATGATAATTTCCACTGACTCTGTCGAGCGTATCTGCCAAGGCCACACCCCAAAATGAAAATATTTGGGTTCGTAATAACCAAGTTAAAGCAATGGTCACACCAGTAATTTTAAAAGGCGTACGACTGGTGAGCGAATCTAGTTTGAAGGTAGAAACCACAGTAATGATCAGAGCTAGAAATAAGGCGATAGTAGCGAGAAACCCCACTCTTTCAACTGTACCAAAAAGAGTGAATAAGTAAAATGGCCAGATAAAAAGCATAATGTCATAAAAGTATCTACCGATGATAGCTAAGCTGAATCGCTCATAGCTTTTTTCGCTCAACCAATTTTTGAATTCTTGAAAGCTGACCGTATCCAAATCACAACTATCAGAGATAAGTAGCACGACACAGAGACTTAAAGTCACACCCACTAGTCCCAGAAAAAACACAAACTGAAAACCAACTTGGGTATTCAGCAATCCTGAGATGGCTGGAGTAATTGCTCCAATCAACAATAGTAAAATTTGCAGAGTACCAAGATTGGACCCCAACTCTTTTTTGGGTGAGTTATTTGCCAACAATGTGTGGTAGGCAGGCCAGTAAAGAGTGACCTGCAATGCTTCCATTACGATACTGACAAAGATAGCCATGGGAAATATGACCGACAAAAATAAACTTAAAAATGATAACAATCTAAAAATATAGGAGTAAACTAACGAACGCTGGTAGCCAATCTGGCTTGTAATTTTCCCCACTGGTATTACTAAGCAGACAATCAGAAGTTTACTGAAAATAAAATAACCAGCCAAAGTGAGGATGCCTGCCTGCCATTGGGTGAGCATCAGAGAACTAGGGAGTAATCTGGTTCCCAATTGAAATAAGTAAATTGGGAAAAAAAAGAATACTAACTTATTGACTAAATCTCGAATGACTCTTTCGTAGTAGAGGAGCTGAAGATCTCTTGAAGAAAAAAAGTACCTTTTCGGAAGATTTAATAAATGTACCAGACTTCTCATAGCGTATTTAGTTTCAACTTCAGTTGCGGAATTAATGTGAGCAAGACCTGCTCCAGCCTAACCACTTCATCACCAATAAATGGCTGGAGCACATATTGTTGGCCAGGAATCTCTCTTGCGCCGTTGCGACCATCGATGCCAATTCTGATATGCCAAAATGAAGCGGAGCCCCAGGTTTGATATAACGAGAGCAAACCATTGTGCTCATGTGGCCCTTTGCCAAACTGAATTTTATATTCTCCAAGCGGAATGTCCAAATCGTCATGAGCAACAAACAAGTCTTCATTTTGAATTTTGGGATGTTTTTTTTTGATATATGCCAAAGATTCTCCTGAGCGATTCATGTAAGTCGTTGGTAAAACATATAAAGTTGATTTGTCTGAGCTTTCTGCCAGTTTGGCTTGAGCGGTTTTGTTGGACTTCCAAACCAGCTTATCAGCCAGTTGAGAGACTAAATTTGCACCAACATTATGTCTGGTAAACTGATAAGTTTTTCCTGGGTTACCTAGCCCGATTACGACTTGCATATGGTCAAAATCATAACATGATCAATCACCATATATAATAGTGTCCGTGAAAACAAAAACTCCTGCTATTGATTTTTCGATTATCATTCCCACTCTCAATGAGGAAAAATATTTACCCCATTTGCTTAAGGACTTGGCTGAGCAATCTTTTCCCAAAGATCGCTTCGAGGTGATTGTGGTTGATGGTAACTCCAAAGATAACACGATCAATGAGGCACAAAAACTTTCTAGCGCTTTGCAATTGGTGACGATTTCAGCTAAAACCGCCAACGTCTCAACTCAAAGAAACCTCGGGGTCAAAAAAGCCACTGCCAAGTGGGTGATTTTTATGGATGCAGACAACCGCATTCCTCCGGCTTTTCTGGATGGCATTAAATATCAGTTAGCGACAAAACAGCATACCGACTGTTTCACCTGTTGGGTAGAAGAATCGGGTTACAAAACTGCAGATAAACCCTTAATTACCATGCTCAATCTATTAACCGAAGTACTTGCTATGTTTAAACCTGGAGCCATGGGCGCATTAATTGGTGCAAAACACACATTGGCAAGCAAATATCCTTTTAACCACAAACTGGCAATCTCTGAAGATTACGAATTTATCGGCAAATTAGTCAGGTCAGGGCATCGATTTACAGTATTTCGCTTTCCTCGTTACCACTACAGCTTACGTAGATTTGAACGCGAAGGCGTGCTTAAACTTGCTCGAGTTTACACCAAAGCACAACTCTATGTGCTCATGGGTCGTCAGATCAAAAACGGTGAAATTGATTACCAAATGGGTGGTGATGCTCATGTGCCAAAATCAGCGTGGCATCAAACCAACCTCAAACAACTGCAGAGCAATATCACCGATTTGTTAAAGAATCACAAAAAAACTGCCCAAAAAATTCTCAACTGGCTAAACCAAGACCAAATTTAGCTACTTTTTTTCAATCGTTACATGTAACGAGCGTAACCAATAAAAACTGGCGGCAATAATAATTCCATAGATCACGAGCGAAGCCAGTGACTCCCAAACACTACTTTTCATTTGAGGAAACAACACTTGTAAATCAAAAACCGCCACGATGCCGATGGGGGTCAGACTGCGGTTAATCACAACCTGAATCAGCAAAGTAATAATGTGTAAAATCGCCGAAATCTGATACAAAATTGCCACTGCCACTAAGAAATGTTGCCATGGCCGATTTACTACCGTTTTTTTCATCATGCAAAGTATACAATACAATCACATGCCAGTAGCTAGATCGACACCTATTTTGCTTGTCTCCTCCAGCGAAGGTCATTTAAGTTTGGCTAATGCCATCAAAGCTGGGCTGAGAGACCGAGGATTCACTTCGATTAGTTTATTTGTTGAAAATTCGGCCGTGCTACCTTATCGACTTTACTATCGCTACGCACCGTGGTTGCATAGCTTAGTCAGTCTGATACTTGGTTCAAAATTTTTTCTAGGTTTACTGAGGCTTTTATTAACGATTAATTACGCCAACTTAACTAAAAAGATTATTAAAAAACATCAACCAAAGATTGTCATTTCTACCAACTATGCATTTAATCCTACTTTTGAATCGCTCCATCGCAAGAGAATTTTAAAATATTTCTCGGTCATCTGTGACCCACGCAGTTATAACTTAATTAATGTGGCTCAAGCTGGTTGTTTTAACTTAGTGTTTGATGATAAACAAAAAACAATCATTGACCATGATTTTCCTCATACTCAAAATTTGGTCACCGGCTGGTTTGTGCGACCTGAATTTCAACCTCCAACTACGGTGGCTGGAGCTAAAAAAGCAGTGGGAATAGATCCCAATAAATTTTGCGCCTTATTTGTGGCTGGCTCAGAAGGTATGCAACGCATCCAAAAAACAGTTAAGGCGTTGGCCGAAACCGAAACTGCCATGACAATTTTGGTGGCCTGCGGTAGAAATAAACTGCTTTATCAGACTATTGAGCGATTGGGTCAGCAACTTGCCCACTCCCCCCTCAGCCTTAAGCCTCTGGGATTTACTTTGGATATAGCACCATATTTTCAAGCTGCCGATGTGGTAGTGGGCAAGGCTGGTCCCAATATGATTTTTGAAGCCATCGCTTGCCACAAACCATTTATTGCCACCACTTCGTTGGCTGGTCAGGAGGCAGGTAACTTGGATTTGATCAAGGAGTTGGGAATTGGGTTTGTGGAAACTGATGCCGATAAGGCGGCAGAATTAATTGTTAGTCTAATTAATAGTCCAGAAAAAATTACCAGACTCCAACCTAATATAAACAAGTTGGCCGAATTTAACCAAAAATCAGTTGATCGGCTGGTAGAAATAATTGATGCTAACCCCCCACAAGTGACGCCTTCAGTGCGTTAGTTAATCCCTCGATATTCCACATTGCATCGTAATGATTCCCTCCTTGAATAAGGGTAACGATGGTCTTCAAACCAGGAAATAAACTAGCAGCTCTCCTTTCAAAAAATGATTGCGTGCGTTCAGAAATATGTTTAGTCCGAGAATCAGTTGGGTCTACAGTAGTAGCACCCACAACATAGACCAAGCTAATTGGAACTTGGAAGTCTGTTAGTTTCTTTCTGACTTCTTTAGTAGTATCTTCTTTCAAAGCTGATGTGTTAGGAATCGCAAGAGACGTATCGCCTTCAAGTCCAGACCTCCGCGCTTCGTTGACCATCCAAGCAGGATTTATTTTTAGGTAACCCATTGCCAATTGTGAAGGTAGTTTTAAGCCTGCTGGTCCCTCTGGTGTATCCCAAGAGTTCAACATTGCTCGAATCATATAGGCAAGAGATTGCGCACGAGAGATTTGCATATTCTCTGGTAATAAATTTCTTGCGTAGTTGTAAGGATCAGTAATTCCTTTTTGAGCTACTCGAAGATCAATATTAGGATTGCTACCAATTGCCGGTTCTAACAATATTAACTTAGGTTTGAAACCCTTATCCAAAAAACGATCAGCCATCATGATTGCCTGATTAGCTCCAGCAGAAAAACCTGTCAAACAAATATTACTGGAGAGTTTCACACCTGCTTGCTCGAGTGCAGTCATCATAATATCAGCTGCGGGACCTAAGTCATTAGTCATCGCAGGATTGACTGGGTATCCGGTTTTCGTCGTACCTGACAAATGAGGCATCACTATTACCCGTCGCACTTTTCCTTTTAATGCTTCGTTTTTGGCGAGAATATCACTGATTTGTGCCGCAAAACCTATATTGCTCAATGCATCGGTGGCGCCGCCACCAAATAAAATTAAGTCAATTCCTTCTCCAGCTTTTTCTTTCGATTGGTCAACGTCACCGCTATCTTTCAAACATGGAACTTCATGAATATAAAATTTAACCACTGATGCTGCCGTTGGAGGTAAAAGATCAACATCTCTGTCCAACTTCTCTGCTAATTTTCCAGGGCGTTGGTTTGCTAACAAATCACTCACCTTAATAGTCGAAAAAACCACTTCAGTATGCTCTATACAAGAAAAAAACCGATCTTCGAATTTGAATCCCACCGAATCATTCAACTCGTTCCACGCCTTTTTTTTATTTGCAGCCAGTTGTTTTGATTCTTCCGACCGAAGCCGATCCAGTTTACCTGCTAATAAATTAAGAGGAATTGATAGTAGTCGCCTAATTCCGTTTTTTCGCTCTGGTGATTTTGAATCTACCTTGGACCTATCGGTCTCATACCTATCTAGGGGAACTTGCAATCCTCTGGGTTGCTGATGAATTGGTTCTGGTGGATCGGTCTCTTTTTTTAATCGTCTTTGCTCAAGATTACTTGCGTAGTCAATTTGAAGAGCCAATTCATTCATGTTGTTTTTTTCCTTATTTGTTGGATTTCAACCAAAGATGTGGCCTGATCCCAAGTTTTATCATCACGAATTTTGAGCAAGCGAGGAAAGCGCATAGCAAGACCTGCGCTGTGAACAGGAGATTCGGTCAGTTCGTCGGCGGCGACCTCGATGACTACGGCGGGCTCCAGCCAGACATCTGGCTGGAGCGACTTATCAACTTTGCCATACTCTGCTGGTTGAGTCGCCGCCTGATGATTATCTCCCAATTGTTTTAGTTCGCTCAGCTGATCTTCGCTCATCCCCGTTCCAATCTTACCAATCGTCACCACTTTGCCTGAGTCATCCAACACTCCAGTCAAAATCGCACCCAACCCAAATTGAGTCCGCTTACCCTTACCCTTGTAATAACCCATCATCACCACATCCAAAGTATCAGCCAATTTCCCGCGTGACCCTTCAGTCTCCTTAATCTTGACCCAACGCCAACCTTTGCGCCCTGATTGATACTGACTTTCAGTTTGTTTAATCACCGCTCCTTCAAGCCCATCCGCCAAAGCAGTTTCGTGAAACTGATGCACCACTGTTGGATCATTAGTTACCACAAACGGTGTGATAAAAAAACTGCCTCTACTATTTAACTGATTAGTTGGGCCAAAAATTGAAAATAAGTCGCTCAATATTTTTTTTCTTTCGTTGAGCGGTTGTGCAAGTAAGCTTGTTCCGTTCAATTCAATCACGTCAAAAACATAAAATCTGATGGGCACAGCTTGGGCTTGATTTTCCACCTCGTGTTTACGTTTGCGGGTGATGGTTTCTTGAAAAACTTTTAATTTGCCAGTTTGCGGATCAAAACCAATTGCCTCACAATCCAAAATGCAGGATCGACAATTTATCTGCTCGCTTAAAGTCAACAATTCCGGGAACATGTGGGTACAATCTTCCAGACTTCTGGTAAAAGCTCTGACTACCTTTGGTTGTGTTTCATTAGTTTGGTAAAGATGGATTTGTAACCTAAGACCATCATATTTTGGTTCAACAATCACCTCTCCCAACTTCTCAATTATTTCCTGAGCGGAATTTAGACGTTGGCATAAAGCTGGCATCACCGGAGTGCCAACTTTAACCGAATAGGAGTCGAGCACATTGTGATAATTCGGCTTTGGTTGGCGACTTTCGGTAATCCAGACTGTGGCCAAATAACCCAAATCAGCACGCTTTTCCCAGGCTTTTTCCAGCTCACTGGTCCAATTTTTATCACCACTGACCAACCAGCTTAACGAATCTAAGATCGTCATGGTGGCAAAACCGAGGCGAAGTTTACCGATGACGATGCGCGCGATGTATCGCGCGCTCAAACCATCATTCGATTTAAATAACTCAGCCAACCGATCAAGTTTTCGCTCCTGCGATCCTTCACCTCCCTCTTGAGCAATCAAGACCAAAGAGTTAAAAATAGAAATCAACTCAGATTCTGCTAGCGAATTAGCTCGACCTCCATTTTTCATTCGATCTTCAGTCACTTTTTCAGCCACCAAACCAACATCGCCCAACTCCTGGTACAACTGCTCAACTTTCCCTAACTCGCCAACATCCGACCGTTCGCCAAACAAATTAGTCGTTCCAGTATCTTGAGCATCCTCGTTAATCCGACTGAGGGCTCGGAGCACCATTTTGCTACTCAAATTAAACTCCAAAGACTCGTACTGAGGCACTAATCTACCTTGCAACAAATAACAGGCTGGTTGAATTTCGGCTATTTCTAACTTTTTCAGTATCTCAACCAGTTGCTCGGTCATCGCCAAGCGGGAAGGAGTTGCTTCCAGTACTTTCAGATGCTGTGCAAAGTCAACAAATTTCATAATAGTATCTTCTCATCAATATTATTGTAGACTAGCTAATGAAGTTGCTAAAGTATTCAACTTTTTATCAAAGGTAACCAACTTAGCGTTTCTTCCCAAACTAGTCTTCGCTAAGAGGTAGGAGTCAACAACTGAAATTGGTTTTGCTTCAAATATTGCCAACGTTTCTCTAAGTAGCGGTCGATCACAACTAATTGACTCCAAATCAATTAGTAATGCTAACGCTTCCACAAGTTTTTTCTTTTCCATTTGATAGTTGCTGATTAGCACAAAAGCAATTTCGACAAATATCACGTCAGTCAATTCCAAACTGCCCGCAACTGATTGACCCAACAAACTCCCAGCTTGACTCGCCAACTTGGGTTCGTCATTGGTGAGAAATCTCACTATGATATTAGTATCAATTAAGTGCATGCTGCAATCTGGACGAACTAACTCTGTTTTTTATACCAATTTAATATTTGATTATCCCAATCTTGATCAGCTGATTTTTGTTTTGTTTTAATGCTTCCCTTCAAGTTTATAAATGTTTTTTTTGCAACAACTCGAACTTGATCTCCGACAAATGAAAAGACTACCTTATCCCCCTTTTCTAAGCCAAGGTAACGACGAATATCGAGAGGAATAGTAGCTTGACCTTTACTAGTGATAGAAGATGAATAAAACATATTGGAATAATGATATACCTAAGTAATACCTAATGTCAACAAGTAATGATTTGTATATATAGGTATTACTCTCTCAGTCGGTAAGTGACACCCTTGGTCACACCTTCTTTTTCGATCACCCCTTTTTCGATTAGGTCTTTTAAATCGCGCAAAATAGTATCGACTGAAACATTGGGTAAGGTATTTTGCGCATCGTAGGATGAAATTTGATCCTGTTGCTGAAAAAGCTCGAGCAAAATAATTTGCCGCTCGGACAACGCCACTTGTTTACCCAGTTGTTTTTTCATCCGCAAATCTTTGGACAGTCGCTCAACTTGGCGTTGAATTTTGTCAATTTCTAGAGCGACACCGTAACAAAAATACTCTAACCAGTAGGTTAGATCCTGTTTGCCAGTTTGCTGAACGGAAAGTAAGGCATTGTAATAGGCTTCCACATCAGTATCAAAATATTGCTCGAGTGAAAAAAAACGTTTGAAGTCATAACCTAGCGAGTAAAGTAGTAGCGTGGCCATGGCGCGCGCCGTCCTGCCATTACCCTCAATAAAAGGATGGATATACACGATTTGGTAATGAGTGATGGCGGCGCGCAAAACTGCATGTACCTGTTGTGCGGCTTGGCTCTTGCCCCACACAAAGAAATCATCAATCAGATAGGGCACTTCTACTGCCACTGGTGGACGAAAGATGACCCCACCACTTGTGGCACTTTGAACAATCACTTGTTTTTTCCGAAATTGCCCCACTCCTTCGTTGTCTATTAAACCCTGCACTGTCAACCGATGGAGGGTGTTCAGAGTGTCAAGCGAAAAAACTTGAGTGGTACTTACTTGGGTTTGTCTGTCAGTCCAAGTTAACACATTGCGATAATTAATGACTTCTTGGACATCTCGTTCTCTCGCAGTAATACCAGTTTGGCGTAGTGCTTCTTTACTATCATTAACAAACTGGAGTTTGAGTAATTGATCCGCCTGCTCTTCCGTTAGTTCATTGCCTTCAATTTTTGTACCGTAATGAACCGTCCGGTTGAGTGCTTCACTGCGAAAACGAGCTTCCCAGGCTGGGATTAGAGGCGAGTGGTCAATAATAGCTTTGGCAGCCTCAATTCTAGTGATATAGGTCAACAAGTTGTTGGTAATAGAAAAAACTGGATCGAACACGATGTAAGTATACTGCAATTCATGCAATTTTTGCAGGGAATTTTTGACTTTTTGCTTGCAAAAGTCGCCAAAATGATTTGGGGACTTCCGCCACCAGATCGCCCGCAGAAAAATTGGGTCCAACTGTCTTCCACAATGTATCTGCCGAATGTTTATTCAAATAACTGCCAACAATAGCTGCGGTGAGCGCATCATGCTGACAATACAACGCAGCTACTAAACCAGCTAAGACGTCGCCTGTGCCACCCTTGGTCATACCAGCGTTGCCACCTGGTATTTTGACAGTTGTTGAACCTTGGGTCACTTCGTCGGTGGGACCTTTAGCCAGCAGGGTGACTCCTGTTTCGAGTAGTTTTGACATGGCTAAGTTTTTATTTGTTTGATCAATTTTACCCAAGACTAATTCTAGTTCTTTATGGTGTGGCGTAATTATTTGACTGGTAGCAAAATACTGCGGACCGACCATTTGCAGCGCGCCGCCATCGATCACCCATTTTTTAGTTGGATATTTTGCCAGCAACTGATTGATTATGACTTGGGTTTGTTCTGAACGGTCCATGCCTGGACCAATTAAGACAGTGTCGTCTTCTTCAAGATAATAGTCAATTTCCGACCAATCAACGACGATGCCAGACCAAAATCCAGCTTTGATTTTTTGCCGGACCAACTGATTATTTTCATTAGCTGGGCTCGCAAAATGAACCATATCTACAATTTTGCTCGCCACATCCGCCGCCCAAAAAATACTGCTGTGAAATAGCTCAGAACCACCAATCACCAAAAGTTTGCCATTTTGACCTTTGTGAGATTCAGGCTTCGGTAAATTAATCTGGTCAAGGTATTGTTCAATATCTTGACTTACTTGTTTCGACCTAGATTTAATTGTCATTTTTGCATTATCCCACACATCCTATAGTTGACAAAGGAGAATTGATATCATCAGATAGCTTGAATCACCCGCAATAGTTTCTTATCAAACGTTTTAACTTTTTGCACTGGCCCAGTTTTGTACTGCGCCACAATGTACGAATCAACCAGCGAAATTGTGTGGTTAGCAAATACGTCGAGTGTGGTGCTGAGAAGTGGATAATCCAATACAAACTTGGTTGAGCGGATGAGTAGGCCCAGTATTTTTACTACTTCCACTTTGGGAACTCTATAATAACTGAGCAAAACAAAACTGAGTTCCAAAAAAACTGCATCGGGTAGAAAAATACTTCTCTGAGGAGACTGTCGGATGAATCGCTCTGCTTGAGCAAACTGTTCAGGCTGATCCTTCAACAAGTACCGGGCCAACACATTGGTGTCAGCGAGAACGAGAGATTTTGGCTGCATAATTCTTTTTTACATAATCTAATACCGCCACATCCATTTCTGAATCGGTAGGTACTGGCTGACTGGCATATTTGTGCAGGCATCCAGATAACTCAGAGATATCTGGGGCTTTTTGTAACAATATCTGCTGATTTTTGAGTTTTAACTCTAGTCTCTCGCCTGCTTTTGTACCAATTTCATCAAGCAATGCTTTTGGTAGGGTTATCTGACGCTGAGAAGAAATAGTGGCAATATGCATATTAGCTGAATAATATCACTTCGCTTTACTTTTGTCTAGCACTTTAATTTTAATATTTACTTTAATACTGACTTTCACTTTATTAAAAAGTTAAGAGATTATTTACCCAGCTCAATCACGGCTGTATTTTTTGGTAAAAAAGTTACCACTTCTGGGTCGGCTGAGGTGACAATAGCTTGGTGATTATTGATAAGTTTCACGACTACTTGCTGGTTTTCTTCGTCTAGTTCAGAAAAAATATCATCCAAGAGCAAAAGTGGTCTTTGACCAGTTTGAGTTTCAATATAACTTAATTGGCAAGCTTTGAGCCACAAGATGGCAAGTCGTTGCTGACCACGAGAACCATACAACGCCGCATCGTGAAATTGGCCAAGTTGTCCTCGCCACAAATCCTGAACATCACAACTAACGTTAAAATCATCTTTGTGCGGTCCAACCAAGCAATAGCCTGAGGCAATGGCTCGGTCTTGATAGTGATCCATCCGTTCCTGAGTAATAATCGATGGTAGATAAGTGACAGAAAAACGCACGGCAAAGGGTACTTTGATGGTTGCTTGTAAAAACTGTTCACGTTGACGTTGTAAATATTCTCCATGTTTGACCATCGATCGCTGCCAATACTCCAAAATACTAGTTGGTTGACGGTGGTCACGCACCATTTCGAGCAGTTTGTTGTACCGTTTTAAACTTTGCTCATAAGTTTTAACAGAACGTAAATATTCGGCGTCAAAACTGCCAATCACTTCGTCCAAAAATCGGCGGCGGCGACTAGGAGAACCTTCAATAATCCGCATGTCTTCGGGGCGAAAGACTGCTGTTTGCAGTTGGCCCAACATTTTGTGAAGCTGGCGATTGATACCATTGACGGAAAAATGTTTGTGGTGGGTTTTTTTGCCTTGAAGCATGCCGCGGGTGAGGAGCACAGATAGCTCTGTCTGTTCTAGTTCTTGTTCGGCTTCAGCTTGTTCGCTCATTGACTGGCTGAGGTTACCCGTAATTCTCGCCCACTCAGCAAAAAAACCCACCATTTCCTCCACCTTACCAGCGCGAAAACTTTGGCCAGTGGCTAATAAATGAATGGCTTCAATAATTGCAGTCTTGCCACTGGCGTTGGGACCAACAATTAACGTAGCACGATCAGAAAAATTAAGCTTCAAATTTTCATGCGAGCGGAAGTGTTGTAAATGCAACGATTGCAACATAATTTACTGCTTGTTTATAACAACTCTATTCTTTAATCATTTTTCCATGATCAAAAAAATATTTACGAGTAGCATATAAATCAGGAAAAATACTCTCTGGCAATATTTTTCTATACGTGCGCATTCTATTTTCTCTTTGATCCGGATTGTCGAGATAGAAACGAATACCAGCCCAATGAACCGGAGGATAAATTAGCATGATGTCACTAATCTTTCTCATTAATGACAGCTCGGTTAGTTTATGTGCAATTAGTACGTACCGAATATCATCCTCAAGTCTTCCAAAGGAAAATTCTGCTCCCAATAGTGGAACTTCTAATGCCTCCATTAATGGGAAAAATGTAGCAAGCGTTCCAACAGCAGCGATGGCTCTTGCGCTCGATAATAAAAAATCTCTTCGTGAAATTTGTACTGGATGATTAACCGGATTTTCTCGCACTGATTCTTCTCTTGAGGCCTGTAGGCCATTGGTTACAGCAGACAAAGTATAGTAGCCCCCAACGAGATTCGGACTCGAGAGCAAGGCTGAAGCAGTAACAAACTGGTTGCTCCAAGCTGGATCTAATACTAATACGCTTTTTCCTTCTCGCTTAACTATGGTAGTGAAATAATCAAACAAACTATTAGAGGATTTAAAAATTTTCGCTATAGCTCTTGTAATTATGTTTCCATTATCATTATATTCTGGTGGAAAGTATTCTGGCACTAGAATTCCTTTGAAGGGAGTTACGTACTCATCAAGATAAGAATTATTTGCCGAAGACACATTGTGTTCTATTGCTAGAACCTGAATCATGCATCCGTTTAACTCATAGTCTGACTTGTGTTCACTGGCCCTCATAGGCACATCTCTGTCTGGACTATCAACGGCCTTGGCCACTCCGATTTGAATTCCAACTAGAGCAAGAGTTCCAAAAATAATTTTCTTAAGCGCCTCTCCTCTTGAAACGTTTCTTGTTATTTCACTAAATTCTCCTGAGGCTAGATTTTCACTCATATTGATTTTTACTGTTTGAACTCAATATTGAAAAAACCAAAACTACTCTGGGGGATTCTTAAATAACCCGGGGCTCTTAGATTAAAAGTGGACTTAAACTCGCTACCAGGAATATCAAGATTGCCCCGGTTGGTGCTCAGGTGCACCGATGTGGTTTGACCATTATTACTGTGACTGACGCTGACTGCCGAAATATTAGTCACCGCTCCACCTGAATTATTAGCTCGGTCGCGCAGTTCGCTCATGGAATAGGGATTGCCGCCGCCGCCGATTTGACATTGATTAATAGTCGGCGGCTGAATTCGACTGGTATCGGCACCGTTAGGATTGTTGCGCACGATCCAAGCGTTGATGATGTCGGCAAATTCTTCCTGCGAAAGCCAGGGATGCGAGCGGCCACAGCTGTCGCCGCTCGCAAAGTAACCATTGCGATACCAAGCTTTATAAAACCAGGGGCTACTGGCTTTATTTTCCCACGCTCTGGTGGACCAAGATCCATCGGCGGACTTATCAGTTGTATCCCAACCAGATGTATTGCTATATCCCCCATGGGTGGATGCATACTGAGTGGAAACCGGATTCCCACCACCATCCACCAACACCCAACCTCGCGTATCATTGACTGCCCGCTCCCAATCACCACCTTTTTTTTGATTTTTAAAAACTTGACAAGCTTCGGTGGTACAAATTGATTTGGCACCATTGCCAGTGTATTTAATGGCAAAAGTCCGTGCCGCTATCGCTTGCGCTTTGAGGGCTTCCATATGCCAACTGCCTGGCATTTCATAAATTCCTTGCAGGTATTGATCTTCAAAAGATATTGTGCCTACTCCTTGGACGCTGATCGAACCCATGGCAGAGAAATCACGTTTGAGCGTAGCATTGGGATAATAGGCTTTGAGAATCTCTTCCGCTGACTGACCCGAATCAGCCCTGGCTTTGGCGCCATACTGACTCATACCATTACGATGAGTGTAGCCACCAAAGCTGAAGACGGCAAAAGAATTACCAGGGGCTTGGGCCTTATAGGCAATGGAGGCATTGAAATCATCTGCTAGTGGCACCTCGCCGACGGAAGTGATGAACGACCCAGACCGAGCATTGATAATTGATTGTTGTCGTGCTGAAAGATCGGCAATTTTACTTGACAAGGTTTGTTGGTAATCTTTGGCTTTGGCAATTTCAGTCTTGAAAAAATCGGCTTGGCTATCTAGTTGTTTTTCTAAATTGGCTAAAACAACTTGGCGCTCTTCGAGCGCCTGACGATCGCTTTCTAACGCAGAGATGTCTTTGGTGATGCTACTAATTAAGCGTTGGTCTTGAGCTTGCACCGACTCACGGTAAGCTAAATCTTTGGTTAAACTGCCGACAGTGCTTTGTGACAACATGATTAGGGGCGAAGAGACCAAACGCAGACGAATGTATTGGTCATGAACTCGTTTGGAAAGAATTTGGTATTGTAAGGCTAAATCGACTTCGCGTTTTTCGATATCGTTGCCCACTCGGATCACTTCTTGTTTAGCTTTTTCGATGCCTGATCTGGCTGAGTTGATCCGGGATTGCAAGTTGGCCACTTCTTTTTCTAACGGCGTGGTGGCCGCGACCGAAAGATTTTTCAGCTTTTCCAACTCGTTGATCTGGTTTTGCAAGTCATCAACTGGGTCAAGGGCTCGAGCCAGATTGTTTGGCACCAATACTCCGCCTAAGACGAAAAATAACAAAAATCCGATCATTCCCATTTTTTGCAAAAACTGGCTGTATCTTTTCATACTGGTTTGATCATGGTTGAGTTAATAATTACCCCTCTTAAAACTCAGACTGTATTAAGGTACAATAGCATGAGTCATGCTCAAAAGTAAAAAGTGGGTCATCACTTCCCGACTTGTTTTTATTCTTTTACTTGCTTTGGTAATCTTTTTCAACCCAAAAACAGCTATGGCTTCGAGCTGCAGCAGTTACGCTCTAACCCACTCAAAATCAAGCAACTTTCCTTATGATGTTAGTTGCGCATCGATACCAACGAATGCAACTGTTACTGTTAATGCGGGTGGACCAAATAAATTTATCCCCAATGAAACCTACACCCTTTGGAGAGCAAAAAAGGCACAATCGTCTCAAGGTCAAAGTGTTCAGGTAGCATCTTCTCAAGCAACAAATGAAAATTCCATCACTTTTACACTATCTGATCCCGTTGCGTTTGAACCAGGGACATGGTTTTTGTCCATTTTTGGCCCTTCACTTGGCGATATTGGTGTAGGTTGCGGACTTTCTGGTTTTAGTCCAACTTACAAAGTTGGTTTAAGAAGTTGGTCAGCAGAAATTTTTGCCTCCCAAACACGTGGTGGCAAAATGTGTTACGGTTTTCCCACCGGATGTCTAGAAGCCGGTACACCAATCACACTGACTGTTGAAAACGTAAAACTCTGTGGCAAACCCTATGCAAATAAAAGAATTGACTTTTCTTCAGAAGGAAACAATGTGTCGAGAAACACCGATACAAACGGTAATTTAACTGGTCAACCAATCGTGTTCACTTTTCAAAATGCCGGAAATTATGGATTTGTGGTTGGCCCATTTGAGTATAAATTCGACACTATACTTAGATCAAAATTTACTATTCGATCGTCTGGTCAGTGTGATACTTGTCTAACCACCAAACCTAAACCAATTGACCCCAACCAGCCTTATCAATACAAAATTTGTGACCAGATTAATGGAGATTTGATGAGTCCAGAAGGAGGCAGTGCAAAAGATGCTTGTTTGCAGTGTGTTGGAGGTAATGAGTTGGGTCGGGAAGGCATTTGGACTGCTATTGGCTGTATCCCTCGTGATCCAGAGAAAATCGTCAAAAGCTTATTGCGACTGGGTTTGGGTATGGGAGGTGGTTTCGCCCTCATCATCATTTTGGCCTCGGGTTTTGTCCTAAGTGTTTCCCAGGGTGAACCTAATCGCATTAACGAAGCCAAGCAGTGGCTCACTTCTGCTCTAGTTGGTATGTTGTTTATTATTTTCTCGGTGACCCTACTTCACTTTATTGGCTATACTATTTTTAGAATACCTGGCTTTGGAGGACCTTAATGATAATTGTTGGTAGAATTATTACTGCATTACTCGCCTGTTTCTTCTTATTTGTTGTCATTTCTCCCCAAGCTGCTTTCGCATCCTGTGGCAACATAAAAAACGACCCCCCAAACTGGGGTACAATTAAGTTTTGTGATTTCAATAACAATAATCAGGGAGAGGATCCAGTTGAGTTTTCTTTTGTAAGTTGTACAACTGGACAAGCCAATGATGGACCGCTAGGAACCCGTTGTTGCGCTGACACTCCAGAATGTGGAGTCATCCCTAGCGTCACACCTACTCCTAGACCCCCAACACCCACAGGCGCTCCCACCCCCACCGGGCACGTGATCGATCCCATCAATCCGCCAACCGATGAATTTTTTGACCTGGTTGACCCGCTACAACATGGCGGGGGAAAAACGATTCTTGACGACGTAGCCTCACCTTTTGCCACTCAACTTAAAACACCAGGTGGCATCATTAGCCGGTTACTCTTCTTTGCTTTTCCCCTAGCTGGCTTGATCTTATTTGTCATGCTAGTCTGGGCCGGCTTTGAAATACTGATTGGCGCTCCAACCAAGAAATCAATCGATGCCGGCAAGCAAAGAGCCACCGCTGCCTTAGTGGGATTTTTTCTCTTATTTGCCAGTTACTGGATTTTCCAGATTATAGAAGTAGTATTCGGTGTTAAAATTTTATAAACAAGTGTGCAAAAAATAATTAAGATTATCATCAACTCCAGCTTACTCACCCTACTCTGTATTATTACAAGTTTATATTTTGTCAGTTCTGCTCAAGCTGCTTGTTCTGTCATTAGAGACACTGGAGCCGTATACTACTGTGACTACAACCATAATTTCCAGCCAGATCTAGGAGAAGGCTCTCATGTAGTTTGTACCAACAGCCCACCCAAATGTTGTAGTACGCAAACAGAGTGCAACTTGCTCCCCAGTGGTTGTGCTCCCGGCTCTGGTTTCATTTCTCTGGGGGATTGTCTCAAACTATCTGATGATACAAAGATTAGTGACACCTACACCACTCCTGCTTTTCTGGTCAATCTGATTGTCCGCAACTTATTTGTAGTAGCCGGTGTAGTATTATTTTTCATGATTCTACTGGCTGGCTTAAAATTTATCACTGGTGGCAAAAAGGGCCTAGATGAAGCCAAGCAAATCATGACGGCTGCTTTAGTTGGCTTTTTACTGATGTTCTCGGCTTACTGGATTGTCCAAATTGTTAAAATAGTGACCAAAACCGATCTGATTATATGACCAAATTTTTTATTTCTATTGTTTTCGTCCTCGCACTGGCAATTATTTTCACTAGTAACGTCGGCGCGGTTGATAATCTTGATGCAACCATCGGTAAAATTGGTACCCCGCCTGGAGTAACAGAACAAATTGCAAATTCCGGTGTTGATCCAGATGAAGTTGCCATTTTGTTTTTCCTCAGTTCCCTGATCAAGTTTGCCAATGTCATTGCTGGCATTTGGGTCGCTTTTAATGTAGTATTTGCCGCTTTTGATTATTTGGGCGGACAAGGATCAGCCGAGGCTCACAAAAAAGTTCGCGAGAGAATCACCATGAGCGTGGTTGGACTATTATTACTAGTAGTGGCCTACGTGGCGACAGCCATGATCAGCTTACTTTTATTTGGCGATGCTAGTTATGTGCTCCAACCCAAGTTGGAATAAGACCAAACTATGAAATTTACACATAAAATAGCTCTAGCCTTACTATTTACTTCTATGATTCATATCATAACTTTGGCTCAGATTTTTTTTGTACCAACAGCGCAAGCCTGGGATGGATCAAAATGCAGTTATGTAGACCAATGTGTGGAGAATTACCGGTGTAAATGCCTCGGCGCTTGTACTGGAACTATAATCTGGACAAAAGGAGATCCGTGTGGCTCTGCTGTCATCGGAGGCATCAGACCACCTAACGGCGTAAGTGATTACAACCTCATTGCTATGCTTGGTGGGAGTGGTGACAACATTGGCATCTTTGCCTTTATTTCCGTCGGTTTGCGCTTATTCACAATTCTTTGTGGGCTGTTTATGTTTTTCAACTTTTTGTGGGCGGGCTATTCACTAATCACCAGAGCGGGAGACAGTAAAGCCTATGCCGATATTCGAGAACGCTTACAATACGCCATGATTGGTTTAGTAGTGGTAGTGGCTGCCTATATGCTGGCTGCCATGATTGGACTCATCTTCTTTGGTGACGCCACCTTTATTTTAAATCCAGACATCACTCAATACGGAGCAATTGCTCCTTAGGTTAATCAAGAAAATTATGTATAATAGTCAAAAGAAAATGAAAAAAAGATTTGCTTTAAGTTTTGTTGTCGGTTTTCTAGTCTTGTCTTTTTTTATCCCCTCAAGCGTTTTGGCCCAATTTGGCGAAGGCATTGTGCCACCATTTGCTGAAGATAATAAATACATAAAAAGCATTACCAATGATCCGCTCAATGCCGAAGACGCTTTCACCACTTTTGAATTAATTGTGTCCAACGTGCTTGCCTTACTCACTGTCTTGGGCTCGCTGGTCTTTATCACCTATTTTATGCTCGGCGCAATCACCTGGATTACTTCGGGCGGTGATACCGCCAAGGTGGGTAAAGCCAGAGACCAAATGCTTCAAGGAGTGCTTGGTCTGATTGTTTTAACATTAATGTATGCCTTAATTGGCCTAGTGGGGAGTATTGTTGGCATTGATATTCTCAACCCGGCCAAAGTATTAGAAACTTTAGTACCATGAAAATCATTGAGTCCGCTCAAGCCGCTATTACTAACCCAGCCGTCGGCAATCTAGGTAACGATGCGGAAAAAGCTGCTGATGGTTCCTTGTTTCTTTCTCAACTTGTGCGCTATTGGAATAACATTATTAGTGTTGGCGCCCTGCTCTTATTACTTTACTTTATTTGGGGCGCCCTAGTCTGGATCACCGCCAGTGGCGACAAAACCAAATTGGAAACGGCTCGCAACCGAATGTTGCAAGCCGCCATCGGCATGCTGATCCTCGTATCGTCATTTGTTATTATTGGCTTTGCGGGCAATTTGCTCTTTGGCGATGAATTTCAACTGCTTAATTTTAAGTTTTATACACCAGAATAACTTAATCATGAAAATTTTTAAATTAAATCTAAGTAAGATGCTACAAATTATACTTTTTGTGTTTCTAATGCTTGTTATCAGCAATCAAGTAAGTTTTGCAGCCACACCTCAACCCACAAACAGTAGCATCCAATTTAATATTGCGAAAGAAGCATATGATCAACAACTACCCACGGCCAATAGCTTTAATCCCAGCTCCAATGCTTTTAAGCAATTATTTGCGAATCTAATTGGCTCGATTTTATCTGTTGTGATTACTATCGGTGTCCTGATGTTGTTGCTCTACCTAGTCTGGGGCGCTTTTTCCTGGATCACGTCCGGAGGTGATAAAGGTAAAGTCGAGGAAGCCCGCAACCGCATGACCACCGCCGTGATTGGCATTATTGTACTCAGTTCCAGTATTGCCATCTTTATGCTCGTGCAACAAATACTAGGTATCTGCGTGCTAGACTTTTGGGGCACAGCCTGCAGGACTCCAGCTGTTCCGGGTCCTTAAAAAGTCATTATCTGGTATAATACCACTAGCATCTTTACAAATAAGTAAATATCGCGTTATAGTAGTAAAAGTACTTAACCAAAGGGATATATATGAAAAACACCTTGACCAAGATTGTTGCCGGCGCTGGCTCAGCGGGCACCGCTTTATTTTTGATGGCTTCCAATGCTATGGCTGCCGTATCAATTGGCACCGTTAACACTCCAGAAGGTGGCTATGCTTCAAACCTTGGTGGCGTTATTAATAGCTTGCTCACCATCGTTATGGCATTAGCTGCTCTAGCTGTGTTTATTTATCTCATCTGGGGTGCTTTTGAATGGATTACTTCCGGAGGTGATAAAGGTAAAACCGAATCAGCTCGCAATAAGATTACGGCAGCTGTAATTGGCTTAATTGTGCTCGCCGCTTCCTATGCCATCTTAATGTTGCTCCTGCAGATTTTAGGATTCACTAGTTTAGAGGGTGCTTTTACTCAAATCAAACCTCTTAACTCCAAATAAATACTATCAAGATAGTAATTTTAACAGCCCGGCGGATGCCGGGCTGTTTTGTAGTAGTACCAATGTCTGCTTCGACAAGCTCAGCCTGACATTGGTACTACACTAGTGTCACCCCGAGCCTGTCGAGGGGTGTCATACTGAGCCCGTCGAAGCATGTCACACTGAGCCCGTCGAAGTGTGAGCCCGTCGAAGCATGTCACTCTGAGCCTGACGAAGAGTGTCACTCTGAGGGGTGTCACTCTGAGCCTGTCGAAGAGTGACCCCACCATGTAGTATACTTACCAGTATCATGAATTCGCTCAGGCATCGTTTCGTCATCCCGCCGTTACTCATCACGTTTTTGATTTTCAGCTTAATTCTTCCCCCTCAGGCCCAAGCCCAAACCGTCGAATGGTCTGGCGTTTGCATGGCTGGCTCGTCTGGCGGGGTCCCCACTATTCAGGGTCTTGAGTGCTTAATCGCCAATGTCTTTACCGTTATTATTACCCTTATCGGTCTGGGTGGGTTTGTGATGTTTATCATCGGTGCATTCTTATGGATGACCGCCGGTTCTAACCCCAAAAACATCGATTCAGCCAAAAAAACTTTCACCTACGCCGTGCTCGGTATGGTCTTAGCTCTCAGCGCCTTTATTATCATTAACTTGATTGCCGATTTTACCGGCGTGAGTGTAATTAAGACTTTTAGAATTCCAACTTCTTCAACAGACTGGAATTAATCAGGAAAACCCCAACCAAGCTGAGTAAAAGGCTATATAATAGAACCAATGTCTCGCCTACGCTCGATTAGCTTGGTTATGTTGGTGCTGTTAAATTTTTTCATTTTTTTTCTTAACCCTCAGTCCGCTAAAGCAGCTGAAAATAAATGTGGCGTCAATGTCGGACCATACTACAATCAAGTTTCTCAAGTTAAGTCGCTGACAAAAAATGGTGGCTGGATCGTAGTACTTGGATCACTAGGTCAGTGTGCAGATTATAGTTCTGTTTTTGGGCAGGGCTTAAACGTGGTACTTCGTGCCTATAACGAAGGTAAGCTGTTTGATGAACCTCAGGCAGATGCTTGGGTTGCTACCCTCCATCAACTCGATACCAAGGGACAAAAAGTGTATTTTATGCCTTGGAATGAACCAAATCATGACAATGAAGGTGGTAACAGCACTGCCGGTGCAACGGTAAAAAGATATACCGATTACTTAACAGCACAACTTCGAGCAGCAGGTCTGCTTGGGACTAAAGTAGAAATACTTTCACCCATGGTTGATAAATTAAATCCCTCATTTGGTGGTCAATTTTTTACTAACCCCGGAGGTATCTCAGGTTTTTATAATGGATTTATTGGCAGTTCAATCAATGAATACGACCATGCAAATGGAGATACTTCATACAGCAGTGCTTGCACTGCCGCACCACCAGCAAATAACTGTATGTATGATACCTTGGGCATTCCTCCACCATTCTATGCACTAGAAGCAGGTGTTGCTGGAACTGGGGAACCTCCTTTATACAGAGACAATCAAATTGCTCTAATGTTAAACACCTCATGGTCACGCAAATGGCAAACCGATACTAATTTTGAAATGTTTGCAGTATTTTCCTACGATCCACATAGATCAGGTGATTGGGATATATACACTGCCCCTCAAACCAAAACTTTTTATTCTAATTCTTGCACTGTGGGCTCTGTGCAGAGCAGCACTTCGGTTGATGAAAATAAGTTTACAAATTGGTATAACCCAAAGCAGAGTCAGTTAGTTGCTTGCGCCAGTGGTTGCGGTTTTGCTCCCAGTTCTCACCCGGAGCTCTGTAATGCAGCAGGAAAAAATGAGAACAATTTCGAGGGCTATGATACATCTCTTTACGACGACTACGACACTGTGCAAGATCAATTTTATATTCACCCCATCAAAGGACTCAATCGAGCTCAAGATGGAAGTCAGGGTGCGTTTGACGCCAATCTCAAAACTATCCGTGACGATTTGATCACTCAGGGATATGAGTCACGTTGCGCCACTCCGGGTTTCAACATAGAACTAACCCAAGATGGTAAAGACTGGATGGCAGATTACGTGGAACAAAACCCTCCGGGCGCTGTCTTTGGTGGACATGAAAATTACATAATTCGTACCAGAGTGGCCGGCGATCCACCGGGAATCGGTGATTACGTTCGTTCCTGGTTGGCAGTGGATTATCGTGAGGTACAAACACCAGTTTTTCGGGATGTTTCGGACAAGCGCTTTTTGATGACTTCGCTGGAAGAATTTTTTGGCTTCAAAGACACAGTCGTCCAAGAACAATCACCAGCCGAACTCAACTCCGCCGCAATCAACTCTCTGCTGACTAACCAACAGCGTTGCGAAGCCTCGGTCAGAATTTTGCTCAGACAAGAAGAAATGTGTAATAAGTTGGCCGACCCCAATGCTTGTGCTCTCTACTCTCGGCCCGTTCCGCAAACCAATTTCACCATCAAAACCATGTTGGAAGCTTATAAAGCTTTGGTAGCTGCGCCTCCCTCCACCATCAAACCCAATCCTTTGCCCCCCTACACCGATCCTGCCACCATTAAAGCCATTTGCTCTGAACTAGTTGGGTCAGATTGGAACGAAACAGCTAGAGAAGGCTTGCTTTACACCCCGCTCACTATTGATCGTGCCTACCGACTAGCTTTCTTAGTGACCACCATCGAGGTGTTCCATGCGACTTATAAAAGTATGTTTAATCTTTACATCCATCCCAATGAGGGACCAGCAGAAGATGGTCCAAGTAAACCAGACGATGCCGTGTTAGTAAATGCTTTTAAAGTTCCTGATATTCTCACTACCACGCAGTTGGAAAGTGCTGGCTCGGGTGGAAGTGGCAACACAGCCTGGACGGATTCGAGTAAGCTGACGCGTAACTCGCTGCTAACCAAGAAAAACCAGGATGTGCTGACAAAGACTGTTAATGCAAAAGTTGCCGAACTAAAAAAAGCAGCCGAACATTATGATACGAACAAGCAAGAGTCTGGAGCAGACGAAATTTACTGTTTGGAGGGTGTTTCTAATCGAGGCATTGGCCCCCCCGAATGCAAGGATGAATTAGGCAAAGCTGTAATTGACATTATCAATGCTCAAGCAAGCAATCGCGTTACCACCAAGTATGATAATCAAATCGATGCTGAGTGTCCTGAACTAATCAAGGAGCCAGCCAGTAGTATTCTGGATTTCGGTTCATTCGGGACGGTTGAGACAATCAAAAACCCACCAGCCGAACTACTTTATACTCAAGAATTTGGTGCCAAACTTTTGCATAATATCTTCGAGGTTCCCGAAAAAAATCAGGATCCTGCGGGATTACTTGACAGCTCTCATCAAATAGAGCCCAAGGGCGACAGTCACCCTTCTTTTGCCGAAACCTGGAAACCGGGAGATCCGCGTGCAGAGACTAATGATATAGCCCCAGGTGAACCAAATAGCGAGTGGGGACTCAAATCGCTGTTCCATGTCACAGATAGAACATATCCCAAATTTCCCTACAACGCCTGTTGTGACGTGAGCGAAGTGAAACACTTTTTGGTCTATCCCATGGGCTATGACATGCAAAAAGTTCAGGAGGTTTTGGCTGGTACATTTTTTACTACCGAACAAATCGCCAGTTTAACCACAGCAGCAGAAGAGTTTGACCGGATTCAACTAAGTGGGGATCAAATAGATTTCACTGGGGGAACTAGAGAGCACACTTTTGCCGATATCGTGAAAGGTGAACCAATTAGTGGCAATAAACTCAACTGGCCTGATGGTGTTGATTTTATCTCGGTCAATGATCCAGTCAAAGATTCGGTATTTGAAATTGATCGTTGTCAAAAAGTCTATGAAACTATTTGTGATGACATCGACCCTATCACTGGAGTGAGAACAAATTGTCATATCGAACACGTGGGGTGGGAACTACCCTGTGACAGAACTTTTGGTTGGGCTATCAAACAAAAAGGCTCGGCTCTGACAGCCGGATTACTTGGGGGACGATTTGGCTTTTGGTTACGCGAAATTCAAAAGGGGCTCAATACCAAAGCTGGCACCGCTCGCGAATATCTTGATACCTGCAAAACAGTGGAACAATTCCTCACTGGCCATTGTGGGCAACCAGTTGACCCCGTCCCCACGCCCGACCCACCCGATCCCAACTGTACAGAACTGAGTTGTACCCCACCCACGCCAGTGCCACCCACAGCTACGCCAATCCCTCCAATGCCGACTGGTAGTGGAGGTTGCACCGATCCGACTCAAGATGCACTTATTTTTGAAACATATGTAAATGAAAACCGAGAATGGAAAGTAAAATTAACTTGCCCAAGTTGTACTGGAGGTTGGGGAGATATTGCAACTAATATCACTCTACCAACTGGAGAATCTTGGAATTGGGCGGGAAATTATCTTCCAGTAGGTGGCTATCTAGAGCTACCATGCGGAGGTGACCCCCCCTGTGTTGGACACGGTAGCAAAGTACCAGATGACTTTCATGGCCAATGGTGTGTTAGTGCAGTTGTTACCAGCAGACCAGCGGGCAATCAGTGTCAAGGCACCCTTTACTTCTATGCATGCACAACAGTGCCGTAGTTGACTTTGGCATCTCAACCTTTTTAAAAATCGCTATTTCCTCGAAACCGACACCGTCATTTCCTCCGGTCTTTTTGCTTTTTTGGGTTTCTCCGCTTCAACTTCTTTGATTTTGGCAATCTTTCTCACCTCAGTCTTGACCGGATTGGACATAACTTCGCGCACTGGCACCCAAGTACGCTCGCCTCCGGCTCGCATCAGCTCTGCCACCACGCCAAAAGTCTCCGCCGTCAAGGTGCCATAATGCAAGCCTCTAGTTTTATCCTCAAGACCCAACAACAGATTGGTGGCCACTGGGGCAGAAACCGCCAGTTGCGCTTGCTTCAGCAATTCTGCCACCAGTTCGGACAAAGAACTCAGCCCCATGCTCGTCAACTGCAAAGTGCCAAAACTAGTTTCATACTCGTGCAAACTAATTACTGAACTATTGGTATAAATATCCTCATAGCCCAAATAGATACTGCCCAAGCTTTCCAGATCTGATACTCCCACGGTGATAATCAAGTCGGGCTCTGCCCCACTGTAGGAAAACTCAACTAACTTAGAATCTAATGGTTCGGCCCCTTTTTTGGGTTTAATCGTTAAATAAAACTTCCCCGTTTCCTCTCCAATGTGGTAACTAATTTTATCCACTTTTTCTTCGCTGTAATCAAAACTGACCAACAAATTTTGGTGACCAAAAGTAGTGGCAACTTGATCTATCCCAACAAGATGAGGGTTAGACTTAGGCAGTTCGGGAGAAAACAAACGCACCGATTTGCCCGCTTCTTGGAGGGCCACAAACAAACTAGTGGCTGCAGCCACAATATCCAGGTCTGTTGAATTTTCAAAAACCACCGCTATGTCCTGAGCTTGCTGAACTATCTCGGAAAATTTTGTGGCGTTTTCCACCATATCACTCCTTTTTCAAATGAACATTAATATGCTAGGGCAGGGAAACAACCTCATCATATCACCATCTCTGACTATCAAACAAGCACAAATTCACTCGATTGCTCATCCGAAGATTAATCTATATAATAGACACCGCTATGAAATTAACCGCTCAGGTGGTCAAGTTGTGTTTGGTTGTTTTAGTGAGCGGTTTGCTTTTTACTTCTACCCTTGCTTTTGCCGGAGTAATTAGCGCACAAGATTCCAGTTCCAGTACCCCCAGTGAAGTCGACATCACTGCAGATGAATTAGCCGACTACCGTCTAGCCACAGCCGATTGTTCCACGCCATCGCTAGAATGTTTGGTCCGTAACGTTTCACGTTTTACTGCTATTGAGTGGGTGCAGGATATTATTGGCAAAGATAATAAGATCTGTATCGAGGAAGAAGGATGCACGGATCTAAGCAGTAATAATTCCGGCACCAATGTGGCAGATACTGGAGCCATCGGCAGTTTGTCTAACTTAATTACTGCCATGTATACCCACCCCGTGGCAGACACCCAGACGTATGTGGCGTACGTGCTCAAATCTGCTCATATTACCGCTCCCGCCTACGCCCAGGGACTTGGGTTCTCTTCGCTTGATCCAGTGCTCAATTTATGGACCACCTTTCGCAATATTGCCTACATGTTTTTTGTGCTGATTTTTGTAGTGGTGGGCTTCCTAATTATGTTCCGCCAAAAAGTCGGCCAGACGGCCATTACTGCCCAACAAGCGATTCCGCAAATCATTATTTCTCTAATTCTGGTTACTTTTTCCTACGCCATTGCTGGTTTGTTGATTGATTTGATGTATGTGTTGATGGCACTAATCATTGGTGTTTTCTCTTCATTTTTTAGCGATGATGTTTTTGGCTATAACATTTTTCAGTTGGGAGGCAAGTTGTTCGAGGGTGCTGCAGATTTTTATCGCAACAAGGATTTTATTTCTGGCTTTTTAACAGGTCTTGATATCAATGGGGCTGCCAACCAAGTAGTCAGTTTAATAAGCAGTTTGACGCTGATGATTATTCTAACGATAGCGATGTTGATTGGAATTGTGAGGTTGTTTTTCGAGCTACTAAAGTCATATGCCACTATTGTCATCTCCGTAGTAGTAGCACCACTATTGCTGATGATGGGAGCTATTCCTGGTAGAAGCAATGCTTTTGGTTCATGGATCAAAACCCTAGTTGGCCACCTCTCACCGTTCCCCGTAATCTTGATGGTGTTGGTGATGTTTTATGCTTTTACAGAAGGCGCAGTTAATGCTAGTAGTGGCGGTTTTATGCCACCATTTTTGCTCAATGCCGGTAATGGTATTGGTGAAAGTATTATTGCGCTCATGAGTTTGGCCATTATTTTGGCTCTACCAGATATTGTGATAAAAATCAGAGATGGCATAGCGCCAAAGGATGCTTTTGGAGAACTGATAACTAACAAGGGCTGGAGTAACTTCAAAGATGGTTGGACGGGCAAGACCCCTTGGGGTAAAATGCCATTGGGAATGAGTGGAAGGAATATTTCTAAGTTGGGTGTGGGTGCCACTACGGCTGGGGTAGGCGCAATTGGTGGTGCAGGAATTGGATTTGTTAAAGGAGGGGGAACCATGAAAGAACGTCTCGGAAGAGCTGGTCAGTATGCTGGAGCTGGTGCGATTGGTGGCGCCATAGCACCTATCGCAATTCCCAAAGTGCCGAGATTGGTAAAAGGAATTGTAAAAGAAACTATGGGTAGTGCAGTTAGCTACACCGTTGGAGATGTTGTTGAAGAAAAGTTAGATCAGTTCAAAGCATACAGAGAAGACAAAAAAGCTCAAAAGGGTGGAAATCGGAAGAGCGACGCTGCAGGTCTAGACAGAAACTAATACTATAATTCTTGCACAATCCGCACAAGTTTTCTATTTTCTAATAACTTAACTACCAAGTAAGAAATTAACGCTTTCCAATCGTTCGAACCATCAACGTGAGTAATCTCAAATTTACTCTTATATATCAAACAGCTCTTTTCTTGATCTTTCAGACGCATTTAGAAGCGACTCTTCGATGAGTCTCTGCATCTTATCAATTTCCTTATTGATCTTCTTAGAATGTTCGCCTGTAATGAATCCCGCTTTCACTGCAACTCGTAAAATATCCCTTACCTGACTTCTTTTCAATGCAACAGAAAGCTCTGCTACCTGAAAGTTGTGATGAATTAAGCCAAGAAGGTACATATATTGAAAATCAAACTGTATTTCTTTGGCCTTTAAGTTTGCCTCTTTCGCTAATTTACTTAAGTCGTCTGCCAACTTAGCGTTCCCACTCGCCCTAGCACTCTTTGCGCGTTCTCCCAATACAACCGCTTCATTCATTTGGTCCCTCAAACCATAAATAAACGGGTGCAAATAGGTAAGTGTATTGGTCAATCTTTGATATGTCGACACCTGACTATATTCGCTTGAATTGAGTCCCGTTTTGATTAGTTCTCCCTTGATAAAATGAGCGGTGTTTTTCATTTGCCTGTACCACGTTGCCAACGCATCTTCTTCAATATTGTCCCATGGCATATTCTCTACCATAAGCTCTCCCTGCGCATTCCTATATGACATAAAGTCAATAATGTTGCCTTTTGCATCCAAGTTAGTCGTCATCTTTCTTTTGTACTCAACCCCATCTTTGTTGACGGTGTATACCGTACCTTCATAACAATGATGAAAGAATCCAGGAAACAAATCCCACCTCGTATCTAATCGATCTCTTTTGCCAGGAGGTAAAACATAAATTACCGGCTTCGCGTGACCAGCAACTCCCCGCTGATCATTGTAATCAAAATATCCTGTCAGAGTAATTTGTGGACCTGATTCAGCATCTTTGCCTTTGTATTTCCTTCTAAATTCAGAAAAGTGGATCACCTCTCGAACCTGATCCTTAATTACCGCTGCATTTAAGATATCTAACTCACTTGCGCGAAAAAGCGATCTATACAGCCTATAGGCAATCATTGCGGAGGCGGGGTCGGTTTGACTTGTAACAAACTTTATCACCCTGTCTCTATCTGCTGTAAGCGTAGAACTATCAACATCTGGCAGCGCTGGTTCTTGACCGGTCATAATTCTATCCATAATTCTCCACGCTGCACCAACTTTCTTGTGACGAAATAAGTGACCGAGTTGCGAACTTCTAAGATCAACCTCGTTTTGCCGAATTGTTTCAATCATTATGTCCTGGGTACTTTCAACCATTCTATAAACATCATTAAGTTCTTTTCGGGCGCTGATCATCGTTGAAATATAGTCAACTTCTGCCTGAGCAATTTTGCCTTGAGCAACCAAACTAGATAACTTGTCCCTCATTGCAATCATTGCGTTGTATTCACCTACGTTAATTGTGTCTTTAAAGCCGGCATAAGTTTCCTCTATCTTTAGAATTTTTGCTTCAAACCACTCTCTGCTCACAACCTCTGGCTGCTCTTTACTTCTTCTAATGCACTGATCCAAGTGGCGAGTGGCCTCACCATAGTTGGTGTTTAGACCTGAAATAGCTGATCCAACTGATTTACTTTGTGGAAATTTTTTTGAATTATCCAATAAATTCTGACTTATTACAAGATTGTGTGCATCTGTTAGTCTTAATTTAAACCCAGGATTTGCTAGGGTGCCACTTTCTAACATTGCGGTGTCATAACAGGTAGCCCCAGTTGTTCCACAGTGTGGTGCAATATTTTTCGCTATATCGATTGCCCTTACTTCCCTAATTATTTTTGTTAAAGCAATTATTTCTGGCTGCTTTTCCCACTCTTCTTTACCAGCGGTATCAATTCTTTCCTTTAATAATGCGTCAGCTTTTTGTTTTCGCTTTAGCAATTCTAATCTCGCCTTCTCAATCTGAGGATTTGGCGATGGATTTTCAATCAAATGTGCAATAGAACTACTTCGAGCTTCTAAGCCCTGTGATAGAATTACGGCATTGGCATAAGATTTCGTTGTCACCAATGAGTTACCACCCGTATCTATAATACTATCAATGAACACAGCTAGTTGATTCACATCAGTTTTCCACTTGGTAAATTCAAGTACTTGACCGGTCTCCAACTTTATTTGTTTCAGCTCATCAAGACACTTTTGTGCTGGAATCCAATACTTCTGAGACAAATAGTCCTCGTAAATTTTTCCAGAAACTTTACTTGCCAATAGTGTTTTATTACTATCAAGCTGTGTCTCAATTTGCGAGATATGTAAGAAATTAGGAGAACCTAAGGAAATTGCCTGTCTGGCTTGCTCGGTGATTACTCTAAGCATTTGAAGGCTTGGGGTTGTTTTTTCCAAATTTGACTTCCACTGCTCGAAAACTCTAGTTACTAAACCAAGCTCTAACTTATCTAGTCGACTACCGACATGATCTTTAAGTTCTTCGGCACTCAATCTTTCTTCATTTATGGTACTTCCAGATAATACGCGAATGGCTCTCTCAAATGAAACTCTTGTATTACGAATAACTTCGAGAGCATTGTTACCAGTATATTCAGGCAGCGGTATGGTTGGATCAAAATTGGTGTCTACTAGTTTTTTTTCTAGATCATCGATTGATCGCTGGACCCCAGAAATAATCGTATCTAACCCATTCTCTTTCGCACTGGGAATAACTAGTTCTTGTAATCGACCTATGGCCTTTTGAATTCGCTTAAGTCTAGATCCAGCAATATCTGACCAAGAGTTCTTGAGTCGAGTAGCCTCAAGATGCGCGTCTTTGTCTGAAAATGCTTGGGCTACCAACAACTCTAATGCTGATTCGATTTGTTCAGCTTCTTCAACTAGGATTTCTAGTTCATTTTGTGTACTCGGCAAAGTCATCGAATCCTGGATCCACTTTCTTACTAACATGTCTGCTGCTATTATTTTCTCTTCAATTAGATTGGGGGCTAATTCCAGCGCAACCCGGTCATTAACTTGAACGACTTCTTCAGGTTCAATTTCATCTTGAGTTGCGTGACTTTTTTGGTAATCAGATTGAGTAATACCAAATTTTTCAAGCAGCACTATTTTAAAAGATTCTGGAATATTTTTCGATTTATCGAGCCCACGAAGCATCTCGATAAGTTCATTTCTGAGCTTTTCCACTGGCTCAGTATCTAATGATTTTGTTGCACGCACTAAGGCTTGCGAAAATTCTGCCAGCGAATACACACTACCACCTGATATCTCTCCTCTTGGTTCAGTCATTTACAATATTATATCAAGAAATGGCAAGAGCTAACAGACCTCACTTGTTGAATTGATTGTTATGATGTAGTCTGAATACATGAGTGAAAATGAGTACAACCCCGAAAACGATGCTAGTGCTGGTTTCACCTCAGCGATGGAGGCTGGCAATGGAGCTGCAACAAAAACGGTGCCCGAAGTTGGTGATGGTCAAGCACAATTGAACGCAACGAACTCAGGCACGATTCAAGAAGATTCGACCCAAGAGTCAATAAGCATTAACGCCACACTTACAGAACAAATGCCAGCTTACCTCAATGCCCTAGAGGAACAGCTCGAAATTGGCGAAGATGTCTGGAACTATGAAAAAGCAGATGAATTAATTAAGCACATTGCCCCTAATAACGAAGTTCGTGAAGAAATACGACGAAACCACCCCTCACTAGAAGAGAAATTGCTTGTTCTAGAGGAACAAAACGAAAAGGCTAGGCTTAAGAGACAAAATACATTACTATCCGAGCTAGCTATGGAGGAGGAATTATCCCAAGCGGTTCAAGGCATAGACCTTGAAAGCAGTGGAGTAGATCAAGTACTGGTTGATGATTTGAAACCTGTTGAAAACGAAAAAATATTTATCGATCTGGATGAAGATGGGAACGAAGGGGATGCGACCGGTACAATTAGGACGGAGCGAGAGGAGCATTCAATTGGTTCAAAAGCATTATTTGTGTTGTTGGTTCTGTATGATATTACCCAAGGTGGTCAGAGCTTGCGTGTAGCAGCAAGAACGGGTCAAGAACCTTTATTAGAGTTGATAGGGATCAATCCAGATAGGGCTAAAAGAATTATAGAAAAATCAAGAGCTCAAGAAAAACTCTTGTTCTCGCTATCTCCTGTTCGGCTTAAGGATTTCTTTGAAACAAAAATAAAAAGAGGTTACCGACAAGAAATCGTAACCTTTTTAGCTGGAATTTCTAGGGAGACTCGCGTCGATTTACTTAGTGGACGAGAGGTTCTTCCGAGAGGACTAGGGCGATACTCTCATCTTCTTGATCAGGCTCAAATTCAACAGATCCTTGGTGCTTTAAAACCAGAAGATATTGACAGACTAGATCTGAATGACGTAGTCGCCCAACGACAACCAAATACAACATAGTTTTTGTAGAAATTGCTCGTCCCAATTTAATATTGAATAGTGCAATTATTATCTGACTCGCTATACTAGAAACTAGTATTAATCCAAATTAGGTTCTGTCTATGGGAGATATCTTAACACCAACGCCAGATGATGTACTCAGAGAGGGACCCAAGTTCAGAAACGACAGAGTTACTTCTGTAGCCTATAAGCTAAATCGAGGTGCTGAAGTCACACTAAGTGAGCTCACCACCTTTTTAGAATCTCTTGCGCCTCCAAGCAACGAAGGTTTGCCATATTATGTCAAGAAAGTTGCAGATGGTGTTGCGAAAGAGAGAAAGATTAAGTTATTCCCCATATTATGGGGTGACTCATCAAAAATCATGGTTGGCTATATACCAAATTCAGAACAACCCAACCAAGACAGCTTCTTTGACTTAAATAGCGTTAAGTTGGTTTGTGAGTTCGAACTTGGGAATGCTGGAGACTTCAACCAAAAATCGCCATCTACTGAAGAGATTAGGCAAAAAATTGAGGCGTTTTTTGAAAAGCAAGATATGCATCGATCAATTAGAGACACCATTGATGCAATTCAAAAACAATTTACTGGTTTGTAGCTTTTTTCCTGAGTAATAAAAACCACCTCGAATTTATTCCTTCGTTTTCTCCCTCCCGCAGCAACAACAGAACCCGCTATAATTACAAGGTATGGCGGATGATTCCTCTGAAAAAACTATTAGCCAACCAAAGAGGTTGGTCTCCGGCTTTGCCCTTAATAACCTTGCTCACAGACAGTGGCTGGCGGTTTTTTTGGCTGGACTGCAAGAGGCGCTATTTAAAGAAAACAAACTAGTAGAAAACCTCAAAATACCAGTTTGGTTTGGTTCTAAACCCTCGTGGGTCATCTTAACCACCACCGACGCAAAGAGAGATCTCGACGATCCCGCTCGAGACGAGAAGTCTTTATTTCCCACCGACATCGTTTACCTAATAGTCGATCTGGCCATAAGACTTGATGTTCCCCGCAAAGAGATTGAATATTATCTATCGAACGCCACTAGAGATGGGGACCTGTTCATAGAATCCACTGTTTTAGACACTCAAACTATCACTGAACTGAAAACACTTGTTGACGAAATCGGTAAGAAATTAGAGTTGGTAACAAAACAAGAGGACAAACAGAAAGAAGAGGAGGCTCCACCGACATTGGAAAAAGGTCCAGCTGAAGCTGTCAAACCTGTTGCCCCACCCCAAAAGGGGGTTACAACCGCAGGGGTTAAACCCACCCCAACCGAAGGTGGAGATCAAGCTGAAACACAAGTTGAACTACCCGGAGCAGTCGCGGCCTCGACAGTCATAAGCGCTCAAGCCGCCGCCCGAACCAAGAGATATGAGTTTGCCTGGATCTACAACCATTTTTTGTTCGACCTGACAGGCAAATATGGCATTGAGCCAAGTGATGAGTTGAGGGCACAACTCCAAGGAATTGTTTCAGAGCATCTGGGCACTATTTCTCCAGATGAAATGGCTAGTTTTTTTGCCAATCCCACTGCGCGTTTAAGAGCGATTCAAGCTATTTACCAAAAACTTAACCTTCAAGATGACTTTAAGCAAAAGCTCAGTAATCAATATGACACTTACCTGCTAACTGCCACTGATTCACAAAAACAACAATTCCTACAAAGCAACAACTTCGCAAATGGCGGGTTGAAGATAATCGAAAACTTACAGAATTTTCAATTAGAAAATAATCAGTCGGGAGTGATCAAACAAGCCGAGACAACGCTGGCTGGTCTCACTGGTACGGCCATTGACGGCCCAACGGCTTTAAACTTTGAACGAGCCATCGAGGCATTAGCTCTCACTATGGGTTCCAAAACCGTGGCAACAGACTTGGGACTGAGTTACCCAGAAAATAAGGCAGACCTGGAGACCTTCATTAAGAAGCTCAGCGCCAAACAGATAGCCCAGATCTTTTTCCCCAACCCCAATAAGCCAGATGAAGTAGATGACAAGATACTGTTAGCTATTGAGCAAAATCTTAGCTCAATTCAAAATCTACTTACCGCTACTCTGCTGGCAACTTCGCTGGAAAAACTAGCCACCGCACCGAATGAGTTAAAAAAACTTGTCGGCATAGCAGTCTTTACTGACGATGATCTTAAAGGCGACCAGACCGCAATCGAATCTGCAATCGTCAGTGTGCGAACGCTTACCGGCGCGATGCCGGTTACTGGCAAAGACGACGACGTAACTCCTGCAATTACCACCAGCCACACCCAGCAGCTAATGGAACAATACCAAAAGCGGGTGCAAAAAATTTGGGCGTCTTTGGAAGAAGAGTCTCAACTGCGGGCTTACTACGCCCTATTTGGACTAACTGAGGATCCTGCCAACCACCAAGTTTTGTTGGATAAAGTCCAGCACCTTAGAATACCGGGTAGCAACAAATTACCCTGGAATCCTAATTTGATCAACTTGATCAATTGGGAAGATTTCTTAAGAAAAGATTACAAAGAAAACCAAAGGGTCGCGGCTCTTCGCGCCAAAGCCGCCGAGGGCTTTACCAAAAACCTCAGTCAGCTCCAACTTGAACAACTGCAAATCAGCCACTTACTTAACGAACTAGAAAACGGCGTGGTCTATGCCGAGGGCGTTGCTCACAAAATCAACCAAAACGAAGATATTGTTGATCTTGAATTCCGCTCGGTACTAAACACACTAGACTTAGTCACCACTCGTTTGGACTTACTTAAAAGTCGAAAATTGGCTGAAGATGATGAAAAATTCAATGTTGCATTAAACGAAAGAGTTGACAACCTTTCCGGTCGCTGTACGACAGTTTTATCCACCCTAGCTGGCTATAACCGCTTGGCGGGCCTACTGCAGAATTATCAAAATCTCACCTTGGTTGAAACCTATCAACTATCGCTTGAGTACGAAATTCCCGAAATTTTACTCTACCAAGTTGGGGATATTACTCAACCGGGTTTTAATCAGCAAGCTGAGTTGTCCGACAGAGTCACAGCCGATAACTTACTTGATGACCCTTCCTCAATGTCGCTCGGCCAACTCAATGCTGCTGCGAGAAAGAGCAACGAGCTACATCCTAGTCGACTCGATCAAATTAACCTTGCCAACCAAAACAATCAGGCGCTTAATGATCTAAAAAACATAGTTGGTGGAGTGGGAGAAATAGCTGCTCAGTCAAAAGGCAACTGGGTAGCTGCGGCCGGTCTGGGTATTAAGAAATACCTCACCGACAAGGAATTTCGCCAAAGCATCAACCGGACAGCTAAAAGATACGCAAAAAAAATAGCCTTGTTAGGTGGAATTGTTGTTGGAGGTGGAGTAGCAATCGGATTGCTTCTTAGACATTTGCTAGGAATGGCTGGACAGTGGGGCGGGATGCTTGGAGGAGCGTTGGCTGGCGGCACCGTTGGAGCGGCACTTGGACCACTTGGAGTAATATTGGGAGCGGGAATTGGGGGATATTTAGGATATAACGTTGGAGCCAAAGCCGCCGCCCTCAATGCTTCATCTGGGGCGGAATTGCTATCACCCAGTAGTTCAGCCGCCCAACCGATTTTCCAAGAAGAAGTCCTTTCGTCCTCACCCGCCACTTTTCAATCTGCCACTAGTGGCACTGGCATGGAAGCTACCACCCCAGCTGCCGCCACAGCTTCCCCCGTTGCTTCTTCTGCCGCCACCTCCGTTGCCACCCAAGCTCCTTTTCTTGGCAGTCTGGCTGGCATCCCAGTCTTAGCCTTAATCCCCGCCCTATCAATGCTGTCGCTGGCTGGGATCACGCTTTACACTTTGTTTGTAATTTTTTCCGCTTTCCTCGCCCCTCTACCCGTGGGCAACCTCGGTGGTGTCAACACCACTAAATCTGAATATGCGGTGCTGACAAAACTGGCATCACCGGGGTCACTATCAAACAACACGACCGCCAACGTCAACTACAAAATTATCTTGCAACCTAGAAGGAATTATTCGCTCAAAGTAACCGCTGTGACCGATAGCGCCAACACTGGCTTCAACTTTCAATCTAATCGCTCAGGCAAAATTAATCCCCAAGTTTCACCACCCGCCAGCTTGCTCAATCCTCGTATTTCTTTGGCAGACTTTTCTCCCGATTTTTTTGGTCAGACCCAACTAAAAGAATATAGTGTCACCTTCTCTGGGGGCAAGGACGTGCTGGTTAGTAACGTGATAAAAATTACCTACGATGTCCAGGATGCTCAAGGCAATTCCATTGCCACTAACCAAACGATTGACGCCATCGCCAATGTGTCCATTGGCGACCATGGCGTATTTTGCTGGCCCACAACGGGAGAAATAATCCAGTTGCCAGGGGGCAGTTTTTCACACAATAACTCTGACGCATTTGATATTTCAGCTCCAAAAACCAACAAGGTCTACACCCCATTTGCTGGCTGGGCTCAAAAGGGCGATATGGGTAATAGTGATTATGGCAAATACGTAGTAGTTGACTCATATGTGCAAGGAAGGTGGATCAGAATTATTTACGCTCACTTAAGTAGCGCTGCGGTGGGTACTCCCACAGCCCACACGTGGCTTAATATAGCCTACAACCATGACGACAACCAAGCGAACAACATTGGTCAACAAGTTGGCGCTGGTCAACTAATTGGCGCAGTCGGCTCCACTGGCAACTCTACAGGACCACACCTTCATTATGAGCTCATATATATTAACGGCAGAAGACATACTTTCGGAAGTGGATTCAGCCTTATTAACTTAGTGCCTCCAAGACCTGCGGGGGGCAAATACAGAGTAGGAGATTATGTTAAAACCTGTTATCCATTTAATTAACCAGCGCTCAAAAAAATCTTGGGTATTCTCTATCCTGCTTTTACTCGTGATGATGGGCGTGGTGTTTACCCTCCTCACACCCAGCCAACAACCAACATCTGACCAAAATAAAAATTACGATGACACCTACTCAAGCTTTTCCAATGTCGGCTACGTTGGGGGCACTTTGGTCATACCCGAAAATCTACCAGTGTACCAACAAGCAACTTGGGAAGATCCATTGCTACTCAAAAACCAATTTGTTGCCCAGTTCAACCTGGCGGGTGATCCCGAAGATCCCACGCTTTGGCAAAACGAAAATTTGACGATCACGCAAATAGATGAGCCAACTCGCTATGTTTTGGAATATCTGCCAGACGAAGAGGAAGCAAGCAACCCAGCTCAAGTTCAACCCGCTAGTTACCCCGATCCCACCCAAATTGCCAACAGTTGGATTAATCAACATTTCACCACTTATTCACTCACGGCCGTAAGTTCGGAAGTTGAGTATCTAACCGGCGAGTATGAACTGGTAAAAACATCTAAATCGCTCACCACTTTGGTCAAAATTCCCTACGCCCAAACTGCGGGCAACTACCCAGTCCAAACCGAATTAACCGATAGTTACCCGCTAATTCTTTGGGTCGACACACAGAAAAACTTGGTTAAAAAAGTAGTTTTTTACCCCACCTTGGTAACTTTCAAATCAGGAGAGGAACTGCCCACTATTAGTGTGGATGAGGCGGTAAAAAACATTAACTCGGAAAAGGAAGCGCGCATCATCAAATCTGATTTTACGCCCATTGAACCATATTCACTCGAACAAATTAAAAGTGGCAACCTAACCAGTGGCAAAATCGTTTACCGAGTGGCTTCCAACCAGTTGTTAAAACCCTTTTACTTCTTTAAAGGCAATTTAACCGACAGCAACAACATCGGATTTGAAGCTGAGATTGTGGTTCCCGCTATCTAAGCCTTCTCTGCTTGGGGTGTCTGCTGTTACAATCACATAGACCCACTGCCCACTATGAAAGAACATCCGATTCCCCAAGATATTACTAACTACCGATTTCACATCGTGGGCAGTATGACCCTAAAGCAGTTTTTGGAAATTGGGGCGGGCATTGTGTTCGCCGCCATCTTGTACAAAACTGGTCTCCCCGTTTTCATTAAGTGGCCCGCCATCGTCATTTCGGCTCTCACGGGTGCGGCCGCCGCTTTCTTACCCATCGAGGAGCGGCCGCTAGACCACTGGATCACCACCTACATCCGAGTTTTGTACAAACCCACCCAATTTTTCTGGAAACGGGAACCAAAGATACCCGCGCTCTTTACCTTCACCGCCAACACCGCCAACAACAACGCCGAATCGGAATTTGACCTCTCTCCAATTAAACGTGAAAGAATCAAAGAATATATGGCTTCGCTTCACCAACCAAGCTCTAAGGACAACCAATATGACACCGCCCAACAAGTAAAAATTGGCGAAATCATCGCCTCTTTTGCCGAAGTTGAACCCACTCACAAACCTACCATCAAAATCAATGTAGAAAAACCCGACCTCCAACCAAGGGTGAGGGCGCTAAGAAAGCCAGAAGATCACCCTGCGCCCAAACCCACTAGCGTTGCCCCAGAAGTGATTGTGCCGTTTTTATATCCCGAACCAGAAGCTCAGCCCGCCCCAATAACTCAAGAGATTTTACCCCAATCCGAATCTCGAGTTGGGGTGGCTACTCAACTTAAACCAGATCAGGTGGCCTACTCTATTCGCGTTCAAGACACACCCCTGGTTCAATTTGCGGAAGAAAAGGAAGAAGAGGAAATGCGAGAGAAATCACCCATCAAACTCCTCACTAACGAAGAACTCCAACAACAACTCCAACCCACCCCCTCAACTAAAAAAGACGTTGTGGCCGCTAGTAGCTCCGCTACTTTCAACACCAACCTACCATTTCCCAATGTCCCCAGCGAACCGAACAAACTGGTTGGTATGGTGCTAACCCAAAATGGAGAATTAATTCCCGGCGCAGTTGTGGAGGTGCATAATGCTCATGGATCAATTGAACGAGCGGTCAAGTCCAATGCTTTGGGTCAATTTTTTATTACTACCCCACTAACCGCTGGTAAATACGTAATAAAAGTCGAGGCAGATGGCTATCAATTCCCCACCGCCGAACTAGTGGTCAACAACTCGGTTTTGCAACCTCTCGAGTTGAGAGCCACCACCTAAACTCTACCCATTTTCTAAGTACCCTTGGTTATAGTATGCTAGCATAGCCAAATGCCCACCACCCAATCTACGACTACCACCCAACAATTTTTGGATATTTTCGACATTACCAACGATGTGTTAATTCTAAAAAATGGCACCTCAGCCATCATTCTCACAGTCGATGCCATGAACTTTGGTTTGCTGGCGGAAGAAGAACAAGACGCCATTATGTATGCCTATGCAGGGTTGCTCAATTCCCTCAACTATCCCATTCAAATCGTGGTGCAGTCAAAAACCAAAGATGTCACTGGTTACCTCCGAAAGCTTTCGGAACAAGAAGAGAAAACCCAAGATGAAACCATGCGCAAACGCATTGCTCAATACCGCCTGTTTGTGACCAACCTCATTCATGAGCGCAACGTTTTAGACAAAAGATTTTACGTAGTCATTCCCGCCACCTCAATAGAGATGGGTTTTTTGGGCGCCCAAACTTTTATTCCCGGCAAAGATGATTTTAATATTAGCGACGTCGAGCGCAGCGTGATTATCGAAAAAGCCACCAACCTGCTCGAGCCCAAGCGCGACCACCTAATTAGTCAATTTGCGAGAATTGGGCTTTTTTCTCGACAACTCAACACCCAAGAAATTATTCAGTTGTTCTACGTGAACTACAACCCCGAATCGACCGAGGGTCAAGAAATAGCCGAAAGCTCATCCTATACTAGCGGTCTCGTCCACGCAGACATGGGCACTGCTTACGGTGGTTCCGAGCCCATTCAAACTGAAACTACCGCGCCCCCAGTCCCAGACAGCTTACCAAACACAACTACTCAAGTTCCTTCACCTCAGCTAAACATACTCAACCAACCAGTGGTTAAAACAGCCGGCGTCACCGCAGAACAAACCGTCTGGCCCCAACCAACTAACGAAAGTTATCAATAATATGCCCAAGCTTTCATCCCTCCTACCATTTGGCAAGAAAAAAACTCCCTCCGAGCAACCGCTGACCAAAGAACAACAGGAGTTAGAAAAAATCAAAAATTTTAGCCGAGGCTTAGTCACTATCCAAGACATTATTGCCCCAGAAGCAATAGAAATCGATTTTACTTTTCAAAAAATCAACTCAACCTATACCCGCACGCTGTTTGTCGCTGGCTATCCCCGAAGCGTCCCCGCTAATTGGCTATCACCCCTGATTAACTACCCCCATCGCATCAGTACATCAATGTTTATCTACCCCGTAGATTCTTCAGAAATTCTCGATAACTTAAAACGAAAAATTACAGAAATGGAAGCGGAAATTCAATCAGACTTAAGAGCGGGAAAAATCAGCAACATTAATACCGAGGTGAAGCTGGAAGACGCCCGCTACCTAAGAGAGGATTTGGCCAAAGGCTCAGAACGCTTTTTCCAATTTGGTTTATATGTCACCATTACCGCAATTTCCAAAGAGGAATTAGACAGAGTCACCAAGGCAATCCAGTCATCGCTTGGGTCACTACTTATTGTGTCCAAAAAAGCCACCCTCCAGATGGATGAAGGCTTTAAAACCACCCTCCCCATGGGCGTAGACAAACTATTGGTGACGAGAAACATGGACACCACTTCTCTGGCCACCACCTTTCCCTTCACCTCCAGCGAGTTGACTCAAGAAAACGGCATTATGTATGGTATCAACGAACACAATGATTCATTAGTCATTTTTGACCGATTTTCAATGGAAAATGCCAATATGTTAATTTTCGCTAAATCTGGTGCTGGTAAATCATTTACCGTCAAACTTGAGGTGTTACGCCAACTGATGTTTGGCACCGAGGCTATTATTCTTGATCCCGAACATGAATATGAGGAAATGTGTCGGGCAGTCAATGGCGAATACATCAACTTCACCTTCGGTTCTCAGGCTAAAATTAATCCGTTTGACCTATCCTCTCTCTATGAAGAGGGTGAAAACGAGTTGGGCCAAAAAATTATTTCGCTCCACGGCCTGCTCAAAGTGATGTTGGGCGCCATGACCCCCCAACAAGATGCGTTGTTGGACAGAGCCTTGGTAGCCGCTTATAAAGCCAAAGGCATTACTCCAGATCCTTCAACCCAGACCAATGAACCACCACTAATGGAGGACTTATATAAAGCCCTCATTGGTATGGAAAACAAAGAGGCAGACGATATTAGCGCTCGCCTGGAGAAATTTATCACTGGTTCATTTAGAGGCATTTTTGACCAAGGCTCAAACATTGATATCACTAACCCTCTCACAGTTTTTTCGGTCAAGGAAATGGAGGAAGGACTTCGTCCGATAGCGATGTATATTATCCTCGACTTTATTTGGACGAGAGTGAAAAAAAATCTCAAAAAAAGGATCCTAATAATTGATGAGGCCTGGTACTTCATGAAGCACCCGGACTCCGCTTCTTTTATTCATTCAATGGTCAAAAGAGCTCGTAAGTACTTCTTGGGCATTACCACTATTACTCAAGACGTTGAGGATTTTTTACACAACGACTTTGGCAAAGCCATTGTGTCTAATGCTTCAATTCAATTTTTGATGAAACAATCAACCGCCTCTATTCCCGTTTTGGCGGAAACATTCTACTTATCCCAAGGCGAGCGCCAGCTCTTAGTGACCGCCGATATTGGAGAGGGCATCTTCTTTGCTGGCCAAAACCACGTAGCTCTGAGGGTGGTGGCTAGCCCAGAGGAACACTCCCTAATTACCACCAACCCGGAGGAGCTATTACAAAAACGAGAGCAGCAAGTCGCCAGCGTGGTCAACAACGCTGTGTTTACGGGCTCTACCATTGCTGATTACGCTCCTCCCCCTCAAAATACTCAGGGATGAGGCTATTTATCAGTGTATTTTTCCCCTTGCAGAGTGTGGGAAACTTTGTGTATAACTTCCAAGTATATTTGGGGTGGAAATATGTCCTTACAATCTTTTTCCAAAGACGAGGTGTCTTTAGTTTGGAACAAAACCTGTTCCAAACTTGAGGGGCAACTCTCGCCGGCGGTGTATAACACCTGGATTTTAGCCAATCCCCTCACCCAAGTGGTGGATCAAAATTCCACCCTCATTGCTACCATCACTAGTCCGACCGCTTTTCACGCCACCAACTTAAAAAGAAATCTCAACCAACAACTCACTACCGCTCTTTCCCAAGTCGTTGGCAAAGAAGTGATTGTCCAGTACGAGGTGGGTAGCGCTCAAGAAAGCCAGGGGGCTGAGCGCAACTCTTGGTCGACAATAAAAACCAACGTGGGAGGTAACTCATTCAACCCGGGGGACACCAAGTCTCCGTTGGTGGCCGATTTGTTCTCTGATACCACCATTAAACAGTCGGAGGTAGATCGATCGCAGTTTAGAGCCAAACAAATCGGCCTCAACCCCGACTTTATTTTTGCTTCATTCGCCGTTTCTTCGAGTAACGAAATGGCTCATGCGGCCGCCATCGCTGTCTCCAAAAACCCCGGCGGCTCATATAACCCACTTTTCCTCTATGGGTCGGTGGGTGTGGGCAAAACCCACCTCATGCACGCCATCGGCAACAATCTCGTGGCCCAAAATCCCAACGTCAATTTGCTTTACTGTACGGGCGAAGAGTTTACCAATGAAATCGTCCACGCTATTCAAACCAAGCAGGCGGCTAATTTTAAAAAACGTTTTCGCACCGCCCAAGTTTTACTCATCGACGACATTCAGTTTATTGCGGGCAAAAACACGGTTCAAGAAGAGTTTTTTCACACTTTTAACGCTCTAATTCAACAACGTAGTCAAGTGATTCTCGCCTCCGATAGACCACCACAGAATATTTCTCTCCTCGAAGACAGATTGCGCTCTCGCTTTGAAGCCGGACTAATGATAGACATTGGTCAACCCACCTTCGAACTAAGAACTGCCATCTTACTGCTCAAGGCAGAACAAGCTCACCTCAACTTTCCCATCGAGTTAGCCAAACAAGTTGCTGAAGTGATTACTAGCGCCCGAAAAATTGAGGGTTTCATCACCAATATTCGCTCAGAGATCGAGTTAAAACACAGAGAATTAAATGAGGAATTAATTCTCTCCCTCATTAATCAAGGTGGTGGTGACAAAACCCCCAAATTACTCATCAATCCGTCCGACGTAATCAAGGAGGTAGCTCATTTTTATCAACTCAAACAGTCTGAGATAAAGGGCAAGCAAAGAATTAAACATCTGGTGGATGCCCGCCATTTAGCCATGTACATTATGAAGGAGGACCTTCAACTTTCTTTGGTGGAAATTGGTCGCTGGTTCGCTGGTAGAGATCATACAAGTGTGATCCATGCGGTGCGCAAGGTGACTAAAGACTTGGCGTTTAATTCCAGGCTTCAGCAAGAATTGCAACAGATAAAAAGTAGGTTGATTTAAGTTGTGAAAAAGTGGTTGAAAAATCCGACAGTCGCTCTGAATAAATTTAACGCTTTGTGAACTGGTGGTAAATTAAAGAAAAAATGTTAGTATGTGAGATAAGTTATTCACAAAGCTTACAAGAGAAAATACTCACTTATTATCCACATGCTCCCACATGATGAAAAATAACCAGTTTTACACAATTATCACCCTGCCTACTAGAACAACTATTATTTCTCTATGAAACTATCAGTTAAACAGACTTCGCTTCAAAAAGTTTTAAGAGTTGTGCAAAAAAGTGTTTCCACTAAACCACAACTCCCCATCCTTTCCAGCATTTTACTCAAAGCGGAAGGCAAATCACTCTTTCTTTATTCCACCGATCTTTACACTGGAGTTGCGGTGGAAGTAGAGGCTGAGGTAGAACGGGAAGGCATTTTTGCCGTACCCGGTAAGTATTTCACTCAGGTGGTTAACTCACTTTCCGCACCAACCATTAGTCTTGAAGTTAAAGACAACAACTTACTAGTGCAAGCAAAAGATTCCCTTACTAAGCTTGTTGGTCTCAATGCGGAAGATTTTCCAGCCTTTCCAGTAATTGATGCGACCAAAAAAGTCATCCCCGTCAAGGAGCTTCAAGAGTCATTAATGAGCGTCGCTTTTAGTGCCTCATCAGACCAGACTAGGCCAACTTTAACCGGCATTTTATTTTCATTTGAAACCTCCAAGACTCATCTCATCGCCACCGACGGATTTAGGCTTTCTGTTCGCACTATTGACGTTCCCATCGAAAAAGAAGGCTCAATTTTAGTCCCCGCCAAAGCCCTGGTGGACATTTTTAAAACCTCGGAAGAGGAAAAAGTTACTTCGGTCTCATTTGCTTTATCTACCGAATTAAAACAGGTGAAATTCGAAGTTGGGTCGTTTGCGTTTTATATTAGGCTTCTTGATGGAGAGTATCCTCCATATAAAAAAATTATCCCCTCGCAAATTACAACGACCGTCAGTTGTAACAAAAATGATTTGGAAGAAAAACTGCATCAAGCGCTAATTTTTAATCAGGACAATTCTTTTATCACTCAGTTTAGAATTAAAACCGCCGGCGTGACTCTCTTTTCTACCTCTCCCAGCGCCGGCGAAAACACCTCGGAACTAGCCGGAGCTACCGTGAAAGGAGAGGAAGTTACTATTGCATTTAATACCCGCTATTTACTAGATTTCATTAAGGTGGTGGAGGATGATTGGATTGAGATTGAGATCGCCGAAAGCCTCAAGCCGGCGAGACTAAAAGTTCAGTCATTACCAGACTTCCAATATGTAGTGATGCCCTTCAGGGTAACCTCATAATTTATAGTGTATAATGCCCCCTTATGGCAAAACGAACTTGGCAACCAAAAAAGAAAAAAAGACAAAAAAAACACGGGTTTTTATCTAGGATGAGAACTCTAACGGGTAGAAGTCTGCTCAAGCGCAGACGATCCAAGGGGAGAAAATCCTTAACCGTGTAATTGGCTTTTTTGACGTTCATGAAAAACAAAATCCTGCTACATTTACAAGTTTTTACTAAAACACTAAGAGTTAGTCTTTTACAAAACACATTTGGTTTTACTTCTCAGTGCAAACACTCCCCCACTTGTGGCGATTATTGTTTCGAGATGATGCGAAAACACGGTGTATATAAGGGGCTACTATTAGGATTTGGGCGTCTAAAATCCTGTCGGTAGTAAAGAAAGAAGAGTATGGAAAACCTAAGTCTATTTATGGCAACATTTAATTACTACTTTTCTTTACTACTGGCTTTTTTAAGCCAACTAACTGGCAACCTGGGCTTGGGAATTACCTTGTTTACCATTGTTTTACGTATGGTTTTATTCCCCCTCACTCTTAGCTCGCTCAAGGCAGCGAGGAAAATGAGGTTGCTCCAACCAGAACTAACCAAACTCCAAAAACTTCACAAAGGAGATGCGTCTGGGTTGCAAAAGGCCCAACTCAAGCTCTATCAAGACAATAAAATTAATCCTCTCGCCGGCTGTCTACCTCAAATTTTACAACTAGTTTTATTAATTGTGTTGTACCAAGGTTTAATCCACTTTTTCTCACTCGAACAAGTGGGTGGGTATGTCATCAATCCGTCTTTTTTGTGGATGAATTTGGGTAAGCCGGATCAGTTTTATATTTTGCCAATTTTGGCTGGAGTCTCGCAATTTGGATTATCACTCCTAATGATGGGGCCCATTGGTAAGGCAGAAAAAAATAAGAAGGCAGAAAACAGTAAGAAAGTAGAGAAAAATAAGAAAGATGAGGCAGAAGGGCCAGATATGGCCTCCATGATGCAAAAACAAATGCTCTACGTAATGCCTATTTTTAGCGCCTTTATTGCCCTAAAATTACCAGCTGGTCTGGTGTTGTATTGGGTGGTTTCTACGGTTGTTAGCACCATTCAACAACTGTATGCCAATCGGGCAGCCGATAAAGACTCAGGCGCACTGATTAAGAGATAAAAATAATTAGAGGAGAGTTTATGGACATTCAACAATTCATTGAAAAAATACTAGAACACGCTGGCGTAGCTCAGGCCGAAGTCGCTGTGACTGATTTGGAAAAAGAAATAGTTGTCAGCATTAAAGTTTCTGAGGAAGAGGCTGGACTACTCGTTGGTAGACATGGGGAAACACTCACGGCGCTCCAAAGACTCGCAAGAGTTTTGTACGGACAAAACAACGCCGAAAAACGGCTTGTGGTTGACATTAACGACTACCGTGCGAAACGACTAGACAACATCCGTTCTTTGCTTATCACAGCGGCCGACAAAGTATTAGAAACTGGACAACCAACCACCCTAAACACTTACCTTTCGCCGTCAGAAAGATATTTTGTTCACTCAACCCTGGGCGAAGACCCCAAATATACGGGACTCGAAAGTTTCTCGATTGGAGAAGATCGGGGTAGAAGAATAATTATTCAACCAAAGGAAAATCACGCATGATGAGTGCGGGTGCTTCTCAGTCGGTGCTTTCAATTTATACCGACGGAGGATCTAGGGGCAACCCAGGTGCGGCTGCCACGGGCGTCGTTTTTTATATCGATGGGGCTGAGGTGCTAAGACAGGGAAAATACCTGGGCAGCCAAACAAACAATTTTGCAGAATACCAAGCCTTTTTAGATTCGCTTTTGGAATATCTGGCTCAAAAAGAAACGTGGAGAGTTACTGAAATTCGCTGGTTTCTTGATTCAAAACTTGTGGTTGAACAACTCAATGGTGCTTGGAGGGTAAAAGAATTGGCGCTCAGAGGGTTGTGGCAAGAATGTAATAACTTACTCGCTAAGTTGAAAATTCCCTACTCCATTTCCCATATTCCTCGAGAAAACAACGTGGTTGCAGACTCAATCGTCAATCAAACACTTGATGAAGTGGCTTAGAAGACGATAGGATGCAAGTACATGAAAACTGCCCTTATTCAAGAAGAGCCAGTGGTGGCGGTGTTTTGTCAGAATCAAATCCTGACGAATTATTTTGTGAGTTTTTTAACCAGCGGAGGATTTGCTAGCTGGGTCTTTTCACCAAGTAATCCCATTCTAAAAGAGATAAAAGTCTACAAATGTTTAGTATTACTCACGGGCTTGGAAACCAAGGTTGAAGCCGAAAAACTATTGCTTGCGGCGTCACAACTGGGTGTTAATACCTTGGTTTGTCTCCCCACTCTGCCCCAACTAAGTGGGGCGGTGCCAGAACTCCAAGCGTTTTGGCAGACCTGGTTTTCACACACCAATGAGTTATTAACTCAATCGGTGGCCCAACTTACTACGGCTCAATTCATTTTGGTTGACGGCTGGGTAGATGAGCTTGGGGCGGAGCTTGTTTCTCCACTTAGCCTGCTTTTATCTAGTGTTTCTGAGGGCTTTTATTGGCAGTGCCGGTCGCCACTCTCCCTAGTTACCACCAAGCAACTGACTCAGGTAGTGTTGGGCAACTTAGGGCGACCGGCGGTGATGCCCTCAATTTTACTTCGGGGTGAAAGCTGTGATTACTTTGCTGTATCAAACCAAATTGTGAGTTTGTATGAGACATATTTTCACACTCAAGTCCGACCAGTTGCTACTCAGGTTGCGCTTGAACTAAAACCGCTGTTTTTGGTTCAAGCGCAACAAACACCTTCACCTCAACAAAATATTGTCACAGCAATCGCCCAGCATCTACCGCCCCCAGGCAAAAAGAGTTGGGTGCTAGTGCCACCAGCAACATCGGCGCCACTGTCAATTTTAACGCCATCAAAGCCTGTTCAAACTACCCAGATCACCGAGGTTAGAAATCGGGTTAATTTGATTGCTAATCCTCAATTAGTCAGTCAGCCCACAAGTCAATCCACCACTAAGTCAAGCATCCAGATCACTAATGTTGATACTCCAGTTGAGGTGACCACAAGTTTGTCTGCTCCCCCAGTTAAACCCTTAATTTTGGGTGATCAGCTAGAAAAAATTTTCTCTCAAACTCGGGTTAAAGAGAAAGAAAAACATCTTTTAAAGTTACAAAAGACCGAAAAAAAAGCACAAAAAAAACTCAAGCACAACAAGCTACTGTTTATTCTAGGCTCAATTAGCTCGGGTATTTCTCTGGCAATCCTATTATTGGTTGTGGCGTTTGTCACCACAACCACTTTGGCAAGAAAACAGTTATTTGCCGCTACTCCACAGTCGTTAGCCACCTTTTCTGAGTCTGGTGATCCTTCTCCTTCGCTAGGTATCACCATGGGTGTGTTGCAACCACAACTCCGCCTTATTGGTCAATTTGTGGATCACCCCTTAGTTGATGAGTCTCAGTCGTTGGTTGACGCTTTTCAACGACTAAGCACCATTCAGACACTAGAGAAAGAGCGACAAACCCTTGAATTAGCCATCGCTGGCCATATTATGGGTCAGCAAACCACTTCTCTAGAGGGGGTACTTGAAGATTTTACTCGCCTCACCCAGACTTCATACACCAATATGGCCCAACTCCAATCGCTGTTCATCCCCACAGATTTGAGCGAAGACATTAATAAAGAATGGTTTGGTAGTTTGAACAATCTTATTAGCCAGAAAAAAAACATGGCGGGATATTTACAAACTCTGTCTCCCCTACTTCCGTCGCTTCTGGGTTTGGAGGATAAACCGAGGATTTATGCAATTTTGTTTTTAAACTCATCAGAGCTTCGACCAACTGGTGGATTTGTGCAAGCTGTGGCGCTCATCACTGTCGAAAAGGGACAAATTACCGCCACCCAAACCCTGAGTAGTTACGAAATCGATCGGCGTATTGGCGGGGTAATTGAGCCACCTCAAGACCTAGAAGACATCTTGAAGGAAAAGTCGTGGTACTTTAGAGACAGCAATTGGGATCCGCACCATCCAGAAAGCGCTAAGCGAGCGGCTTGGTTTATCGAAAAAGCTATGGGCGTTAGTGTCGACGGCGTGGTCTCGATGCCCACCACCGCTTTTGCCAAGCTACTAGATACCACTGGGCCCCTCACGCTCCCCCAATATAACGAAAGTTTGACGAGTAAAAATATTCAAGAACGCCTAAATTTTCACGCCGAAGTCGAGTTGAGTGATCAGTTAAAAAACTACCCCAGCGCGGTGTTGGATGTTTTTTTTCAACACATTTTAAAAAAATCCAGTCAAGAATTTTTAGCGATTGTTTCAACCCTGCCCGAGCTATTTACGTCTGGAGATTTGCAGGTTAGCTTGTTGGAAGAAGCCGAACAAGAAATAATGCAACCCCTGCGTTGGTCTGGATCGTTGGTGTTGCCCATCTGCCCCAGTCAGTTTTCTCAGGTTCCCTGCGTTGTAGATTCGGTGTATCAGGTGGAAACTAATGTGGGTGTCAACCGAGTCAACTCTAGCATTAAGCGAAAAATTGAGGAGAATATTCAATTACTACCCGATTCAGTTAAACATCAGCGGAAGACTCAGCTTTCCAATACTGCTACCACCACGGCTTGGCCTAGTGGTCAGTACTCAGTTTATATTCGTTGGTTTTTGCCGCTGAAAAACGTTCTAGACGAAGTGGTGATCAATGGAATAAAAATTGACCAAAACAAACTAAGAATATCTCAAGAACACGGGATGTTAGTGGTGGGCGTGTTAGCCGAAGTCCCAATCCAGACGTCGGTGAATATTGAGTTGAATTATCACCAACCAACCACCCAGGCTCTCCCCTACTCTTACTTTTTCTTTGATCAAAAACAACCAGGAACCGAACTGGAAACCTACCAAGTCATTGTTGAACAGCCGACTGGTTCTTCAGTAGTGCGCTTGGCCCCCAACGCTTTAATTGAGTCCCCCACTCTCACTTTTGAGCCAGATAAAACTGGTCACCGGTTGACCGCAGTTCAGTTTAAATAAGTTGATTAATTTTGCCACCGTCAGATGAAAATAATTTGATATAATACTTGCCTAATTAAAGGAGTGTTATGACCGATAATAAAATTACTTTTCACGTGCTCGAGAGAAAGTTGTTTGGCAAGGCTGTAAAAAAGCTAAAACGAGAGGGATATGTTCCCGCCAACGTCTATGGTTTAAATCAAGAATCACTTTCACTGGTACTAGAAAAAAAAGCGGTTGAAAAACAACTCAAACATTCCGAATCTGGTTTGGTTTACTTAGATTTAAGTGACCAGAATAAAACCATCCCTGCTCTGATTGATGTGGTTGATCGTCATGTGATGACTAACGAATTACAGCATGTTTCGTTCAAAAGAGTCAACTTGACCGATAAAGTCGTGACCGATATCGAGTTGATTTTGGAGGGTGAAAACACGGTGCCCAACACCACAATCCTTCAGGTGCTCAACTCGGTTGAAGTTGAGTCTCTACCCACCGCTATTCCCGACCCAATCGTCATTGATGTCACTAAGTTGACTGAGGTGGGACAGGTAATTACAATAAAAGATCTGATTGATCAAACAAGACTTGCGATTGTTTGTGACGAAGATCAATTAGAAAATCCCGTCGTATTACTCCAAGAAGTCAAAGAAGAGGTGGAGGAGGAAACCACCGAACCTCAAGAAACAATCATTACGGGCAAGGGTGGAGCGGCAGTCGACGAGGAGGCTGAGGACGCTGGCGCCCAGGGTGGAGAGAAAAAAGAGACTGTGGTTGACGAAGCCGAGTAGACCTTACTTCTTATTATTTAGCGCCTCTTCAAGAATTTTTACTTGTTGTTGTACCAGTACGGATCGTGGCTGGATTTCCTCGAGTGTTTTCCATTGATGATAAAGTTGTTGGATTTGTGATTGAGAATAGTAGCCAGAAGTTGGCTCGTCGTATGTTTGGGGTAGGGGAGAGGAATTTAAAAGCGGCAAAAGTGACTCGAGTAGTAGGGAAAAAACCACGATTAAGAAGATTGAAAGACTGAGAAAAAAAGGCTGATATCTTTTAGTAAATGCCAACAACAGTTGAGTGAGTGTTTCAACCAAAAGATAGGCGAGTCGTAGAGAAAATATTAGTCCCACTCCCTTAGTATATCGCTTTTTCTCAGAAAATCAGTTGGGGAGTGGTTCACTAGCGCTTGGCCAAGAGCTAGTGGCAAGTAGATCACCGGTGACAAGCTTGGCCTGAACCAACTCATGCCAAATTACCTCGGTGACGAAGGGTATAAAAGGGTGAAGTTGCTTAACAAAAACTAGTAATCCAGCTATCAAATCATCGGTTTTCAACAAACCATGTTTGTGTCGTTCAATTTCTATATCACAATACCAATGCCAAAACTCGTTATAAAGCGTGTCGGCGGCTAAACCGGGTTTCAGCGAGCTGAGTTGTTGAGTGACGTCATGACTTACCTGAATAAGTTTTTGGTTAAAATCAGTGTTGTCAGCTGGGGCTGAATCAGCCATGGACTCATTTTTTACGGTTAATACGTAGCGGGCCGCATTCCATAATTTATTGGTAAAATTGCGGGCGGCCCGAAAATCGGCATCGGCCACTACCTTGTCTTGCCCAGGTGTAGACCGAATAATGAGGGCGAGGCGCAGAGCGTCGGCGCCGTATTTTTCCACGATCTCTAGAGGATTAATGACGTTGCCCTTGCTTTTACTCATTTTTTGACCCCTGGTGTCACGAATTAGTCCGTGCAAATACACGTGAGCAAAGGGCGTTTCTCCGGTGAGATAGGTGCAGAGTAACAGCATGCGCATCACCCAGAACAGTAAAATATCGTAGGCTGTTTCCATAACTGTGGTGGGGTAGTAGTGATCAAAATCCGTGGGGTTGGCTTGCGTTTTGAGTGTCACTACGGGCCATTGTCCAGACGAAAACCAAGTATCAAAAGTATCAGTTTCAGGTAAATACTGATGTTCGTCATTTGGTTGTTGGGCGCCAACTTGGTAGGGCACGGCGGTGGAGGCACTGAGAGTTTGGAGACCAGCAGCAATGATAGATAGCTTGTGTTCTTTGAGAGCAACCTCTAGGGTGTTTGTTTGATATTTGCCGCTGGCATCGATGAAGGCCACCGTGATCTGATCTTCAAAACCGTCGGTCTGATACCAAACCGGAATGGGAATGCCCCAGACAATTTGGCGACTGATGTTCCAATCAACCAGTTGGTCGAGCCAATTGCGTAAAATCTTTTCCCGACCAGCGCCATGAATCTTGGTTGCTTTTTTATCTAAAACTTTAATGACGGCGTCAACTAGATTGTGCTTTGGGTCTTTCACGCGAAGAAAAAACTGGGGGAGGGGTAGTGGTTCTATTGGTCTTCCACATCTGTAGCATACCCCTACTGAGTTGTGGTATTTATTATCCTCTTTCAGCAATAAGCCACTTTCTTTTAAGTCCGCCACCACTTGTTCGCGGGCTTTGGCAACAGAAAGTCCAGCATATTTACCCACCGCTTCTCCAGTTAACTTCCCTTGAAGATCGATGGTGATAACCATTGGCAAATGATGTTTTTGACCAATTAAAAAGTCGGTGGGATCGTGAGCGGGCGTCACTTTCAATACTCCAGTGCCAAAGGCGGGATCCACCAATTCATCGGCAACTACTGGTAGTTCTCTGTAACCAGTTAAATCTTCAAAAGAGATTGATTTACCAATATATTTACTATATCTTGCATCTTTCGGATTGACGGCAAGTGCCACATCGCCAAATTTAGTTTCTGGACGGGTGGTGGCTACTTGGAGTGGGCCATAAGCCAACGTATACAAGGTACTGGTTTGTTCAACGTGTTTCACTTCAAGGTCGGAATAGCTGGTCCCACATTTAGTACAGTAGTTGACTAGTTGAAGGTCTCGATAAATCAAGCCATCTTGATGCAACCCGAAAAATGTTTGTGTAACGAACCGAACCACTTGGGGATCAAGGGTAAAGCGAAATCGTGTCCAGTCTAGACTAAAACCCAACGTTTTTAACTGTTTAACCGCAATGTCTGAGTTTTCTTGAACATAATCCCAAATCATGGAGTAGAGGGTTTGACGATCGAACTGAAAACGACTTTTGCCTTCTTTGAGCAGTTTTTTTTCAAATACATATTGAGTTTCGATGCCCGCGTGATCGGTACCAGGCAACCAAAGCACGTCTTCCCCCAGCATTCTGTGGTAGCGTGCAAGTACATCCTCGACTACATACATGGCGTGGCCCAAGTGGAGTGGGTCGTTGGCGTTGGGTGGGGGCAGGATAATAGAAAAGCTTTTATTTTGTTGAGGAGAGGTTGGGGCAACAAAAGCTCCAGACTGTTCCCAAAGTTCGGCTATTCTAGATTCATGAGCTTGATGATCATACCGACTATCCATAATCTAGATTATACAGGTCCAACCAAGTATTTGGCCGACCAAGCTTTGTAGTTGGAGGTGTAAACATCCTCTCGAATAATATTGCCAGATTTATCATAAATAACGTTAGTAAATTTAGCTTTGATGCCGGGAGCAGACCAGTCAATCTGTTTTTTTGCACCCGCTGGAAGATTAGGATCAACAATGTACTGAGCGGGTGGGGGAGAGGTGTATCCCCAAGTTGTGTGATCTTTAATTTCGGTGGTTCGACCATCACTCGTACCATAAATCGTATAAAACATATAAAGATTTTTTGAGTCTGCTTCACCATGAATTAAAATATGGTTGGGCGTATCGTTAATAAACCGAAAGTCAACATTGCCGGCGTAAACAGTAGCATCGATTCCGGGTTTTCTGTCTAATTCGTAATAACTCACTCGATAGCTGTGGGGAAGACGCAGAGTGACCTTGAGGCCCGCATCAAGCACCGATCTAAACAGCGTGGTACTCACCTGACAGACACCACCGCCGTCACCCAACTCGGTTAACCCATTGCGAATAATGTATGCCGGTTCAAAACCCGTGGCTCGAGATACTTCTCCCAGTGACTTGTTAAAGAAAAACTCTTTTCCTGGAGGAACAATAAGATCGTTGACTCGACTAGTAGCGAGTGCCACATTGCGAACTCGACTTGGTATGGAATGTTGGTAATAACTATCACCAAAGCCAATTTTTTCCTTGATTCCGAGCGAGTTAGTTGACCCAAGGCTGACCGATGGGAGGGTTTCGGTGAGTAGTAAGTCTATAACTAATCGATCATCAGGTTTTTGATCGCTGGTCAAGTCTGCTTGCTCGATTTTAGCAACAGCATCAACAATGTTGGTCATCAGCGCTGTCTCATCTAGGGTTAATCCAGTTTGGGGAGGAATAAACTCTGAGACTTTAAGCGAAGTGGGGTTGTAAGAAAGTTTGGGATTTACCGCGTCTTGATCTACTTGAGCGGCCAGTTCCTCAATGAGAGCTTTTAACTCATCATCCAAAATCCCCAGCGGTAAGGCAATCACGGAAATTAAATCTTGATCAGAAATGATAATGCTGGGGTGAAGGTGGGGGTTTTGCAACTCCAGAGTTTTGCCCACAAACTTAGCCGCTCTTTTTTCTGCTGCTTCAACCTCGGCTTCAGTGAGTGGTTGGACTAGAGGTTTAAAAATTGCGGTTGTGGTGAGCCTCTGGTGATTAAAATTATCCTCAATTTGTTTGGTGGTTAACTCTACGTCTAAAGCTAAGCCTGCTTCACCTCGTTCAATAACCAAAGTCGCTGGTTGGTTAGGTCTACCCAGAACCGCTCTGGGTATTGCACCGGGAGTATTAACGGCTTCGGCAAAATTCGCTACCCAGGTTTGAATTTTCGACTCGGCAAAATGGTAACGAACCGAGTAATCATGACGGACGAACAGAGATTGCAAGGCAAAAAGAAATCGCTGGGGTCGCTTGAGGGCTGGCTGTTGGGCTTCAGAAATTACAGCCAGCGTGTTGGGGTAAAGTCCGAAGTCAGTTATCTGGGCACTGATGGTGGCCACTGGCGAACTAACTTGGATCGTGGCCGCCGGCACTGGGGGTAATTGAGCCTCGATTTTTTTCAGCGCACTGCTGGGTGTGTGTAAACCAACGGCTATACTATTTATATATGTATTAGCTGGCAGAATTTTATTGGTGGCCACAAGACCTAGCACCATGAGAAGAGTGAGCAGTATTAGTAGCAGTCCCAACAAACTCATTTTTTGATAGAAAAGCCAAAAAGCTAGTTGCACTTTACGAGACATGTTTATGCTATTATAGAGTGGTAGATGCCAGATTTACCACTGCCGAAGCCCACCGTCCCCACCGCCGCACCACCACCGTCATCTATTTTGTCGGCCAAACCTCAAGTTGCTACCCCAACAACTTCACCAACCCCAATTACTAATACTGGTGGGAAACCAGCGGACGCATTTGTTGCCAAACCAACAGCTGTTACGCCTGATCCAATTCGACAAACTCCACCTCAATCAGCGCCCGCGATCTCGACCCCAGTGTCAAATTCCGTATCGACTCCAGTGACAACTCCTGCGCCAATGCCAACGCCAATGAACCCAGCCCCCGCGAATTTAGATGATGATGTGTTACCACCTCCATCAAGCTTGAAAACTGAGCCTACCCCTAAGGGTCTAACCGAAATGAAACCTCCGGCAGTAGTCACTGCTTTGGCGTCGGTCTCAAGTAATCAACTGCCAAAAACTAAAGATGAAATTACGATTACTGGTAATGATGCGGTTCCAGTGCGGGCTCAAGCCCCCACCTTAACTCATTTGTCTGGATCTACCCAACCTGGTTTGGGTTACACTGCTGGCAATATTCCCACACCACCAAGCCCCAACATGATGCCATCTTCGCCACCGGGTGTAATTGGTGGGTCAACGCCCCCGCAAACAAACACTCCTGTGACTCCCAAGCAATTGGCTCAAACCAAAAAATCACCTTTGCGCTTTTTACCCATAATTTTGGGAGGACTGGTTTTACTAATAGTGATTATTTTTGGTGCCACTCGTTTACTTGGTGGTCAGAAGACTACGTCGGTTGATCAAAATGGTACCACTCCACCGCCGGGTACCACTACCGACGAAACAGGCGGCACCGGGGCTGGTGGCAACTCCAACCAAGAACCAGTAACTTTAGAGTATTGGGGGCTATGGGAGCCAAACCAGGTCATGGATGGCATTCTTAAGAATTTTGAAACTCAAAACCCTGGGATCACGGTGCAGTATGTGAGCCAGTCTTATCGAGATTACCGCGAAAGACTGCAGACCGCAATTGCTTCAAAAACTGGACCAGATGTATTCAGGTTTCATGCCACCTGGGCGCCCATGTTGTCTCGAGAACTGGCTCCGCTACCCACCAACGTGTTAACAGCCACCGACTTTGAGTCGATTTTTTATTCAGTGGCACGCAACCAACTGACAATTAATAACTCAATTGTTGGTTTGCCAGTGATGTATGACGGTTTGCTTTTGTACTACAACAAAGATATTTTTGAAACCGCAGGCATCCAGCCCCCTAAAACTTGGCAAGAATTACGCACCGCCGCACTCACGCTGACGATTCGTGAAGGTGATCAGGTCAAGAGAGCGGGAGTTGCCATGGGTACGGCCACGAATGTTGAGCATTTTTCAGATATTTTGGGCCTATTAATGATGCAAAATGGGGCCACGCTGGAAACTCCAAACTCGCCAGAGGGGAGAGATGCGTTGTTGTTTTATACCAACTTTACGACTCAAGATAAAGTATGGAATGATAGTTTGCCTAGTTCCACTGTGGCGTTTGCTCGTGGCGATGTGGCGATGATGTTGGCTCCTTCTTGGAGAGCTTTTGAAATTCAAAGCATTAATCCTAACCTGAAATTTGCCACCACCACCACACCCCAACTAGCCAATGAAAGAATGACTTGGGCAAGTTACTGGGCAGAAGGCGTCAATGCCATGAGTACCAAGCAGGAAGCAGCTTGGAAGCTATTACATTACTTATCATCAAATGCCACCCAGAAACAACTTTATGCCGCTCAAGCTCAAGTGAGAAGCTTTGGCGAACCCTATGCCCGCAAAGATCTCGCTGACGAACTAGCTATTCAACCACTGGTGGCCCCATTGCTTCAGGATGCACCATATGCTCGGGGTTGGTACATGAGTAGCTATACTCACGATAATGGTTTGAATGACCAAATTATTAAGTACTACTCAGATGCGGTTAACGCAGTAGGAGCCAGTAAGAATATTCAGGAAGTGCTTAACACTTTAAGCCTGGGAGTTCAGCAAGTACTAACGCAATATAATTTGACTGCTCCAACGTCGCAATCGGCTATATAATCGATCCCACTATGGGAAGTAGTCGAGTCACAGTTTCTCAGTTACTTGGGCGTGTTTGGTTAGTTTTAGCCTATTCGGCGGTTTTTGAATTTCCGCTCACAACAGCTGAAGTTTTAAAAAGATGTTGGCGATTTGAGGGCGAAACGGTGCCGACGCAACCACAAATTGAAAAAGTTTTAAGATTGTTGCGTTCTTTGGGAAAAGTCAGTTTGACGAAAGAACTATGGCATCTGGTTTTCCAGCCTCAAGCACCCTCAAATCGCTTACATTGGGAGAGGTATTCTCAGCAAAAAATAGAGCAAGCAACACCAGTGATAAAATTTCTTACCAGTTTGCCATGGGTGGTTGGTGTGGCTATCACTGGTTCGGTGGCGGTTAATTCGGCTAAAAAAGATGACGATGTGGATTTTATGGTTGTTACCGAGCCAAACAGACTGTGGTTGACTCGATTATTGACGCTATTTTTTGCGATGAAATATGGCAAGCGCCGATCATTCGCCAGGGAAGAACCGAATAGTTGGTGCTTCAACTTGTGGTTAGACAGCGATAACTTACTAGTACCTCAAGCTCAGCACACACTTTACACTGCCTACGAGGTCTGCCAGGCCAAATGGGTGACTAATAGACGAAAGACAGCAGAAAAGTTTTTGAAAGAAAATACTTGGGTCAAACCAATTTTACTTGAGTACTATGAACAAAGAAAAAAACAAATTAATCGCCTTGCTCAGCTAGAGAACAGATTGTCATCAATTAGATATATAACAAATCCAATATTAACAATTATCAACTGGGTAAGTTATTTACTACAGCTCATATATATGATGCCTCATAAGACAAATGAGAGGGTAAAATTGGGATTTGCCTGGTTTCATCCAAAAGAGATGGGTTCAAAACATGAAAAATAATAGAGACACTTTTATTGATGCAGCAATTCCATTTGGTTATAAAGTAGTAAGACCACCGAGAATTGAACCTTACTCCCTTATCTCAATAGAAGAAAAAAAGCTAGCACTACACAATCTGCTTTCAAACCTGAAAAGTTGGTCCCTAACAAATATTGGTGCCCTCAGTAATCATGACTGGCAACTGCCAATTGACCGAGCCGCGCTGGAACAAATTCTTAAGGAAGTTGCGATCAAGTATGCTACCATGCTTTTTGATGATCATTCATTTAGCGCTTATCAGGGCCACTTTCTTGCCAGCGTCAACAATCTCGAAGCCTTAAATAATATGTATTGGGGTAAGTGTTTGGATAACGCGGGAGTTGTCAGGCGCATTTTAAATGATTGTATTGTTAGCAACTATCCAGATCTAAACTTGGATCAACATTCTGTTAGAAGGTGTGAAATAGGGGGGTTGATCCCAGATCTTAGGCATTTCGCTGCTTCAATCACTCTTGATAAGTTGGGCAATATACTTTTTTGGGATTATACTACCCCTCAATACGGGAATTTTTTGCAACCACCGCTTGATACAGCAGCGATCTGGGGTATATTTTCAAGTGAGCTAGATATGCAAGAATCAGTAAAGTCCTTCTTTCATTGTCACGGTAAAACCGTTGCTTTTCAAATTTACCAATAAATTAAAATTCTTATGAAAATCTAAATTTAAATTAAGAGCGAGTAATTGATCGAAAAAATTGGTATGTGATGTGTTTGATTGTATAAAGAAATGAAGAACAATGGAAAACAAAACAATTCTCGTCACTGGCGTTTTTGATTTACTTCATGCGGAGCATATCGCTTTTCTTAAATGTGCTAAAGCTTTGGGCGAGCGTTTGGTGGTGGGAGTTGAGTCGGATGAGCGAGTGAGAAAGCTAAAGGGGGAGAGTAGACCAGCACAGACTGAAACTGTGAGAAAGCAAGCAATTGAGAAATTGGGGTTTGTGGACGAGGTGATGATTTTACCCACTCAGTTTGAAACTGACGCCGAACATTTGCATTTGTTGCAACAGGTGAAACCCGCTATATTAGCCGTGTCGTCGCACACCCCTCATTTAACAGTTAAGCGACGATTGATGAAACAAGTTGGTGGCAAAGTGGTAGTTGTGAGACAACAGAACGTTGATGTGTCCACCACTAAAATTCTACAGAAAATGCAATGTTCATAAAATATACTCTATTAAACCAATAAAGATCGAATCTAGGCGTAGATACAAAGTGGAAGAAAGTGATGAGCAAACAAACTGCGATCTTTATCTGTCAAAATTGTGGTTGGCAGTCACCTCGTTGGGCGGGGCAATGTGGTTCGTGTGGGTCTTGGAATAGCTTGATAGAAGAGGTACAAATTGCGTCTTCAAAACATCAAACTGCAAAAACTTCAGCTACTGCCACCTCGTTTAACCACATTGAGGCGTGGCAAAATGGGGAGCGCATGAGCACCACCATCAACGAACTCGATAGAGTCTTGGGGGGAGAGTCAGAACAAGGTCTGGTACCAGGCGAAATCATCCTGTTGGGAGGAGAACCAGGAATTGGCAAATCAACCCTTCTTACTCAAGTAGCCATCGGACTGTTGACAAATAGTACTCAGAAAAACAAAAATAATGATGAAATTGTCTACGTTGCCGGTGAGGAGAGTCCGCAACAAGTCAGTCTCCGTATTCGCCGATTACTAGCCAGTAGGCATAATAACAAACAGCAAACAAAAACCGAAGCAAAGTACGACTCGTTAGATAACTTGACTTTCATCACTACCACTGACGTTGATGAGATAGTTGGCTATCTTAGTAAACGCCCGCCAAAGTTAGTGATCGTTGATAGCATCCAAACTTTAGTGACACAGGATTTGTCGGGGTCGGCTGGCTCCATTGGCCAGGTCAGAGAAGTGACGGATAGGTTGATTGGGGTGGCAAAAACTCATCATATTCCGATATTTTTGGTTGGTCATGTGACCAAGGATGGCAAACTAGCTGGTCCCATGGTACTCGAACATCTGGTCGACGCAGTTTTGGAACTAAAAGGCGAAAAAACCAACGAGTTGCGTATCCTCCGATCACTAAAAAACCGTTTTGGGGCGACTGACGAGGTAGGGGTTTTTCGCATGACCGACGAAGGTTACCAAGAAGTCAGCAATCCTAGTGAGTATTTTTTGGAAGCGCGAGCCACTACCGAGCCTGGGTCGGCGGTGAGTTGCGTGGTTGAGGGCACTCGGCCACTACTGATAGAAGTCCAAGCCTTGGTGATTCCGACTTACTTACCTCAACCACGCAGGATTGGACGAGGCATTTCGGCCAACCGCCTCCAGATCTTGACTGCAGTCCTAGAAAAGCACGCCAAAATCCCACTTTCTCACTACGATGTGTTTGTGAGTCTGGCTGGTGGCTACGAAAGTCGAGAACCATCGCTAGATCTTGCCATCTGTGCTGCGCTGGCCAGTTCTTATGCCGATCAACCAACTCCTAAGGGTGCGGTTTTCATTGGCGAGGTGGGTTTACTTGGGGAAGTGCGAACTGCTCCGCTGATTGCTCGACGAGAAAAAGAAGCCACTAGGTTGGGGTACAGCTCAGTTTTCTCCAGAAAACAAGCGACTGTCATTACCCAGGTGTTACTTGAGGCAAAAATCTCCAAAAAACTTAAGGCTTGATCAATTTTCGCGCCAACCAAGATATCCCCACCAATTCACAGAGCAAACGATGAAGTTACTAATGTGAATTGTTGAGTGAAATTATAGAAGCAATAGATAAAAATATAATGTTATAAGATAGTGAAAATAAATGAAATGGTAAACTATAGGTTGACAAAAAGTGGGGTGAGAGTTATAGTCTTCATACCTAATAATTCAATAGATTTGAGAAAAAAGTCAGAAAGTTAGGTTAAAAAAAGGGAAGTAAAAAAAGCATTATTATCGCTGGGTGGACCACGACTAACAATGCTTTTTT
>CAZFRD010000003.1:0-64838 GCA_964521215.1 uncultured Pseudomonadales bacterium
AAGCTGTGCAATCCGATAAGCCAGATTCTGTCGAGGATAGTGATCTATCTATGCCCGCGACCTTATCACCGACATGAGGCTCGGCCGAAACGTTGCCCCATGATGCGAGTGTGTGCAATGCGGTGAAGTTCGGCGGTTGCAGCGGGGAGGATTGTCATCATTTTGAACTTGCGCTCAAAAGAGGATACCCAAAAGCTTGGTCGTTTCACCTGGCGCTACCCAGTTCGTCACTGTTACTCTGACTGTTGTGCTCGGCTTGCGCCTCGCACCCTCCACCTTTCGGTGAACACCCTACACTCTGCTGTCCGGACTTTCCTCCCAGCCTCTTGTGAAGGCCAGGCCACTATCTGGATTGCACAGCTTGAAGGTATTATAGCAAGGTGGGGCAAGTAGTGGTTGACATCTGAGCTATAATGACATACTTAGTATCACTATTAACCAAAAACCCTCTATGCCATTAACACAAGAAACAGAATCAAATAAACGCCCTACAGTTAGACAATTATCGAACGCTTATCTTCAACTAGATTCAGTTATTCCAGGTAACGAACGTCCCTTTGATGGAAGATTAGCCGCACATAGTAAGTTAGTATCAGAATTAAAAATTACCTCTGGATTAGTTGAATGCCCAGAGAAGCCTTTCAATGAATGGAGTCCAGAGGATATTGAGACTTTTGTAAAATATTTAGAAAGTGATGTACTACCCCCGATGGAACTCGCAATTGAAGTGATTCATCATTATCTAAAGGAAGATGGAATGCAGGATGAAAAAGCCTACAATGTTTACTCTAATTTGTTTTTCTTTTTTGACTTACTTAGATTAGGTTACTTTAGCAGAATTAAAAAAGGTGAAACAAAAAGCTCGCTCATCGCTGATTGTGAAACTCTTGCAAAATTAATCGCAGCTTTTTGTACTAGTTTATATGGCATAAATGAAGAAATTATAAATTTAGGTGGCCATCAAACTGCGGGTCAATTTCCTCGAACAGTTTTACTAAGAATTAGCGAAGAGACAAGAAACTTTCAGAAATCTCTCCAACTTTCTTTACTAACTCCAATTGAACCAACTATCACATAGGCAGTAAAAACTAACAGGGACTCTAACAATATGCCACGATTTCCAGATAGAGCTGAATCACCTGAAAACAATCCCCCAAGAGAGTTTGAAGTCAATGAGGTTAGATTTAGAGAATACATTGAAGAAATCCTAAGAGAAGTAATGCCTGGCTATATACTTCCCCTTAGAGGCAAAAAACCAGCTCAACCCGATCATCTTACTTACTCAAATCCCTACGTCGTAATTAACCAATGGGTTGGATTAAGAGGTTTTGACACCAAACCTCCCAAAGGCTTGTTCGTAGATGGCTTAGCTATTTGGGACTGTATTAATGCAATAAAAACGAATGAGCTTACTGAAGATGTCCGACTCATAGCAGCAATCATGGCTTTAAATGACAAATTAACCTTACAATACCTTGAACTTGAAGAGGCTCATACAAACCCAATACGGCTTAAAGCTGCGAAACAACAACTGCTTAGAAGTTGCTACTTGCTAGAAAAATTACTTACCCCAGATGGTCAAAAGAGTGTTGACCAATTCTTCTCTTCTAATAATAGAATAAGTCCAACGCTAACGTTTCAAGAATTGGGACTTTTCTTTGAGCTTCACCTTGTTGATTTAACAACTCCGGAAAATATTTATTTAGAAGCTCCCATTGATTTTCCATCTCCTTCTATAAAAAGGGATGGACCTAACCCCTCAAGCCTTGAGTATTTTACCAATGAATTTGACCAGAATTTTTTTAATCTAATGATAAAAATACTCAAACATCTTTTGTTTTCATTCCTGTTACCGGGAAATATCAGGTTAACTGATGTAGAAATTCAAGATTTGTGTAAAACTATGCTTAGTCATCTTGACCAAGAGACACAATTCCTTATATCAAATATAATCGTTAGGGTAGTCTCAAACCCTCAACTTACTACAATCTTTGCTCCTGGGTCAATTAAAGTAGTTGCCGCAGAAACATTTAGATCCTAATCTATACGACCTTTAAACAATTATTCTCCGTTTTTTTCCACCACGTCATTTGTCTTTTTGCATACTGGAATTCGTGAAGGGCCCAAAGTTGTTGACAGTTTTCTGCAGAAATTTCTCCATTTAGATAACTGCGAATTTCTGGCACGCCAAGCGTTGTTAGTACTGGGGCTGATGCTGGTAATTTAAGTTTGAGTAGATTTTTTACCTCTTGTATTGCGCCGCTGGCAAACCGTTTTTCTACTCGTTGTTTAATTCGCTTTTCTATTAGCTCCAGCGGCGCTGTGACTAATTCCACGTGATTATCAACTTGGCTCCACAGCATCGGCGAATTGGTTGATTTAGTCAGTGAGCCACTTCCATGTTTTTTTTGCCAAGTTGCCACCTCAATAGCACGAAGCAACCTTCGAGAATTCTCTCTGTCCGAATCATTCATCTGCTCCAACCGAGCTGAATCGATCTCTGCTAACCATCGTTGTAAATCCGCTACCGACATGTTTTCCGCCTTGCGTCTCATAGTTAAGTCTTGAGGAATTTGGGGTGTTACGTCATCAGAAAATAAATGTTTGTGATACAGCCCTGTGCCTCCTACCAGCATTGGTTGACGATTATTCGACCAGCTCCACTGCATAATTTCTCTTGCAAAGTTGACAAAATGAGCGAGAGACCACTCTGCAGTTGGATCGATCATCGAAATTCCAAAGATTCGAATAGAGCCGTCTATATTTGTGAAGTAGTTAGGGTTGCTCTGAGGGGTGTCACACTGAGCATGTCGAAGTGTGACAACCTCAAACCCCTCCGGCACATCCGCACCCGTCAAAATCTCCAATCCCTTATACACTTGCCTGGAGTCGGCACTGATCACATCCACCCCCGCCACTTTTTTCTCTCTCACCAATTGGCCAGCAATCGCCAAAGCTCTATCCGTCTTACCACAGGCGGTGGGACCAACAACAGAAATGCAGTGATTCGCTTGATCAATTTTCATATCTCAACCACCTGGAATGCCTTTTTTTTCGAGAGCAACATGTCCAAACCAGCTTTGTGTCCCAGTAAAATATCCTCAGGCAAATTTTCGAGTGAAAACCATACCCAATTTTCAGACTTTTCAGGTTCAAGATTAGTAATCTGGCCTTTCCACTCAGTACATACAAACACAAACTGCAAGAAAAAGTGGGTTTTTTGCCACTCTTTAACCAAACCTAAGAATTGAAATTGTACCGGCACCACCCCAACTTCCTCTAAAAGTTCTCGAGTCATACAGTGTTCTAGTATTTCTTGTTCGTCAACATGTCCTCCGGGTAATCCGTACAGTCCTTCACCGTAGGCATGCTTGCGTTTGGCTAATAATACTTTGTTATCTTTTAGCAATATTACTGGGACTCCAAGATTTTTTATCATGCCTGATATTATAATGCGAAATAAAACACTAATATACTCAAGCGCCTTCGAATGTGTTAGTTCTTTGTTATGTTATGATAGCTTTATATGGCCAAAACACCAGAAATAGTTCAACCACTTCAACTTCCCGATGAATTTCTCAAAGAATTTAAAACATTCGCATCAGAAATTCGTAATAATCTAACTCATTTAATTGTTACGCTAGCTGATGTAGAAAGCTACCAACTACCAGTTGATGCAAAAGACAAAATATTGCCATCAAGTATCGAAGCAGACAAGAAAAATCTAGAGCAACTTGCAGCTCTTGTCATTAATCTTGCGAAACAGCAACTCGATAATAACTACGCTGTTGAAATGGGCGAGTTGCTTAAAGAATTCATCAAAACACAGGGACTTATGACAAATCAAGAAGCCGAACTAATTTTACTGTACTATCACGAGATAGCGGGGTTAAATGCTCTATTTAAAAATCAAGAATAATCAGATAACCTTAGGTCTTCTCTTTAAATTGTCTTTATTGATCATCTGATCTAAAATTTCCCACCGGCGTTTTTTTTCTTTGTGAGGAATATCGTCTGGATAGATCCGCCAACTAGCAGTACCAGGGCGAGGAGAGTACATCGCCACAAAACCTACATGCCAATCCATCTGCTTGGCCAGTTCCAGTGTTTCTTGAAATTCCTCTTCTGTTTCGCCGGCAAAACCAACGACAATATCAGTGCCGATAACAATATTCGGATCAGCCGATCTCAGTTTATTCACAACTTCAATATAAGTTTCTCTGGTGTAACCCCGGTTCATCCGATACAAAACAGCGTTGCTTCCAGACTGAACTGGTAAATGCACATAGCGATCAATTTTCTGATTCTTGCCAATTTCTGCAATCAACTCATCATGAAAATCCCAAGGATTACTCGTCATAAACCGAATAGTTTTAACTTCGTCAAAGGCCGAAATCGCTTGGAGTAATTTCACAAACGGCGGCGTTTCGGTCGGCTTAAGATACTGCGACTGATTCTCCGGCAAATCTTCTCGATTAAAATCTGCCTTTTCCAACATCAACTTGCGAAAGCCAATCCCCACTTTTTCCAACCCCCAGGAATTCACATTCATACCCAACAAAGTAATTTCTTCGTAGCCCTGATCAACCAGCCTCTTTACTTCCTCCATAATGCTGGCAAATGGCCGAGACTGCTCTCTACCTCTGGAATAGGGGACGATGCAGTAGGTACAAAAAGAGTTGCAGCCAGTCGAGATGGGAATCCAAGCGTGCTTAGTATCTTTCCTTACAGCTGCTTGATTAAAACCAACCTCGTTAATCGGTAAAATTTCATCAATAATCGGCATCATGGTATACAATTTTTCATTGCCATGATGCACCATACAACCGGTTAGAATTATCTTCGGTCGCTGTCTACCTTGTTCATTAAAATACACTGCCACCGTGTGCAAAAAACCTCTGGCACGATCTTCTGCCGACTGTCTGACAGCACAAGTGTTGATCACTAGTTCATCACAGGTTTGCCAATCGCTGGCTTCTGAATAACCACGAGCCTGATAATCACCAGCAATCCGCTCGCTATCGGACTTGTTGGACTGGCAACCAAAAGTATGAATAAAATATGTTGGCATGAAGGGATAGTGTAACACTAACCCAATGTCTGCTTCGACACGCTTCGATAAACTCAGCGTGACATCAGCATGACATTGGTTTAGTCATTTTGAGTAAGACGGGTTGTCACACTGAGCAGTATCCCTGAGTTCATCGAGGGGTTGTCGAAGTGCGACAACCCCTTAACCAAGAATAAATTTCAAGCAATCCAACCACTAGTAATAACAATGCCGCAGGTTTCGACTGCATGGCCACATGAGCAAAGATCAACCAAAGAGCAACGTAGGTCAGTCGTTGTAAAACTTTCCAAGATTTACCAAGCTTTTTCATCGATAGATCATTTGAAGTTAACCAAACTGGCAAGAGTAACAACCAAGCGATTAGGGCAACTTGTTCAAACAAACGGAAGGGAGTGGGGAAGACAACAGTACCAGTTGAAACTAATTGAATTGCGATATACGGCAAAGTACTAGAGAAGCTCATGTGCACAAACGCCGTGGTAAACATCAGAATACCCAAGTGACGACGAAAGGGGGTAATCAGGGTGGCAATGGGTAAAGTTACCAGAGGCACTATTTTTAAACGCTTCAAGATACCGGGAAGTAAAGTCAGACAAAATAAAAGTAGTGCTGTAGTACCCAGTTTTCTCCCGATGTTCAGCACCACAAATACTTGCTGAGGACTTAATATTGCAGTCAAGAGAGCCAAAAGCCAGATCAGCACCAAAAAAATTTCGATAATAAACAAACCAGTATTAATCTGCCTTTGGCGAGGAATTAGTTGTTTTTGGACAAATAGTAGCAAATCGCTTAAGTTTTTTTGCATACTAAGCCCTCTTTTGTTGAGCCATCAGAGCAAATGGTAAAAAATACCTCCTCATACTTTCGGCGGTAGATCGGTATTCATTGTCAAAAACAAAATAGTCAAACCAACACTCTTTCAGTCTCACCAGCTCTCGCAACCGATTGCTATTGCGCAACTGAGCCATAATGGTGAGTTGAAGTAATTCCACCGAACGAATAAAAGCACGCTCGGCTAACAAATCTTGGTGTTTCTCCCGCCAATGCAAACTGCGCTCAACTTCGCCACCAATGTGACCCATTTGTTCTGCAAATGAACGATGTTTCCAAGAACCAGATGCCTGATTGGAATGCTGCATAATTTCATTCAATAACCATCTTCTCGATAATTTCCCTAATTTTCTTTTGCACGAGAGGGTTTTCTACGCCTCTCGATTTATTTCCTCCAGAGGGACGAAGATTAATCATTGAGTCATATTCAAGCCAATCTGTTGTCCCATGAAGCGAAGGGTACAAATTAATTCCCCACAAGTCAGCTTGTTTTGAACCTTTTTCGAGTAAAACTTGCTCTTCATCAGCATGAAGTTCACCATTGATGGCAAGAATCTGTTTTTCCACGTCGATCACTGCCTTGACCATATCACCAAAAACTTCTTCGGCCTCCTGCCTGAGCTCAGCCAGAGTAATCGGGTTTCTGATGATCCTGATCATAAAAATGAGTATAGCATGGTCACTACTAGAGAGTTTTTAGCTCAAACTCGGTGCCACCGGCGGGATAATCAAAGCGCACAGCGGCGGTTTTTTCGCTCATGTGATGAACTCGTAAAAAGAGTTCGACAAACGGGTTGTCGTACCCGCTAGAACCAGCATTGACTGCCAAGACGCCTCGATCCACCGTGAATCCACCCGTAGCGACAACCCCCAACATGCTGACGCCATTACAGATCACTTGCACACTTTGACCAACCGTGAAACCGCGTTTATCCAGATCTGATTTACGCATGGTGGTTTTAATATTGCCAAACCCATCGGTCCAAGCAATTAAATTGGATGGAATGTTGGGAATATCGGCCACTGATAATTCTTTAGTTAAAATTGAGCGATCGCCGTTGAGCAAGCGAGCCACTCTTTCAGGAAAAAAATCACGAGAGCGAAATTGAGAGCCCTTATCTGGGCAATCAATTTCGCGAAACTCAACAATTTCAGATTTAACAAAACCAAAAGCAAATTCGCTCCAAACATTGATAATCTCAACCCCATTTTTTAAGCGGGCATATTTAATACCATGATCAATGTTTGATTTAACCGCCCGAGCGGTATCTCTCCTTGGGGCGGCGTTGCCATAAATCACCATCTTGCCTTGGTTGGGTGCAAAGGCGTACTGGGCAGTGACGAAGCCAACCGCCATGGTATCTAGCGATGGTACTTCGGTGGGGTGGATCCGCACGCCGTGCGGATCCAGCAGATGATATTGAAGTCTGTTGGTAATTTCTCCAAACTCCATACCGCCCGCTTTATAGTCGCAGATAACATGTAATAGGGTGGGGGACTGAGCTATTTTTTTCATAAGAGGCGCGGGCGGGATTTGAACCCGCGAATCGAAGGTTTTGCAGACCTCGCCATTGGACCACTCTGGTACCGCGCCGACTGGCTAGTTGATTATAACCGATAGCCACTGTCGGTATAGCGTATAATACCTAACTTATGCCAAAAACCAAAAACACATCCACAAATAGTCCCACGCAACCACCATTAATTATTGGCAACACAATTTTGACCATCACTCTGCCTTGGATTCAAGTTGCGCCGGAGTATCAAAAAGTCATCAAGCGCATGGCTAAACAACTCAACCTCGCAGGCTTTCGTAAGGGTATGGTCCCGCCTCATATCGCTGAAGAACAACTCAGGCCAGAGTCAATTGTCGAGTCTGTTTTACAAATATTACTACCCAAAGCCTACCAATATTTGCTAGAAAAAGAACAGAAACACCCGATTAGTGATCCAGAATTTGATCCCAAAGCAGTCACTAAGGGCTCCGACTGGTTAATAGAGGTACACTTAGCAGAAAAACCAGTGGTAGACGTGGCTAACTACGTCAAAATCGCCAAGGAGGCAAAAAAAGCTGCGCTGGTGCATCTCAAAGAGGAAGCCAAGCAAAAAGATGCTACCAAACAAACCAAAGTTCCTCACGATGCTACTCACCAACAAAAGCACGATGATGACCATATTTTGCAACATATTTTTCAAGATCTAGTGAAAACCTGCAAACCTCAATTGCCAGAATTACTCGTCAAACAACAAACTCGACGTGAATTGGAAAGGTTGGTCAAAGAACTCCAATCAATGAAGCTGACACTGGATGATTTTCTCCAAAGAAACAATCAGACCTTTGAACAATTATCTAGCCACGTAGCTTCTAGAGCGGTGGGGCAATTACAACTCGAGTTTATTCTTCAGGCTATTACTCAAAAAGCGACCATTACTGTGACGGACTCGGAAATTGACGAACTAATTAAGCTGACTCCAGATGAAAAAACTCGTGAAAACCAACTCAAGGACCCAAATTACCGGGACGCGGGCAGAGAACACCTGACGAGAAAGAAATTATTTACTCATTTGCTCGCAGTGGCTTAAATTGAAAGCCTCAAATTCAGCTTGATTATGAATTACTTGTGGGTATAATCTGCTTAGTCAAGTTGGGCTGTTGACTTTTTGTATTTTAGACCTATAATTAACTGGTATAAAGTAGACAGAAACTATGCAATCTCAGACAAACAGAGGAAGTTCCACTGGCAAAAATGCCTCTGTGGCGTCGCAAAATCCATTTGCTCGAGCTCTGGCAGAAGCAGAGAAGCAAGCTTCGGAAAATAATGGGCAAACCAAAGGCAATCTAGAACCAGGTTTTCCTAGCTTAGATAACTTCGGTAACTTGGGTCAGTTTGGTGGCAATCAGCTCAACCAAGAGCAACTGTTGCTCGAACAACAGGAAAAAGCCAAAAAAGAGCGACTTCGCCGCCATTTACACGAACAAATCAACCCGGTTGATACCACCAAAGTCTTTGATGCGCGTCAAAAACAAGTCAAAGAAGAAATTGACAAGTTGCGAATTGAGCTGAAGGCTTTATCCATGGAAGTTGCGGCCTTTCATAAAGAAATTGAAATTACTTTAATGACGGAAGTCGGCTCACAGCCAGGAATGGAAGGCAAATATTATCTCAACTTTTTCCAACAATTGCGCGCTTTTATCATGTTACTTCGGCAAAAAATCCGCAGTGCTCGTACCTGGGCCAGCACGGCCGGTCAAAAGAAGAAAAAGAAAATGGTCGCTGCCGGCATCATGATTGATGGCTCAGCTCACGAACAGACTAAGAGTGTTTACGACATGATGCACCATGAACGCAGTAATGCCTATGGTGGATAAACCAATCGTTTCGTGCAGTGAAGTATTTTTTAACAACACGACTACTTAGTTTTATTTGATAGTTTAGTGTAAAGCATGACTCCAGACGGGGCTATGGTTTACACTAAACTATGTTTTTCTTTTGTGTAGTGTGATCTCAAACCTTATGCTTTAGTGAGTAAATTTAAAAATAGAAAAGTTTGATACAAAAATAACTATATTCTGACAATACTGTCTCTTCTAATCTTTAACTGATCTAGCGAATGGTCAATCTCTGTTAGTCTCTCTACTAGGGGTTTTAGATTATCAGCTTCAGTTGTCGCATCCCATTCCATTTTGATCCTAGCTTTTTCAGCTTCAAATGCATCAATCTGATTTTGGAAATCCGCTAACTTTTGCTCAACGGTTTGCCGCTCTGCCATATTATTAACCCAAAATGATTATCTAATATATGTGAATTCTGGTTTTGGTGAACTTGAGAGGACTCGAACCTCTGACCTCCTCGATGTCAACGAGGCGCTCTAACCAACTGAGCTACAAGTTCAGGTTGCAACTGTTGCCACAAGTTCATGGCTACTTGCCAGGGCAGATTATACCAAGCATTTCCCCTCTCCACAAGCAAACCAAGAGTGATATAATGTCACACTTATGGTGAACGTGGTCCGTTCATCCAGTAATATTAGTAATGACTAGTTAGACCTAAGGTTTCGAAACAGTGAAACATAAGCCAGGTAAAAGATATCAAAGCCAAGCTGTCTTTGTCGTTGCTAATAACCGAATTCGAACACCCCAAGTTAGGGTGATTGATGACCAAGGGACCATGCTAGGAGTAATGGCCACCCACGACGCCATGAACCAAGCATATGCGGAAGATAAAGATCTGGTCATGGTCAATGACCAACAGCAGCCACCCATTGCTAAAATCATCGAACTAAATAAATATAAATATCAGTTACAACAAAAACAGGCAGCCAGTAGAAAAAAGGCCAAAGCACAAGATACAAAAGAAGTCAGATTCAGTCCATTTATGAGCGATGGCGACTTTGAATCAAAATTAAAAAAAGTCAAAGACTTCATTGAAGACGGCGATAAAGTAAAACTTTCGTTATTCTTCAAAGGCAGACAGATCACCAAAAAATCATTTGGAGACCAAATGATCGCCCGAGTGATTGAAGCCACAGCAGAAGACGCCGTAGTGGAAATAGCACCAAAATTAATTGGGAAAAAAATTATCGCTCAATTAATGCCAAAGAAAAAATAACAACTATGAAAAAAACTAAAATAAAAACCCGCAAAGGGGTAGCGCATCGCTTCAAAATCACTGGTAGTGGTAAAGTTATGCGTCGCTCACAAAATATGCGTCACCTCAGACGCAAAAAAAGTAAGAAGGCCATTCGTGCCTACCGCATACCCATCGAAGTCACGGGCAAGTGGGCCATAAAAATCAAAAAAATGTTAGGAATAGGGTAAACTTATGCCAAGAACAAAAACTGGCGTCACTCGTCGCCACCGCCATAAAAAAGTTTTAGAATCCAACAAAGGTTTCCGTGGCGCCAATCGCCGGCTCTACAAACGCGCTCACGAAGCGCTACTGCATGCTGGTCAATATGCCTACATCGGTCGCAAGTTGCGCAAGCGTGACTTCCGTAAACTTTGGATCACTCGTCTCTCAGCCGCTATCAAGGAAGTGAGCGCGGACCTCAACTACTCGCGAGTCATCAACTTGCTCAAAAAAGCCAATATTCAAATTAATCGCAAAATGCTTTCCGAAATCGCTATTCGTGATTTTGAAACATTTAAACGCATCATTACCCAGGCGAGGGGATAAGGTTATCTAGCAAAAAATCATTAGCAAAGAACCCATCCAGACCCTCGCGGGGGTCCGGATGTGTTCTTTCATGCTGTACAATTAAAAGCACCATTATGTCTACCGCATTAACAAATTTTATCAATCAAGCTCAACTGCTTACTATGGAGCTGGAAAAAACTACCTCGCTGACCAGAGAGCAACTCACCAATGAGTACCTGGGTAAGAAAGGCAAATTTACTCTTTTGTCTGGAGAATTAGCTAAGCTGTCGGTCACCGAACGTGCTGAGGCGGGCAAAGTTCTCAACCAGCTCAAAACCCAAATTCAACAAAAAATTGAACAAGCGACGGCTACTCCCACTGAGCTTTGGGTCGATCTAACCGCTCCAGGCCTCAAACCACCAATTGGCCATCTTCACCCCGTCAGCCAAGCCATTGAGGAAATCTCAGATATTTTCGCTCGTATTGGCTTCATTCGCGTTCGTTACCCCGAAGTTGATTGGGATTGGTACGTGTTTGAAAGTCTAAACATGCCTCCCAATCACCCCGCTCGTGATGAGTGGGAAACTTTTTTCATTGATACTCCAGACACTTCTCAAGCTGTGGCTTATGACCCCAACCAACCCCGACTCCGTCACCCCAGCTTGATTGGAGGCAAACAAGTGCTCACGACTCATACCTCAAATGGCCAAGTTAGGGAGATGGAAAGATTGCACAGCCAACCACCAATTCGCATGATCAATATCGCTCGTTGCTACCGCAGACAACAAGACGCCACTCATACTCAGATGTTCCACCAATTTGAAGGTTTGGTGGTGGATACCAACATTAATATTCAGCATCTAAAGGGAACGCTAGAATACTTTGCCCATGAATTTTACGGTCCAGATGTAAAAAGTCGCATTCGACCTTTTCACTTTCGTTTCACCGAGCCATCATTTGAAGTCGATTTTTCCTGCCATATTTGTCATGGTACAGGAAAAATCGCCGGCGAAAAATGTAAACTCTGCAAATCTGGTTGGCATGAAGTGGGTGGCGCTGGCATGGTCCACCCCAATGTCCTCAGGGCGGGAGGCATTGACCCAGATAAATATACCGGGTTTGCCTTCGGTTGGGGGGTGGAGCGCACTTATACCCTCAAGCCTAATCTCAATTTAGATGATATTAGATTATTGTATTCGGCTGACTTACGCTTCTTGTCACAATTTTAAATATGAACATTCTCATACCTCATTCCTGGTTGCTCGATCATCTGGACACGGACGCCACTCCACAAGAAATTCAATCATGTTTGTCGTTAGCAGGACCTTCGGTGGAACGACTGATAGAAAAATCTGGAGAAATCATTTACGACATCGAGGTGACCACCAACCGCCCAGACTCACTCTCGGTCAGGGGGATCGCTCGCGAAGCCGCGGTCATCCTCAAGCAATTTGGCAAATCCGCTACTCTGCGACCCCTCACGCTCCAACCACCTCTGCCCACCCAGCCGACACTCAGCCTACCCAAAATTAACAATAATTCTTCATTAAACGGTCGAGTTATCTGCATCGTGTTGGCAAATATCAAACAAACTCCCACTCCTGATTGGATGGAACATCGGTTACAACTAATCGACTTCAATATTCATAACAGTGCCATCGATATTACTAACTATGTCACGCATGACCTCGGTCACCCTTGCCATGCTTTTGATTATGATAAATTGATGGCCAAGGGCGGGGAGATCAACATTGTTGAAGCCGAAGCCAATGAAACCTTCGTGACGCTGGATGATTTACCTTTCACCACCGCTGGGGGAGAAGTGGTTTTCAAAAATAGCCAGGGCGAAATTATCGATCTACCTTCAATCAAAGGCACCGCCAATTCTTCCACCGACGAACAAACTCAAAATATTTTGCTGTTGATGGAATCTATTCGCCCAGAAAAAGTGCGGTTTGCCAGCATGACTCACAATATCCGTACCGTGGCCGCTCAACTGATGGAAAAGTCGGTTGACCCCAACTTAGCTCAGGATGTGCTTTTCCAAGCTTGCCAACATTATCAAAGCTTGTGTCAGGCTCAGATCGCGAGTGAAATCTATGACGATTTTCCGGCTCAAACCAGTCCAGAGCCAATGCTTTTTCCGCTCAGCGTGATAGAAAGATATTTGGGTATTCAAATTGCCGAACCAACAGTGAAAAACATGCTGGTGGAACTTGGTTGCACCGTTACATCGCAAGACAATTCCTCTCTGCAGATCACGCCACCCACTTACCGTGCTGATTTAGCCACGCCAGTCGACTTGGTTGAGGAGGTAGCCCGAATTTATGGGTATCAAAATATTCCCAGCCAACTGATGGCTTCTGCCTTGCCACTTAATCGACCAACCAACCAGCATTTTAATCTCGAAAAGAAACTCAAAACGCTCTTCGCTAGTTTGGGTTGGCAGGAAATGTACACCTATTCTTTAGTCAGCGAACAACTGGCCAGAGATTCTGGTTACCCACTAGAGTCACACCTGCATTTGCAGAACCCACTGAGTGATGACCGCGTTTATTTGCGTCGCTCACTGATACCATCTCTGGTTGAAGCACTCAACTCCAATCCGCTTCAATCCCAACTCTCAGTTTTTGAAATTGCCTCCGTCTACCATCCCAATCCCCAAGACCTACCCAAAGAGGAACTGCGCTTATCCTTGGCGAGTCGCTCATCTTACCGAGAGGTCAGGGGCATGATTGAGGTGATGTGGGAAAAACTTTTCCTTTCTCAAGAGATGCTCAAATTTATTGCGATAAGTCAAGATTTTACTCAAGGTGAGCCAATTAGCAGTCCAAGCGGTACTCTGCTAATTGGCCAGATTGAATACCAAACACCCAATCAAGCACACCCACTTGGTTCGGTTTTTATCCTTCAATCAAACGTGGTGGTCGTCGACTTAGACTTAAACTCAGTTTTTGCCTTGGCTCAAACTCATCCCCAATACCAACCAATTGCCAAAACCAACCCGTTGATTGAAGATCTCACTTTCACTCTACCAGCCAAAACTCCCATTGGAGAAGTGATCGCCATGATGAAGGCTGAGGTGGCAGAAATTTCAAAAGTTGAACTAAAAAATAGCTTTCAGCGCAATGCCACCTTTACTCTTTGGTATTTTGACCCAATCACTAACATGTCAAGCGAACGAGTGGAACCTTTACGACAAAAATTAGTATCTGCCGTAGAAAAAAAATGGCAAGCAACTTTGGTCGGTTCAATCTAACATCTTTCAAGCATCAACTGTTGGGCTTAACTTTTGTTTGGCTGATTTTCTTACTGCCAACCAATCTATTTCTATCTTTCAATCAAGATAATGCTTATGTCACTGGTATGTTTAGTGACTACTTAGTGCTAAAACTTTACCTCTCTGAAATTTTTTTATGGTTATTCACTCTCGGCATCCTTATTTTTACCAGAAAACAGTTTGTGGCTTGGTTAACCAAAACTATGGTGCCAGTGATACTACGCATATCACATAAAAAAATATTACTGATCATTCTCATATCACTGCTTCTGAGACAAGTGGGGAGTCAGTCACCAGTTATTGGTATCTGGAGCTTTTTCCAGTGGCTGGAAGTGGGTTGGCTGATTATCACCACCAGCTTCCTTTACTCACTCAGTCCCACTCGATTCGTTAAGTTGCTACTTCTGGGTTTGGCGAGCACCATTATTTTTCAATCTGCCATTGGTAGCTATCAGTTTTACTGGCAAAAATCGCTCGTCGGTTATGTACTGCTTGGTGAACCAAACTTAAGTACAGCTCTCAACCTCAGTCGCCAAACCTTGAGTTTGGGTAGAGAAATGGTGTTACCTTATGGCACCACCGCCCATCCCAACGTGTTGGGAGGCTATCTGGCCGTTTATGCCACGTTAATCTTTGGTCTTTTCAGTTTAGTAAGGTCAAACATTCAAAAAAAATTACTCTTAATCCCCGTCAGCCTCGCCTGCCTGTCATTACTAACTACTCACTCGATCACAGCCATACTCATCGCAATGATTGGCATTAGTTTCGCTTTGGGGATAAATTTAACCAAGTTCACCAACCGACTACGTCAAACTCACTGCCAAAAATATTGGGCGATTGGATTAGTCCTGCTACTAGTGGTTGGTCTACCACTGCTATTAAATTTTGCTAATTTATGGTTTCCAGACTCTAGCTCAGTTTCTAGAAGAGTTTGGCTGCACCAAGCTAGTTTTAACATGACGCTTCGTCATCCGATTTTCGGCGTCGGGTTAGGCCAATTTGTCACTCAACTGACAAAATTTACCGAAAACCCCGATGTTTGGAGATTTCTTCAGCCAGTCCACACCTCAATTTGGTTGTTCTTGAGTGAAACAGGTTTGCTTGGTGTTTTACTGATTTACCTGCTTTGGCAGAGTCTCAACCCTGCTCAAAAAAATAGCGTGCTGATCACCAGCACTTTATTGATTGCACCACTTGGTTTGGACCATTATTTGGGAAGTCTTCAACCCGGCCGGTGGTTATGGGCAGTGATGCTCATCGGGTTATATCTCGTGCTCAAAAAGCCAACTAAGTTTTGATCTTGGGAGTCGGTACTAGTGTGACAACTGGTTCCAACGTGGGAATCACGATTGGTGTTGGCGAAGGGACTGCAGTGGGAGCCACCACTGTGGTGGGAGATGGAGTGGGGGAGGGAACCTGCCAATCCTCACCGCCAGTACCAATTTTCTTTTTCTCACTCTCTTTGGTTTTTCCATCTCTGGCGTAAGCTTTGACCCAAACAGTGTATCGGCCTTTTTTCAAATTAATGGTACCCCGATATTCCCGATTCTCTACCGTTTCTATCACCTTATCATCGGCAATGATTTCTATTTTCTCAATCCCTGCTCCCGAGTCGGCTTTAACAATAAATTCAATGTTCTCCGTGTCATATTTTTTCTCATTTTCTGGTCTTTCCATGATCACCGACAAATCAGATCTGTCGCCACAGTATTCGGTTGGAGGTTTATAAAAATCAGTCGTCTGAGGTGCTACCCAAGCGTCGATCGCTTGTTGCCACCGATTAACACCGTCTTGACTATAGGGATCTGCCTCTGCCAAACGCACAAATTCTCGCTCATCAAAATCACCAGAAACAACTTGAGCATCAGTCGCCAATTTGTTTTGCCCTTTACATAATTTTAACTTCAAATGAATTGGGTCGGGGGAACTGGGCAGTAAACCTTTGATAGCGATTTCTGATTTAACCGGAAATTCATCATGAGCTGGGTAGCCAGAGACAGCATCCACCGAAACCGTCTCGATGCCAGCGGGCACTTCCCATGCTGGGGCAGAGTAGCCATTTTTGAGCGCATATTGGATTAGACGTTGCCAAATTGGGGTTGCACCAGAGATACCAGAGGCCACTGTTTTCATAGCGCTGTTATCGTTGTTACCAACCCAAGCACCGATCATCACTTCTCGACTCCAACCGATAGCCCAGTTATCTCTTTGGTCGTTGGTTGTACCAGTCTTCACCGCTACATTGGGGCTAACATTGAGTTTGGAATTGGCCCCAAACGCCAACGAGCGGGCAGAGTCATCGGATAAGATGTGATTAATGACGTACGACTCCTCTGGCGTCATCACTTCCTCACCTTTGACGGCTCGGTGTTCGTACAAGACTGAACCATTTTTATCGACCACTTTCATGATCGCCACTGGGTCAACTCGATACCCGCCATTAGCAAATGAACTAAAAGAGCTGGCGGTATCAATCAAATGCACCTCGCCACCGCCCAGAGCCACCGACAAACCCAAACGTTGTAAATTTTCTGCAGTCGGCTCCAGCGTACCAAAACCCATTGAGTAAGCATGGGTAAGGAAAGTTTCCAAACCTACTTTGGCCAAGCCTTTCACAGCTGGTACGTTGAGCGAACTGCCCAAACTATTTCGCAAACTGACTGGACCTCTAAATTTGCCATCATAATTTTTGGGTTGATAGGGTTTTTCGTTTTCGTTCCGTTGAAAAGTTGTTTCAACATCAATCATCATTGAGGCAGGAGTGTAACCCAATCTAAGCAAAGTTAAATACACCACTGGCTTGATCGAACTGCCTGGCTGACGTAAACCATCAACCACCACGTTAAATTGGCCATCAATTTCTTCGTCATTAAAATTGCGACTACCCACCATTGTGAGAATTTCTCCCGTATTGGGGTTCATCACTAAGGCAGCGCCGTTAGTAATATTCAGTTGGGTTACCTTTTCAATTTCTTCACTAATAATTGCTTGGGCTTCATCCTGGAGAGTCAAATCCAAGCTGGTGGTGACCTGCAGGCCACCACTTTGGACTAATTCTGGACCGTACATATCTTCAAGTTGGCTCAGTACGTAAAATACAAAGTGGGGTGCCGACATGGTATTACGTTTGCCTTCAAAAGTGATTGTTTCTAGCTGAGACAGCGCATCTTCGTAGGCAAGGGGAGTAATGTAGTTATCTTCGCTCATTCGTCTCAACACACCTTTAGTCCGTTCTTTCCAGAGTGGCTCACCATTGTCATCCGTCTTACCCGCGAGGGGAGAGTAGGCAGTGGGTCTCTGCGGTAAACCAGCCAAAATGGCAGATTCAACCAAATTTAGATCTCGCACTGTTTTACCAAAATAATACTCAGCGGCTGCACCCACTCCATAAGCTGTACCACCATAAGGCACTTCGTTCAGATACATTTCTAAGATTTGATCTTTTGAAAATCGCTGCTCTATGAGCAAAGAAAGCACCACCTGTTTGAGCTTGCGCGTAATTGTTCGCTCGTCACTCAAGAGTGCTTTTTTCACTAATTGTTGAGTTAGGGTAGACCCACCGACAATTCTCCCTTGCGTAATTAAATAGTAAGGAGTCCGTACAAAAACCAACAGGTCAATGCCTTGATGCTGATAGAATTCTTTGTCCTCAATTGCAATTGAGGCATCCCTCAATGTTTGGGGAATATCTGATAGTGGCACGAAGGTACGATTTTCGTCAGAAAAGACATCGTCGAGAAGTTTGCCGTTGCGATCAAGAATTTTGGTGCTAAAACCAGACCGACTAATAACTTCTCCAGATTTGGGCAAATCTTTGGCGTAGAAGGCAAGCATCACCAGAAAAACCACAATCCCCAAGATCACCAAAATTAACGAGGTGAGTGCCCCATAGCGGAAAATTTTCATCCACACTAGCCGACGTTTTTCTTGCGATAGTTGCCTAAATCTTCTTCTTGAATGAGCTCCCAAACCTAGCCGATGCTTAAGTGAGTACCACCTACGCAAAAACAATTGTTTTAATTTTTCTAGCAACATTGTTCTATTGTATAGCATCCATGCTACAATTATTCAATGTCCACTCGAGAACTAATTACTGATCAACAGCGCATCACCGAAGTGTTAACTCGAGGAGTTGAGCAAGTTCTACCGTCGGTCGAAACTCTCACCCGCGTGATGTCCGAGCGACGCATTCGTCTATACTTGGGGATTGATCCCACTGGTTCCGAACTCACCCTTGGTCACAGCGTGGTGCTCCGCAAATTGCAACAATTTGCGGATCTAGGACATGAGGTGATTTTACTGATCGGCAATGGCACAGTCAAAATAGGTGATCCGACCGGCCGAGACTCGACTCGGCCCGAATTAAGTGATGAACAGATCATGGCTAACTTTGCCCAATGGCAACAACAGGCGAGCAAGGTGCTTAATTTTGAAATCATCGAGATTCGAAAAAATGGCGACTGGCTTAATCAATTAAACTATATTGAAATCATCAAATTACTCGCCAACACCACGGTGCAACAATTAATGGAGCGTGATATGTTTCAAAAACGACTTGAAGCTGGTCTACCTATCTTCGGTCATGAAATAATCTATCCGCTGATTCAAGGCTATGACAGCGTGGTAATGGACGTAGATTTGGAGCTTGGTGGTTCCGATCAGCTTTTCAATATGATGATGGGGAGAAGTTTGCAGAAGTCCTATCACAACAAAGAAAAATGGGTGCTGACTACCCCGATTATCAATGGAACTGACGGTCGTAAAATGAGCAAATCTTTTCATAATTATATTGCGCTCACCGAACCGGCCAATAGTATGTATGGCAAAACCATGAGCATTCCCGACGACCAGGTGGTGCCTTACTTCACTGTGCTCACCAATGTCTCTCTAGATGAAATTGCTCAAATCCAACAGAAAATCCAGGCTGGCGACAATCCCATGCAGTTCAAAAAACAACTGGCTTGGGCCATCACTGAGTTATACCATGGCGCCACGGCTGCAGACCAAGCCCAGAGCTACTTCGAGCGGGTAGTCCAGCAACAGACAGCTCCCGAGGATATTCCAACAGTTAGTTTGAATAGTCAATCGTTGACGGCGCTGGATCTAGTGGGTGTTTGTTGTCCAGAAATGAGCCGTAGTGAGCGACGGCGGTTAATCGAACAGGGAGGCGTAAAACTCAATGAGCAAAAACTGACAGAACCATTGGTGAGCGCGCAATATCAAGCGGGTGATGTTTTAAAAATTGGTAAAAGAGGTTATTTTAAATTGCAATAGAAAGATCACTATGACAAAAAAAAGACGAGAGAGAATTATCCAAATCTTTGCACTACTAGCAATTATCGCCATGGTGGCCAGTCTTCTAGGCAGTAGTTTACTGGCGTTGATTTAACCCAGTTCATGATAGGATGATGCCGTGTATAACCTCAACACGAACCTAAGTGACGTCCGTGGCGTGGGAATGGCGCTAGAAAAAAAACTAGCTCAGCACAACATTTTCACCGTTAAAGACTTCTTACTTCAGCTACCACTGCGTTACGAAGATCGCCGGTTGATTTTGGCAGTCACTGACTTACAACGAAGTGGGGTAGACAGTACCACTCCCATTACCGTGATCGCGAAGGTGAAACAAAGTTCGCAACAGTGGCGAGGCAGGATGAGCATCCAACGAGCGACAATTTTTGATGCTACAGGATCTGTCAAAGTCACTTGGTTCAATTGCCCATTCATCATTCAAACATTAAAAAGTAGTGGCGAATTTTACTTCAGTGGCACTTGGAACCAACAATACCAGACGCTACAACAGCCTACGGTGGAAAAAGTCTCCGTCCAAACCGCTATTCATACCGCCCGGCTAGTCCCCATGTATTCGTCCACTACCGGAGTCTCTTCTGGGTGGATGCGGCGACTTTTGACTAACCTTTTTGAACATTTGCAAATTGACGATCCGCTTGAGCAGTTGACACAGCCAGAATTGTCTCTACTGGCCGCCTTGCGGCAACTACATTTTCCAGGAGAACCAGATGTAGTAGTTGCCGCCAGACAAAGAATTGCCCTCGAAGAACTACTGAGTTTAATGCAACAAGCTGACCAGCAAAAACAACAGTGGTCCAAAGAAAAACCAGTATCAAAGCTGGGTCAATCGATCATTGATAAACATCTACCAGCGCTAATCAACCAGTTACCTTTTAATCTCACTACTGGCCAGCAACAAGCTTTACAAGAAATTCTGGGGGACTTAACCCAGGCTCAACCAATGAACCGCCTGCTCCAAGGAGATGTGGGTTCCGGCAAAACCGTAATTGCTCTCTTAGCTGCTCAACTCTGCCTAGCGGGTGGAACGAACGTCTGCCTGCTGGCTCCCACTCGGATTTTGGCTCAACAACATCTGGCAACGACTCAGAACTTGTTTCCCCAGCTATCGTGCGAATTGATCATTGGGGGCACCAAGTCACTGGCAAAACCAACTCAGTCGGATCCCAAGCTGTATATTGGCACTCATGCTTTAGTTAACCAACTAACCACACTAAAACCTGGTTTAGTTATTTACGACGAACAACAGCGGTTTGGGGTAGTACAAAGAAGCAACCAACCGGCTACTAAAGCAAGTCGGACCAAGCAACCACATGTTTTGACGATGTCGGCCACGCCTATTCCTCGGAGTCTGATGTTGACGGTCTTTGCTCACCTGGAATTATCGACTATCGGTGAGATGCCCAAACAAAGAAAGCCGACTATTACTTGGTATATACCTGAGTCAAAACGTCAGGGTGCCTATACTTGGTTGGCTGAGTCAATCCAGCAACCAGATACTATGGCGTTAGTTGTTTGTCCATTTATTGATCCCTCTGAAACCGAAGCGCTGGAAAATGTAGCGGCGGCGAAAGAGATGTACCAAAAAATCGTGGCTCAGTTACCCAAAGCAACTCGAGTGGCTTTGCTTCATGGAAAACAGAGTAAGGTTGAACAGAATTCTGTGATTGAGTCGGCTTTTGCTGGCAAGATCGACGTGATTGTCAGTACGCCGATTGTGGAAGTAGGCGTGGATTTACCCCAGGCCTCAATTATGATCATCGAGGCGGCTGAGCGATTTGGCATGGCCAGCTTGCATCAACTGCGGGGGAGAGTGGGGCGGAGAGGCCAACAAGGTTATTGTTTGGTATTTTCTGGTTCAACTGACCCCAAAGCTAGAGAGCGACTGAAAGTTTTTGCCCAAACTCAAGATGGGCAACAAATTGCCGAACTGGATTTGGCCAACCGTGGCGCGGGCAATTTGTTTGGGGTGGAACAACATGGCTTTGACCAATTACGCTTTGCCAGTTGGGCGGATACCAAGCTGATCACCCAAGCTCAAAAGCTTTTCAAGGAACTACCCAAGCCTTGGCAAAGCCAGCTTTTCACCGATAAACCCACCAATAGCGTTGCCGCTAACTAACTCCAGCTGATCTACTCTGATATAATAGATCAATATGGGACCAGCAGTAAAAGAAACACCAAGTGTTCTTCCAGTCGGGGTTGAAGTTGATAAAGTTGAAACCGATCCTCTCGCAGAAAAAGTAATCAAATTGCTCAACAGAAGAGACAAGAGACTAATAGCACTTACCGAGAGCAAAATTATTGAGTTCCCTAAAAAAAGAAATGCCACTGCAACTCTTTTTGAAATTTATGCGCTTTTTATTCGGAAAATGAGAAGAATATATTCAAGGTTTTATCCCGATGGACCAAAAGGAGTTATGCTGGCAGTAGATTATCGGTTAGGTATGCTTAACCCAGAAAGACAAGCAAGGCACTCGAGTATAACAAAATTGAATCACCCTAACAGTAAACTAAATCGGGAAATGAAAGATATCATCAGAGCAATGCTGGCAGATGAAAAAATATTGAATATACTACGAAAATTGAATGGCGGAACCTTAACTATTGACCCTGAACCAGAGAATATCAAATTCTTAAGTATCTTGGCTGAATGCTTAAAAAGAACTAATTAACTGATTGATTGCAGTCAAAAGAAAGTTGAAAGTTATGCCTCAAGAAATAATAAATTACTCAAGGTTGTCTCTCGTGAGTCTAGAATCGATTATTCAGACATTATCCGAAGCTGACTTTAATCGAATCAAGCACAGAAGCGATCCATTTAACGATATGATATTTTCTCAGCGTTTTAAAAATCAGCTTGCACTGAGATTAAAAGAAACAGGTCTTAAACAAAACTATTTTGAACGACTAATTGTTGATAATCGCCTGTTCAGTCCTGATTTATTAAATGGCGTGACTTTTCCCGGCACATATCTTTATTTATTCGTATGCTACGCCATTACCAGTCCGAAAATTAGTTTTGTTGATTTGAAAAATTTACTAACAACAATAAAAAATGCAACGTGATTGGATGATTTTTATAACGAGCTGGCTGATCAAATGTGGCTTTTGCTCGTAAAAAGAGGTTGGGCACCCCAGCCACTTTATTGATCTGTTACTCTATTATTGGATAAACCCAACGTGACGTGAGCTAATCAGTCGACCTAGATTGACTAGTTGTCAATTACTACCCATAGTTGGATTTGCTATTTGAAGCACCTCATTAAATAATGTTAATTTGGGTGTCTGCTGTGCCACAGCTTCAAAAAGAATATTTGTCCAAAAAGTGGTGGGAGTGTCATTCGGGACCACTAGTCAGCTATGGAGAGCGTAACTCCCTTAAGCTGTTACCCCACTTAGCAAGCTTAATTCCAACAAGCCATTCTAGAACTCAAAAATTTAGTTGAGAATAGTTGTTAAAAAAAAATTTTTCAATCATTTAAGAAAAGAGCTACATTTTATGTTGAACTTAGTGCTGATTTCCTTTCAATGATAGACCGATATACTCCAAGAGTAGCAACTAACAACTCTGATAATTTTGATGCGCTTCTAGCTTGTGTCAGTACTGAGTCCCAAGTATTTGGTGCGAGATCGGTCCAAGTGATACTACCCATATAAATTCCCACGCTCATTGTTGCCCTCTGGATGTCTTCTTTATTCCACAAAACCTTCATTAAAATCTCTCTAAGATCATAATTGCTCATTTGAGGAATATCTTGAGGATTATTTGTGAGGTTAGTTAATGCCTCAACTGCCTCGGCAATTTCACGTTCCACATCGTATTGTGGTACATCTTGTGTTCCATCATTTGTCTGATCAGGCCTAGCATCTTCTACCATATAATCCTTTTATAATATTTACTACAATCTGACCATTTATTATATCTATTGCATCGAATCACGCAACCCTTGCGCAACCTTGACAAGGCAGGTACAATCAACAGCTTATGGGAGCACTACCTAAGAACAAAATCACCAGAGCCGAGCGCGGCAAACGCCGCCGAGGCAACGCACCAAAACTCGTCAAGGACGTTCATACAGTCAAAACACCTCTCCACAAGAGAGGTTTGTTAGCCAGTATCCTACGGCACACCAACTTCACTAAGCCGTAACTGCATGTCAGAACACCAAGGTAATCGCCGAATTCAGTTACTACAACGATTATTTGCGTTTACCTTCACTCCAGCGCAGTTCGAACGTGGTCTACTTGAGTTTGAAAAATCAAGCTACTTTGGGTTGTTACTACGAAATTTAGACAAGATCGACCAACGCATCGCCGCTTCCGCCACCGAAAGGCCGCTCAGCGAAGTCAATAAAATCGATCTAGCCATCCTGCGCCTGATTGTGTTTGAATCAGAGCAGAAACAAACCCCGCCCAAGGTGCTAATCAACGAAGCCGTCGAACTCGCCAAACAGTTTGGTTCGGAAAATTCATCCAAATTTGTTAATGGTGTTCTTGGTAAACTATTAGTAGTAGAATCTGAAACATAGTCATGTCAAATACCTATCACACCCCGCAACTAGCCGAGACCGTGACCACTCTCATTGCCCAACACATCGGGAGCGAACCTCTCGCTGTAGAACTGCTAGCAGATCTAGAAGAAGATCTAGGCCTGTTAGATCAAGACATTAGTCAAATTTTAACCCTAATTAACCGACAATACGAAGAGCTCCACCTCACTCTAAATGAGTTGGAAACCAACGAAGTTCATACCGTCGGTGATCTCATCCAGCTAATAGATGATGAGTTAGCTTACGCCTAATCTTTTATGTTACCAGTTTTCCGCAATTCTCAACTCCTCACAACTGCCCTCACTCACCGAAGCGCCCTCAACGAAAAAGGCGGTGCCAAAAAATCCCAATCTTATGAGCGTTTGGAGTACCTCGGCGATGCGGTACTCGAGCTGGCAGTCAGTGAATTTGTCTTTCAACAATTCCCCAAAGAACCAGAAGGAGTACTCACCAGTTACCGGAGTGCTTTAGTCAAAACTGAAACTTTGGCCAAAATTTCCATTCAGTTGGGTCTGGGTGAAAAACTTTTCATGAGTCGGGGTGAAGCACAAACTGGTGGTAGAAGCAACAAAGGCATCCTAGCCGATGTTTTTGAAGCAGTCGTCGGAGCGCTCTACTTGGACCAGGGCTTTCCCGCAGTCGTGCAATTTCTCGAAGCCGTGCTGTTTCCTGAATTCGCTACCATTATGCAAACCAAAAGCTACCAAGATGCCAAAAGTTTGCTCCAAGAAAAAGTACAAGCTTCTGGTTTGCCCGCACCAACTTATCATCTGGTCAGCGCCGTCGGACCAGATCACTCCAAACAATTTACCATTGAAGTCCTGATCCAAGGCGTTTCGGCCGCCACCGGTACCGGCCCAAGCAAACAACAGGCTCAACAGCAGGCCGCCCAAACTGCACTTGAGCAGTTTAACCAAGACTTGTATAATCCGTCGTCTAACTAAAACAAAGGGAACATTATGTTAAAAATTAAATTAGCTCGCTTTGGCAAAAAAAACCAACCGCATTACCGGATTGTCGTCAACGAAGCCAAAAGCAAACGTGATGGCGAATACGTGGCTAAATTGGGAGAGTATGCGCCAACCTTTAGTCCAAAAATTTTAAAGTTTGATTTAGTGGCGTATGAGCAGTGGCTCACCAAAGGTGCTCAGCCCACCGAAACCGTTGCCTCGCTGGCCAAAAGAGCAGCCAGCGAGAATCCTTTTCCTGCCAAAAAAGCTCGAGCTTCAAAAAAATCTCAAACCAAAAAGGCCGAACCAGCCAAAACCGAAGTAGTGGAACCAAAAACCGAGGTAGTGGAACCAAAAGCTGAGGCAGTGGAAACCACCACAGAAGTGACTGAACCTGTAGCTGAAGTGGTCGAACCAACGGCCGAAGTAACAGAAAAGGAAACAGCATGAAAAATCTAATTGAATTTATCCTCATTCACCTCGTGGATCACCCCGAAGATGTAGTGATAGATGAAACCAAGGGTGAGCAAGAAACGACATATTTAATTCACGTCCACGCCGAAGACATTGGCCGGGTCATTGGCAAAGGTGGGAGCGTGATCCAAGCCATTCGTCAAATTGCCAGAGTAAGAGCCACCAAAGAAGGTGAGCGAGTCCGCATCGATGTCTTCACCGAAGACAAACCAGAAACAAACTAATTATTTTTCTGAAATTTCAACTGGTCACAGACCCTTCAGTGGATCAACCCCAAAGATGTCCTCAGAGCCTCCGCCTGTAATTTCTCTTTGCTCGGGTAGGGGAATGGTCAAAAACTCAGCTAACTTAGCTAACACCACATTGTTTTCCTGACTTAGTTGAGGTAGGGGAGCGGTGAGCGCCTGCTGAACATTAGGATTATAGAAGAACGTTTTGGTCTCAAGATCCACTTGCAAAATTTCTGGTTCGTTGGGATTATCTGCAGTCGAGGCGACAGAATCGCCACCAGCAATTTCAAAAGCGGTAATAGTGGTGAACGGCGCCACTTTCTCCAGCAAATCCATAAATAAACTGACTTTCTCAAAGTCCCCCTTAATCGTAAATTCTAAGGGCATACTATCCGCTAGATTTTTTTTGTTGGAACTGATTTTGCCACTACCGGTAGCTAGTAAGCCGGGATTGGTTTTCAAGTCATACAACTCAACCTCGGAGGCACGCTTCACTTGGTCCAAACTGGTGAGCACCTCAAGTAGGGGCTTGTTGTTGGGCAAAGTCAGTTGCACCAAATCGTTATTGGTAAAATATTCAACTTGAATCAAATCCTCACTCAACTGCTTGGCTTTGGTCTTAAGTTTTTTCACTTCTTCGTTTTTCTTCGTGAGAGCCGATTTGGTTTCTAGAATATGTGTAATCTGCGGGTAAATAATCACTACCGACAACACAATTGAAGCTACAAAAATCAAAATTGAACCACTAAATAAGGTTCGGCGTTTGGCTTGATTAATTAGTAGATTAGCGTTTTGCACTGGCATAAATTATTCAAGCTCATCAATAATGGTATCTTGAGTTTTGGACTCGGGCGTAGGGGTGGGAGAAACAATTTGCAGGTTCACACTAATACTCATATCGTAATTACCAGTTTCGGTGCGAGAAACATTTTCTTTCACAATATCTTTGTAGTCGGTGCGGAGTTGCGGGTCGTCTAGTTGAGCCACCACTCTTTCCAGCACAAAAACGGAGGCGGTCTTCAAACGAAACTCTAGGTCATTACTATCCTCAGCGTAATTCAGACCGGTAATCGAGACGCCAGACTCGAATAGTGAACGAAATTTCTTTAGCGCTTGCTGTTTGGCTTGCCGGTTTTGAAACAACTCGGACAGCACATTCACTTTAGAAACGTAGCCCACGTAAGCCAGCTCTTGAGCTTTCAAAGACTCCAATTGCGCTAACACTTTTTTCTCTTCGTTCTTCACCACTGCCAAAGCCACATCAAAACTCAACCTTGCCAGCACGCTGGCGGTTGTTACAGCAACAGCAATAATACCCACGACGACAGCTTTTTTGAATAATGATCGATCCTGCGCCTGTTCTTTGGAACGTTGCTTGGTGAGATGGTAGGCAAAATTAATTGAAAATGGCATGAGCTAAAATTAATCTTCGCATTGCAGTAATCCCATCGCTACAGCAAAACTGGGAGGATTGGAAGCATTTTCTACAGTTTTGGCGGCACCAAAGGGAGAGGAGACCAAAACCTCGGTGCCCAATTCGGCACTCACTAAGGCTGCAAAGTTGCGCAAAGATGCCACTCCACCAGAAAGGATAATGCGCTGAACAGATGCCCCCGTATGTTCATTAGCATAGTACTGCATGGCGATTCTCATTTCTCTCAACCATTCTCTGGCTTGGGGCAATAAGATTTCCCGGACCTTGCCCTCAAACTGTGATTCATCCAAACCATAAGCCCGCACATACTGTTCTGTCTGACCTGCCTCCAAATTGAGAGTCGTTTGCAACACTCTGGTAAGCAATAAACCGCCACCCATATGGGAAACCACAAAATTCAGACGCCCCGCAGTGACAACTTGCAAAATTAATTCGCTCGCTCCCAAGTGAGCGATTAAAGTCACGGGGTCCGATTCCGCGACACCAATATTGCGGTAAATAGAAACTGCCTGAGTTTCCACCAAGGTTGGTTCCACGCCAATATTTTGGAATAAAGAAATATATCGCTCGACTACTTGCTTGCGCACACCCACCAAAAGTACCTGCATCGTCGTATCTTGTTTGTTCTGAGGTCGAGCGATGACTTGGTATTGCAACGACAGCTCTTCTTTGGGAATAGGAATATGTCGTTCGGCCTGCCATTGAATTGCCGAGGCCAGTTCCGAATCGGAGAGTGGGGGGATAGAAATAACTTTGGTCGCCACCACCGATTCTGGCAAGGAAAGCCGCAGCTGAGCTTTGGGCAAGGCATAATCTTGCCAAAGGGTAGTCATCATCTGGCGCATTTGCTCCACTTGCGCATCATCAGCGGGAGCTGCCAAACCCGTGGGATTGAGCACTTCAAAAGCCTTATCCACCTTGGCAGATTTACCAGGCTTACCAATCAAAACTTTGATACTGTATGATCCAAGATCAAGAGCGAGTGTGGGCATAGGGCAGTACTTTTACTTTATAAATGACTATTACTATGGTTTAGTGATGGTCGTTCCACTATATAAGGCATAATCCAAAAAGGGCGGGGGTTGTAGATCACTGGTAGTCACTTGGACGACTCGAGTTTCTTCGTCTTCACCCAAGGCGTTTTGAGCATTGGCGGTGATGGCATATTGTTGGCCGCTTGCTCCCTCAACATAAAGATTGGTTGAGTTATAGACTGGTATCACTCGGAGGAATAAATCGTCAGCGTCAACATCATAGGTAAATTTGCTTTTTCTGCCATCGCTCCCAGCATCGAATGTAGGTTCAAAACCATCATTATGTGTCAATCCACAACCTTTGGCAGATTGGCCAAAATATTCAACTTTGGTTTCACCATCATCATAATAGCGAGAGATCAATAAAGACGCTTCGGTATCACATGTCCCAGCCTCTTCCCCCCATTCAAGGACAACTGATCCACTTGTTGGTAAATTTACCTGGTAGGTTTCGCCTTCATCCAGTGGTTGAGTAAATTCAGTCGCCTGTGCCACTGATACTTGAACCGTCGAGTCATTGAGGACACTACTCGATCCAGTAAGTGGCGCTGGGACACCAGCTCTTAATGCAGTGAGCACTTCGGTCAGCACTTGTTCGGCTCCAGACTGGGCAGCCGAAAAAACCTTGGTGGTTTCCGCCTGCTTGCTCGTCAGCGCTACATCTTCTGCCGTCCGTTGGGCCAAAGAGACTGCAATCACCATGGTTATACCCATGATCAACAAAACCATTAAGGCAATCTGTCCAGATTGTCGGTGTAAGTGATGAGACATGCGATCATAATACCGCATTAATTGGGTTGTCTGCAAGCTGTGATTTTGAAAGATTTTGAAGGTTAAGCAGTGTATTCTTCGTTTTCTTCCATTTCGCGCTCAATCAAACGCCTCAGGTAGACCGATCGAGGAATTTTCTTTTCCTTGGCTACCCAATCCAAATAGGTGCTGATGGTAGGCGTAATGAAGAAGTTGAAGCGTACATCACTGGTTTCTTGAGCGTATTCCAAGGCTAGAGTGAGCATTTCTTCCAGAGTAGAGTCGTCGTAGGTAAGCAGTTGGAGTCGATCAGAGTGCAAACCTTTAAGAGCGTGGGGGAGACCAGCGGCTTCTTTGCGGGTGAGGATGATGACGGGTTTGCTCATGTTGAGGGCGGAGGCAACTTCAAAACCAATGCTGACGTCTGGCTGAGAGACTTCGTAGATGATGACGTCGGCTTTTTTGATCCAGTTGAAAAGTTTTTTGGCGTAGAGTTCGGCTTCAGCGGAGGATTCAGTAACGATCTCCGATGGGTTGCGCTCAATGGCGTGGCGGGTTAGTAAGTCGTGACCGAGCTTGTCGATAACGGAGATAACTCTCTCAAAGTCAGACTTATTTCCATTAATAATGGGTGCCATAAAATGTATTTTCATTTTTTCTCCTCCGTTTACAAATACCTATTATATACTTACACTGCAAGTTATTAAAAAATATATCAAATACGTATGATTAATTTATCATTTGGTTTCATCGGCTGTGGGGGGTGGGCGAGGAAGAAATACCTGCCTTACCTGGAAAAACACCCAGAGGTGACGGTGGCGGCTTTTTGCGAGTTGGTGTTGCCCAAAGAAAAAACTGAAATTTCTGAACTTTTCCCCGAAGCCAAATATTACGAAACCGCCACCGAAATGCTGGCCAGTGAAAAATTAGCTGGTGTCGTCGTCACGCTCCCACACAGCCTGCACTTACCTAGAATCCTTCAGGCTTTAGAGCAAGGCTTACCAGTTTTTACCGACAAACCTGCCGGCGTCACCGCCGATGAAATCCGACAAATTGTCGCCGCCGAAGCAAAATCAGGCAAAAGAGTCACTATTGGCTCGCAGAGGCGAGCCTTACCAGGTTATACCGAAATTAAACAACGACTAGCCCAAAGTGGCGAACAACCACGCTGGGCCACCGGCACCTTTCACTTTAGCTCCTACCCCGGTTGGCAAAACACCTGGAGAAACAACCCCCAACTAGCCGGTAATCCGCAAACCAAGCAGGGAGTCTTGCTCGATACCGGCTACCACCTAATCGACAGCTTGCTCTATATCTTGAACTTCCCCAAACCACTCCGCGTCTTTGCGCAGGCCAATTACCGCGACTACAACGTAGAAGCCGATGTAGCGCTCACCATCCAGTTTGACCACGAACTCACCATGCAACTAAATGTTTCGCGCGATGTGCCACCCCAATATGAAAAAGAGGGCATCGCGCTCTTAACCGACAGGCAGTACCTGTCATTCAACCTCAATTCCGTCAATGGCGTCAAAAAAGCCACTTTAGTGATTAGTGACCAAGACTCCTCAGCCCAAATCCTCCACTATCCCATCACCGCCATCGCCCATCATCCATTAGCTTCGTTCTTGGATTATGTAGCGGGTAAACCTTATGAAGAAACTTGGTCTGTCGCCTCTAGTTTGCTGACGCTAGAAATTATTGATGCCGCTTACCAATCAATTCAAACTCAAGCTGTAGTTCACTTATAACTTTGTCATGCAGAATTTATGCCAAATTTAAACTCGGTCGCCGTAATTACAGGTGGAAGTAGTGGGATGGGACTCGCCACTGCCAGAAAATTAGCCCAAGAAGGTTGCCAGACGCTATTTTTACTAGCAAGAACTGAGAACAAGTTGGACCAAGTAGTTTCTGAGCTAAAACATGATTTTCCCGCACTCAGAGTGAGCGGACTCACAGTAGACGTAAGCAACTTTGAGCAAGTCAAAGCCACTTTTGCCACCATTGCCCAAACGGAATCGCGGATTGATTATCTTTTGCTGGCTGCTGGTGCGAGTGTGAGCGAGAAACTGAGCAAATCAACCGATTCCCAAGCTTTTAACCAAGATTTACAAATTAACTTAGTCGGCACCTACAATTGCCTATTGTGTGCCCAACCCTTGTTGGGGCAGGGGAGCAGTGTGGTGACGGTGGCCTCGATCCGGGGCCAGCTGCCTAGTCCGACTGGCTTGGGGTATGCCGCCGCCAAAGGCGGCATCCTAGCCTTAACCAGATCCACAGCGCTCCAGCTGGCCCCCCAAGGAATTCGTGTCAATTGCATCTCTCCTAGCGCCGTTTTTCCCACCGGAATGTCCCAACACTGGGACGAAAGCAAGCGCCAACGGATTACTAACGAAATTCCGCTTCAAAGGATTACTAGCCCCGAAGAAATTGCCAATGTGGCTTGGTTTTTACTTTCCCATCAATCAAGTTGTCTCACTGGTCAAACTATCAACTGTAACGGTGGTGAATACATGAACTAGCCACCAAAGCAGAAATACGCTAAGATTGGTGTATGTCACAACCATTTTTTGCTAAAGTGCATCAACAATTGGGATCGACCAAGACTGGTTGGTTATTTGTGCTGGCTGGCGCAGTGGCTGGCTTATTAGTACTAGGCTTGGTTATTGCCTACCAGCGCACGACCAAAACTACCCAGCAGTATCCCACCGCCGCCGATGGTCCCAAACTACAAGATTTGACATACTTAGAAGCTCAACCAACTGAGAGCAATTTTGTTTGGCAGCCTCTCGACCAACCGCCGGTGAATGTGGTGGGTAATTTGCAAAAAAGTCGTAACGTGCCGGTTAAGGCTGCCAACCCTGGTACTGCGTTGGTGAATGAAGGTTACCAGATGGTAGAAGTGGCTCAAACGGATATGAAGCCTTATCAGTCCCAAACCGGTTATCAAAAAGAGCGGGATGTTTGTTTGTTAATTGCTTCGATGGCTAATGGTGAAGCAGATATGTGGGCAGATAATCCCGATTACATGTATGAACTCAAGTGCGGCCGTTTACCCTAAGTTTTTCCATTAGTCCTATAAATATATATTAAATGCGTATTGAAATGGATCATAATTCCTGTACAATCACAGTTAGTATATTATAGGTCTTTAAATGCTAAAGCTAAATGAATTTCGAGAAAAAATTGGAACATGGTACTCTCAGTTGTCAAATAAGGAAAAGGCGAGTTTAGGTGTTTTTGTTGGTAGTTTTCTTTTACTATTGACCACATCTTGCGCTGAACCTTTACCAATGTCAGGAGTGGCAGCAGCAGCTGACCTAGGTAACAATGACAAGAGAAACCAACCCACAGCTCAAGTTGACAATTCCGACGTCGTTGTTGCAGACAATCTTGATGAAGCGACAGCAAATCTCCAACAAGTAGCAACACCAACCCCAACGCAGACACCAAGATCTACTCAAGAGCAGCCACAACCAACCGAAACACAAGTTCCATATGCCGTTGTGAAAAAAAATAGCAACCTGCGAAGTGACCACACAATAACATCTGCGATTGTTGCTGGGTTGACCAGCGGAGAGAATGTAGTTGTAATCGGTAAAATAGACTATCCAACTGGGACTTTCGATTGGTACGAAATCCAACGAACGATTGGTAAAAGAGAAAGAGGTTTTATTCGAGGTGATTTACTTGGTGTTAGCCCAACTATGACAGTTCCCGTGCTAGAAACGCTTTCTGCACCAACCCCAGCTCCTAAACCTCCTACCATTAGAGAAAGTCAAACGACGAAAGAAGTTTCTGTAACATACATTACACCTGCCGTGAACACCATCACTTTCTCCAACCCCTACACCCAAGAAGGGAGAGCACCAGGCCTTGTCATAACAAACCCTCAGAGATTTAAAGTGTTAACAGACAATCATCCATGGTACGAAATAGTATTCGGAGGAAATCGAGTGTGGATACTAGCTACTCAAGATACTGTAATAGTAAAAGGAACTGAAAAAGTTGTGGTTCAAGCAAGTGGCCCAGTTGTAACTAACCCAGAAACCGCACCCACATCAACTGGCACCCATTTTAGTGGAATTCATACCGGAGGTGTCTGGTACATTCCTGAGGTGGAACTCAATCTATCAGATGGAGAACACAATAAAAGAGTCGTGTGGAGCCCTGAAACAGCAACTATTACTCCAGTTACAGGATGGGTTGCTGAAGCTAGCGAAGTAACGGTATACCAAAAAGAGGGAAACTTAATATTTAATGTGGGCTCAGTGGATCAAAATGCCGATGGTTCTTATTCGGTGTTGGGTAATAGATTAAACTCATCATATGTAGTTTATATCTATATTAAAGATGACGCTGGCAATGACACGGCAACAAATACCAATCTTCAGTATTCTCCAACAATGGTATCAGTTGATGAGCGAGTGGGAGTATTAGGAAATTGTATATTACTATTTGTCTCTAGAGATAAGTTGCCTAAGATAAAATAATTACCTCTTGATCATGAGTGCTATTTCTTGATAGAGTGGTATCGTGTGGAAATATTTTTGGAAATTATTTGTTATTGCATCATTATTTTTTGTTCTCGTAGTTTTTAAACCTCTAAATACCGCTGAAGCTTACTGTAATCCAGACCTCTGGCATGATGCAACAAGTTGTCAGTCTAGTTGCACAAAAACACAATACAACGACTGCGACGTAACCAATACTAGAGTAGTATCATGTACTGGGGGTAGTTGTGCAGATCCGACTGCTACGCCAGGTGGTAATCCCAATGTTCGCTGTGGCAGTTGTACCTGCCCAGATGGAAGTACTAAAGCAAAGTGGTGTACCCCCGATTGCTCTGCCACTAACGCCTGTTGGTGTGATCCATGTGGAGGAGGTGGCGGGGGAGGGGGGAATAGTTGCTGTATGTTAGATGAGAATTGTACTGCTAGTAACTCATGTTACAACTGTAGTCCTGGTAACTGTAGAGGTTTTTGTGACTCCAATAATGAATGTTCGGCAGCGAGCTACGAAGGCGCCTGTACATATCGTTGTATAGCGGATCCCACCTCACCTCCTGGTTCCACACCCACTCCAACCTTTCCACCGCTTTGTGGCAACCTCAGCGTCGACCCTGGCGAGGCGTGTGATAATTACATTTACAATAGCAATACAGTCCCTAATGCCTGTCGGCTGAACTGCCAGTGGCCAGTCTGTGGCGATTTTGTAGTAGATAATACAAACGCCACTCACGGGGGGGTCAACGAAGAATGCGATGCCGGCGCTGGCAACAGCACCACTGGTTACTGTTCCAACAGTTGTTTACAACTACCCGAATATTCAAATTCTTGTAATCTGATAACTATTGGGCCTTATGCTTATGATGGCGTGGACTTTACCTACTCGTACCGAGCGCAAAGTAACGCCAATACTCCAGGTAGTTACTCACCATCGCTACAAATGACTCACCTCAGAAACAAATTAGGGATAGATCTTACCCCGCCCAATATTATGTATAGCGAAATAATTCCAAGTTGTAGTAATTACTCATGCACTTCCAACCAAACAATGACCATCGATGGTGATTACTTGGTAGTGGATGGAGTAGGTCATAGTTTAACAGTAGGTGTCAATGTCTGGTCAACTATTGAGGGTGAGGCACACCAGTGCGAAACAAGCTGGTATAGCTCCACCTCGCCAGCATGGCCCAACGAAAACTCACTTAATGGCTGTGATAACAACTGCCGAACTACCATACCAATTATTAATAAGGTAGAGGCTGCCTGTAACAACTTCACTGTTGACGCTAGTACGATCAATGCAAGTAGTAACTTAACCATCACAGGAACAACTACGACTAATTTATCAGTGGGTCAAGTGGTACTACAGTACCAAATTCTTAAGGAAGATAACTCCACCACCACTTGGGAAGCCGTTCCAGGAGCAGCTTGCACCGCTACTGGCTCAGATTGGACATGTACCAATGTTATTCTTCCTGAATTATTAGAAACTGACCAAGAAGTGAGATTTGATTTGATTCCACTAGTTACAGTTGCCTGTTCGAATATTACGCATCATAGCGATCAAAGTACGACCGACTGCCTAGTAGCGGCTGGTCCAACTACCGCAGTAAGATGTCGATCTTGGGGCTGGGCCGCTGGCTTGCCTCCCAACGACCATCCCAACACTTCTTGTAGCAGTAGTTGTTATGTGGCTTTACCCGTCGGTGCTGTGCCTTATACCCCCACACCCACCCCCACAGTTACACTCACCCCCATTCCAACCAATACTGCCACACCAACGCCCATTGGAGCGCCCACCGCCACGCCCACCCACACACCCACACCCACACCTACGCCCACTTCTTCCGTACCAACGGCCACACCCACCAATACTCCTGCCGTGGCACCAGCATTCTGGGGTGAATTATTTTACGACTTCAACAACAATGGAGTTTATGAAACTCAATGTGACGTGGGCCATATCGTCGAAAAAATTGATTATGCCACCTTTGGCTGTACCGGAGCAGGTTGTACCGACTGCTCGCCCAAAGCTGCACTCGCTGCCCTAATTGGACCACTCAACCGGTCACTAGAAGGATTTGAATTATTGGTGGAGGGCACCGGTTTCATTTGGCTCCCCAATCCCAAAATCAGACTCGCACCCTACAGTAGTAATCCGTTTTACTCGTGGAACGTGGCGCAAAATAATTCTTATACCCTGACTTTGACAGATCCTCGTTCCACCGTCCGTAACTGTAGCGTCACTACTGGTAATCCTCGCAATATCTCGGTGGGCACTTCCAATGTGGGCAATATTAACACCGGTATCATCTGTAGCCCTCCTTCCACACCCACACCAACGCCCACTCCCACAGCCACCGTTACACCCACACCCACCGTCACACCCACTTCCACGCCCACACCCACGCCCACGCCTGGTCCCTATTGGCAAATCCAAGGTGGCAATCTCTTTTCTAATGGCGATACTACTGTATTATTGCCAGATCTCTCGTCACTCGGCACCTCAATTCATTTAGCCGATAAATATCCAAATTCTGCTCTCAATATTAGCGCTGGTGCGGCCATTAGCAATGGATTACTATCAATCGGTTCTGGTTCACTTAATGATTTTTCGGCAAATTTTTCGGGTGAAAAAGTTGAAGAAACTAGCAGCTCGATCTGTAGTGATTACACTTTTGCCAGTTTTGCGGATAGTTTAGATTTAGCTCATTTAACATCACAAGGGCCTTTATCAGGAACTATGATTGTCCAAGATTTCGACAATATATATGGTTCAGCTGTCGATCGGGGAGATTACAAAATTTTCTATCGCTCAGATGATCTACGCCTCAATATCGGAGTATTGTGGGAAGTTAATGCAGATCCACCAAACAACAACAAACCCACCATCGTAGTGGTTGATGGAGATCTTGAAGTTGCCTCCATCGGAGGTTTGGAACAACTCATTGACCTAAATCCAAATACATTTCTTGGCTTTATTGTCTCTGGCGATATCATTTTTGAAAGCTCAGTGGGCAACAACGTTAGTTCTTCAACTATACCTCCAGGAATTCCAGACAACGAACTAAGCAATGTAGAGGGCTTATTCTTCTCGACCGGAAAACCAACCGGTGGCGGTAATGTTATCGTCCAATCAGCCACTCTACCCGCAGAGGATAAACGCTTCGTGGGTGAGGGCACATTCATTGGCTGTGCTGGTGTAGAGTTACAGCGAGCCCTTCAAATCAATAATAATAAAACTGAGATATTCCGTTTCAAACCAGACTTACTATTGAACGTACCAACCGACTTAAGAGAGGCACATATATCATGGCAAGAAATCAACTAGGCTATTCTTTAGTCGAACTATTGGTGGTGACGGCTCTAATGTTACTCTTGCTTTTGGGTGTGTCCACTTTGCTCATCGCCAGTTTGACCAGCGATGCCCGTATCACCATAAGGCAAGAACTGCGAGCAGAGGGCAACTACGCCCTAGATACCATGAGTTACTTCATCCGCAATGCCAAATCTCTTGAGGACTGTACTTCTGGGGGCATCACTCTCACCGTCAACAACGAAGATAGACGAGAGAGCCAGTTCTCAGTGGTACTCAATGGGGGCTATAATCAAATCGCCTCGGATTCTGCAGCGGTAGGCTCCTTTCTTGCACGAAGAGCATTTCTCACCCAAGCTCCTTACGAAGTGAGCAACTTTATCGTGGACTGCAATGACGACAACGCCCAGCCCTACGTCACCATTAGTTTCACTTTGGAGCGAACTGACGTGGAAGGAGAAGCGATCAGCAATGACTTCCGCCACACCGTATTGGTGCGCAATCAATAATTGAATTAATATTCCCGTTCGTAATATTCTTGGGTCAGAACATAAGTTTTTGTTTTGGCATCAACTTCCCACTCAATGGTAATTTTTGCGGTGATTTTTTCTGGAGATCCAGCTGGTGGCTTCGTAATCAATACCGTAGGAGTAAAATCCATACCCAGCTTATTGATCGTCGCACATGACGAACCTGGCAGTGGTTCAGTAAAAGTAGGAGGATCCGCTGGAAAATAACAATAGTTGGTAAGATCGTTCAGCCCAGCAAAAAAAGTTGGCCAACTTTCTTGAGCCCGTTTGAGCAAAATATATTCCGAAATTTCCTCAGCCAAACTTGTTGCGCCTTCTCGGTAGCGGTTGACAGCTTCTCGCTGGATGGAGTAGGTGAGACTGATAGCGATCCCCGTCAACATCACGCCCACTATTACGGTGGCAACCAGGAGCTCAATTAAGGTATTGCCTCGTTGTTTTTTCATAATTAAGGTTGTTTCGTCACGGCCGAGATCTCGCCGCCCGGGCTAAGAGTAAATTGATAAGTCACGCCACCACGACTGACCTCAATATCGGTATCATCATCCACAGTGGCTCCGCCCATGAGCGAGTAGAAGCTGACGGATTTAGATACACTGCCCCACACTCCACCAACAACAATTTGCTCACCATCATAAAACACATCTACCGGTACAGTAATTTCATAGGTACTAACAGGAGTTGGTGAATTTGTAGCCGAAAACTTACCCGAGCCACAGTATCCCACACTTTGAACTTCATCGTCTGAAGAATTAAAAACTAGGGAATAGCCGATTACTTTATCTGGAACTGTACACCCCTCAGCATCCTGAGATCTAGCTTTGGCTCTGGTTTGTACAACAAAACGCTGTAATTCGGTCGCCACTTTTTCTGCATCCAATCTTTCTTGGAAACGCAGATAGGTTGCTCCACCAACGGTCAGTAAAATCAGACCCACCACCATCGTCGCCATTAGCTCAATCAGGGTGAAACCTTGATGGTTATGAAGCGTGGGTTGTTTCATGAAAAATCAATTAGGGGTTAGTCACGATAAAAGGCGGAGCGTTTTCTAAGGTTGCTTCCAGTTGAAAACCAGTACAGCTAGTACTGCAACCCCCAGGTGAAGGGGTATATGTATAAGCGGCACCAGTTGACGGGTCGGTAGGAATTGCTGCATCAGACCAATAACCGGTCGTCGACAGTAAGTCGGTATTTTCTGGGTAAACTCCATTATCTGATCTGTATAGCACCAGCGCCTGTCTGATATTGGTTACATCAGTTCTCCGACGGCTGTTGCGGGCATTTCTAGCGGCATTGGTATAGGTCACCAAACCAATAGCAAATAAGATTGACATAATGGTGACCACGGCTAACAGCTCGATTAGGGTAAAACCTGATCTTTTTTTATTTTTTCGGTTAAGTTTTATCATTTTGTTATTTTTTTTAGATTTTTAAAATAAGTTGTTCACACAAAAGAAACCACTTCCCCCCATTCCTGGAACACCACCGCACGCAGCATCACAATTTCCATTGTCACCCTCAAGGTCTGCGCTAATACAGTAACTCGTTCCACCAAACTGACAAACATAATCATCTCCGCGTGGACCTTCATAAACTCCGTTGAAACCTTGAACATAGTCATCCAAATTTGCACAGTCATTTGTAACTGGGTAAGCATTTGGTAACTGATCTGCATAGTACTGCTCAGCTGCACCTTGTAATGCTTTAATCTCCGAAATCCTCCGAGCATCTCGGCTTCTCTGAAGTGATTTTTGAAAAGCCATCAAACCCATCGTAGATAAAAGCCCAATGATGGCGACCACAATGAGGATTTCTATCAGGGTAAAGCCGTTTTTTTTCATAGTCTGATCATCATACTAGTATTTGCGACCCAATTGCAAGCGCCGATCAAAGTAGTTGAGTTTAAGGACGGATTATCACCTGGATTTGGGTGGCAGCAGTTGAGGCCGATTGCGTGCCATAAGCATCAACTACCATCAATTTGGCCAAGTAACTACATTCTGCCTGGGCACACGGGTATTGATGAGTCGCCGCCGTATCTGTCGCCAAGCCCGTCCAACTGGTTCCGTCACCAAAATCAAGCGTCGCCGTAGACAATTTCGGCAACAGCGAATCAATCACAAAATTAAAAATCACATCATTAATAGTATTGGCTTGGAGCACCCGCTGGTAACGATCAAAACCTGGTTCACCATTAAACGAGAGAATAATCGGCCGTGGCTGACAACTCGCATAGCAATCTTGACTACAATCAGTGCCCGGTCTCTGCTCACCCACCCCCAAGGATTGAACCGGATCACAGCAACTGAAACCGTAACCAGCGCAGTTGGTCTCGGGACTAGTAGTCGCCACCGGTTTTTCGAGTGTTGTTACCAGCACTCTATCTTCCAGCATTATCACTCGGGACCGCAACAGCAGTGGCGCCAAAACCGGCCAATGTTTAGCCACCTCTCTCACCTCGTTAGGCACTGCCTGGAGACTGATCATCCAAGCTCCTTCTTGAGCGAAAACTAAACCAGATTGCCCTGGTTTTTTGGTGGCAAAAAGCGGTAGTTTTCGTCGTGTAATGGTTTTGGGTACAAATTCGTACTGGTTGCAAACAATTTCCAACACATATTCGGTATCAGAAGTGAATCTGAGTTGAGGGACAAAGAGAGGAGAGTCATTGGTTTTTTGTGCCTCCAAATCCTGGCAATATTGATAATATTCACTCAGGTCCTTGGTACGCTGTAACAAGGAAACATCGCTCACAACTTGGTTATATGCACGAACCAGCACCCACTGCTGAAAGGCCAAAAAGGAGCCAGCGATAACGACCAAGAAAATGAGGGTAAACACAACCACGTAGCGGAAAAAGCGCATAGGCTCAGCTTACTACACTCCCAGGAGCTGAGTCCAGTACCAAGCCCAAATTTGGTCACCCCAAAATAATGCCAAAGCACTGCCAAGCAGGAGAAATGGTCCAAAGGGAATGGGTTGTTTGAGTTTGTGTTTGCCCAACATCAAGAGAAGACTGCCCACCAAGGCGCCAGAGCAGACCGCGATCATCAAAGCTACCAATACCTGTGGCCAACCGACTAACATGGCTAAGACTGGCGCCAGTTTCACATCGCCTAACCCCATGCCTTTTTCTTTGGTGATCCAACGCAAAAACCAAAAAAATGCTCCGACACCAATAGCGGCAACTAGCATGGCTAAGAAATCGATCTGCTGCATAATGCCTGAGCCCACGAGGACAATGCGGTACAACAAAGTGGCCACAGCCATGATTACGACTGCCCAGTCGGGAATAATAAAATATTTCATATCTGCCACAAAGATAACCAGACTGAGAGTGCCAATTAGTAACCAAAACAAGGGCTGGAGTAGGGTAAATGGCTGGTCGACCAGTAGGAAGAAGAAACTCCCAGCCCAATACCACCAAACAAAGAGGGCGCCCACCATTACTTCCATCGCTACATGCGAAATCGCAATTTTTTTATGGCATTTGCGACATTTCCCCCTCAGCATCAAGTAAGAGAGTAGGGGAATGTTGTCATACCATTTGATGATGTAGGAACAGTGGTCACAACGAGAACGACCAGTTTTCCAGTCTTCTTTTTCTTCCACCGTGCGATAAACCAGCACGTGCAAAAAACTCCCAATACAGACACCAAGAGCAAAAATGATCAAGCTAACGACTATTTGAAAGATTAACACCCGCTTACTCTACAGCAGAGTAGGGGAGAACACAATTGGGAGGAGAACCGTAGGAAAAGAACCTAGTGGTCGATTGAAAATGGTAATCAAGTTAGTGGGCTATGTTGAACAACGAAACTAGATGCCAGTGAATGAAAACCATCAAATAAAGACAAGCGAAAACAAGTAAAAATAACAAAAAAGCCCCGCCGTTCGCGAACGGCGGGGCCAACTTTCAAACTATCAGTCTAAGATTATGGTAGACAGATCATGTCAACACCTTCTTCACCTGCGGCGTTGACTGCATCATCAGCAACACATACCCCCGCTACACCTAATAGATCATCTGGTAATGTTCCAGCACATCTCACAGTCGCCTCATTGGCAAAAGCGCTTGACTGTGGTGAAAAACAGACATAAATGTTATCACCGGTGTCACCTTCATAGTATACATACAAACCCCTTGCCTCCTGAGTGCCAGTGGATCCTCCTCCGGCTTCGTCTACCCTAGTGACATAAGAATCCTTTAATTCTTGAGTACCAACACACCCTGTGGTTGCTGTAGTTGAAAGCCGTTCAAGAATTGTACAACCAGACACAGTTTCTTCCCATCCAGAATTTACCAATTGCATAGCGAGAGTTACTCCAACCGTATCATTTGCATCCTCCTGCCATGGGAAAAATCCATTAAATGCATTATATCTTTCGAGAGCTCCAAGTAATTGCTCTGCGTCGCCACGTTTGGCCGTATCACGGCCACGATTAATTTGTTCGAGTGGGTTGATAGCCGCCAAGACCATTACAGCTAAGATACCTAAGATCGAAATGACGATCAGTAACTCGATCATTGTGAAACCTCCGCTTTTTAAGCGAGCAAGCAAGGCTTTCTTCATATATATTCTCCTTTTATACTACTAATGCTGTTAACTTTCTCTTGTACTACATTTAACTGTATACCAACCTGAAGAGGCTTGTCAACAATTAAAAGGCACTGGTCAAGCTGTAGATCGGCATCACGATGGCAATCACCATGCCACCCACCGCCACCGCCAAGATTACCATGATAATCGGCTCAATTGCTGTTGTCATATTCTTGACCGCTTGTTCAGTTTCCTGTTCAAAATAACTCGATAGTTTAGCCAACACTTCATCCAATTTACCTGTTTCTTCACCCACCGCTACCATCTGCGACAAAATCAGTGGGATCATCTCCTGACGACCAAGAGACTCGGAAAGCAAACCGCCTTTTTCTACCTGGTCACGTGCTTCCGTAAATGCCTCACGGAAAATTACATTCTCCACACCTTCTATCACCACATCCAGAGATTGGAGTAGGGTGACACCCGAACCCAGCAACAACGACAACGTCCGCACAAAATCGGTAATCATAATCTTCTGAATCATATTGCCGAAAATTGGTAATTTGAGTAGTAATCCCGCAATTACCCGCTGACCAGACTCAGTTTTGTACCAACGGTTAAAAAAGTAAATCCCACCGCCGATTCCAGCCAAGATTAGGTACCAACGAGTGGCAAAAATGTTAGAAACCCCGATCAAAACTCTGGTCGGCAACGGTAACGTTACACCAAAATCACTATACATCGCTGTCAACTTGGGCAAAACAAAAGTCATCATAATAAAACCAACCACCAACATCGCAATAATCACAATCACTGGGTAAATCATTGCGCCCTTGGTTTTAGCCCGAAATTCTTTCGATACTTCCAAGTTATGCGCCAAGCGCGTCAAAATATCATCCAAAATTCCTCCCACCTCACCCGCTTTCACCAGCTGAACGTACAAACGGGAAAAAACTTTCGGGTGGGAACTCAGCGCTTTGGAAAACGAGGCACCTCCCTCCACCTCATGTAAAAGGTTGGCGACCAACTGAGAAAAACCAGGCGATGACTGCTGGACTAACACACCTAATGCCTTAGAAATTGACAAGCCGGCGCTGATCATGGTGGAAAGTTGGCGGGTAAAATTTACCACATCATTTTGGCTCACACCGAAAAAACCTTGCAACAGCGTACTGAGTCCGACCATGCCCACTGGCTTGAGGTTAATCACCAATAAACCCCGCTCATCCAGAAGCATAGCAGCATCTTCGAGTGTCGACGCCTCCGCCTTGCCCTTGACGATTTCTCCCAGTTTATTTTTGGCAGAGTAAGTAAAAAATGGCATAATGATTACTCCTTAGCTAAAAGACGTTCGATTTCGTCTGGTCTAAAGGCTCGGTTACGAGCTGTTTCGGCAGTGATTTTTCCTTGCTGAACTAGCATAAACAAATGTTTTTCGAACAAAAACATCCCTTGCTCCGATGAAGTCTGAATAATTGACTCGATTTGGAATGCCTTACTCTCACGAATGAGGTTGCGCACTGCAGCATTGGCAATCATCACTTCCAAAGCTGCCACTCGGCCTCCGCCTTTCTTGGGCAACAGACGCTGAGAGACCACCGCCTTAATCACGCCAGCTAACTGTTGGCGAATTTGTGGTTGCTGAGCAGCAGGAAAAACATCGATGATTCTATCCATCGACTCACTCGCCGTATTGGTATGTAAAGTCGCAAAGACCAAGTGACCAGTTTCGGCAATAGTAATGGCAGAAGCAATAGTCTCGTGATCACGCATTTCGCCAATCAAAACCACATCGGGATCCTCACGGAGAGCAGAGCGCAGGGCAATATCCCACCCATGGGTATCTTGATTGACTTCTCTTTGAGAAATGATGCTTTTATCTGGTTGGTAAATGAATTCGATCGGATCTTCAATTGTTAAAATATGTTCGGCGCGTTTGTGATTAATTTCATCGATCAAGGCCGCCAAAGTCGTTGATTTGCCTTCACCCGTTGGTCCTGTGAGCAACACTAAACCTTGAGGATACAAAGTAAAATCATGCAAGATTGGCAACAGGTCTAGTTCTTCTACCGTTTTAATTTTCTCGGGAATCAACCGACCAGCCATGGCCAGATTACCAGATGAGTGGTAGACATTAATTCTGAAGCGAGCTCTTTCTTGGTACTGGTAACCAAAATCTAGTTCTTTATTTACCTTCACGTAATCCTGTTGTTCTTGGGTTAAAATGGAAAAAATAAATTCTTTATTTTGGGCTGGTGTAATGGGGGGCATCTCAACCCGGCGCAGTTCACCATCCACTCTCAGAATAGCTGGATTACCACAAATCAAGTGAATATCCGATCCTTGCAGATCAACCACCTTTTGCAATAAATTTTGAATGGTCACGGCGGTGCTCATAGTGCTCTCCTTAAGATTTTAAATTTCAGCTACACGCAAGACTTCTTCGATCGTGGTTACTCCATCGAGCACCTTGAGATATCCATCTTGCTTCATATACAGCATACCATCTTTGAGACTAACTTTCTCCATATCACTAGCGGCTTTGCGCGCCATAATTAATTTGGAAATTTCTTCCGAAATTTTCATTACCTCGAAAATTGCGACTCTACCCTTATAATCGGGCTCCGATTCCGGACGCTCTTTTTTGGCGCGCATTAGGACAATATCTTTCTCTGTTTTCTGGTTTTGCTGTAACCAACGTGTAAAGTTATCACCCAATACTGTTTTAATATTGTCAATCACTGCCGGATCCGGCCGATAGGCTTCTTTGTAATCTGGATTAATAATACGCACAATCCGCTGGGCCAACACGCAGGTCATTGAGGATGATAATAAAAATGGTTCGGCGCCCATATCCATCAAACGAGGGAGGGCGCCGGCAGCGGACGAAGTATGCAGAGTAGCAAACACTAAGTGACCAGTCAAAGAAGCCTGCACCGCCAAACCTGCGGTTTCGCTATCCCGAATTTCTCCCACCATAATAATGTTGGGATCCTGACGAAGAAATGATCTCAGTCCAGAGGCAAAAGTCAAACCTGCTTGGGGATTAATTTGCACCTGGTTCACACCAGGCATCTGATATTCAACCGGATCTTCCAAAGTCATAATGTTCACTCTGGGAGTGTTAATCGTGTGCAAAACAGAATATAGAGTGGTGGTTTTGCCTGAGCCCGTCGGACCGGTGACCAAGATAATGCCGTGAGGCACCTTGATGGCGTCCTGTACATTGCGCAAAGCCAACCCAGATAATCCAATTTCTTCCAGAGTGGGCACATTGGCATTTTTATTGAGTAAACGCATCACCACCTTTTCTCCATGAATGGTGGGCAAAGTAGAAATACGCAAATCGACTTGCTGATTATTCTCACTGAAATCGAAACGGCCATCTTGGGGTAACCGGCGCTCATCAATCTTTAATCCAGATAGAATTTTGATTCTTGATACCACCGCTTGGTGGACTGATTTGGGCAAAATTAATTTCTCCTGCAAAATGCCATCAATCCGGTAACGGACGCGCGTCCGATTCTCCTGCGGTTCAATATGAATATCGGACGCGCGGGCTTTGAGCGAAAAAGACAAAATGGTCTGCACTATTTTGGTAATTGGGGCTTGCCTAATCATGCCACCAGATAAATCACCAAAATCTTGTTGCAGCTGTTTCTGCTGTTGGACTTGCTTGGTTTGTTCCAACGCTTGAGTCACCTCGGTAGAAAGACTTTGTGAGTATTGTTCTGCGATCAGCCTTTCAATCTCTGAAGAGGAGGCAAAGTGAGCAATAACCTTCAAGCCGGTCTTATGTTGTAAAAAATCGATCGCTTGCACATCAAGCGGGTTGCGCATGGCTACAGACAGCGTGTTTTTGTCCTTATTCAAAGTGAACGGCAACATCCAATAGTTGCGAGCCACTGCCTCTGGAACTTGGGCCAAAGCCTCTGGGTAAACTCCAACTTCGTTCAAATCTACATAAGGTATGTTGTAGAACTCGGAACGGGCCTTGACCAAATCTTCTTCGCTCACTAATTTATTTTTTTCAATTAGATGTTCAATGTTCAAGCCAGACTGGATATTTTGGGTCAAAATTTCGTTGGCCTGCTCCGTGCTCAACAACTTGTTTTTCACCAAAACATCGAGTAGTGAGAGTGGAGCAGTCACTTTTGGTTTGGTGGCCGTAGTAGTAGTTGGCTCCGGTGGTGATGTTGGTTCTGGAACTTGGGCTAGCGGTTCTGGAGCTGGGGCTGGCGTTGGTACCACTGGTTCTGAGGTTGGAGACGATTGGTCCACGCTATCAGCCAAAGTGGGCAGAGGCACCACGGGTACTTCGCTGGGTAAAATTGACGGAGTAATTGCAGCTTGAGTTGCGGTAATTTCTTCTTCGGTTGGCGCTTCACCAATAAATTGGATCGGAATTTCTTCTGCATCCGCAGTAATTTGAGTTTCTGGTTGGTTCTGAGTAGTGGCAGAACCTGAATTAATCACGGTAGGCTCCTGAGAAGGAATTTGAATTTGACTTAATTCGTCTACCGATTTTGGTCGACTATCACTGACTGAGGCCACAGGTGTTTGTTGCGTGACTGGTACACTTACATGGTCGCTAGCTTGATTGGTAACTTGTGGCACCTGACCAGCATTAACTTGAGTCAACATTAATCCTGGAGGAATGATTGAGGATCGATAAGCATTGGCAGGCTCTGTCATAACGCCTTTCTACTATACTGGAAACCAACAGCGAGATACAATCCCAAAACCATGATCGAAGTCTCCGCTTTGAACTACTTCTCAGCTTATCAACAACCACTACTGATGATCCTACCGGGTGAGGCAGACCAACAAAAAACTCTCGTGCAACTGATCGCCACCTGTTCTCCTTACAAAAACCCCTTGGCTCATCAATCAGTCTACTGGGTCAATTCGAATATGGAATCGCTGGGTATCGATACCGCCCGCCAAATCTCCACGGAAATCACATTTTCTCCACTTGACGAACAGGTGCGTATTTTTGTGTTACTAGGTTTCGAACAAGCGACCACCGAAGCTCAAAATGCCTTACTCAAGTTACTCGAAAGCTCAGCCAACCAAACCCAATTTTGGCTTGTCACTCAAAATCTGAACAAGGTGTTACCCACTATTCAATCTAGGTGCGAGTTAATCACGGTGCCTCAGACTCAAGTGATTTTCAAAGATGCGAGCGAGGTCCAACCAGCGCAAATATTCCTCCACTTGCGCCAGGCCACTATCCCCGAATGTATTGAGTTAGCGGGAAAATATTCAGATAGAACTACCGCCCTCAATTTGGTGACATCTTTGCTGAATTGGCTCACCCAGCAAACCGAATTCATTCCCACCGCCTCGCAATTACAAGCCCTGCAGACAGCATTTGTCCGATTAGAACAAAACACCAACGTAAAACTAGCCCTTGAAAGTGCCTTTTTTGGGCTTTCTGGTGCCAAAGACCATTTTTAAATTGGTGTAGAATGTGTTATAACTGTGTTTCTTGTTTTCCAATCAAACAATGACCAATACCGACAACCACTATAATGCTCGTGAAATCAAGGTCTTAGAAGGACTGGAGCCAGTTCGGAAGCGACCGGGCATGTACATCGGGTCCACCGATACCAAAGGACTGCATCATTTAGCCAAAGAAATCTTAGACAACTCAGTGGACGAAGCGATCGCTGGTTTTGGTGGCACGATCCAGCTCTTTCGTTCTCCAACTACAGAAGAGGAAAAAAAACTCGCCGGTGTACCAGAAGTCGGCAGTGAGTCAATCACCGTTATCGATAACGGTCGGGGTATTCCTGTAGATCTGCATGAGAGCGGAGTCTCAGCTCTCGAAGTAGTCTTGACCAAACTTCACGCAGGCGGAAAATTTGAAGAAACTGCCTACAGCGCCTCAGGCGGACTGCATGGTATTGGTTCATCAGCGGTCAATGCGCTTTCGTCCTTACTACAAGTGGTCATCAAACGAGAGAACAAATATCACTACCAAGCTTATGTCAGAGGTGCGCCGCTCAAACCGGTGGCCGTCATTGATGAAAAAAAGGTTCAAGCCTTATTTCCCGAGCAGTCGATCAGATTGATGCAAAAGCCCACTGGCACCTTATTACAATTTATTCCTGATCCAACAATCTTTTCTACAACTCAGTTTAGCGCCAAAACGTTAATCCAAATCATTAAAGATCGAGCTTATTTAATGGCTGGCATTTACTTTGAACTGCACGACCAGGTGGAAAAACAAACGGAGCATTATTACTTCGAAGGCGGAATCCGCTCGCTAGTTGAGCATATCAATATGAACCGCAAACCACTGCATCCGGTTTTTCACAGCGAAAAAACCTGGACGGATCCAGAAACTGGCAAAAAGATTGTGGTGGAAACAGCTTTGCAATATAACGATTCTTTCAATGAAAAACTCGAATCATACGTGAATGTCATTCACACACCAGATGGGGGAACTCATGTGAATGGTTTTCGCATGGCGTTGGGCAAAGTGGTGCGGGATTATGCCAACGACAACAAGCTGATGAAAGAAAAAGAGTTATTTAGTGCCGAAGACCTGAGAGAGGGTTTGGCGGCCGTAATTTTTGTCAAAATGCCCTCCAACGATTTGCAGTTTGAGTCGCAAACCAAAGCAAAATTAAATAATTCAGAAGCTCAGCCAGCGGTTTATCAGATTTTTAAAGATGATTTTGCGACTTTCCTAGAAGAAAACCCAACGGCCGCCAGAGCTATTGTGGGCAAAGTCTTACTTTCCACGCGCGCTCGGTTGGCGGCGAGAGCCGCCAAGGATGCGGTGGTGCGCAAAGGCCTGCTGGAAGGCAGTACTTTGCCAGGAAAATTGGCCGATTGCCAAAGCAAAGACGCCGCCGAATCAGAAATTTATATAGTAGAGGGCGATAGCGCCGGCGGTTCGGCCAAGCAGGGGAGAGATCGGCGTTTTCAGGCCATTTTTCCCCTCAGAGGCAAGATTCTCAATACCGAGCGCGCCAGATTAGACAAAATTGTCGCTTTTGAAGAACTAAAAAACTTAGTCATTGCCTTGGGTTCAGGCATTGGTGATACATTTTCTGTGGCAAAATTGCGTTACCATCGCATTATTCTTATGAACGATGCCGACGTCGATGGTGAACATATCACTACGCTTGGACTAACCTTTTTCTTCCGTCATCTGAGGGAAATAATCGAGAAAGGCTACTTATATATCGCCATGCCACCTCTTTATAAAATTGCCACTGGTAAAGATGTGCATTACACCTACTCAGAGGAAGAACGAGAGCTTTTAGTCGTCAAGCTTAAGGCAGAAAATGCCAATGTCAAACTAACAATTCAGCGTTACAAAGGTTTGGGCGAAATGAACCCCGAACAACTGTGGGATACAACCATGAATCCTGTCACCAGAATGCTCAAGCGGGTGACGATTGATGATGCGGATAAGGCAGATGCTATCTTTAGCACTCTCATGGGCGACGATGTGCCTCCTCGTAAAAAGTTTATTCAAACTCATGCTCAATTAGCTGAGTTGGATGTTTAAAGGAAAAAACTATGTCTGATATTTTAGTCAAAATTGAAATTCCAGAGGGCTCACGAGTAAAGTACGAATTAGATGAGGAAACAGGCGAAATGATGGTGGACCGGATTGTCCCCACTGCGATGGATTACCCAGTCAATTATGGATTAATAGAAGGCACCAAGGGCGAAGACGGCGATGCTTTGGATGCCCTGGTTTTCCTCAGCGCGGCGGTTATACCTGGAGCAGTGGTGAAATGCAAAGTGATCGGTATGCTGGAAATGGAAGATGAAGCGGGAATTGACCATAAAATCGTTTGTGTGCCCGCTCAGGTGAAAATCGATCCCATTTGTGGTGCCTGGGAAAGTCTAGCCGACGTTCCAGAAATGAAAAAACGTCAGATCAAACATTTTTTTGAACACTACAAAGATTTAGAAGAAGGTAAGTGGGTTAAGCTCAAAGATTGGGCAGATGCCACAACCGCATTAGCAGTACTAGAGAAATCTAAATGAACGATCAAGATCCCAACATCGAGCAAGTAGACCAAACTGAGCAAGCTAAATCGTCCGACCAAGCTACCGAACTAACCTCAACGTCCGCCGGTGGCGCCGGTGAGTTTGAGCAGCTGACTGGAACTATTCAAGATAGTCGTTTTGGCAAACTTAAATATATCGCCATTGCAGATGAAATGAAGCAGAGCTACTTGGACTACGCCATGAGCGTGATCGTGGCGCGCGCGCTTCCAGATGTGCGTGATGGGCTCAAACCAGTTCACCGCCGGATTTTGTACTCCATGTACAAATCCGGCATTCATCACTCAAGTTCATACAAAAAAAGCGCGCGCATTGTGGGAGACGTCTTGGGTAAATACCATCCTCATGGCGATTCCTCAGTCTATATGGCATTAGTTAGATTGGCTCAAGACTTCAGCATGCGTTATATGTTAGTAGATGGCCAAGGTAACTTTGGCTCGGTGGATGGTGATAGTCCAGCCGCCATGCGGTACACCGAAGCGCGACTAGCTAAGATTAGTTCGGAAATTTTGGTTGATATCGATAAAAAAACGGTGCCTTTTACTGACAACTTTGATGGTTCACTCCAAGAACCTTTAGTCTTACCGGCAAAGTTACCCAATCTTTTGCTCATGGGTTCTGAAGGTATTGCGGTGGGTATGGCTACCAAAATTCCCCCTCATAATCTGAGTGAAGTTTGCGATGCGATTATCGCTGTCATAGATCAAGGCAAAGCCGAACTAGCCGAGCCTGAGACTGGCACCACGGTTAAACCAATTATTACTCAAGTGCCTAAAGATATTGCCGAAAAACACACTCTAATCGACAACACTTTGGCTATGAATGCTTCAACCCTGGCAGGGGTTTTTCGCTCCGAAGCCACTGTAGACGACATCATGAACCACATCAAGGGTCCAGATTTTCCCACCGGGGGCATTATGTATGACTTTGCCGCAATTAAAGAAGGCTACCGGACGGGCAAGGGGAGAGTAGTGGTGCGGGCCAAAGCAACGATAGAAGAAAACAACAAGGGTTTCCAAATAATCATTACTGAGTTGCCTTACCAAGTGAACAAAGCCCGACTCTTGATGAAAATTGCGGACCTAGTCAGAGATAAGAAAATCCTCGGTATTCGTGATCTCAACGATGACTCGGATAGAGTCGGTATGCAAATTACCATCGATCTCAAGCGGGATGCGCGACCCAAAGTGGTGCTTAATAAATTATTTAAATATTCCGAACTCCAATCAAGTTTCCCCATGAACATGGTGGCGCTCAATTCCGAAGGCATTCCTCAATTGATGAATATTAAGCAAATGATTACCGAGTTTATTGCCCACCGGCAATTAGTGGTCACCAAAAGATGTCAATTTGAACTAGCCGAGGCCAGAGATCGAGCTCATATTTTGGAAGGTTTATTAATTGCCCTGCAAAACTTAGATGAGGTGATCGACACGATCAGAAAATCAGCAGATTCTGATGCTGCCAAACTAGCATTAATGTCCAAGTTTGGTTTGAGCGAAATTCAAGCTCAGGCTATCCTAGAAATGCAACTCAAGCGTTTGGCAGCCCTTGAGCGGCAAAAAATTGAAGACGAATACCAACAACTTCAGGCCGTGATTGACCGCTTACTACTGTTATTACAAAACCCAATTGAAATTCTCAGCGTTGTCAAACAAGAAACTCACGATTTGAAAGCTCAATATGGTGACGAAAGGAAAACTCAACTTATCAAAGGAAAGATCGGTGAATTTAGCGAAGAAGATTTAGTCCCCAACGAACCAACAGTTATCACGCTTACAGAAAGTGGCTACATCAAACGTCTTGAGCCAAGTGCTTTTCGCTCACAATCCAGAGGAGGGAAGGGGAGTGTGGGACTGAAAATGCGTGATGAAGATATCGTCAAAACTCTCTTGGTGGCCAAAACCCACGACACCTTGCTCATGTTTACCAACCAGGGAAAAGTCTTCAAGATGCGAGCATTTGATATTCCTCAAGCTAATCGTCAAGCAAAAGGTACGGCGATTGTCAATCTATTAAGTCTACAACCAGACGAAACAGTTCAATCATTATTAATTATTGATGAAGTTGCAGACCAAGATAAGTTTATAACGCTAACAACGAGAAAAGGTCTCGTCAAAAAAAGTGCGGTTGCCCTCTACCAAAATATCAGACAAACAGGCATTATTGCTATCATTCTTAATGACGACGATAGGTTGGTCCGCAGTGCCTTGACAAGTGGTAATGACGATATATTAATGGTGTCTCACCAAGGAAAAGTCATTCGCTTTAGCGAAGAGGAAGTTAAAACCTCTAATCGTGACACCAAGGGTGTCAAAGGTATTACTCTCAGATCAGATGATTATGTGGTGGGGGTAGAAACTGTCTCGCCAGAGATGTCTAAATTGGCTGGTAGCTCAGATGAGCCTGCTTTACTAGTTATCACCGAACGAGGCCTCGGCAAACGGACGGTACTCAGTCAGTACCCTAGTCAGAAACGCACTGGTATGGGCGTCAAAGTCTCTGATATTACTACCAAGACTGGTCCCGTTGCCTCAGCCAGACTAGTTGAAACCGATCATAAAGATGTGGTAATTACTACTAGGGACGGTATCACCATTAAATTACCACTAAGTAAAAAATCAATTCCAATTTTAACTCGACCAACTCAAGGAGTAATTTTGATGCGGCTCAAGGATGATGATTTTGTGGCAGCAGTGGCGCTGACTTTTAAGCAAATGGACGATGAAGACGAATAACCACCCAACAGTATCGGTAAAAAGAATACTTATTGGCGTACTTATTGGATCATTCTTTCTAATCTCTGCAGTTGTGATGTCTTTGTTTTACATCAAGTATGGTGACAATTCGCCAGAAATTATCAGTGAGTTTGCTAAATTCTCAACTGATTCACTGATTAACCAACTGTTATTATCTATTAACTGCAGGGGTGAAAATCAAAAAATTACTTATGTAGGATACCCCAAAGAAGCGTATTGCTATGCAACATACTCCGATGGTGGCGAAGTTTGCTCTGACGGTAACCAGTGCGATTCTGGCATTTGCATACTTTCTTACGAAGATGATCGAGCCCTGCGTTTCAGTAAACTGACTAATGACTCTTTAACTGGTACTTGTCTGGCTTCAAGACAACGAGAGAAAGTAAACCTTCCATATAGTGGATGTCCAATGATGTCAATAAACGATGGGAAGGTTGGGGAATTTTCACTTTGTGCGAATAATTGAGAATGTTGCTTGGTGGACCGAAGGGGGCTCGAACCCCTGACCTCCTGCATGCCATGCAGGCGCTCTAGCCAACTGAGCTACCGGCCCGTGTTCCAAGACGGATAGTATATCATTTATCTCGACTGGTTAAACAAGATTTCAATAATAAATTTGTCTATCCGCTTTGTTATACTGATAACCCCTAAGATATAGTCTTCTAATCAACTTAACTGAGTTAAACCTAGTGGGAGAGAGTAGTTTTACTATCTTTTTTGTTTGATACAGCAATATTTTTTACAAAATTAGCAAATTAGCAGAGTAGGGGAGTGACTGCTAATTTCACCAATCTAGAGTACTACTTAAAATCTGAGTGAAATTTGTGATGAGCCTGCTTGAGCTGTGGTCTGGTGACGTGCGTGTAAATTTGTGTCGTACCAATATCTTTGTGACCCAACATTTCTTGAACATCACGGAGTGAAGCGCCATTACTCAACAAATCCGTGGCAAATGAATGACGAATACCGTGGGGGGAGACTCTAATAGGCAAACGGGCTTTACGACAGTAGGTATCCACCAGGCGCTGAACACTCCGTGCCGTCAAGCGCATCTCTTCTCCGTCGGAAAGAATATCTGGTTGTTTGCCAGAAAAACGAATAAACACCGGGTCCCAATTATCTCGACGAGTGTTCAGCCAACGCTCCAACCAGCTCTTGGCTCGATCACTCAAGAACACCACACGTGGACGCCTTCCCTTACCAATCACCCCAAACTCTTGAGAGGTCATGTTGACTTGATCACGATTGAGGTTGACCAACTCACTTACCCGCAAACCAGTAGAAAACAGCACTTCCAGTAACGCCTTATCTCTCAAGCCCGATTGTGAGGATAAATCTGGTTGTCCGAGCAAGCGCTCGATACTTTCTATTGGCAAGAACTTCATTAGACGAGCTTCTGCCTTGGGTAAATCAATTTTTTCTGGCTGAATCACTGGTACGTCGTTTTTTACCAACCATTTCAGCCAGGATCGTAAACCGATGACATAGTAACTTTGAGTCCGTTTCGAGAGGGTTTCGCCTTCATCATCTTCATATCTTGCTAGATAAATGCGATACTTTCTAATAACTTCCTTATCTATTTGTCTCACATCGTCAATTTCTAGATCTTTTAGCCAAGTACAAAATCGTCGTAAATATAATGAATAATTGCGAATGGTCAGTCGACTCACGTTGCGTTCAATTTCTAAATGTTCTAAATATTGGGTTAAAAGTAAAAATGGTTCAGTCGGAAATGCCATGCTTGAATTACTATATCAGAAATCAGCAACCGGCTTCTAGCAACGGTTAATTTTGTTTTAGCTTGTCTTATCAACTTATTACCGTTCTCTACATGGTGGATAGGTTCTCTATTGCCCCAAAATCGGCTTTTTACTAGTGTGGATGACCAGTTAATCATTGTATTTTGGGTGTCATGCTGAGCCTGTCGAAGCATGAATAGCCAAACTCAGCATGACACCCAAATTCAGAGTGACATCAGCATGACACCAGCCCAGCCTCTGATTGTATATCTGGTTGTACCTCAAGTTGTCACACTGAACCTGTCGAAGTGTGACAACGAGCATAGAGACAGGCGAGCAATGTCTGCCTTAGTGAACTCAAAGTAGCGCCTGGATGAACTAAATGTCATGCTGAATTTATCGAAGCAGACATTACTAAAGCCAACCATATTTTTTTAGATACAATGTCGTAAAAGTAATATTGTGCGACATAATAGATTTGTGAAGATTGACCAATTGTGGTGGGGGAAGTAGTCCCCCTCTAACTTGCTTAAACAAGAAATTATTTGTTTGCTTAAATTCATCTCTGATGCTAGTTAAACCCCACCCCAAGGGTACCTTCAAATATCGATAAAAAGATGATCTTCGTATGGTCTCCAGTATGGGTTCGGGTTATTTATTCCCGCATCACTACCACACAGCGATTTACACACACAATTTACTCGAGTTATAGTCTTATAATAATTAAGTTTTCCACATTCTACTCAGTATCAAACTATATCAGTTTACGTATATCAAACTATATCAACCTCCCCCGCCCCGCCTGGTTTATTCATTTATCTCCCCTACTTTATTGAAAAATAATCATCATTTATTTGTATTTTCAGTTAATTTCGTCTTTTCTGGTTAATATTGCTCATCAAATATAAAACTTGATTTTGCTTTTTTAGATAAATAATTCATTTTATTTAATTTAAACCAGATCATAACCACCCACTCTCTCCTACTCCTTTATTTTTAAAAGGATTGATGCATCAATCTAATAGCCCACTTTATTTACCTGGGAAAAGTAATAAGAATAGAATCAGAGAAACCACTGTCACTAGAGAATATTCTCGAATGGTTTTTAAAAATAGTCGACCTTTGAGATAACTTTGAAACACACCTAAGCCGATGTACATGACAGACATGATTAGTAGACCGATCGCCCAGACGGCATAGGGAATAAATGAGAGGCCGATCGCCAACTCAAACACAGCCAGGGTAAGCAGTCCAGTTAAAATCCAGTCTGTCTGGTCGAAAGTATTTCTCAGTTGGACGCTCCAAATAGACATAGCAATCAGAGGCAAGTGAATCATGGCTACCAATCCAGCTGCCACGACAAAAGGCAAATTAAGGGTAAAAATCGTATTAGTGACTAAGAACGAAATTAATAAGCTGAAAAACAAAGCAATTGTTTGAGCGGCATAAAGTAGTTGGATGGTTCTGCCTTTGGCCACGGAGAAGATATTGCCCGTTAGCAAAAGCGCATACATGCCAACCCCAAACAAAACCATGAAAAGCACTCTTTTGGGCGTACTAGCGGGCAAGACAAAATAAAAACTAGCGATAGCCAGCGCATACAGCGTGGGCAATGGCAAAATAGTGAAATATTCATTTTTTTGCAAATCTTCTGCCAATGCCCACGCTGACAATCCGTAGGTCAGCAGGCCAAAAGCGAAAAGCGACCAAATTCTCCAACCGGCAGGAATTAGCAACACTCCAAGTAAGGCAAACCCCAACACTAATGAGGTAATGATAAATTTTTCTCTCCGTCTCATGGTTGTGACTCTAATTCTAATTTAGCTGAAGTATATACATCCTCAACATCCTCATGCTCCAACAAAGTCTCAATCAAGATCTGGACAGACCCAAGCTGATCTGGTGTTAGTTCTAATGGTAGAGTGGCTCGAAACTCCGCTCCATCAGTACGCTCAAATAAATGACGGGCTGATCCAGGTCCTGCAATCGCCCCACCGTGGCGGGAAAAAATAAACTTCATTTCCGAACTAGAACGATTGGGATTATCGGTCACGGCTTGGACTAAGTAAGCCTCTCCAAATGGTCCAAACGCTTCGTAGAGTACTTCTTGGATCGCTGCGCCGGTGGCGGATTTGCCCAAACCTTTATCGATCGCTTTTTGGATTTTTTCTCTGGGCATGTTTGCCAACCGAGCTTTGTCGAGAAACGTACGCAGAGTGGGGTTGAACTGGGGATCGCCCGATCCCCCTTCCTTCACCGCTTTGCGAATGTGCTTAGCCAAATCACCGAAAACTTTACTTCTTTGGCTATCCACTGCGCCCTTGCGATTTTTGATATTATGCCATTTGCTATGTCCGGCCATAAATCTTTCCTCTTGGTAGTATATCTACGAATTGTACACCATTCGGTAACTGTTGGTTGACATTTAGGACTATCGTCGGTATCCTCTGCAGAACGTTTTTAGTGTAAAAAAAGCGAAATTCTATGTCTGCAGCAACCGGTTCACTGAAACAACTTGCCGTCTTAGCCGCCAAACAAGCCGACTGGCAAAAAGCCATCGACCTCAACCAAGCTATACTAGAAAAAGAACCCACGGACGTGGGAGCCTTCAATCGGCTTGGGGTTTCTTTTCTTCAGCTCAAACAAGTTGCCGATGCCAGAAAAGCTTTCAAGGCTGCAATTGCACTAGATAAATTCAATACCATTGCCAAAAAAAATCTGGAAAAATTAAAACAAAATGATAACGCCAACCAAACTCTCACCTTCTCCAAACAGCAGTTTATTGAAGAATCGGGCAAAACAAAAGTCATTGAATTACACCGACTAGCAGGCAAACAAGTGCTTGAAGTGCTGTCGGTGGGCACTCAATGCCAATTCATCTGTAAAAAACGCTTTATCTCGATTGAAGCCAATGGCATCTATGTTGGCGCTCTGCCCGAAGATATTTCTTTTAGATTAGCCAAATTAATTCAAAATGGTAATCAATATGAGTGCTACATTCGCTCTGTCTCGACTAGCACCTGTTCAGTTTATGTGCGTGAGGTGCTTCGTTCGGCGGCCAATCATGACGTGAGCTCCTTTCCCATCAACCGCAGTGCTCACTTTGCCACCGACGATCTGGACGAAGGAATGTTAAAGGAAGATATTGCGCTGGAGTATGCTGGTTTTGAATCGGAAGAAACCGAAGAGCCAGAAGAATCAATGGACTTAGAGTAAACTTGTTTGTAACTCTTCCACGGTGCTCTCGCCCAACTGAACTAAAACACCCACTCGATCACGTGAGTAAACCCCACTTGTGACTTCTGTGTTCACTAATCCAGGCAACGATTGGCTGAGCAGGTCTGCAACTGACTGACACTCTGCGGTTAATAGCTCATCGATAAAAATTGTCGTGGCCTCGGTTGCCAATTCTCGATTGGTGACCCGCACTACTAGCCCACCCTGTTTGGTGACCAGATCTGCATATTTCGTGGCAATGCCAGCAGTGTTAGTGGTGTTGGCAACCCCAATTGGACAAGCTTCACCCATGCTACCCAGCACAGCTAATTCTAAAGACGCTTCTTCGACTTGGTCAACAAGTACTAGATTCTTTGTTTGAAGTAACTTCCAAATCGGCAATAGTTGCCAAGCTTGGCGAAGCTGTTTTTCTCTGAGCTGTTGTAAAATATTCTTCTGAATGGCTTGTTTCGCTAGACGGTTGTTGGATAAATTCACGTTTCCCAAAGGAACTACTTGGTTCACCAAAACTCCAGCCACACTCGCCACTTGCCATGGGTCATTTAACTCAAGATCTTGCTCAGTCAGTTCAACTAATGCCAGCTTGGAGTCCAATTGGTTGGAGTCTAAGAGGACTATGAGGATCGATTTCTTTATATCCGTTGAAGGCGAGTTGGTGAAGGCAATCACTCTTGATTGTGCAACATCTCCAGTCCAACTCAGTAAGAGATTCACTACAACTGTGAGAGTGATCCAGATTCCGACCAGGCACAAACTTAGCACCAAAAACAGTTTCCACCACCTTTTTTTTGGTTTCGCAGAACGAAGTCTGACAGTTTTTTTTCTTCGGGCTGGCATTAATTGTTGGTCTATTATTACAGGGATCAAGCCATTTGCAAAATCCACTCTCGCATCTGCTCCGCCAAGCGGATCATCACTCTCAAGTTGTGAATACTGGCTAATCGGTAGTAACTCAATTCCGATACGTTATAAAGATGATGTAAGTAACTGCGAGAATATCCAGATGTGCAGGTGAAACAATCACAACCTGCTTGTAGCACCTGATTATCTTGGGCAAATCTTTTATTACTAATGGCCAGCCTACCTTTGGGATATTCCGAAGTAAATACCGGTTTATCCGTTGCGGCATCAAGCTGGCCAACAAACAAAGCGCCATTTCTAGCCAGGCGAGTGGGACCAACGCAGTCGAACATATCGAAGCCCATGAGAATGGCCTCGATCACATCCTGTGGATCTCGGCCCATACCCATGGCATATCTCGGTTTTTCCTCTGGCAACAATGAGTTGATCGAGGCCATGACCTTCTGAGTGCCCGCCAAATCATAACCCACGGTTTCGCCACCTAAGGCATAACCATCAAAGCCGATTTCCAACAAAGATTTAACAGATTGCTCACGCAGAGCCAGACTAGTTGAACCTTGGATGATGCCAAATAAAGCCTGGTAGTCGCCGTAGACACTTTTTCTCTTAGCACTCTCCCACTCGCTCTTACACCGCTTAGCCCACCGAGAGGTGCGGGCCACAGACTCAGCCATTTTCGTTTCCGAAATCGAGTCGGGCAAACACTCATCGAATGCCATGATAATATCCGCTCCCAATGATTGTTGAATTTGAATTGACTTCTCTGGGGTAATCAAGTGTTTTGAACCATCCAAATGAGAAACAAAGATGACCCCTTCTTCAGAAATTTTGACTGTGGAAGACTGGCCTTTTGCCCGCTGCTGAGCTCCCAAAGAAAAAACTTGATAGCCACCAGAATCGGTCAACATGGGCCGTTCCCAACGCATAAGTGAGTGCAAACCACCTGCCGACTCGACGACCGAGGTTCCAGGTTTTAGGTAAAGATGATATGTATTGCCCAAAATAATTTGAGCGCCTAACTGGAAAAGATCGGTGGAGTCTAAACCCCTCACGGTGGCTCTGGTACCAACCGGCATGAAGATTGGCGTCTTGATTTGGCCATGAGGTGTGGTTATACTGCCCGCTCGGGCTTGACTTCGAGTTTTTTTGAGTCTGAAAGTAAATAAGTTAGACATAATATAATTCTGGTATCCTACCATGCTCTCAGTCCAACAGTTTGACTATCCCCTACCTTCTCACTTAATTGCTCATGCCCCACTTGAAAATCGTGCAACCAGTCGTCTGCTCGTGCTCAATCGAGCGACGCAAAAACTCACTCACTTACATTTTAGCGATCTCGCTTCGTTACTCAAGCCAGGAGATGTGCTCGTGCGCAACGAAACAAAGGTGTTTCCCGCTCGGCTTTATGGCCAACTTCAATCTGGAAAAAAAATTGAGGTCTTATTGCTCAATCCCCTTGATGACACTGGCATCCTATGGCGATGCCTCACTAAACCGGGAATTACAGAAAATGAAATTTTAAACTTTAATTCTGAAATTACAGCAATTAATCATTCATCCAAGCAGAGTTATGTCAAGGAAATAGAATTTCTCTGTTCTAAAATCGAACTAAGAGCATATATTTCAAAAAATGGTCACACTCCTCTTCCTCCCTACATCACCAATCAATCAAGTGAGGATCTTTTGCGGAAGCAGTATCAAACTATGTATGCCAAACATGAGGGTTCCGTCGCAGCACCCACTGCCGGACTCCACTTTACCACCGAACTTGACCAGGCATTAACCCAGCGAGGAGTAGCGCTGGTCTCAATTACTTTGCACGTTGGATTGGGGACTTTTTCGCCACTCAAAGACCATTCTTTTGTCGATCAACAGTTGCACACCGAATGGTTTACGGTAAGCCCAGAGGCAGCTGAACAAATTAATCAAGCAAAAAAACAACACAGGCGCATTATTGTGGTAGGAACTACCACGGCTCGAACACTGGAAAGTTGTACCAATTCCCAAGGTTACCTTGAGTCCAAATCTGGCGAAACCTCACTTTTTATTTTCCCCCCTTATAAATTCCAGAGTGTCGATGCGCTGATCACCAATTTTCACTTACCCAAATCAAGCTTACTGACTTTGGTTTCGGCTTTTGTCAGTGCGCCAAATACATCAGAAATGTTTACCTCATTTGGTGAAAGTCTGATTGGTAGATCATACCAAGTCGCAATCGCTGAAAATTATCGTTTTTATAGCTTTGGCGATGCGATGTTGATTATCTAAGCACCCAATTCGTAACGAACAAAGCGACTAACAGCAATTTTCTCACCAATTTTGCCACTCAGTTCTTTGACTAAGTAACCAATAGTAGTAGCTCCGTCGCGAATGTATTCTTGTTCCAGTAAGTCGTCCACATTTTCTGGTTTCATCGCCACCACTTGCATGGCAATGTTTTTGCCTAGCGCTTGGAATTCGGAATTGATGGCAACAAAATCAGTTTCGCAAACTAGTTCCACCAAGGCGGCTATGCCGCCAGTCGCATGGACGTAGGAGAAAATGGCACCAGCCTTTGTTTCCCGATCTGATTTTTTTTCGGCACGAGCCAGTCCTCTTTCTTTGACGATGGACATGGCTTTTTGATAGTCACCCTCAGCTTCGGTCAAGGCTCGTTTGCAATCGAGCACGCCAGCTCCGGTTTCTTCACGTAATTTTTTAATATCCATTGCACTAATGGGCATATTTACTCCTTTTTAGCTTTGCTTGTTTTCTTCGCTTTAACCGGTTTTACTACTTTGGCCGATTTAGTAGGTTTTTTTACTACTTTTACCTCTGTTTCGGCCACTACTTTCTCCGTAGTCGATTGCTCAACTGGTTTAATAACCGCACTCGCTTTTTTGGGCTCAACATCACCAGCTTTTCCTGCTAAGTAAGCCCGAGACATTTGCTGTAAAAAGCATTCAATACTTTTGATTGCATCGTCGTTGCCTGGTACTGCGATGTCAACGAGGTCTGGATTCGTATTGGTATCAACCAAAGCAATCACTGGTACGCTAACTTTGCTGGCCTCGGCGACGACAATTTTTTCTTTACCTGGGTCGATAATGATGATGGCGGCGGGAAGGTCAGTCAAGGTCCGGATGCCATCAAAGAATCTTTTGGCTCGAGCCACTTCTTTCTCGATTTTGACTAATTCGTACTTAGTTCTGCCTTTCAAACTGCCTTCGGCGAGTTTGGTTTCTGTATCTACCATGTCTTTGAGTGATTTTTTGACCTGAGACCAGTTGGTCATCAGTCCACCTAGCCAACGGGAAGTGATGTGGAGCATGCCAGCGGTTTCGGCAGCCTGTTTTACCAATTCACGCGCTTGGCGTTTGGTTCCCACCACGATCACAGTTTTTTTCTGAGTTCCCAGTTGATAAAGCAGGTTGTAAGCCAAGCGCATCTGTTGAGCGGTTTTGGCCAAATCAATCAGGTGAACACCATTTTTCTCGCTGTGAATATACTGACTCATTCTTGGTTGCCACTTACTTTTGTGGTGACCGTAATGCATACCAGCACCAAATAGTTCTTGCAGATCAAAATCTGGCGCTTTATCAGGAAGTGAGGTAACGTCTAACATATTGTTGTCCTTCTTTCTAGCCGAATTTTTTCAGCTAAGAGGTTGATTTGGCCAAATCAGGACTCTACACCAAATCAACCCAAGTTTTTACAAGGTGGATAGTATATCATATAATCACAAATATGCAGGAAAACTTAATAATCGATGGTAACACAAGTAAACCTATGCAGGATTCTGACCCTCAACCTAGATGTGTGGTTGAAATATGGAATCCAAATCAAGAGCATAACCAAATGGTCAACGATTTGCGTCAGATCAGTAAAATTGATCTTGCAGTGTTTGGACACGAATATGGATGGAGCATCGTGGATGCACATGAATATATGGTGGATACACCAAGATCAATAACCGTAATTCTTAGAGACCCTCAAACGAAAGAGGTCGTGGGTTATACTGTAGCTAATCCTACAACATCAACCTACCAAAGTAGAATATATAAAACAAGACAAGCGGCAAAAAATGTGGCATATATTTCCAATACGGCAATAAAAACTGAATACCGAGGTCACCACTATACCCAGAAATTAATGAATTTACTTGAAATTGAACTTAGAGCTATGGACTATGACTTTGTTGATAGAGATTCAGCTGACGAATCAATCGATGGTCAACCAAGTTACGCCGATAAAGTCATCAAAAACAATTCTGGGCGAATAGTATTTGAGAAAAAATGGAATACTCCACTTGGAATGCAACGATATATTCGAATGAATATAGCTGAGTGAATTACGGCAACTTAGCTAGCATCTCCGCCGAAGCGTCGCTCCCTGTTTCGATATTCCGCCAGCGCCAACCTAAATTCTTGCACCGAAAAATCGGGAAAAAGTGTGGGCACAAAAATCAATTCTGAGTAAATTGACTGCCAGGGCATAAAACCTGAGAGTCTCTGCTCTCCCCCCGTTCGGATGATGAGATCTGGATCGGGAATTTCTGCCGTGTGCAAACTCGAAGATAACTTTTCTTCCGTCAGCTCATCATCAGAAATTCCTTCTTTGATTAACTTCTTGACTGCCTTGATAATTTCTGCCCTGCCGCCGTAGTTGAGTGCAAAAGTGACCGTAATTTTTGAATTCTTGCGGGTTTTGTTGACGAAATCCAAACACTGCTTGGCAATATCTTCAGGAAAACGATTTACTTCGCCAAGAATATTCAACTTAACCCCTTCTTTGATGAATTTAATGGCTAAATTTTTCAGAGCGAACCGAAAGACGCTAAATATCTCCTTGAGTTCTTCTTTATCCCGCTTCCAATTTTCAGTGGAAAAAGCCCAAAAAGTGACATAAGGAATTTTTTGGTCTACGCACTCTTGGATCAAAGGTTCGATGGCTTTTTCCGCCGCAAACCGGTGGCCCTCAGTTGGCTTGAGACCCTTATGCATCGCCCAGCGTCGGTTGCCGTCCATGATAATCGCCACGTGCTGAATATCAGAGTTCATAAGGGTTCATTATAGCAAAGAAAAATTTACTAGAGAGGAGATTCTATCCAGCCTCGCTGTAAGCAATAGTTCAAAACTGTCTGAAGGTCAGCGACTAGTTGGTCGGATTCTGTTTGTGTTTCATTATAAAATCTAACTAATAATCTGCTTAAATCTTTTTCAGCATCTCTTAATATCTGCATTATAGAGGTTTCAGCTAAGTAAGAAGGTCCGGAAAGATTCATCGCACCTAGAACATAGGCGTCAGTAATTCCCATATTCTTCAACCAATTTCGTATTTCATTTTCACCATCTTTTTCCTCTAAAGATTTTGAGAGCCAGTTGGAAAATTCCGCTCTTAAAGCATAGGAGCTATCCCACCTATCGTTGATTGTTCTCAGCCGACTCGCCGCCGCAGAAAATAAGGCCTGATTTACCGCATCCGATGATTGAACAAATCTAAACCTTTCTACTTTGGGTTTGCTGTCAACTGATTTATTTAAAAAATCAATTTGTGCTTGGGATAACGGCAAACCAACTTGTTGAAGTGCTCGACTGACCAATTCGGTTGCACTCCGCAATGCAGCTTGCACTAATTCCTCGTCTGATTTTTCAGGTTCAAAAATACCCCATTGGTCTAAATCAATATTGTGAAATACTTTTAACTGTGGAACGACATATTTAGTTACCCGACCAGCTCTAGTGGATAAATCTTCAACGACGCTGATGATTTCTGCCTTTTTATGTTTGATCTGCTTCTGGATTCGTTGCTGACTTTCTGCATCCAGAACAGTGTGATAATCTTTTCTTGCCGCTTCCAATTCTTCGAGCAAACTTGATATTCTATTCAATCTTGCATTTAAAATGTAATCAGGCAAATTAATCACTTCAGTTGGTATAACTTCTCTATGTTCACTTTCATTCATAATTTTTCTCCTTATCTGATTCCAGCTACTAATGTTTCGATTTCTTTCATCCTTCTCCTGATTCTCACTTGATTTGCAGCATTTAGTTCATAACCCAGCATATCAACTAGCTTTAAATACTCTACCACTCTAGCATTATACTCCGACTTACCCTCTGCTAGAGCTATTCTGTAATAAATATCTGCTCTACTAACTGGATCTGCAGTTGTGTTGAGTTTGCTATGAAGTGAAGATATGATTTCAGCTGTCATTGTTGTAATTATAGCAAACTCAAAACAAAATGTCAGATTTGATATAGAAAAGTTTGTTGGTC
>CAZFRD010000004.1:0-64282 GCA_964521215.1 uncultured Pseudomonadales bacterium
TAGAGCGGCGGTATCGTAAACCGTAGGTCGGGGGTTCGACTCCCCCTCTCGGCTCTGAAAAAACAAGTAGATAAAAAGTAGTCTGCCCAATCAATACAATTATGTATCCACCTCAGACCACATCCCGAATCGTTAAACGAGAGCAAGATAAAATCGTCAAGCAAACCATCACGTGGAGCTTAATCGCATTGGTAGTCTTAGTATTTTTTCTCTTTTTTATTCTACCTAACGCACCAAGATTGCTGGCAAAAATCGCCGACAGAGGTGCATCTTTTGGTCAAGAGGATACCATTCCACCCCAAGTGCCAATCTTTAATGCTCCTCCCAGCGCCACTAACAACAAAGAATTTGAACTTTCTGGCTTTGCTGAAGCAAAAAGTCAGGTTTTTATTGTTCACAATGGCAATCAGATTGCAGACTTGACAGTAGGAGACGATGCGACATTCAAACAATTAATCGAACTTCAAGAAGGGGAAAATTACATCCAAGCATATTCAAAAGATAGTGCAGAAAATGAGTCAGTACTTTCTAAAGAATATGTGGTCGTGCTCGACACCCAGAGTCCATCGCTAGTTTTGGCAGAAACAATTGAAGATGGCATGCAAATCATAGGGAAGGAAAACAAATCTCTTACTCTCTCAGGAGTCACCGAGTCTAATGCTAAAGTGGCAATTAATGATCGCTTCTTATTTGCCCGAGCTGATGGCAGTTTCTCTTACCAAGTTCAACTGAGCGAGGGAGAAAATTTAATCAAATTTGTCATTACCGACAAAGCCGAAAACAGTATTGAGCAAGAGCTTCATTTGCAGTACAAATTATAAATTTTTGTCGAAAAAGGTGAAAAATTGTTTTCTAGTGGTCAAGATAATTAGTTGAAAGCCGCACAACATAAGTGTAAAGGGTTCAATGAGTGCGGCGTTGAATTGAGCGAAAAAGAGAAAAGCCGTCAGCGGAACAAACATCGCTGGATATTTTATTAAGATTTTTTTGTAAGTTAAGAGCAAGTGCCACAAAAAAATCATCAAACCAGGAATGCCAGAAAAAGCCAGCAGTATCATGACTAAGTTGTTTGGCATGCGAGCATGATATGCCAGTTCAGGCGTAGGAGATAACGCAAGTCCACTACCAAATATCAAGCGAGCTGGCGATGTACTCAAGAGAGACCGATCGTGTTGTTGTCTGGCAGTTATTGATATACTTCTGGTCAAATTAACACCCTCCCCCCCTGGTTTGGGAGCCAAAGCAATGGTTGCAATTAACACCGCCAGACTAAACACCGCCAATTTTGTAGTTTTAGTTCGCCAAAAAGTCCAATGATGTTTTAACAAAAGTGGCGTTGTTATTAGCATTAGGCCAAAAATCAAAGCTAGCCAGCTGGAGCGAGAAAAAGTTAACCCAAGTAATGTTGAGAAGAAACCCAGTATGGAGTATTGAATTAATGGTTTTTTTTGCAAGGAAAAACTAAACAGACCGGTTAAATTTAAAATCGAAATCACCAACACAATGCCAGTAAAGTTGGGATCCAGCAATGATCCCACTGCTCGGAAGTAGTGGTCATCCCAACCCAAAATTTTTAACAGTCTTAAGTCGGGAAAAAATAAGTATAAAGCGAGAGTGATTATGCCAAACAATCCTGCACTCATCCAGTAGAGCATGATCGTTTTCACATCCATTGAACGGAAATAACGAAAAAACCAGGACAAAAATAATAAGTAATATGTTGTGCGAAAAACATAGAGCAATAAAAGTAGCGACTCACCATAGAAGGCGATTTGAATGATGCAGGCCAGTAAAGTCCAGCCAATTAACCACAACCAATTAGATTTGAGTGAATGAAAAATCTTCAATACTTGATTTCTCCCCTTGGCGCTTGTGAGCAAAAGTAGTCCAATAGCCAAAATGACGAAATCGTGCGGGAAAATCCCAACTCCACCCAGTGGTTCAAAGCGGAGTAGTTGGCCAAGTAGAGTGAGAGGCAGTAGGAGGATAACTAATATTTCTATCACGGCATTTTTTTGCTTATCATTCTTTCTAATTGAAATAACCGAACAAAGAATGAGTGATAGCTCATGAGGGTGGCATAAATCATGCCACGATAACCATCCAACATACCTCGAAGAAAAAACAAATTATATAACCACTTGCCAAGTGGATAAGTAAGTAACTCTATTAATAAACGAACAGATGAGGTTGATCTCTGGTTTGCCTCTAGCTGGCTATACCATAATATTTTTGAAAAAAAACTACTGATAGAAGTATGAGGATGATGATCGATTTTGAGTAGTTTTGGATTTATGTCCCCCACTTCACCATCACAAATTGGTGTTTCATGAACAGATCCTGAATATTGGCAGTGGTGTTTATGGATGAGTCTAATTGGTTTGGCGTTGGCTGGTTCACCGTAGTGCAGGGTTTTGCCCAAAAAATGATCTAGTCGTTTGACCCGATAGGCAACCAGTTTTGGCTGTAAGAAAGTCGGTATCTGCTGTGGATCTGGGCACAAACAGACTTCGTCTGAATCAATAAATAATACCCAATCATTTTTGGTTAAATTTAATACTTGATTTCTAGTCGAAGCAAAATCGGTCACAGGCGGTAGTCGTTTAATTGTGGCTGATGTTGTATTTGGTAACCGAATACCATTTTTTCCAGACGTATCTGCCACAATGATTTCATCGGCAAAAAATACACTTTTAATTGCCGTTTGGAGTTGAGCGGAGGACTGTTGCGCTAGTATCACTACGCTTAAAGGTATTTTTGACATTATTGTTTTCTTTTTTTTGTGACAGCCCAAATTAAAATTGGTAGACCTACTAACCGTGCGACAACAACTGCCCAAGCAGCACCGAGCAAACCATATTGTTGGCTCAAAACCCAAGCAGATATTATTAAGACGACTGCTTGTAAAATCAGGTTTACAGTGATTCCCTGGTACTTTTTTGTTGCATATAAATAAGTGCTGAGCAATATAGCAAAAGAATGAAGTAAAGCAGCTAAGGCTAAGATGCCAATAATCGGAATAATAGCTAACCATTTTTCCCCCAAAGCAATTAGGACAAAGGGTCGTGCAAGAAGTGATAAGAAAATGAAGACTATAATTAACAAAGCACCAAAAAATAATGAGGATCTAAGTAACCCCCGTTTGAGACGAGCTTCATCCTCGCTTAACTTAGCGTAGGTGGGCAATAAGCCATAGCTAGCTGATTTTGCCGAGTCATAAAGGAGTTTGTGAGTGAGAGCATAGCCATTGTGATAAAGACCAAGTGAATAGGCGCCCAAAGTTTTTCCCACAATAATATCATCGGCATTTTCCACAATGTACGAAAGCAATGCCTGAATGGTCAGCAATTTGGAATTGTGTAATATTTCTTTGGCACGATTGGGTTGAAAGTGACCAGAAGGTCGAGGGTGAAAGAAAATCATTGAAATTATTACTTCGAATACAGCGGAGCTGATTAATGCCATTATTAAAGACCAAACACTTGGCCAAACCATCACAAAAAGCACGGCGAAACAAGCTTCGGCAAAATAACGAGCAAATTGAAAAAAAACTTGAGTTGAAAACTGGAAATTTTTATGTAGCGCTCCAATTGTAGGATTAATAAAGCCTTTGATTAATGGTACGGTGGCGGTGAGCATGATTAGGAGGGTCAACTCTGGATGATGGTAAATTAAGGCAAATATACTGCTCGAGACGATCATCAATAAGCTAATAATTGCACCTCGAATAATGGAAATGATCCAGGCAGAGTCGACAAAATATGCCATTGGTTGTTTGGATTGGATGATCGTCAAGTTAATACCGGTTTCGGTGGTCGCCTCAAGCATGCCTAAAGAAATCAGGACGATTGCAAAAGTACCAAAATCTTGAGGCGAAAGTAGCCTGGCGAGAAAAAAAATGCGACCAAATCCCACGCCGACGACCGCCACTCTGAGGGCAGTTTGCCAGCTAAATCCCGAAAATACTCGACCAGAGTAACCCATGCTCACTATTATAGCCTCTCCATAGAGTTTGCGGGTTGCAAGAATTAGCAAAAAAAAGCATACTATGATGTTATGTCGAGACTATTTGAATCTGTGGGCAGTTTAGTAGTGGATTTGACTGAGACCTTAGTGATCGGTTTCTCTCTTTTTGTGGTCGTTTATTTCTTTTTTATGCAACCGCATCAAGTGAATGGCCAGTCAATGGTGCCCAATTTTCAAAGTGGCGAATATGTGTTGACTGATAAAATTAGCTATCGTTTTCGTTCACCTGCTAGAGGCGAAGTAATTGTTTTTCATGCTCCACCCGAAGCGCATTGTCAGGAAGGGACCGGTTGTGATTTTATCAAAAGAATTATTGGTGTGCCCGGCGACCAAGTAGAAGTGAAAGACAATAGTTATTACGTCAATAATAAAAAATTAGATGAGGTCTATATTCCCTCAAGTTATGCGACTTATCCTGGTCAATATACCCGCGATAAGGTAATTACTTTAGACAAGAATGAGTACTTTGTCTCTGGAGATAATAGGCCATATTCAAGTGATTCCAGAGCTTGGGGTCCGATTACAACAAAGGAAATAGTGGGTCGGGCCTTCTTTGTTTATTGGCCACCACCAGCCATGGGCTTGATCAAAGAAGTTGTGTATCAGTGAGTTTGAACTAATTTTAATAGTTGCTCTAAATCTTTCTGCGTTTCTTCCAAGTTGCCTCGTAAAGTGACAGTTAGTCTTGTCTGGCGAGTTGAACGTGAGAGTTTAACTTTTGGAGATGAATGTTGTAGAAAATCTTCAAATGATTTTTGCCAGCGAGTGAGTAAATCTGGATCGATGGGAACTCTCTTGCCTGGCGCGGTGGCTGTCTTTGCCTCGTGAGCCTGTTTGACTTGGCGGACTAACTCTTCCGCCCGTCTCACGCTCGCATTTTCTTTGAGCAAACGTTTGTAAACCTCAATCATCAGTTTTTTATCCTCAAGCCCAGCCAAGGCTCGAGCATGGCCTTCGGTGATTTGCTTGCCCACGACCCCATCCTTGATAGCATCTGGCAGATTGAGTAAACGCAGGGAGTTACTGATAAAGGCTTCTGATTTGCCGATTCTCGTAGCTAACTCGACGGCAGAATAACGAAAATCTCGTAAAAGCTGTTGAAAAGCTTTGGCGCGCTCAATGGCATTGAGGTTGATGCGTTGGACATTTTCAATCAGAGCCATTTCCAACATACCCTTGGGTGTAGTTTCACGAATAATAACTGGTACCTCAGACAAATTAGCCAGTTGGGCTGCGCGCCAGCGTCGTTCTCCAGCAATTATTTGATAACCGGCGGGAGTGTGGGCAACCACAATTGGTTCTAGAATGCCGTAGGATGTGATTGATTTGGCTAGATCAGCCACTTCTTCTTCATGAATTTTACCTCTTGGTTGAAAGGGATTCGGTTGGAGCAAGCTGGTTTCGAGCAGTTGGTAAACGTCTTTTGACATGCAACTAGTATTACATAACTTAACAAGAAATGCATTCACGAAACGATCGAGCGAAAAGGCAATTAAACCACGCTAACGGTGGTTTTGCCGTGATGTTTGCCAAAGGTGACCACACCATCGACTAGCGAAAATAAGGTGTAATCTTTACCCACGCCAACACCTTTGGCTGCTTGGTAAACACTACCTCTTTGACGGACCAAAATATTGCCTGCAATCGCAGTTTGACCACCGCTTTTCTTCAGACCAAGACGAAGTCCTTTACGACTGCGTTGCGAATGTTGTGCTACTTTGCCTGATGCTTTAACGTGTGACATATTGTCTTATTTTTTTTGATACGTAAAGTGCCAAATTTCTCTTTGGACTACTGCTCCAGGTCGTGCATATACGACAGGATCAGACGCAGTAGTGTAGCCTATTGGCTCGAGAAAGTCAATTAATCGATGTAAATCATAAGTCTTTTGCTTGTATTCGCCAACTATTTGCCATTTGGGGAAAATGCAAACCACTGTGGCATTGGGTTGGAGCCATGGCCTCCAGGCTTTAAACATGCCACGGTACAGTCGTTCGATGCCAGATTGAATATTGCTAATCTGTCTGATGTCTGGAGTGGGTTTACCCAGAAAGGGCTCAGTGATAATGTGCGAAACACTTGCCTCGGCAAACGGGGCCGAACTAATTTTGGTGGCATCGGTTTGAAACGCCTTCAAAATTTGTTTTTGGGCAAGCAAATGACCAAATTCCTGAGCAAACCACTGCCAATTACCTTCTGTTCCCTGAATCGATTCGGCATCAAGATCGCTGCCATAGACAGAGGGTATGCCGAGGAGCAAGCCTTCAAATAAAATAGTACCAGAACCACAAAATGGATCCCAAAGCGAGATGGCTTGCTGGCTATTATTCAGGTTAAAAATTGATTTGCCCAAACCAATGGCCACCATCATTCTTGCAACTTTGGGTGGTAGCAATCCCCGCTCGTGTTGGGCAAATGGTTTAGCTCTATCCTCAATTTGCCACTGGTCAATATTTTGTACCGCTATCATTTTTGCCATATAGGTTTGGGAATGAGTGCCGATGATGATTATCTCTTGTAGGTCGGACTCGTGCAGTAAAATAGCGGCAGATAAGCCAGATCTTGGACCGGTACGGTAACGGACAGATTTTCCCAGGCTGGCGAGCTGGTCTTTTATTACTTGTGGTTCAATTTTTGGTAGATGATCTCTCCCCCACTCAGCAAGAGCAAAATGAACTCTTTTGTCATCTTGATTTAAATAGTTGACGATCTCTGTGGTAATTGTCTCTATTTCGTTAACTGGCAACTCCATCACCACCTGAGCAATCTTCACGGTTCCCCCAAGTAAAGCCAATACTTGCTCGGCGGTTTTTTCTGGTGGCAGCGTGAGAGAGGTTGCCACTTGGTTGGAGTTGCGCTGGAGTTGGCAACTATCTGGAAAGGTGCGACTTAATTCCAGCCAGGAAAGCTCTGGAGTTGAACCGAGGAGATAAAAAAACTGGACAGCTGGTGAAGACATGAGAAGATACTTTACTTCGCCTCAATGCTCACAATTTTAATTTGAGTTAGATCCTGGCGATGGCCTCTAACTTTTCGGTATCTGGATTTTGCTTTGTATTTGGCTACGCGAATTTTTTCGCCTCTGAGATCTTTCACAAACTCGGCTTTAATTTTGGCTTGAGCAACCGTTGGGGTGCCAATGAGCGTCGCTTTATCTGTCACTAGTAGTAACACATCACTGATATCAACCGATTTTTTATCATCGGTCTCTAAGCGATCTATCTCAAGAATTGTGCCTGGTTCGACAATGAATTGTTTACCTTGAAGCTGGATGACTGCGTATGACATAGGGGGGTATTATACGACGATATGCCACGCTACACAATATGAAGGAGTGGATGTCTTTTTTCTTGTTGAGCGCAGTTTTGCGCCAAACCAAGAGCCAGCCCAAAAGTCAAAAAAGAGGTACCGCCATATGAGAAAAAAGGCAATGTCATGCCCGTAACAGGAATCAAGCCTGTATTGGTTGAAATATTAATTACTGATTGAAAGAAAACGTAGCAGGCTACAAAAAATACGAAGTATCGCTGTGGTTGTGACCGAATGCTGTAACTTTCTTTGAGCAAGTAGAGGCCAAGAAGTAGGTACAAGATCACCAAACTCGCCGAACCAAGAAAACCGAATTCTTCCGAAAAGGAGGCAAAAACAAAATCAGTATGTTTTTCTGGAAGAAACCTCAGCTGGGATTGGCTGCCTTCACCGAAGCCACTGCCGGACAAGCCACCGGCGCCAATCGCAATCAGCGATTGGCGCACATTATACGTTTCATTTTGACTCGCCTCTTGCGGTTGCAAAAAGGTAGTAATGCGTTGTCTTTGATATGGTTGGAGTAAAAACAACCAGGCAAAATAGCTAAGAAAAACTCCCGTTCCAAGTAGCGCTGCCACATGTTTGGTGGGCATACCAGCAAAGAATATGAGTAAACTCATACAAAAAAGGAAAAATACAGCAGTGCCCAAATCTGGCTCAATCGCAATCAAGATAGTCGGAAGCGCAACTACGGCCAGTTGCTTGGTAGTCGTGACAATACTTTTTTGTTTACCCTTTTGGTAAAACCGATAAGTGAGACTACTCAGAGAAATACCCACTAAAACAAAGGCCAACTGGGATGGCTGTAGGCGAAAAGAGCCAACAACGGGGATCCAACGTGCGGTGCCACGAATTTTTGTGGGTAAGACTAGGGGTACGACTAATAACAGGCAGGCAATCACATAAATCTGCCAAGGTCGTTCAAAAATTTGCTGGACGGGTATGCGAGTGACAATAAAAAAAGCTAGTAAACCGAGGCAAATTGATAAAAAGTGTTTTGCAGTCAGTTCGGGCACCAATGAGTTGATAAATATCAGACTAATACCACTTAAAATCAGGATAATAGTGAGCAAAAACCAGCGATTCATTATAGGGAGTATACAACGGCAGCCAACTTCTTGGCTTGATGAGTTAGTCTTGCTTAGTGGTTACTTGAAGGTTGACTCCCACCGTGAGTTTGGCGTTAGTTTTGAGCTCAATTTCCGCTTGCCACTCCATCGGCCATTGGGGCAAGGTGACTTCAGCAATGGTGTCAAGGCTCAGACCAGCTTCTTTACGCAAGCCCTGAATGGTGCGAATAATTTCTCTGGCTTGACCTTCAGCAATCAAAGCTGGAGTCAAGTTGAGGTCTAGGTCTACCTCAACTTCATCAGTACCCTTGACCCATTCAACGGCTTTGACATTCAGTTCTTGTTTAATGATGTCTTGTAGATCGGGAGCGAGTTTGGCCGTAGCGGTTTTAACTTGGAGTGTGGCAAGCGGTTGTCTAACTTTGATTGCCTTTTCTTTCCTCATGGCGTGAGCTTTTTCGCATATTTTCTGCACTAAAGTCATCTGTTGTTCTAACTTTTCGTCAATGAGTTTGGTGTTAATTGTTGGCCAGTCGGTGAGATGCAAACTGCTTTCCGCCTCGACCACGTTTTGATAGATTAATTCGCTAAAAAAAGGAGTGATAGGTGCGGCCAGTTGTGAAAGGATAACCAAGACCGTGTTGAGAACATGAGTTGATTGCTCGCGAGTGGCGGTCTGGCGGAATCTATCTCGACTTTGACGGATATACCAAGTGGAAAGCTCACTAACAAACTCAATTAAAGCTCTACCAGCCCTGACAACGTCGTATGTATCCAGGTAGGTGGTCACTTGGCTAATTAGTGAATGAGTGCGACTGATTATCCAGCGATCCATAATATGAGTTGGGCGGCACTCCTTTAGAGGTAATGCCTGTGGTTGGGCAAACAATCGATAGAAGGAAAAGACATTCCACCAGATTAAAAATACTCGTTTGCGAATATCGGAGACCTCTTTTTCGTTAAAATTACTATTTTCGCCCTTCATCACAGAGGAGCTCATTAGATAAAGCCTCAGACTATCGACGCCGTATTTATGAATCACCTCCATTGGATCGGGAAAGTTTTTTTTGGACTTGCTCATTTTACTACCGTCTGATGCCATGATTGTGCCCGTGGTGAGAGTATTTTCGACTGCCATTTTGTCGAAAATTCCGACCGACATCACGTGCATGGTATAAAACCAGGCACGAGTTTGGGCAATATACTCACTGACAAATTGAGCTGGATAAGTAGCGTCAAATAATGCCTTGTTTTCAAAAGGGTAATGTCGTGAGGCGTATGGCATCGAACCAGATTCCACCCAACAGTCGAAAACCTCTGGGATACGTGTGCCCTTAATAGTTTTTTGATCATCAATCCAAACTTCGATTTGGTCAACGTAATGTCGATGTAAATCACTCAAATCTTTGATGTCATCTGGGTTGACGGCCCAAGTTTTGAGTTCGGCAATCGAGCCAATGACGCGCTGTTCTCCCGTTGGTGCCTGCCAAACTGGCATGGGAGTGCCCCAGTATCTGGAGCGAGAAATATTCCAATCAGGGGCATTTTCTAGTCCTTTGGCAAAGCGACCATTTTTTAAGTGCTGGGGATACCAATTCATTTTTTGATTTTCACTGAGAAGTTTGGGTTTGAGCTGCTGGACATCAATAAACCAAGCTGGTACAGGAGAATAATAGAGCCTCGTACTACAGCGGTAACAAACTGGTACGCTATGAGTGTGAGGTCGATCGGCATAAAGCAGGTCTCTTGCCAGTAATTCTTGATTAACTAGTGGGTTGACCTCGGCGATCGATAACCCTGCCCATGGTTTAACTTCAGGTTTAATTTTGCCCTCTTCATCCACATGTTCGGCCATTTGAATCTGTTCGGCCTGCATCACTCGGAAATCATCCTCGCCATAAACTGCTAGGGTGACCACTCCCGTGCCTTCTTCGGCAGTCACAAATGGATCAGCCACTATTACGCCGAAGCGCTCTGCGGTTGAGCGTTGGGGATAAAAATCGTAGTGGGGGGTAAATTTGAGTTGAGTTAATTCTTTGCCAGTGAAATTTTTTTCGATTGTATATGGCTGATCATTAAGTATCGCGAGCGTAGAACGGGCTAAGATGTAGTGTTGATTATCTTGGAAGACTTGGACATATTCTAGATCTGGATGCACGGCAAGCGCTGGCGTGACGATTTTGTTCCACGGCGTGGTAGACCAAGCGAGAATATAAGTTGAGTCTTGACCCACGATTGGATATTTGTAGGTTGTAGCGGTATCAGTAATTGTTTCATAACTATTATCCATGGCAATTTCGAAGTTAGACAGAGGGGTTGCACAGCGTGAGCAATAGAGAATTACTCTTTTGCCTTGGTAAATAAGGCCTTTTTTATTCAGTTCAGAAAACCCCCACCAAACCGACTCCATATAGGATCGGTCCATCGTCTTATAACTATGTTCGAAGTCAACCCATCTGCCTAACCGAGCAATAATCTTTTCCCATTCTTGATCCAGACGTAATACTTCCGAACGACAGGCTTCGTTAAAAGTATCTATGCCTCTGGCTTCAATTTCGCGTTTTCCTCCCGTAATTCCCAGTTTTTGCTCAATCATGTTTTCGATAGGTAATCCATGACAATCCCAGCCCCAGACTCTCTCTACCCGATAGCCCTTCATGGTCCAGTAACGAGCAATGACATCCTTGCTGGTGGATCCAAGTAAATGGCCGTAATGGGGCATGCCGGTGGCAAAAGGAGGCCCATCATAAAAAACATACTGCTTCGTTTTTGGGCGCAGATTGACCGAGGCGGAAAAGGCACTAGTTTCATCCCAATAGGATTGCACCAGTTCTTCCAGCGCATCAAGCTGGGGAGCTTGCGGCAACTCTGAGAGGCGTAGATTGTTGGTTATTTGTTTTTTGTTGCTCATTGAATTTCCATAGTATCGCAATAAGTGAGGTGGGAGTCAACCGAGATTGTTTTGGTAGTATACCTATAATAACTTAAATTGACATAGTTATAACTATATAGTACACTATGCAACAGTAAAATAAAGATCAAATATATAAACAATCTATACAAATATCAGTATCAATATATCAATAATAAACAAAGTCAAACAAAGCATGCAAAAAAGAACCAATCAACCAATCCTTATTTACTCCGCTCAATCAAAATCAAAAAAACCAGTGACGGGGTTAAGGTTACTCGTAGTTGCGGTTTTTTCTCTTTTTGGAGGTATGTTCGCTTCTACCCTTGGCTCAGTGCTATTACAAAAAGTTGGAGTTACTTCCACTGCACCCCAGGTTGCACAAGCAGTCTATGGTAGTACGGCCAGATGCTCGAATGCTGACGGCGAGTGGAAAATCAATGCCATAGGTGAAAGTTATAACGCCGATAATGCATCTTATACTGGAATTTTTGATTTAGTTCCTCCCAGCGCAGTCACCACTGCAACCGATGTGGAAATCGATGGTCTAAAATTTTTCTGTCCGCTGGCTACTGGTCAAGATGGCGATGGTTCGCCTAGTTCAAATGGACAATGTGCCTTACAATGGTACGTTCACACTGTCACTGGTGAAAGAATCAGATTTACTCAAGAAACTTCCACTTTTCACTTCAATACTGGTGATACAAATCCTAGAAGGATTGAATATACTCTTTCTAATGCTCCCCCGCGTTGTGGCGGATATCAGTTGGATTTGGGTTTTAAACAAATAGTGACGACAGCTCAAACTACTCAATGTAGTGGGATCGTTTTAGGCAACTTAGCTCACGCTACCTGTACTTCGCCCAACTGTACCGTCGCAGGTTTTACGGGTGCCTCATGTAATATTCCAGCCAACTGTCCAGCCGATGCTTTGGCGGTTAATTTCACGAATGAGGGTGCTCAGGTGAATCTCCAATTGGGGATTTTTAACAACTCTCCACTTAAACCAGAAATCAATTATCGAGTTTACCGAGAATCAGGTAGTCATGGGGCGTGGCAGGGAGGTTGCACCTACGGTCAGTACGCTTGTTTTATCCCCAAAAGTTTTTATGCAAATTTTACGGCAGAAGAAAAACTTCAAGTAATTGTGAACGTTCATTTGGTCAGATCTGACGGAGTGGAACTAAATGTTTGTAGCTGGAATAGAGGTTGGGTGCCAGAACAACCAGTTAATAATGAATACTTCTTGGGCAGTTGCAGCAATCAGTGTCAATTGATTAGAACTGTACCAGTGGTCACTCCTACAGCGACACCGACTCCAACCTTGTCTATCACTCCCACACCAACTAGTGTGATTACGGCTACTCCTACACCAACCGCCACGCCTACTCCCACACGTACACCCACCCCAACACCGACAATCACAACGACACCAACGCCAACGGTCACCCCTACGCCAGTACCTCAATGTAATTCTCAGTGTAGAAGTGACTTAGAATGTCCAAAAGATTTATATTGCTACTTTGGACTTGGTCCAATTGTGCCCAACATTGGTCATTGTCGATTAAAATCTAACCCAACTGATCTGATGTGCAGGCCAAAGCCGACAGCTACTCCTACACCAACTAACACTCCAACTCCTACGCTAACGGCTACGCCTACCCCAACTGCCACGGTGACGCCTACACCAACCGCCACCGCCACACCCACGCCGACGGTGACAACTACTCCCAATCCAACTGCGACACCGACTCCAACCGCCACAATTACTCCAACACCTGAGATCAGAACCGTGGTTATCTACCGAGATGGCACTCCAGTTGAGCCTCATCAGCCAATTGATACGGGCGTAAATGCGGGGGAAGCAGTGGCAAGTGTCAGTATTTTTATCTCAGGATTAGCTTGGTTTATCAGGCAGAGAATCCTCTCCTAATTCAAAATCGAAATTAGTTAAAAGCGCCGATTGGTTGTGCCAATCGGCGCTTTTTTCGTTGTTTAAGCGTTGGAAAGATTATGACTTTGGCTTATTGTTTCTCAGAAAGGCGGGAATTTCAAAATCATCTGAAAAGTCATCACTCAAATCAGGCGCAGAGGGCTTAAAAGTTTCTTTGGTTGAGCTTAGTGCTTGATTGACGTCACTATCATTCACACCACTGGAATTTTGATTGAGTTGTGAAATGGTGGTTGGTTGGATGAAGCCAGTGGGTGCTCTATCAATGATGGGCTGAGCTTCCATCTGCTGGGTGGGTTCGAGACGTTGGCTGGAGTCTTTGCTATAAGCACCAAAGTAGGGACGAGAGCCAGACGAGTACTTCATATGTTTTTCATTAAAACCAGTGGCAATGACACTGATTTTAATTTTTGAACCCATCTCTTCGTTGATTGTTGCCCCAAAAATAATATTAGCATCGGGATCGGCGGCATTGGCGATAATGTTGGATGCATCAGATACTTCAGTCATCGTTAAGTCACCACCACCAATGATGTTGTACAGAATCCCTTTGGCACCTTCGATGGAAATCTCGAGCAACGGCGAGGCGATTGCCATACGGGCAGCAGCGGTGGCTCGATTTTCTCCCGTAGCCTCACCAATGCCCATCAGAGCCGAGCCAGATTCTGCCATGACAGTTTTGACATCTGCAAAGTCCACATTAATTAAACCTGGAACAGTGATTAGATCGGAAATCCCTTGGACACCCTGGCCCAGCACATTGTCGGCTAAGCGAAATGCATCAAGCAAAGTCATTTTTTTGTCCACAATATCCATTAGCCGCTGATTGGGAATGACAATCAGTGTATCGACACTGTCTCGCAGGCCTTCTATGCCTTCTTCGGCGGCCTGCATGCGTTTAATGCCTTCAAAAGTGAATGGTTTAGTGACGACCGCCACTGTGAGCGCCCCACTTTCTTTGGCAATTTCGGCAATGATTGGTGAAGCACCAGTACCAGTGCCACCGCCCATGCCGGCGGTAATGAAAACCATGTCGGTATCAAAGAGCAATTCCTTAATTTTATCGTATGACTCTTCGGCTGCGGTCTTACCCACATCTGGATCAGCCCCAGAACCCAAGCCTTTAGTAAAATTACTGCCAATTTGCAACTTAGTGTCTGCTTTTGAAGTGAGTAAGGCTTGGGCGTCAGTGTTGATGCTGATAAACTCCACGCCTTGAATTTGACCAGAGTCGATCATCGAATTGACGGCATTGCCTCCCCCTCCACCAACGCCGATGACCTTAATTTTTGCAAAGGTAGTATTGGTTGGTTTCACTAATGCCATAGTTTGGTATAGAAGCAATTACTTTTGCAAGTGTATCACGTCTGTTCCGCAGATCAACCACTAGTCAACGGCTAGGGCAGTAGCGAACGAAAGAATTGAATTATTTTCGTCGGAAAGTCAGTAATTTTGGCAAAAGGCATTTTTGAGAAGTTGAAACCGGCTTTATCCGAAGTTTGCATTTGCTTGGCCCCATAGACCAACAAACCAATAGCTGTTGAATAGGTTGGGCTATGAATATCACTGGTTAAACCCTGCAACTCCTGAGGTAGTCCAATTCTGGCCGGTAGCTGGAGAGTGTGTTTAGCGACCTCGGTTAGCATGACGGATTGTGCGCCACCCCCCGTGATCACCAGACCTGCGGGTACCAACGAAAACAACTTTTTTTTCTCTAGCTGATCTCCCACTAAGCTAATTAATTCCTTCATGCGGGGAACCATGATTCCCTCAACGACTGATTTTTTCGAGATTGAATCATTTTCGTCCAAGACGCCAATATCGCTGAGTTGCAAAGAGTCATGCAACTTTTTCCTTTTACTAAAATCTTGTTTTGATTCTCCAGGGTGAGGATTGAGTGGCTTGAGATTTTCTTGGGATAAATGAGTTTTAATTTTTTCTGCTGCGTCTAAACTAACCCGACAGCCAAGAGCAATATCCTGAGTAATATGACGAGCGCCGATGGGTAAACTGGCCGAGTACTCAAGCGAACCGTCTACATAGGCGCAAAGTGAAGTTGAACCGGCGCCAATGTCGAGCGACACCACTCCCAACTCTTTTTCTGTTTCTGAAAGTACAACTTCGGCGCTTGCTAGACCGGAGAAAACAAAGGCATCAAGATTGATGCCTAAATCTAAAATACATTTTTCTAAATTTCTCATTGTCGTGGTGAGACCGGTAATAATATGCGCCTCGGTTTCTAGGCGAACGCCAGTCATGCCGATAGGATCTTTAATGCCCTCCTGAGAGTCGACCGAAAAACACTTGGGAATAATATGAATCACTTCTCGATCCGAAGGAAGGGAGATGGCTCTGGCTGCTTCGATAACTCGAGTGACGTCGTCGGCAGAAATCTCTTGATCCGGTGCGGCAACCGCCACCACGCCTTTTGAGTTGAGGGAGCTGATGTGAGAGCCAGATATCGATACATAAGCACTTTTAATCTCCACTCCCGCCATACGTTCAGCGGAATCTAGACTTTCAGTGACTGATATAAGCACCTGTTCTAGGTCAATGATCTGACTCTTTTTTACGCCTTTCGAAGGAATGGCCGCTACTCCCATGACACGAATAACACGCGTTTCTTTATCGATCGCCGCAATCACCGTCACGCATTTGTCGGTGCCTACATCTATCGCTGTAACTATATCGGCTCTTGCCATAATTGTATGTTATACCATTGCGTCTGCAATAAAATCCTACTCAATTTACGTTTGTAAGCATAGCAAATCTAGAGTGACTTGCGTAGTACCGGCAATGAAAAACGCACATCAAGATAAGAATCTGCTTGTAATTTCTCTGATAGGATTGAGGTGCCAGCTAATAAGACTAAGCGATCTAGATTTGCCTCAAGTTCTATTGGGTCAATGACCACTCGATCAATCGACGGTAAGGCTAGCACCCAGGCGTGTTGACCTATTAGCCTTACTTCTTGACACTGCAACTGACGAACTTCAAGCACGTCAAGCAATAATCTCAACTGATCATGCAAGTCAAACCGAATTTGCTTGTTGGATAGCATTTCATTTTGATTGAAAGGATCGAAACTATTATTTTCGTTCAAGGAGAAAACTATGGTGCAGTAATTACTAATATCCTGCGTTGATATATCTGTTAGTGGAATTAAGCCACCAAGCTCAGTGACGAAGTATTGATCGGTGGCAAATTTTACCAAATAAACTGGGTCAATTGGTTGAAGCACTATCTTAACCTCTCCCAACAAAGTCTTGGTAATCGCTTGTACTTTGAACCGCTGATTAACCGAGGCTAAGGTCTGAATTTTTTGAGTCAAATTTGAAAATAACAGACGACTGCTTGGCAAAGACTGAAGCTCGCTTTCGACGTCTGCGGGACAGCCGGAAAGGTTGGTGAGTTGACAAGTCACATGCCTTATTTGTAGTAGATTAGAAGCCAGCACCAACAGAAGCATCACTGCCAAAACCACTGCAAGACTAGAAGTGAGCTGAAACCACTGTTTAGTTGGATTGGACATTTTGAATCAAGTCAAATAATAACTCACAACTATTTAGTGAACGTGAATTCTGTTGTAGCGATGCTTTCATCTGCCCCAACTGAGGTTTTACTCGATCAAGAGCGTGTAATAATGAGGTCGGATTGAGTTGCTTTTGGTCAATTAGCAGTGCACCGCCAAGACTTTGCATTGCCTCTGCATTTTGTTTTTGCTCATTCTGGTGGGAAAAAGGGAGGGGAATTAAAATCGATGGAATGGCAAAACTAATTAACTCCTCGACTGTATTAGCTCCAGCACGAGATATAACTAAGTTGGCATGTTGGTAGATCCAAGCCAACTCTTGGTCTAGTATCCACTCACGAATGAAGTATCTTTTTTGTCCACTAGCACTCAATTTGGCGGCGGCGGAATTAAGCTCTTGTTGATAGTCACGGTCCTTGGAGGCCGTGCCACACTGATGGATTACTAACCAGTTTTTGGTCAGATTATCGAGTAGTTGCATAATGGTGGCATTCAAAATTTCTGAACCCTGAGAGCCACCGGTTATATAAAGAATTGGTCTGTCAGCTTGATTAGTTAACCACGCTGGCTTTGTTTGGTTGGGATTGTGGAGTGCTTGGCGCAGAGGGTTACCGACGACCTGAGATTTTGACTTGTCAACTTGAGTCATAGATTCGACGTGAGCGAGGCCAATTTTTTTTGCAAAAATTCCAATCACGCGGTTGGCCATACCCAAGCCATGAGTTTGCTCGTGAGTGATTATGGGGATGCGTAACAGCCAGGCCGCAAGTGCCAGTGGTACTCCCAGATAACCGCCGAATGTCAAAACCACAGTTGGTCGGATCTGGATTAATAATTTGAGTGCCTTGGGGACAGTGATGATTAGCAACAATAGGTGAAACAACTGGAAAAAAGTGTGGGCCGCAATTAATTTTCCAGAATCGAAGGCAATAAACTGTATTTGTCTTTTTTCTATCTCCTCTTTTTCATGCGCTGGCTGTTTTGAGCGTTTTCTGGCATAAAGTCGGCCAACAAAAATAATTGCGACATCTGGGTGAGCTACCCGAAGATAGTCAATGAAAGCCAGCGCTGGTGTGAGATGACCGCCCGTAATGAGTAGCTTCATATTTTTTCTGTTGTATTACCCGTCCTAATGATTATGGCACAAGCGAAGAGAGTCATCACCTGCGAAGAGCGACCGTAAGAGAAAAATGGTAGTGGGATCCCAGTTAGAGGAACCAAGCCGACGACGGCAGCTAAATTGAGTGTGGTTTGCAACATAATCCAACTCAACATACCTAGGGCCAACAATCGTTCGTTGTCACTCACGGTGCTGTTTTGAATCATGCGGTACCCAGAGTAAAATAATGTAACAAAGAGCAGGCAGATAACGACCGAACCAACAAAACCAACTTCTTCTGCGATAATAGCAAAAATAGAGTCAGTCGTGGACTCGGGAATATAGGCATATTTTTGGTTTGAATTGCCCAGTCCTTGGCCCCACAATCCCCCCCTACCCAACGCTAATGAGATCTGGCGGATGTGAAATGAGGCACCAAGTGGGTCTGAATCGGGGTTAATGAAACTGGTTAGGCGTTGGAGTCGATAGGGTGAGGTGATAATTAAAATCAGTAAAATTGGTACGCTAATCAGACTCATGGTAAAAAGTAGCTTGAGTTTTCCACCAGCTAAGTAGTAGAGAATAATGGAAATACCTAGTACAACTAAAAATGAACCCATATCAGGTTGCAGCAGTAGTAGGAAGGCGGGCAGTGCTAAGACGATTAAAAATTGAGAGATTTGTTTCTGCTTGATGAGCCAACCAGATAAGTACATAATCAAAGCGCCTTTGAAGAACTCAACTGGTTGAAAACGAATAGAACCAAGAGCAAACCACCGACGAGCACCATTGAGGTCAAGACCCACGCCGGGGATAAAAACTAAGAGGAGCAAGCAGAGTCCGAAGATATAAGCCAGCGGTCCAAGCTTCAGCCAGATGCTGGGTTTAATGAATAAGCCAATTGTAAAAAAGACAAAGGCAATGAGCAATCCTAGTAGGTGCTGTTTAAATAAATAATAAGGATCGGAAAAGGTGGCGGCACTTTCGACCAAAGATATATCCAACATAAAGAGTGTGCCCAAAGCCAGCAGGACCACTAAGACGCTTAGAAAAAGGGATTGCCAACGATTAAGTAACCGAGGGGACTGGAGCAATCTACGTTTATGCATGTGAGACTATTACAAAACGGCTAACCAGACGCCAAAAATTGTTAGAATAATTTGAAGTAACCACGCTCTTTGTACAATTTTTGGCTCTTCCCAGCCATAGGCTTGTAATGTCAAATGAATCGGGGCAGCGGGAAATATCTTCTTTTTTCGCCATTTTTTTGACATGAGCTGAAATAATGAACTTGATATTTCAATCACAAAGATCGAACCGATAATTACCAATGCCACCACTTTTCCGAGTAGTAAGCCGACTACCGCTAGGGTTGCACCAAAAGCCAGCGAGCCCACATCTCCCATAAAAATGCGAGCAGGAAAAACATTAAAATATAAAAATGAAATCAGTGAACCAAGCCAGAGGGCTAAGAATACAGTGAGGGGCACATCAAGAATCGCAGCGGATAAAAACCACAGGCCAAACAGCGAGATCATTAGACTGCCAGAAGCTAAGCCATCAAGCCCGTCCGTTATGTTGACCGCATTCGAGAAAGAGACGATGGTGAGAGTGGCAAAGGGTACAAAAAGTGGTCCAAGCGGGATAATGCCAATGAATGGAATATGAATGAAATTAATGCCCAAAGTAAAATACAGTAGCAAAGCAATGGTTGAAGCGAGAATGATTTGCAATACAAGTTTAAACTTCATGGTTAGCCCAAAAAATCCCACTGGTTTAAAACGGAAAAACTTTTTGATGTCATCATATAAACCTAGTAAACCAAAAGAGATCATGGTAAAGAAAATGATGTACATTTCTGCATGTAAATTACGATGCACGCTGGTAATATCGCGACCAAAATAGGCTAAAAGTGGAATGGTAATGGCAAACAAGATGGAAACAACAAGAATAACCAACAGACCACCGCCAACTGGCACACCAGCTTTTGAACGATGAAACTTATCGAAAATAGGTGTGAGTCTACCAAAGACATCGGTCGTAATCTGATGGGCTCGAAGAAACTTGAGTCGATAAAGTAAATTGACAAAAGGAATAATTAAGATACTCGTAACGATAAAAGCGAGTAAGAGAATGCTAAGTGCGGTGGCAAATGGTCCCATGATATTTGTTATCTTATTGTACCGATTTCTAGGTAGAGCTCAAGTCGGAAACTAATTTGATTTTTGCTCCCATCGATCGTAGTCTTTGTTCTAGGTTTTCGTATCCTCGTTCGATTTGAGCAATATTATGAATTTTACTAATACCTTTGGCCGCCATAGCGGCTAGGACCAAAGTCGCTCCATGGCGTAGATCCTTGACTTGGCAATCACCAGCAACTAGATGTGTTGGCCCTGTGATACGCAAGGCGTGGTGAGCGCCTGGCTGATCATCATGCTGGTTAAAATTATAAAAAGCTTCAGGGTTGGTTACAGCTGGTTGAAAAGTTTCAATTTTTGCTCCCATGGCAACCAATTCTTCTTTATATTGAAAACGATTGGCCATAATCGTTTCGTGAATGGTACTGACTCCCTTTGCTTGCGTCATGAGAGTTGCCCAGAGAGGTTGCCAGTCGGTCATAAAACCAGGTTCGATGGCGGTGGTGAGTTTGACTGCCCGGAGAGGTTGGGAATAAAAGAAGCGAATGCCGTAATCACCCACTTCGTATGAGCCTCCGGCTTTGTCTAAGGCTTTCAAAAATGCTTTGAGGTGCTTGGGTACCGCATTTTCGATGATGACATCGCCTTTGGTGGCCAAAGCGGCACAAGCGTAAGAGACTGCCTCGTTTCGGTCGGGCAGGAGTTTGTGGATAGCGCCGTGCAAACTACTCACCCCCTCAATTTCAATAATTCTACCTGGTTTGCGAGTAATCTTGCCACCCATTTTATTGATGAAAGTTATTAAATCATCAATTTCTGGTTCAAGGGCAGCGTTTTCCAGAATAGTTTTACCCTTGGCTAGTACAGCTGCCATAATCAATGTTTCTGTGCCAGTATGGGTATTTTTGGCAAATCGGTAGCGAGTTCCCCTCATACCCTGAGTGGTGGCAAGAAAAAGACCATTTTTGTATTCAATTTTTACTCCCAGTGCTGACAAACCTTCTACGTGTCTTTCTAGCGGTCGCTTGCCAATCTTATCCCCACCCGGCGCCGGGACACGAGCTTGGCCGAAGCGGTGAAGCAGAGCGGGTAAAAACATGGTAGAAAAGCGACCTTGCTCGCCATGCTCTGGCTCAATCGAATACTTTACTAGGGTTGCTGGGTTGATAAATAATGCCCTCTCCCCCGCTTGGTGCACCGATCCGCCTAGATATTGAATGATTTTGGCTACCAGTTGTACATCGCTGATTTGGGAAAAATTGAGCAATCTCGACTCTGTCTGAGCTAGCAGAGCCGCGATCATTAGTTTATACGATGCGTTTTTCGCTCCACCAATGCGGACTGAACCAATGAGTGGTACTCCACCGGTAATTTCATAGTGTGCCATATTTTCTCCTTTTCATCAATTTTTTATTAGTTCTAATTCTTGGTCAGAAAAGCCAAGAAAAAATATTTCTGGTTTCATTGTGACTTGAAAATCTTTTTTCGCTTGAAGTTGAATTTGACTAATTACTTGTAAATAATCGAGCGCAGTCGCTCCACCAGTGTTCTCTATGAAGGCTGCATGGTGAGTAGAAACCCGGGCTCCGCCAATAGTCAAGCCAGCCAGCTTCAGTTTTTTTTCGATGAAGTAGCCAATACTAGTAGTTGGCAGATCTAGTCGAGCTTGTTCCTGTGGAGATAAGTTTTGGAAGACACAACCAAGGGAATTTTGGGGCTGGTGTTTTTTTTGTTGAGCCCAAGCGGCTGCTGCCACTCTGGCTTTATCAATATTGCCTTTGAAAAGTATCAGCTCAGCCGAAAGAATGATTTCTTTGGTGCGGTGAAAGCGGGAATAATCATAGGCAAACTCCAATTCTGACGGAGCTAGTTTTTGTATTTCTCCAGCTTCGTCGAGGATGGTGACTGAATGGATCTGTTCAGAAATAAAATGGGCGCCACCATGAATATTGTTATAGATTGCGCCACCAATGGTAGCGGGAATGCGACTGAACCATTCAAGCCCAGTCAAACCCTGAGCGAGGGAAAAATTAATGGCGTAGGGCAACGGTGTGCCAGAGTCAAGCTCCACTAAAACTTTCGTTTCGGTACCGGTATAGTAATCGAAGAAATCTTGCCCCCCAGAGTTGAGTGAGTGCCAGCGAGGAACAATCGACTCACCTAAGGTTTGTTCAACAGGTTTCTCTGGCATTGGGTGAAACAAACTGGATTTATTCACTACGGTTATGCCTCTAATGCCCGCATCAGCGATCAGCGTGTTGGCTCCCCAGCCAAGCACGGTCAGAGCGAGGTTAGCTTGGTGGGCATATGATGCAAGCATTTTTAATTCTTGGCTTGATTTCGTTTCGATTAGCAATTCTGCTGGACCACCAATTTTAACCGTCGTAAAGGAAGCGAGTGAACATTCTAATTTACACTGCAGATCAGGTAATATTGCACGTAATTCATCAGTGATTTTTTGGGTGTCAACGGTTTTCATTGGATTTTCGCTTGATTTAAATTGTGGTGTAAAGTATAAACATCTCCCGCTCCCAAGGTAATAACCACAGATTTGGTTAAGTCGATTTGTTTCAATTGCGTGACAGTGTTTGGGAGTGAGGTTGCTAATTTAATTTCTATTCCCTTTCGACCACGCTGGCTAATTTCCGCTGCAAAATCTGTCGGCGTGATCGATCCGACCTTTTCTCTTGCGGAACCAAAGATGGGGAGCAAAAACAACAAGTCAGCTCGGTCAAAAGCGATGGCAAAATCAGACAGTAATGCCTGAGTGCGAGAAAAGGTGTGGGGCTGAAATATTACCACCAGCTGGTGATGGGGAAAAAGCTCTTTGCAAGCCGTGAGGGTGGCGGAAATTTCCGTAGGATGGTGGGCGTAGTCATCGTAATAATATGTATCACTAACCTGATTAATTAACTGAAAGCGGCGCGACGTAGATTTGAAGGAATTGATAGCTGGTACTAGTTGATTGCTAGAATAGTTTAAAAGAGAAAGACAAATCCAAGCGGCGGCGGCGTTATTTAAGTTGTGTAAACCTGGTAAAGGAAAGTTAATGATTGGTGAGTCCGTCAGTTGTGGTGAAGCAAGATGTGAAACAAAGCGAGCATGTTGCAACTGATCATGGTAGCCTAAATTGATAATCTCTAGATCAGCAGTTGGCGTTGCTCCAAAACTGAGAGTGGTTATATCTTGTCTTGCTTTTTTTATCCTTTGAACCAAATCGCGGAGGTTGGGATCGGTGGCATTCCAAATCAGTGTGCCACCCGCTTGAATTTGTGTAAAAAAATCATAGTAAGTGGCCAACGTTTGCTCTAATGAATGGTATACATCTGGATGGTCAAACAGTAGGTTGGTACAAATAACAACTTTGGGTTTGAGATAATGGAAGCGAGGAATGACCTTGTCGCCTTGGGCAACCGCTTGTGGATTTTCTGCATATTCATCAGCTTCTGTAATAAAAATTGAGCCCAGTGGATCCCAGCGACCGGTTCGGGGCAGGTCAATAATTTCACCCACTCCCACTTGGTAACTGGGGTGAGCGGTCAGTTTTTCCAGCGACCAAGCCAAGAGCGCCGAAGTAGTTGATTTGCCACCAACGCCACAAACCGCCACCGTGTCCTTTTCGAGAGAAAGCATGCCAAGAACTTGGGCGTGAGAATAAAGTGGAATTGATTGCTTGGTTGCCAATTGCGCTAAATGATGTTGGGCACCTTGATGAGCACTGCCGTAAATAACACAATCGGTTTTTTCTGGCAAAACCTGAGTCTGCAAATCGTCGATCTGAATTGACAGCGATGATAATATTTTTTCCGTCACAAACTGATCGGAGACATCGCAACCGGCCACTTGGATGCCTTTATCGATTAAGCATTGGGCTAAGGCGGTCATGCCAACCCCCTTTATGCCAATTAGGTAACAGTGATGAATATTGTTGAGCGGCGATGTCTCTGTTGATTTCATTTTGAACTATATAGTATCTGTTTTAAAACTTTTTGTAAGCGATCACTATCATGACGGATGACCGATCTTGGTATCACGTCTGCCGAGAGTTGCTTGGTGGAAGTATAAGTGAGTAAGGGTGCGCGCAGGACTCTGGGGTCATTACCTAAATCGTCGATCACTAGCTGTTCCCCAACGGCTTGATAGGGCTTAAGCTGTTCTGGCTTTGGTTTTCTGGTGTTAAAAATAATATGGGAGACTGGTTTGCCCAACACCTTTTCGATCTCTCGAACATGATCGCTCGCAGTCATGTCTGCCGTTTGACTGTTACGAGTCATGATGTTAACGATGTAGGTAATTTTGACTGAGCTGTTTTGAATGATTGTTGTGACTTTGGGTGCAATGAGCACAGCTTCTAGACTGGCAAATAAATCGCCAGGTCCAACTATTAAATGATCAGACCGACCTATCACCTCTAGAGCCAAAGGGTTGGTTTTTGGTTTGGGGATTAAAGCGATTTTTTTGATCGGTTTGCGTGGAGCATTAGCCTCATCCAGTAGATGTTCGCCAACCAACACACTGCCGTCACGATAAAAGACTTTTAGGTTCACTGAGTCTTCGGTGATGGGGATGACTCGTCCGTGAAACTGGAAAAGTTGGGCGGCTGTATCCAGCGCCTTTGTGGTTGAGCCAGTCATATCTTGCAGGGCAGTTAAAATCAAGTTACCAAGGTTGTGACCCTTGAGTTCTTTTCCCCGAGCAAAACGATACAACAACAGTTGCTGGAGCAAATGTTGGCTGGTGGGATTGGCAAGGGCGGTGAGCGTTTGTCGCAAGTCACCCACTGGTGGAAAACCAAACTCGTCTCTAAGTCTGGCTGACGAACCGCCCGAGTCTGAAACTGCCACGATACATGTGAGGTGATTGCTCAGAGTGCGAAGGGCAGCGATAACCGGATAAGTTCCAGTTCCTCCACCAATCGTAGTGACAAACTGTTCCTGTGGTGGTTTGGTTTTTTTTTGCATACCGTGCTAATCACTGGCTACTGCTTTACCCAAAATTGGAATTTCGCCAGTGTCCAGAATTTGTTGTACTGCCGTTCGGTCGTTCCAAAAAAATTCTTGCGAACCGAAACACATGCTATTTTCGTGACCTTTGCCTAGAATCACGAGTGTGTCGCCTCTTTTTGCTAGGTCTGAAATGGCAAAATGAAGAGCGAAGCCTCGATCTGGAATTGAAATCACTTTGTTGTGTAGTGTGTGTAGTTGTGATTTCATCTGACCAATGATGGTCCACACGTTTTCGGTTCGTGGATCTTCGGCTGTGAAAATAACCAGGTCGGCATGAGTGGCCGCCATTTTGCCCATCATGGGACGTTTAACTTTGTCTCTCAGGCCAGCGCAACCGAGAATTGCGATGAGTCGCCCCTTGGTTTGTGACTTGAGATAGCTGAGCACAGATTCGACTGCGTGGGGAGTGTGAGCAAAATCCACATAAATACGAAAGCCTCTGCTAGTCGGTATCTGCTCTAGCCTACCCGCTACGCCCTCAAAGCTTCTGATTGCTGAGGCGATCGTGGCGGGTGGGACACCCGCTTCTATCGCTATCAATGACACTAAAATGGCGTTTTGACGATTAAAACTTTCGGGAAACCGCTGAGCCAGGGCGCGAAAAATAACTGGTGGTAACTTGGTGCTTGATGAATAAAGCTTGACTTGGACGGAGCGTAGTATTTTTCGCGCCAATGTATAAGAACGGTCTCCTTCAGGAAAATAAACCTTCTGAGCTTTTTTGAATTGGATCAATTTGGCTAAGGCATACTCATCATAATTGAGATGGTAATCAAAATGATCATGAGTAATGTTGGTAATTCCACCCAGCCAAGGTTTAATGCCCCAGTTGCGAAATTGATATGAGCCGTGCGAGGTCATCTCCATCACCATGTGAGTGCAACCAGCGTCAACCATCTGGCGTAAAATGCCATAGAGTTGTTGGGGTTCAGGTGCGGTGACATGTAGTCCAGTATCGATTGATTTTGTCCCAATTTGGGCCGAAACTGTCGTCAGTAACCCGGCCTTAATATTATTGACGGTGAGGACATGGTGCAATAACGTAGCAGTGGTGGTTTTGCCGTCTGTGCCAGTGATGACAATTATTTTGAGTTCTTTTTCGGGAAAACCATACTGCCATTGAGCTCTTAGGCCTCGAAGTAATCCAGTTTTAATAAAGTGATATGGTCGTTTTAAACGATATAACACTAACGATAACATAGTATCATTATAGCAGTTATTGCCTGTCTGGTGGAATTTGAAGCAGTAAATATAATTCTTCTGCTATATCGTACCAAAGTGGGGCCGCCGTCTCGGCGGCCCAGATAGAACTGGAAGGGGCGGTTAATTTTACCAACATCACGAAAGCGGGCTTTTGAGCTGGCGCAAAACCAATAAAACTAGCAATGGTTTGGTCTTCATCATAACCGCCTTGACTAGCTACTTGAGAAGTACCAGTTTTACCCGCTACCGTGTGATCGGGACGATACGTCCACTGTGCTTCGCCATGTTGGGCGGAGTAAATCATCATTTGGGTAACTTGTTGAGCCGTTTGGGCGGAGACAACTCTTCTTACTTCAGTGGGTTTAATTTCCAGGTGATTGCCGGTAATGGGATCGTAAATTGCAGACAAAATCTTCGGTTTCATCATGATACCCTGATTAGCAATGGCGCTCACCGCCCTCACGAGTTGCAAACTATTGGTGCTAATACCTTGCCCAAATGAAGCGGTAGCTAATTCAACTGGACGAAAATGATTGGGAAACGGTGTACTAGTATCGTTTTGCAGTTCAATCCCAATTGGATCTCCAATGCCAAAATTTTTAAAATAGTCCCTGAGCCTATCCGATCCAACTTTTTCTGCCACATAGATCATGGCAACATTGTCTGATTTTGCCAGTGCCTCACTCATGGAAATATTGGGGTGGTACTCTTCATTCCAAGTTTTAATTTGATACTCACCAAATTGTCTTGGTCCAGCGCAACGGTCGCAAATTGAGTCGGGAGTAATCACCCCACTGTCAATGCCAGCGGCAACTGTGATTACTTTGAAAGTTGAACCAGGTTCATAGGTCATTGCCAGACTAGGATTGGAAAAAGTTGCCGTCTCAGTTTGTGCATATTTTTTTTGGTCGAAAGTCGGCTCGGCTGCCAAACCTAGCAGATTACCAGTGGTGGGATCAAGTACAATCACCTCACCAATTTGGGGTCCGTACTTCAACATACCCTGGTGTAATTTTTGTTCTAGTAAAACTTGGATGTCACGCCGAAGGGTGGTGACGATGGTTCTTCCATCAAGATCACTAGTCCGATCTTGGGGGGAGAGAGAATAACCGAGGGCATCAGTTAAAACTTTTTTTGAAAAAGAACGCGGTTCTAATTCGTGATTTAACCCTCCTTCTAGTCCAAAGTAGCCAAGATCATCACCATTATTATCTTTGCCCACAAAACCAGTTAGGTGTGCGGCCATCGAGGCTTCAGGATAAAAGCGAGCTTGGTAACTTTCAAAACCCGAATTGGGTAAATTTTTTGTCTCCAACTCTAACTTATCTGTTTCGGTTAAGTCCTGGGTTAGAATTGCCCATTTTTTTGTATCCGATTCGACTAGACTCATTAATTGCTGTTTTTTTTCTTCTAATCCTTGTGGATCATCCGGCATTTGTTTGGCCAATATTGAAAGCACCGCCTCAACTACTTGAGTACGCTCGCTCTGAGAGAGTAAGTTGGGTTTGGTGTAAAAACGATAAACCTGCTGGTTGATCACCAATGGCTTATTGTCACTAAACAGAATTTCACCTCTTTGACCAATATGTTGTTGAACACGTTGGTATTGATTCTCCGCTGCTAAAGTGAGTTCTGACGCTTTAATAATTTGCCAAAAACCGAGTCTGACTAAAATAAGTATCACAATGAAAAAAAAACCAATAAACAGATGCCGTTGCCTTGAATGTGGCAACGAATCTTCACTCAACCTGGAGCGAGCTCGACGAACAGTAAGTAACTTCATGTTATTGGATTGTAGCCAGTGTATCAGAAACTTTGAGGCTCACCACTTCGGAAATTGGCGTAAATTGAGTTTTGAGTTGGCTTTGGGTAACCGAGGCAATGGAGACTTTGCTTGCTACTTCGGTTTGAAGACGATCAATCTCTTGACTGAGTAATTGCTTCTCTTTTTCTTGGGCATTATATCTAGCGTGGTGAGTTAAACCGACTGCCGAATGAAAGAGGGTTGCCATTGTTTGAGTTAGCACAATACAACTAACAATACTGTAATAAAAAATTGGCTTGAGTTGTACTTTCATAGTTTTTCGATCGCTCTTAACTTTGTACTCCTGGAGCGAGGGTTTTTTTTCTCTTCTTCCGAAGATGGAGTTAATACTTTGGGTGTTAACAGTCGTAGTTGGGATTTTGTTTCGAGTGATTTAAAAAAGTGTTTGACAAAACGATCTTCTCCCTCGTGGAAAGCTAAAGTGACTAACCGACCCGTGGGCTTGAGAAGCTCAAAGGCCTTGGGTATTGCTTGTTCAAGGTTGTCAACTTCTGAGTTTACAATCATGCGTAATGCTTGAAAAACCTTGGTAGCAGGGTGTAAATGGCCTCTGACTGGTGGTTTGGTTCTGACTATTATTTGAGCTAATTGGCCTGTCGTTGTCACGGGGCTTGACTGTTTTATTCTGCGAGCAATTGGTTGAGCGAAAGTTTCTCCACCTTGGTTACGGAAAATTGTGGCAAGTTCCTTTTCACTCAGTACTTGCAGAAAATCGGCAGCGGTGACTCCCAAACGATCGTCCATGCGCATGTCTAGTGGAGCATCGTGATCGAAACTAAATCCTCTAATGGTTGAAAGCAATTGATCGCTGGTCGTGCCAAAATCGAATAATATTCCCTGCGGTCGTAACTCTTTGAGGCTCGCCTCTGCTCGCCAGACTGTGTCTATTTCGACAAAATTGGCTCTTCTAATTAACAACTTTGATTGGTTAATCGCTTTAGAAAAATGATCTTGGGCAAACTGAGTGGCTTCTTGATCAATGTCGAGGGCTAAGACGAGTCCACCACGCTCAAGAATTTTACTGGTGTGGCCTCCTCTGCCAAACGTGGCATCAATATACCAGTGTTCTGGCTTAACCGAGAGCAGTTCGATCGCCTCGGTAAGCATGACTGGTTGATGGTGTACGGATTGTTTCATAATGGTGAGACTGATTCGGCAATGGCTTCAGCCCTTGGTTCAACTTGGGCAAGATACTGGTGATAGCGATCTTGATCCCAAATTTCAATCCAAGAATAACTCCCGACGATCACCACTTGTTTGACCAAGCGAGCGAACTCGATCAAGTACTCGGGCAGTTGTACTCGACCTTGGGGATCTGCTTGAATTTCTCGAGCTTCATTAGTAAGTAAACGAACAAAATCTCGGTGCGACTGTTTTGTGAAGGTGCTGGTGGCGATTTGCTGAAGTTGTTGCTGGTATTCCGCTTTGGGGAATACGAACAGTCCTCCATCTAGGCCACGGGTAACAACCCATTCTGTTACCTGCTCACGAAATGTTCTTGGCAGTGAGATTCTTCCCTTATCTTCCAGGTGGTGGTAGTATCTGCCAATAAACATTTCTATTTTGATACTTTACCACTTTTTACCACCAGCAACAACTATCACATAACTAGCACAAACTGTAAAGACAAAGAAAAGACGAAATACTGTAGAATAATTTTTATGAATCCAGAGAAAATCAAGGGAGAAGCGGAAAAGAAAAGAAAATCAATTCAGGAACTATGGGAGGAAAGCGATCGCATTACTCAAGAAATTATCAAGCACCCATGGAAGTATCCACTTCAGTATTTAATGATGCTCTTGGGAAGGATGCCTGACAAAAAATCAAAACAAAAATAAATTATTGAGTTGAGAGAAAATTATTTTACAACCGCCAAATAAAGTGGTGCAAGAGGAACCTCGGCTGTAATGGTTTTGCCGTCAGTTGTACCTTGGACATAGCTCCACTCTGCCCCATCCCAAACCGCGACGTGCGTTGCACCTTCTTGATTGGCGCGGATTGTTAGATCGGCTTCTCCCTTGATCGCCGATGTAGTTTCAAGCGAAAAAATTTCTGAGGCTACCGTGCCCTCTAAACCGTCAGGATAACCTGGCGTGTTGAACACAATTGAGTACCTTTGTTTTGCTAGTTCAGGTGAAGATAGTTGCAACTTAGCATCTTTGGAAGCCACATCTGGGCTTTTGGTTTTGTTATCAAAGTAGCGCCATTCAGACTTGAGCGCATATTTGGTGTCAGCTGAATAACGGGTTAAAAGTGTGCCACCAATAATATCGGTATGGTAAGTGCAGGCACCACCAGCGCTACAGCTACCAAGTAGGATTTTGACGCTACTAGGTAACTCAGTCAGAGCCAGTTTACCAAAGGCACCTTGGAGTAGTGAGCCAGCTTGGTATTCTAGTTCATATTCAGTTTCCACTGCTGTTTTCTTGAGCGATACAACAGTCAGAGTCAAATTTCTACCATCGCTTTCGGGGTGAATGGTAATAAATGGTCGCTCAGCAACGGGAATAGTATTAACTTGTTCTGGAGCGACCTTTTTGGTTGGAGTGGTTTCAGTAGAAGAGTCTGATTTGCCAAATTTTGTTATCACCACTATTCCCACGATGAGCAAAATAACTAAACCAACAATACTGGGGATGAGGATTTTTTTATTCATACAAGCAGTGAGTATACGAGATTATGACACTGATTTCAAATATGCTAAGAGCTCATCAAGATGAAGGCGTTTTTGCTCGGTTGTGTCTCGATCTCGAATCGTCACGGTTTGGTCTTCCAAAGTTTGGAAATCAATCGTGACGCATGAGGGAGTGCCGATCTCATCTTGGTAAAGATAACGCTTGCCGATATTACCCCGATCATCCCAGGTTGATCGCAAATTTGGCAATAGTTGGTGGAAAATTTCCTCAGCTTTTGCCACCAGCTCGGGTTTATTTTTGAGCAATGGGAAAACTGCCACTTGATAGGGCGCAAGAGCCGATTTGAGTCGGAGAACCGTGCGTTGACGTTCGGTATCCTCCCAGTAAGCTTCACACAGTAACATTAGCATGGTTCTGCCGATACCCAGCGCAGGCTCAATTACGTGAGGAATAAGGGTTTTTCCGGTTTGGGGGTCGCGGTAGCTAAGATCTTCGCCTGATAATTTTTGGTGCTGAGTTAGATCGTAGTTGGTCCGGTACGCGACCCCCCACAACTCCTTGAAGCCAAAAGGAAATTGATAGTCTAGATCGTAAGTATCTTTTGAATAATGACTCCGTTCGGTATCTGTATGTTGTCTCCACTGCAGATGCTCGGCCGATACACCCATCGTTTCAGTCACAAACTGCCACATCTTTTCTTTCCACTGCTCTAGTAATTTCTGCCAATCAGTAGTTTCTGGATCAAAGAAATATTCAATTTCAGCCTGTTCCAATTCCAAGGTACGGAAGATAAATTGACCGGTTGTCACTTCGTTGCGAAAACTTTTACCAATTTGCCCAATGCCAAAGGGAAGCTGAACTCGAGTTGAATTTAATACTTGTTTGAAGTTGCTAAAGATACCCTGAGCTGTTTCACCCCGCAAGTAGACTTTGGCTTTTTCGTCAGCGACTGAGCCAATAGCGGTTTCAAACAGCAAGTTGAATTGTTTGGGTTCACTGACAGGGTTGCCCTCGGGACTCAGAACCTTGTATTTATATATCACCTCGCCCATTTGGGGAACGCTTAAATCTTCAATTGATTTATTTTGTAGTTCACTAGGAATTTGATTTTGTAGCTTGAGCCAGCCCTCTATTAGGTGATCAGCTCGGTAGCGCTTGTGAGTTTTTATATCTTCCACCAAGGGATCGTTAAATGATGCCACATGGCCAGATGCCACCCAGGTTTGTGGATGTAACATTATCTGAGTATCGAGGCCAACCATATCTGGGCGAGTTTCAATAAAACTGCGCCACCACTCATTGCGGATATTCTTCAACAATTGTGCGCCAAGGGGTCCAAAATCGTAAGAGCTGGCCAAACCACCATATATTTCTGAAGTGGGGTAAACAAAGCCTCTCCGCTTGCAGAGGGAAACGATGGCTTCAAGTGATGGACTTGGGTTGGACATAATTACTTTCTGTTAGGCTGAAAAAGGTACAAAAAAACCTCCACCAGCGATATCTACTGATGAAGGGACCCGAGTTGGGCGGTTCCACCCCTCTTCCTTGAAACAAGCTCTAAAGCCTCGATCCAAGACGTCTTTTTGTACTTTACCTTGTATCTTTTGATTTGCTTGCCAAGGGCAGATAGCAAAGTAAATATAAAATCATTGTAATCTATTAAACCACCGCTGTCAATACTAATACTATAGGACTTATAAAAGACTCATAAAGACTATTTGTGATACAATAAGGACTAATATATTTATATTAAAAAATATGCATAGTAAAGAAAGAGATCAAGCAAGCAATACTAAGATCTCATTAGTATCTCGCGAACTCACAGCAGATGAACTAATATGTTTTCTTACAGAAGAAAGAGAAAAATTCCGAATAAATGAAGAAAAGAAACTAGAGGAAAAACTCCGGATGAAGGCAGAAGCAGAAGGGCTAGCTAGTGAGAAGCGTCTTAAATTCTATCGGAGACAAAAGGAAGAAATTGAAGCAAATTTAAGTAATCCCCAACTACCAGTTCTGATGAAAGAATTATTTAAACTAATATTAGCAAGAGAAGATATAATCGAAATTGATCTAAATTCTGAAATGAATTTAGATACTGTCGTAGTCAGCAGCGATGACCAGTATGAGGTATATACACATTTACCTACCGATTTTGCTCAGGAAGATTTTGCTTTCACCAACCGCGTTGCAACTGGCGAACGTAATTATGAAACTAGAAAAGTCACGGTTTCTTTTAAATTCACTTTTGATCAACAAGACAAACCAGCGATCACAATGACTTTTAGTATCAAGGATAAGAATGAAGTTAAAGCTGAAACATATCTGAGAACAGCAAGTGAGCTATCAGGGTTCATTGATTTGTTGTTCGCCTATTTAGTAAAGCATCAATCTCCGCCATTTTCACCATATTCATTTATCACAGAGCTTCAATTAACACAATATAAAAGACAAATAACTTATCAACTTAGGTAAAACTCATTCTCAAGACGAATTAAAAAATAACAGGATTATTATCCTTTGAGGTGATTTAGAAGATTATTCCTCATTGTAGTTTGTGTAATGAATTTTTCCGTTTTCAAAATAAGCTGGTTCAGCACCAATTCCTGCAGGACCAGCATCTTCAGCAATCACAGAGCAAGTAGTTGAACAAAGAAGTACAGCATATGGATTCTCTCGGTAATCTTTGCCATTTAGTGTGAAGTATCCCGCAGTTAGTACGAGACTTTTTCCATCGTCTGACCAACTTTCTTCGGTAAAATTAGGAAAGTAAATTTTAGAGAATAAATTGTGTATCTTGAAATTATTCACATCTACCATGACGAGCGCATTTTCTGCAGGTGCTCCCCCACTCAAAACAAATTCATCTGAATACGTCACGATAAATAGCCAATTTTTATTGGGTGAAATAGAGTAGTTACTAACATTTTCAACTTTTAATGAATTTGGTCCAGCTATGTAATCAAATGCTTTAACTTCATCGCTTGTGCAATACTGATATTCAGGAAGACTTTGAATGGTTTCACAAGTATATGTAGAATTTTGTTGATTTTCAGTAAGAGTGGAAATTATCTCACCATTCTTGATGATTATTGACTGTTCATTTGTAGTGATTGATGTTTCCACATTTGTGTCAGATCGATTGATAATGTTCAGAGTGGATGAAAAAATACTTTGTTTCGACTTGTTTGTTTCCGCATAGATACCAAAAATCGTGATTGCTACAACGCTAATCAGGCAAAGTGAGCCGATGATAAAAATTTGATGGGCATGATCACGTAAAATTCTGTTGAGCCAATATTCAGTTGCTGGGGAAAACTTATAACTTGAAATTTTTTTTGTCATCAGAGCCTAATCTTTTACACTCAAATAATTATAACTTTTTATTGGTCGATCAGAAAGCGCTCCGACATAGTCACCAATGGTTTCGTACTTGGAATCTTCGGGGTCTTGGAAACCCAATTGAGTGATAATTGAGCGAAATGTGGTGCGAACCTCTGACGATCCCAGTCGATTGCGAGTGATATTGCGACGAAGTTGGATGATTTGGTTGAAAATTTTGGACTCGAGTTCATTTTCTATAAACAAACGCTCGCAAAGTTCTAGAAATTGCGACAGTTGGCGCATACGAGTCAAAGTACTCTCCATCAGCGAACAATCTTCCTCCATTAAGGCTTGAGTCAGCAACGGCATACTTTTTGTTTCTAGCCAGTGGAAGCGAACCAGATTGCCTGGTTGGAGGGCGGAACGCTTGGTCGATTTGAGTGTTCTGACACCTTTGGCGCGGCAAACTAGTTTGCCGCGCTCTTGAGTTAGTAGCGTCACTATTACATCGGTCTCACCCACCTTAACCCGTTTTAAGACCAATCCTTGTGAGGTGTACGTGCGTTTAGTCATACAAACAGCTGGCTACCAGTCGGTGCTGTAGGAAGTATCTTTATCAATCAGCAGTTCGTCTCTACCACCAGTGACTTCCATAGTGAGACCGTAGTCAGTGATCCCGCCCTGTTTCCAAACCTGCAGTCGATAGGCTGATTGCTCGTAAGGCACGGAATAACTGAGTCGAATCTTGGCGACTCCATTTGGTTCAAGAATAAAAAATCCGTCAATGACAGTAAACCCTAATTCGTCGTAGACCTTAGCTTCTTTAGTAAAGCCAGTTGCCTCGATTAGCTCTGATCCTTGTGGCACATAAATTCTTGTCCAATCTCGGAGAGTCGAGTTCAAACACAATAAACCCGCTTCTAAATTACAATTATCAGCCTTGCGGGTGTTTTTGTAAGTAATTTCTACCGTCTTTTTAATTTTCCCCTCGGCTGGAGCTTCAACCTGTTGCACCACATCATAGTTGGTAAAGAGATTTGATTTTGCTCCACCCAAGTTGGCATTAACCACAGCAAGAAAATCTTCGCCATCGGTGGGCGGTTTCATCCTGCCAGCTAAATTGATCGCTTCGGCAGCTTTTTGGAGTGATTCATCAATATAATAAACTTGAATGTGTCTACCTTGCAAAGCCGCAATCATCGCTTGAAACAGCGGTCCGTTTTTCTCACTGGGTGCGTCGTAGGCTTTGGATAAAATCGCTCGCATGAAAGGTCCAAGTACCCCCTTGCGATCCACCTTAATATAATTTGTTGGTCGAGTAATAATTTCTGATAACGCATAGACAACCTGAGGACAATCGCAGCGTTTATCAATCTCCGCCGAAAAAGTGCCGTAACCGGGAACTTGGACCGGACCAAGAGTTTCTAGCAATTGTTTTAAGACCTCAGTATCGACGGTGATAATGCCGTCAATATTCTTATCCCCAACTTTGGCATAGTTGCTCAAAAATTGTTCCATTGACACTTTGAAATCCGGCGAAATATTCATGTCGCGCAAGTTCCAATATTTTTCTGTGGTGAGGTACCTACCCAAAGCCTCAGGGATTGGAATTTTTGAGCGAAGCTTAGCATCGAGCGGATAAATATCATCTGATGTTTCTGGAGTGACTTTGCCGTCTTCAATAAAAATAGTCGAATAGGCAGTGAGAAAGCCTCCTGTGGGTCTTAGTTCGTTATCATTTTGAAACAGCACTAAGTATTTAAGACGCTTGCCTCTACCCCCAGCCATTATTGGCAGTTGTTCAATGACTGGTCGAAATTCGGTGACGGCAGTCAATGCCGATTGAGAAAGTGATTGAGCCTGAAGCACTAGTGGGCGGATTGGTTGCGTTCCCATTTTTTCTGGGTAACGGTTGGCATCAATCTGCCCCAACGCAGTCACTGCCGTTTGAATATCGGCGGTGATAGCATCAAGCTCCGGCATGGCTTTATCGAGCGTATCGAGGATTAACTTAATCCGATTTTCCGCCGTACCACTACCAGAAGCGGTTGGAGTTTGACCATTGAGTCCGAGCACATCGGCGTAGGGTTCGACCGCAAAGATAGCTTTTTGAGTGGCGGCTAAGCCAGCCTCGGCAGCTGTGAAGCCTGCTAACCCATCTTGATAATAGTTTTTAGCAATCGGCATGATGCTCAAAAAGCTTAATTTATAGTATTCATTTTTGATCGTTTCTAGCTCGGCTGGAATTTTCTCCAACTCAGCTTTTGCACCAGGTAAATTTTGGGCTACAAGCTGTTGCATGACAGCTTGACCGGTGTACTGCATAACGAAAGCCTGCTGTTTGATCTGCTGTACAACCGAAAAAATATAAATGGCTACACCCGCAATAATGCCAATGAAGAGCACAATTAAAAGTCCAAATATTAATAATATTCGCTTTTTGAGACTAGGTGTTTGGGACACCGGTTTGAGGTTGGGTTCGGTGGCTGGCAATTTTCTGGAAAAACGTGGCAGGGCAATTTTCATAGACAAACAGTATAGCAGATATTGAGGATTACCACTTAGAAATCATGGCTTTGGGAGTTTTAATCAATAACATGATATCTTCAACGATACTGTGCCGACTAGCGTAAGCGGCATCGATTTTTGCACGTTGATCGAACGGAATTTCATTGCGTCCGCTGGTTTGCCAGACTCCAGTAATACCAGGTTTGACGGACAAAATTAAAGGGATATATCCTTTGGTAATTGGATATTTTTTACATTGTTCTGCCAGCTCATTTTTGAGATATGCTCGAGGACCAACCATGCTCATATCGCCAATTAACACATTGATTAATTGAGGAAATTCGTCGATAGTCAATGAACGTAACACTTTGCCTATTTTAGTAATTCTTGGATCGTTCTTAATCTTCCAATCTCCATTTTTGAACTCTTCCAACAATTTTTTGTCTTGATTATGCAAGATATCGTCGGCGTTATGAACCATAGAACGAAACTTAAATAAGTAAAATTCACGTCCGTCTTTCCCCAATCTTCGATGTTTGAATAATATTGGAGTACCAGAGTCTAGGTAAATTAAAATTGGCACCAAGATCCAAAATGGAAGAAATAAGATCATTAGGAGCAAAGCGACTACAACATCGAGAATTCGCTTCATCACTTCATACCAAAGAGCCTGGTGAAAGTGTTTTGGCCAATTCATAAATATTCAGTGCGTTTTTCTTCTTTTAATCGATCCACTAGTTTTTTCACATCTTGACTTCTATTTTTTGGAGCAATCATAATAATATCTGGGGTATCAACAATAATCATATCACGCACTCCCAGCAGTGCGACCAAACGACCATTGGAATGTATGAGGTTATTTTGAGATTCCACCGATAGGGTTGGTAGTCGATTTTGATCGCCGTCACTAATAATGACATTGCCCGCCAAATCTTTTTGGCCCAAGTGGTATACCACTAACCATTCGCCAATATCATCCCAGCCAAAATCTCCTGGTATGAGTACTAAGTTGTCAGCTTTTTCTGAGATGGCATAGTCGATTGAAATCGGATCGACGGAGGCATAAACCTTGCTTAATGATCGCGCAAATTCACCTGAAGTTTTGCCAAGTAAATGTTGAGTGGCTTGCCAAATAGTTGGCTGTAATTTCTTGAATGCGCTGACAATGGTCTTTGTTGACCAAACGTACATATTGGCGTTCCAGAAGTACTTGCCCGTCGCCAAGAATGCTCGAGCGGTGGTTTCGTTGGGTTTTTCAGTAAAACTTTCGACTTTAAACAAAGATGCAGATCTAGAATTCTGACGAATTGAGTCGCTGATTTTGATATAGCCGAAAGCGGTTGAGGCAAACTTGGGAGAAATACCGACGGTCACTAGGTACTCATTTTCGGCGGCGACTTCGGCCGCAGCCTTCATGACTCGAACAAACTCAGTATCATCTTGAACCACGTGGTCGGCCGCAGCGTTAATTACTACTGCCTCTGAGTCTAAATTATGAGCAAAAAGTGAACCAACTAACATCGCTAGGGCGGTATCTTTTTTTTCTGGTTCTGCTAAAATATTTGCTTGAGGTATTTCTGGTAACAACTCGCCTACTTGCTTGGCGTATTTCTGATTGGTCACCACGATCATTTTTTCCCAAGGTATAAAAGCGTTTAAGCGCATGGCTGTTACTTGGAGCATGGTCTGCTTACCCATCAACTTGAGAAATTGTTTGGGAGTTTCATTGCGTGATTTTGGCCATAAGCGCGTCCCTCCGCCGCCTGCCAAGATGACCGCATAAACGTGAGAATCTTGTTTCATTCGCCCCTCCTCTGGGTTTTGTCATACTTTTTCATATGTTTTCGCCATTCATCATACACGATTTCTTGAATTTGGCGAATAAAGAATTCTGGTTTAACTTGGTCTAACTGAGTGAACTGAATAGAATTAACTTTGGCAGATTTGTCTAGAGCACCAATGGCTCGACTAATTTCGGTTGGGTAAATATTTGATAGGCAAATTGCTTGGGGATGAGTTGCCAGCAGTTCCGCTGCGCCCGAATGGGCTGATAAGATCACTGGCGTGTTCATTATTGAAGCTTGCAAAGCAGTAATGCCAAAGTCTTCATCCCCCAACATTAGTAACATTTTGGCATGTTCAATCAGGGTATTCCGTTCTTTGTCGGAGACTGTGCCAAGAAAAATAATAGTTTTCTTGGTTTGTTTTGCCAGACTGAGTGTTTCGATAGTAGTTTGTTGACTGGTGCGAACCAAAGTAAGTTGTGGATACAAACGGGCTAAACGGTGAAAATCTGGACCGGCGCCAATAATAATGATCGGTAGCTGGGAACTAACACAAGCTTCTATACCTGCTTGAATTCTTTTATAAGCGACTAGGCGTGAGAGGGAAAGAGCGTAGCGCAAGGGTTTAATTGCTTGGGTTAGGCTTAAATCTGACGTGGTGGTGTTACTGATGACTGGAGGGTACAAAACCCGAGCCGAACGATGGTAAGTCGCATGAATTTTAGTGGCACTTTTTTGTGAAAGCGTGAGGTAATGATCTGGTCGCAAAGCTGCAGACTGATCCCACCAAGTTAAATATTTTCTCATTAGCGCTACCCCCTGCTTGATAATTGGGGCGGTATGCCAACCTGAAACCGAAGAATAGGCGGTGTCATATTCATAAAGGTAGCGGGTTGGGGTAAATAGGTAGCAAACGTGCAGTTGCTCTGGCTTGGTTATCACGCCTTTGGCTTCCGCACTGCTGACGCTGAGAATAATCTGGTAGTCGGCGAGTGATTGCAACTCAAACGCGATCGGCATGAGTGGCACCAATAAACGATGTAGTCGATGGGCGAAAGGTATTTTTTGCAGAAAACTAGGGCGAACCAACCAGTTTTTGGTCCAAGCCAGCTTGGGGTTCCAAAGCGAAGTAATGAGCGGGGCGGTGGGAAAAGCTTGATGCAAGACTTGCAACAAATCTTCGGCACCACCAAAGGCGACGGTTGCCCGGTCGTAGACGATGGCCATGGTGGGTTGAGCTGAGGTTAGATGACTCATGAACAATGTAACAAATGTTGATAGGTGGTTAATGTTTGTTGAGTCATCTTTTCCCAGCTGTACTTTTGGCATTGGTGGCGTCCTTTTGCTATCAGGGCTTTTCGTTGAGAGGCAAGTTGTTTGATTGCCTTGACGAAGCTCTGGGGTTCATGCGGCTGGCAATAGAGCGCAGCGTCTTGGTAAATTTCATGAAAGATGGGAATGTCCGAGGCGATCACTGGTGTGCCAGCCGCCATCGCTTCTAAACCAGTGAGCCCAAAGCCTTCCGAAAGTGAGGGTTGCATTAAGGCTTGCGCCTTCTGGTAAAGCGTGTGCAGTTCTCCATCCGTTGCCCGACCAAAAAAGACAACTTGTTTTTCTAGATCTAGGGTGGTCACTAGCTGTTTAATTTGCTGTGAGAAGACTGAGCGTGATCCAACCAGCACCAAACTGAGTTTGGGCAATTGTTGTAGGGCTTTGAGTACGACCGCAATATTCTTGTGCGGATAAAGTGAGCCAACAAACAATAGGAAATTATTAGGTAATGGTTGGCGCAACTTTTCTGGATGACTCAGGCTGACGCCCTCATAAGTAATTTCTATTTTATTTTCTGCAGAGGGATAGTATTGCAGAAGCGTGTCATATATCTCTTTTGATGGAATAAAAATGTGTTTGGCCTTGCGTATGGACAGCGAAGTGACTAAGCGATAGCCAATATATTTAAACCAGTAAAGCCATGGTTGGAGAGTAGTTACTGTTTGTCCACGATGATGGTGCCAAAGCAGGTCGTGGATGGTCATCACAAATGGCCTGAGGTAAGCAAAAGGCACATTAAAGTGTGGGACATGCAGTAAATCGAGTTTTTCTCGGTAGAATATCCAGGGTAACCAAGCCTGCTCAGCTATTGAATAATGCTGGATGGGACAAAATACAATGCGAACGTTTTGGTTAGTGCCATGATCAAGCAAGTAATCGGCCTGGGTCTGATTGGAGCAAAAAAGCACCCATTCAAAAGAGGAAGGACGACTTAATAGAACTCGAACCAGTTGAGCGGTGTAACGTCCAATACCCGCATGATCGGGTCCTGCTAAGCGGCAGTCGATCCCGATTCGCATGAGCTATTTTTTAACCACTTTTTTCGTACGCACTACTTTTTTGGTCACTTTTTTGGGCGAATGTTTGGTGAGAGCGTTGTCGACTAATTTCTCTAACTCCTTCAACTCAGCATCATCCACTAAGCCGGTGGATTGATTGACTTCATTGACTAGGGTCTTCTCTAGTTTGACCATTTGTCTTTCACGGAAAAAATTGCCTACTAAAGTAACGACCAATTGCAACGCTCCAAGCGCTAGGGCAACTACAGGAATATATTGCAGTAACATTGGTTCGGCAGTGAGTTGTTGGTCGGCGTACACAAAACGCACCAGAACTTGGGGAAGTAAGATGGCAACAAATAGTGCGCCAATCATGACTACTAAAGCCTCCATCAACGCCTGGAGATTTTTTTGTCTTAAATACTGAATTTGGAATTTGTGGAGGTTCATACCGCTCCCTTTCTCATCACTATAAATATTTTTACTAACCATCTCACTAAGCTCGGATAGTGGTGAGCGTAGTGTTTGTCATAGTATTGTAGCATGGTATCGAAAAAGTGGCGTTTTGTTTGTGTAGCGATTTTTTGTGAGGCGTTTTTTAAACCAGACTTATATTTATGATGAATCAGAGTCACCCCGGGATGATAAACGATTAGTAGGCCAGCATCTCTGAATCTTTTGCACCAATCCAGATCTTCCGCATACATAAAAAATCGCTCGTCCAAGGGACCAACTTGCTTTAGAGCCGATTGTTTGACGATCATGGTTGCACCTGAACAGGCGTCAATGGTGTGAATGGTGGCCAAGTTTTTATAAGTTTGGTGGTATTGCGCAAAGTTAGTTGATTGGGGAAATAGACGCTCCAAGCCGAGGAAGTAGGTTATGCTTGCCCAAATAGTTGGTTCGCCCCGATGACAGGCCATATCCATCGAACCATCAGAAAACATCAAGCGAGGCGTGATGACTGCTACATCTTTTCGTTTAGCTGCAAAATTGAGCAAAGTATCTAAATTAGAATTGTCTGTTAATTCAATATCAGAATTCATTAGCATATAATTACGTGCCGTTACGGCAGAAATACCACGATTATTAGCGGAGGCAAAACCCGTGTTTGATTCCAATTTTATGTAAGTGACCCAGGGAAATTGTTTTTCCATCATGACTGTGGTGGCATCACTGCTATTGTTATCGACCACGACAGTGGTGACTGAGCGTTTGGTTTTTTGCAAATAAAAAGTATCTAAAGTCTGGAGAGTTTTTTCCAGCCAGAACTGACTGTTGAAAGTCACAATCACAATAGCAACGTCAAAAATCTTTTTTTCCATGTCTTGCACTTCCCATTTGTTGGTAGATTGTATCAAGTTTTTGTGAAATTAGAGGCCAATCATAACGTTTAGTTAAAAAAGATAATCCTTGAGTGGCCATCGTTTTGCGTTTGGCGGGATTTTGTAATAATTCAATGGTTTTTTGAGCCAGAGTGGTGGCGGAGTCACCAATTTCTACTTGGACACCAGGTTTGAGACCCAAACCCTCGACCGCAGTGGAGGTGGCGACAATGGGAGTTCCCGAAGCCAGTGATTCAAGAACTTTGTAACGAGTGCCTTTGCCACTAAAAACAGGGGCGATGAGCACATCAGCGGTGGCAAAGGCATCACGAATATCAGGAATATTGCCCGTAATTCTAATACCATGCGCTTTTTTGGCATAACCTAGGACTGTATCGGAGGGCGAATTGCCCACAATATGCAGTTCTGCTTGCGGGATCGCTTGGCGAATTAAAGGCCAAACATTTTTCACTAAATACGAGACTGCTTCTCGGTTGGGCAACCACTTAAAGGTACCGACGAATAAAATCGTGGGATTGGTATGTATTTGCTTTTTGACTTGGCCAAACCAGGCAATATCTACCCCGTTGGCCACCACGGCAATCTTTTTAGGTTGATTCACATGTGGCGTGATGGCTTGCTTATCTTCCTCGCTCATGACAATTAACCGATCAGCAATGTCCCAGTAATGTTGTTCCCAGTGACGAATTTTTTGAATGTCGATGTCTAAAATCTTTTTTAGGGGCCACCAAGCTTTTTGGGCGTAACTTTCGTATCCCAAGGACTCAATTGTCTGCTCGACGAGAATGACGGGGGTAGAAGTTTCAGGCAGATGCGGCATCATGTAAAAAGTTTCGGCATGGATTAAATCGTAGTGGTTTTGTTCTAGTTCTAGTTTCGTCGCTTTGATTACCGCCGGTACATGATTGCGAATGACTAAAAATGGATAACGAGAAAAAGCCGTATGAAAAATGTTTTTAAAAGTAAACGGTTCTTGTGATCGGCGAAAGACTCGAATTTCGTGGCAGTATTTTTTAATTTCTGGAATATACTGGCGTTCTGTATCGTCCTTGATTAAACAAAATAAAGTAATTTCGTGTTTGTTGGCTAACTGCTTGAGCAGATTGTAGGTGCGAATTTGACCACCAGAAAGCAGGGGAAATGGCAGATAGGGGGTGAGCATTAAGACTCTCATGGTTTGGTGGTGGTGGGTTTTTGCAAATCTAAAAGTAAATAATCTTGAGTTTTGACAATCGTAAAGTACTTCTTTTCCAACTCTCTCGCCTCATCATCATAACTGGTAGTGATATAGTATTGCGCTCCCAAGGAGATTTTTTTGTCAATTTCAAATCCGATTGGCCAGCCACGACGGTTTGTCTGAAATAAAAACTGGGTGTCGCCGAAGGCGGGAGCAATCACTAAAGCATCACTGGGTGTTTGTTGATCCACCACTTGGCCAGCTTTAACATATTCAGAGTGATTCATTTGGTAAAAACCTTTAACTTGGTACCCAGCCAAAATCAGCATCATAAGATAAAGGCTAGTTACGGCAAACCAGGGCTGTTTAATCTTGAGCTTATGTTTGAGTAACCACGCCAACATCACCATGCCTCGGGCCACTGTCAAACAAATAATGGGCAAGAGCAAATTTTGGTAGTAATCATGCTGAACGTTGCCTGAGGCAACGACAATTAAATATGCCAAGACTCCCAACCACCAGCTGGCGTACAAAATTCTCTCTGAAAATTTGGTTCGAATTAAACTAAAAAGAAAAAAGATTGGCCCAATAAAGCCTAGAATCATTTTTGTTAGGCGTTCGTAGCCCAACCAGCGAAACCAGGCTGGCCGGAGCCGAATACCATTACCATTGAGCAACCAGTCGGCGGCCGGTATGCCGGAGGGAAACTGCATAATCCACCACCGCCAAAAAAGTAGTGGAACGACGGTGAGTGAGAAAAAGAAAAATGCCAGGACATCAAACGGCCGTCGCCAGATGGAGCGAATGGTGGCCGAGGCAATAAACACCGGTAGTAAAAAGGCAACGAACGGTTTTAGTAGTAACGCCAGGGCGAATAAACCAAAAGCCAACCAGTAGTACTGCCACCGATGTTTGGCCAACCAGTAATTCCAAAAAACTAAAGCGCCCGTACTTGCGGCTAACATAAATGGCTCAGGTAGTACGGCTCTTGAATAGAAAACTGAATAAGGCAAAACGGCAAAAGTCAGGGCAGCAAACGCCCCAACTTTTTTGCCAGACCAGAGCAAGCCTAGGTAGTAGATGGCCGCGACTGTACCTAAAGAAGCGGTAATCGCAGCTAATCGACTCAGAGTTACTAGATCAACCCAAGGAGCGGCTTTGAGTAGCAAGGCAAGACTGGCTTGAATAATTGGGAATTCGACCATACGATAGCCTTCCAAATTATCCTGCCCGCTCTGAATATTGCTCAAATCGTGATATCTGGGGCGAAGCACATCAATGCCATTTTTGACGTATTCTCTGGTGACGGAGGCTGTATCTGCCTGACGAAAACTATGCCAATCCAAGACAGTTTGATTGACGCGGTACAAACGTAAAAATAACGCTAAAACCAAGATAAATACCAAGGGTAAACTCTGGATCCATTTAGTAATCGACATGATGCCGTTTCTTTTTGTTTGTTTTAACAGTGGCTGAATTTTGGAGTAAGCTACTGGCTCGGACGAGTCCCGCAAAAAACCAAAAAGTATAAGCTACTTTTGAAGCTGCAAAAACATCAATGTAAGTGGCGTTGATCAGTAATCCAATGGCGCCACACATAAAACCAATGGCTAGGGCTTTGTCCATACGGGTATGGAGTTTGTGAATTGACCAACCAACATAAATAATCAAGAAGAAACTCACGCCATAAAAAGTAATAAAGCCCACTAATCCAGTCTCTCCCAGAGTCCGTAGGTAGTTATTGTCGGTACTATCGGCAATGGTAAATTCATCAACAAACTGTTTGTTGAGGGTGGCGTAACCAGTGCCAAAAATTGGGTTGGTCTCGAAACTTTGTAGGGCCCATGGCCAGAGTGATTCTAACCGAATACAAAGTGACAATTCGTGCTTCAAAGCACAATCGGAATATATTCTAGTTTTGTGGATCACGACTCGCTGAACAGTCCCGTCGGCGAGCGTTTCATACGTATCCACTGGCTCAGGAATATCCTCATACACATCTCTTGGTCGGTTGGTGGCAACAGTGGGGCTGGGATTTTGTGGAACTGGCGGTTGGTCACTAATTGAAGCCACTTGAGCAATAATGGCGGCTTCTAGATCGGGCGCAGCCTGAGCATTGTCGGGAATGGCCGGCGCTTTGGGCAACCAAGCCAACAGTTGATTGGCTTGAGGCAGTGGTAGCGGATCAAGTAGATTATCAATCATTTGGTTAATATTTATCGGTTGATCTGAGGAACTAATAGCATTGCTGATCCGATCTAACATATTTTGACCAAAGTAATACAGCATTAAAGTGAGGAAGATTGAGGCGACGAAGGTTCGAGAAATAAAGTAACTAATTTTGTTCAACAATTTTTTTTGCAGTAGTGTATGAAAACAAATAACTAACATTAAAGCGATTAGAATAGCAGCAAAGGGAATGCGTGAAGCGCTCATTACCATTAGCCAAAATCCAGCGCCAAAAACTATCAATAAGGCGAGTTTGCGTTTTTTATTCCGAACTAGAAGCGCGAGCGAGAGGATGATGGGTAAGACAATGACGAGGTAGGCAGCCATGTCGTAATGTCCGGCAAAAGTGGATTGAATGCGTGCATGTTCGGTTAAAACCAAACGGATGCCCTTGCTGAACTCTCGGTTCATGGTGGAGTAAACCGGCCAGTAAAAGAACTTTTGCATATAGCCGTAAACCGCGATGGCAAAAACTGCCATCACTAGTAGTTTGAGTAACAGGCGAACGTCTTTTTTGGATCTGATAGCAGCATAACTGACAAAAAAGACGGAAAAATATTCCATATAACGGAAAAAATGCAGAGCGGTTTTTGCTATATGGAGTGGTTGAATGGGAACAGTTTGAGTCACAAATAAGGCACTAAGCATGGAGAGGATGCCCGCTACCGCGTAACTACCAATGAGTGCTAAGGTGACTTTGTCAACTTTAGCCCGTTTACGGATAATTTGGATTATGGTGGCCAAAACGGCGATCAAAACGACAAAGTCTTCCAGTCTAACTCGAACAATGTATTGTTCGATTGGGCTAAAAATGGGAATCTTAGGATAAAGTGGAATTAGTAGTACTAATAAACCGGCAAAAAAAAGCAAACCATGCTGATCGTACCAGTGGAGTAGTTTTTTGAAGTTATTAATCATTGGCACAGTCTATTGTACCTGTAATGACCAGAAAGGGTCAAACTCAGAGCTGACGAAGAAGTTGTTGATAGGTTCTTGCCTGTGAACTTCGCCCGAGTAAGGTGAAAAGCACTAGGCGTTGCATTGATCCCCAATAAATGATCAGTTTGAGAAAAAAGGTAGAGAAGCTTCCAAAATATTTGGGCCAGATTTTTAGTACTCCCCTCGCCTCACCAATTTTTGCCTGACTAATAGAGCTACTGGCCGATCCGAGATGAGTGACTTTGGCTTGGTGAGCAATGGCACTCTTCCAACCCGCTTGGTTGGCTCGCAAACAGAACTCCACGTCTTCTGCATACATAAAAATTGACTCGTCTAAACCGCCAACCGACTCGTAAAGTTGGCGAGGAAAACAAACGGCAGTCGCCCCCACCCAGCCCATTGACTGAATGGCAGGAGGATTATTGGTTGGCGATTGTCGGCGTTGAAGGGTTGGTAAATAGTTGCCAATTATCGGGAGATCGTCCAACATTAGCCATTGGCAAGCGGCAGATAATAAAGATATTTGGTCGCCGCCCTGTGGTTGATAACTACCATCTGGATTCCACAATGAGGCGGCGACTAAACCTAATTGTTTGTTTTTTGTCTGAGCGGGGGAAGTTTGGAGGACTTTAACTAATGTTTCTAAAGCGCCAGTTTGCACAATCGTATCGGAGTTGAGTAATAGGAAGTACTCTCCCCTAGCTTGTTTGAGCGCCAGATTATTTGCTTGGGCGAAACCCAGGTTGGCTTTATTTTGTATGAGTTTAATTGGAACAGTTTCAGCGCACTTTTTGATGAAATCTTTGATGATGGCTTGAGAATTGTCACTAGAGTCATTATCAACGACTATTACCTCACTCGATTTTGCCAGCATTGTTGATTGAGCAATATCAGAAACGACGGACTCGAGGCATTGAATGGTTAGCTTGGCGGTGTTGTATGAGATGACAATGATTGAGAGCAGGGATTGCTGTGTTTTCGCCATTAAAGATACTATACCGCATCTTAAATAAAGTGCCAGAGTTGCTAAAATGATGTAGTATGATATGTAATAAGAACAAAAAAGATAATTTATGGGCAATTTTGGATCACAAGAAAAATTTTCAAGAACACTGGATACATCTCCCGAAGAGACAGATCTGAAAGACTTAGAGGTTCTTTTTCGACACCTTAGATTTGCCGAGGGGCTCCAGATTGCATCTGAATTAAGTTTTAACCAAATCTTGGCTGACAGCATCAAACTACTTCTCCAAGATACATTTGTTTTACAGTATGGACTTTTCTTCGATGAGTTCGAAGTAAAAATATCTTTCGGAGAACGTCCAGATGAAAAAATCATCATGGTAACAATTGTCGATTCAAAACGGGAGGAATTTGCTCAAAAGATGAATTTCTCAAATGGGAGAACTCTGTATGGAATGAAACAAAATGCAGTGAGGCTGAAAATATTATCTGTAATTGATGAGCTAAATCGTCGTTTCCAAAGTGATTTCCAGACGCAATTAGTACCTGGAACTACAAATTTGGGTAAAGTCACTGAATTTGCTATTAAGCAAACAGTGTTTTTAGTTCAAACATATGAGAATGACTTGCTTCGAGAAACTGCCAAAGATTATAAAGATACTATTGAAATTGCATACCGAAACCAAGAAAAGCAACGCATTTCCGAAATGCTTGTTCAGCTTGAAAAGCTTATTACAGCCACGATCTTAAAGCACGAAGCAAAATTTCAGGGATTATTTAGGAAAATGTTTAATTCTTCAAAACCAAGACTAGAGGCAAGTGTATTTACAGAAAATGAGCATAACGATATTCATGTCTTGCTCACTCTTTCGTTTAACTTAGATGCTTCAATCAAGTATACTCAAGAGCAATTTTCTCAGTCTCAGGACGCAATTCGCCAGTTGTCAACGGAAATAGTGCAAATTAATCTGGAAAATGATATTTTGACTCAAACAGACGCAGTTCCTCAACTTGGTGGAGGAAGGTTAAGAAATCTGTTTGGAGGTAAAAAAACTTTAGAAGCAAGACATTTTTCATATGTGTTTGAGGTCATATTAGACCTAGATGAGTTGAACTAAGTGGCAGTGGTGATAAATTATTATCAGATTATGGTTGTTTTGCATGATTACTTTTGAAGAATTAGAAAGCGGTTCCAGTAGTAAATAAGACAATATTACTCCAGAGTGGATGCTAATTGTTCAGCTAACCAATATGGTGAAAGCGATGAAAATGACGTTTTGTTTCAACAAAATATGATATTAATAGTCAAAACTATTGAAACCAGCGGGCACGACCCAGCCGATAGCTGAGCTTGGTTACGTCTCTGGTGCCAATCGGTTTGGCAGGTACGCCACCGACGATGGTGCCCGCTGAGACTGACTTGGTGACAACGGCGCCGGCGGCCACGACGGCGCCACGTTCAATCGTGACGCCAGGTAAGATTATCGCTCTTGGTCCAATAAAAACATAGTCTTCAATAGTGACTGGTGCTTCAATAGGTTTGAAATGAGGGTCGTGCAAATCGTGTTCGCTAGTCCAAATCATTGCTTGACTAGCTATATCGACGTGATTGCCAATCGTAATTCCACCGGTGGAACCAGCGAGTTGTCGTCGACCATCAAGCGTGACTTGTTCACCAATAATGGAATCTTCACCAATGGCGATGTAGCGCGGATCGTAGATCCGCGCCATCATATGAATCGTTGATCCAGCGCCAATTTTGATGCCAGCTAAGCGATAACAAAATCGTCGAAAAAAATGAGACGGTACACCGCCGACAATCCACCAGAGTAAACCAGTGACAAACTCCAGCCAAATAGCCTTCAAACGACGTTCAATTTTATTTATCATAGTTTAATTTTAACACTGTCAATTCAACTGGCTATACTTTGATTTCTTTTTGTTCAACAGGCTGGAGCGAAGGAGAAAATAATCGGTTCTCTTGAAATAGCACCTGAACTTCTTCTGTTGAGTAATAGTAACTGGCATGAATATTTTTATTATTAATAAAATGCTTATGAATACCAAATACAAAAAATAAAAATGAGAAAACCAAAAATACCCAGCCAGAAATAATCAGATAAGGATGATCGACAAATTTAATCACTGTCACACCAGCAATAAAAAAAGTTAACGCTGTGCGTACAGCGGAATAAAACGTTCGTTCGTTAGCTAATGAGGTCCTTTCAATTGCCAAAGTATCTCGGAGGATGAGATTATTTGCCGTAATAGCTTTATAAGCTGTTTGCATAAGTTAGGTGTTTTTTACCTGCATCGGTGACCACTCTCCCCTTGGGTGTGCGTTTGATAAAGCCGACTTGGAGCAAATATGGCTCGATAACTTCCTCGATGGTACCCGGGTCTTCACTCAAAGCTGCGGCCAAGGTGGTCAACCCCACTGGTCCGCCTTGGAATTTGTTAAGAATAGATAGTAATAAATTACGATCGTGTTCGTCCAGACCGAAATCATCGATTTGATACATGCTCAGCGCTTTGTTGACAGTATCTGGAACGATGGGAGAAATATGGCTGACCTGAGCAAAGTCGCGAACTCGCTTGAGGAGCTTGAGGGCGATGCGCGGAGTACCGCGCGAGCGCCTGGCGATGGTCAGAGCGGCGGCGGTATCAATAATAGTATCCAATTTGTGCGCCGCCGCCGTAATAATCTTAACCAATTCTTCTGGCAAATAATGACCAAACCGATGAACCATACCAAAACGATCCCTAAATGGACCAGTCAATAAACCATATCTTGTAGTAGCTCCAATTAGAGTAAATCTTGGCACATCCAGACGTAAAGTTCTTGCCGAAGGACCCTTGCCGATCACAATATCTAGCGCAAAATCTTCCATCACGGGGTAGAGAGTCTCTTCTACGACTTTGGGCAGACGATGGATTTCATCAATAAAAAGTACATCGTTGGGTTCCAAACTAGTCAAAATGGCAGCTAAATCACCTGTTTTTGTCAGCGCGGTACCGCTGGTGAGTTTAATATTCACACCCAGTTTTTTAGCCACCAGATGAGCTAGGGTGGTTTTGCCTAACCCCGGTGGACCATAAAGCAACATATGATCGAGTGCTTCTGCTCTTTCATGAGTGGCTTGGATAGCGATTTGTAGTGCTTGTTTAATACCAGGCTGACCCAAGAATTCATGCCACTCTCCCACTCTCAGCGAAGTAAAAATTTGTTCTTCTTCTGGCGTTGTATCTCTAGTGTTAAGAGGAGTATTTTTTTGTTTCATGTATTCTTTGGTTATTGTACACGAATACTACTTGAAATAAACAAACCCATATAATATACTATAAAGATGAATAGAGAAAACACAATTAATCACCCCGATGCATTAGTTGCAGCAGATATTTATGGAATGCAAGAGCTAATTTCTTCAATAATTGACAATCTAGTTAGCAGATTAATTCCGAAGACATCTATGGAAGTACCATTAGATATTAATTTGCAAGTAAAATTACAGATAGCAACGGGTAATGATCGAACTGAAATTTCTACTATATCTTATGTTGTTCGTCTCAATGCTGATCGGCAAGAATATAGGATTCTTCCAGATTTTAACCTTCCGCATATTATTGTTAATCACGTGGCAGGTTCAGCCGATAAAAAATGTCATTTGTACTTGAAACTTATGGATCCAAGCCATACTTTGCAAAATGATGTTGTTACAGCATCTTTTGTTCTTCAGAAAGCATCGGTTGCTGAAAAATCGGCTGAGATCGCACCCGATCGCATACAGACTTTTTTAGTTCCAGTTGGGTCTGAAGTAGGTTTAGACAATTTGTTTACAGTTTTGAACGACCTGAGTGTGGCAGTAGTAAACGTTGCGAATAAGCTTAAAAATGAAGGAAAAGTTGGGTATTCAGAATGGGTTAGGTTTCCAATTTCAATTTATAGTTTTGGCGATCACGAACTTATTTTATCCACGGCTGTTCGGATAAGGTATATTCCTAATATAAAAAAACCTAATTTAATGTTTGAAAAAACAGAAGTGCTTATATCTACTCTAATTAAATATCTGAACAACACTATGGGCATTGATGCTTCAGTAAGATCATTACTAGTAAATATTGATGTTGGATAACGTGTAGGAATTGCATAATCTAAAGCAGGATGAACCTACTTGTTGTTATCTGTCAGATGTCTCATCGCCCGTTTGACCTGTTCTGCAATACTTAATCGGTGGTCAACTTCCCTCACCACTCGATAGACTTGTTGCTCGTCAAAACCCAAACTGAGCAAGGCAGATACCACATCTTGCTGGCTGGGATCCGTCACCCCACCTAGTTCTAGTTCCTGCAAACTACCCAATTTACTTTTCAGTTCAATAATAATTTTTTGCGCCAGCTTCTTCCCCACCCTGGGAACCGTCGAAAACTGGCTCACGTTGGCTTCCTGTACGGCCTGAGTAATTGTTGTTGCTCCCAGATCTGATATAGCTAAAGCTGTGCGAGGGCCGACGCCATTAACTCCAAGTAGTAGTTGAAAAAGTCGTTTTTCGGCAAAATCAAGAAAACCAAACAATTCCAAAACATCCTCTTTAACATGAGTAAAAATAAACAGCGTGGTAGTTTGGTTGCTAATTAATTTTCCAAGAGTCGAGGTCGTTACAGCTACTTGGTAGCCAACACCACCGACGTCGATAATCAGTTCTTGATTTTGCAGGATCACAATACCAGTGAGAAGTCCAATCATAGGTTTTATAATACACCCAAATTTAACCCGTGAGTGAGCGCGATGGCGATGGCGTCCAGTTCGTCGTCAACTAACGGAGTGTTAATACCAAGCTCCAGTTGCAGTTGTTTAGCCATGGCTAGTTTGTCCGCCTTACCGTAACCAGTAATGGCCAGTTTAACCGATTGAGGATGATACTCAAACACTGCCACCTGATGGTTAAGCAATTGTCCAATAATTACGCCTCTGACCTCAGACACTCTGAGCGCAGTTTTCTTATTGGTAGAAAAAAAAAGTTCTTCGACCGCTGCTTGGCTGGGTTGATATTGCTTGAGAATTTTGGTTAAAGCACTAATAATTTGCTGATAACGATCCATGATTGGGGTCTTGGCTGAGGTTTGGATTAGGCCATGATCAATCAAATGCAATTTTCTACCAATTACCTCGCCAACCGCCCAGCCCAGTCGGTCAAATCCTGGATCGATACCAATGATGGTTTTATTTTGCAGAAACGGCTCCAGATTTTTTTGCAACTTTTTGTAATGTTTCTAAGACGATTTGGGCGGAAGCCTCCCAACTAAAAAATGCCAACTGTTCTCTGGCATATCTTCTATAAGTGGCTCGTTGTTTGGCGGTGTGAGTGAGAGCTTGCCACATGGCTGTGCAAATCGCATCGGGAGAATTTGGTGTGATCACCAGCCCGGCTTGGCCAACTACTTCTGGTAAGCTTGAGTTATTTGTCACGATTGGTAATGAACCATATTGCATCGCTTCCAATGGGGGTAAGCCGAAACCTTCGGCTTCGCTGACTAAGAGAGTGGCTGTCGCTTGACTATAAAGTGCAACTTGCAGTGATTGAGAACAATAACCAACTCTTTTGATGAGAGCGTGTACAGATGAGCGACGAATCGCCTCCAGACTGGTGTGGGCCATCCAGCCTGTTTTTCCAGCCAAAACCAGTTGGGGAATTTGGGTGGGACTAATGCCTTTGGGCACACGCTCGGTTTGGAATTTGGTAACAAATCTAGCGAATCCCTCAACTATTAAGGGAATATTTTTCCGTGGTTGGATAGTACCCACAAACAAAAAATAAGGAGTTTGAACTTGTTTGCCTTCCAGTAATTCTTGTTGCTCGCTGGGTTTGACGGCAATTTTTTTTGGTGGACCAGGATAGGCAACGATAATATCGGAGTTACGAATGCCATAGTATCGATGAATCGAGTTTTTTGTTGCCTGACTAATAGCAATCACTCGATTGGCTTTTTTGGCGCTGCGCTCAGTCCAGTGTTGGAGTTGAAAATGGTCACGCCACCGAAAAGTGTGAGGGTGAGACAAAAAAGCCAAATCCATGATGGACGATACATAAGGTATCGGACAAATACTGGGCGCGTAGTGACCGGGAGTAAAAAAAACTGCATAAAATTTCCGACGTGAATAAAGGTACTTGGGCAAAGCCCACTGCGTCCAAAAACGTTTTGGTCCAAACGTTTGATACTGCCAGCCGTCGCGTGGGAGTGGTAAATCTGGCTGGGGAACTGAGTGTAAGAGTATTTCAAACTGGTATTGAGCCGAATGGCCACGAGTAATTTTTTCTAGCGCAGTAAGCATTTCATAGGCGTAGACATTACTGCCCACTCGCTGAGCGATATTGGCCTCATTACCATCAATGGCGATGATTAGTGGCGTTGGTTTCATGATTGCCAACCCTCCCGTGTTTTCTGATAAACAGCCAGAGTTTTTTGAGCCGTTGCTTCCCAGCGAAAAACTTGCAACCGCAAGATCATGCGTTGGTCTCGTATTTTTTCTGCGCTCCGATCTTCATTCAAAATTACTTTAACGCCCTCACGAATACTTTCCCACTCCAAAGGATCTACCAGTTCTGCAGCGTTGCCAGCGACTTCTGCCATGCCTGAGTTATTACTAGTAACTACTGGGGTGCCGTGGTGAAAGGCTTCCAAAATGGGCAAACCAAAACCTTCGTACAGCGATGGGTAGAGGAAAAGCCGAGCTTGGTCATAAAGCGCTGCCAACTCAAGGTCGTTCACCGAACCAAGGAAAATTGGCTCGGCTGGAAAGTGGTTGGATGCGTGATTATCCCAGCCACTAGCGCCGACGATAACCAAATCAAAATCCTTGGCAAATGCTTGCCAAGCCTGAATAATTCGAGTTAAATTTTTTCTTGGTTCTTGTGTGCCCACAAATAAAAAAAACGGTTTAGTGAGATCATATTTATTGGCAATGGCTGATTGTTTTTCTTCTGTCAGCTCCTGGCTGATTTTGACTACATCTTGGGGCAATGCCTCATATACCAAATGAACCCGCTCGGGTTCTATAGCTAACAATTCAATAATGTCCCGACGAGTCGTTTGACTAACGGCAATGACGTGAGTTTGTGAACGCTTAATTCGATCCCAAGCAATTTGGTGAGCGTGCAACACGGCTGGATGAGCAATGCTGGGTATACGGAGCATGGCTAAGTCGTGAATAGTTGTCACCATGGGCAAATTTTTGTCTGGAGGCAGGTGCCAGTCCCAAGCATGGAAAACATCAATCGCTGGTAATTTGGCTGAAAGTGAGTTAAAACCAGATTGCCAAAGTTTAGAAAGCAAGGAAATTGGATAAGACTGCAAAACGTGCGTCTCTTTTCGCAGATGTAACTGTTTAATCTGGCGAAGGAGTTCATTTTTTCGGCGCAAAGAACTACCGTATAAGGTGAACTGCATTTGGGGCAAAGTGTTCAATGCCAACAATAGATTGCGGGTGTAGCGAGAAACGCCTCGATTGTAGAGCAAGCTAGTGATATCAATTCCCAAGTTCATAAGTCGGTGTGGATTGGTAAATACGGACGAAACCAATGCCAGGATAGTCTAGCAAATCCTGAAGCTGATAGCCAGATTTTTCGATCGCTGTTCTTAAATAGTGGTTGGGATCGGTGAGATCGGTTAAATATTCAAAATAAATTAGTTTGTCAACCAGCCCTGTTTTACTTAACTGGGAAATTATTTGCTCGGCCTGAGAGATTGATGTCAGGGAAAGTTGGCCGGTTGAATAATCTCCCGATAATGCAGAAAGGTTAAACATTGATCGGTACCAGACAATTGGTGCAAAGGGAGCAGAAAAACTGCTCAAGGTGTTTGCCTGAAAATGCGTGGCAGAAAGTTGCCGAATAACTTCACGCCAATTCTCTCTTTGTAACTGGGGATTGCGGTAGTATTGATAAACAGAAAATAGGTTGATAGCAATTAGTAGCGCCATTAGCGCACAACCAGCTCGGCGAAACCAAAGACTCAGTGTTTGAGCCGACGAAAATAACCAAACCATCAGCAAATAAAAAGCTGGCAGTAGAAATATGACTCGTTTTGGTTGAATGACTGGCACGAAAAAAGAAATGAGCCATGCAGTTAAAAGCGGGATTAAAAACCAAATTAAAAGCAACCGAAGAGAAAGTTTTTGTTTGCTGGACATCGATTTTGCTTGCCACTGCTTGAGTAATCCAATAGCCACGAATCCAGTTATTAAACAAATTAAAGCGAAGCTACTCAGATAGTATTGGTTGACCGAAAGATCGAGCACTCCGAAGATGAATTTTCCAAGAACTAAAGGCAATACTTTTAGTTGACTAGTGCTCACGGCAGATTCCCAGTTGGGCAGTTGTAATCGTAAAAGTTGGCCGGCTTGCAGTTGTTGAAAAAATGCTGGCAACCAGGGAGCGAAACCTATTACTATCGCCAGTAAGCCGGCTAGCCAACCCCGATAATTTTGAGTGTTGCTAGCTTTCACTGCTAAAAAAATCAGTTGAGAAATCAGTAAAAAGGGATACAAATATGAACTGTATAGCCCGAGGAGCGAAAGCAAGCTCCAGCCAACAATAATTTTCTTTGAGTCTTGTTTTTGAGCGACCAACCACCAGCTCCAAACAGCGAAACATAAGGGTAAAGCGTAGGGTCGCAGTTCTTGAGAATAGAACAAATGGAAAGAGTTGGTCGCTAAGAGTATGCCGACTAATAAGCTCCCCGCAAGTGCTTGGTTTTTCGGTAAGAGTTGACGAGCAAGTAAAATTGATCCCCAGATCGAAAGTAAGCCTGGTATTAATGCGCCAACTGATCTGAGCCACCACTCCTGCTGATTGATGGCGAGAGCAAAGTGAACAATTAAATGCAAAAGAGGCGGTTGAAAATCGGCTCGGAGATCTAGCTGTTGGCTCAATGGCCGAGCGCTTTCCAGAGCTTGTGCGGCTTCGTCAAGCCAAAATGAGCCACCTAGCAGGGGCAATCTTAGTAACAAAGCTAGTAGCAGGACTAGTGCCACTAACCCTGCCCAGTATTTTTCCATATGAGTATTATGGCATCTTTTGCTACAATCAGTGATTGATGTTTGATTTTAAGCAAAAAAATGTGTTAGTAACCGGAGCAGCGGGTTTTGTCGGCTCGCATTTGGTGGATGCTTTGCTGGCACAGGGTGCAAGAGTGATCGGCGTTGATAATTATTTAACTGGCAACAAGGTCAATTTGGCAACTGCGCTCACATCTAGCAATTTTACCCTGATCCAAGCCGATGTGATTGCTCCCCCCCAAATGTATTTGAGCGATGATTTTGTGCCAGACGTGGTTTTTCATTTGGCTTCGCCAGCTAGTCCCCCGCTTTACCAAAAAAATCCAGTCGAAACCTATTTAGTGAATACCATGGGTACCCACCAGCTGCTTAGTTGGTTACTTGAGCAGTCAGCCGAGCAACCATCCGCGACTCGCTTTGTTTTTTCTAGCACCAGCGAAGTCTATGGTGATCCCCTAGAGCATCCGCAGAAAGAGAGCTATTGGGGTAACGTGAATCCCAACGGTGCTCGATCATGTTATGACGAGAGCAAGCGCATGGGTGAAACTATCTGTGGCGTTTTTCACCGAGATTTCGGTTTGGATGTACGGATTACTAGAATCTTCAACACTTATGGTCCACGCATGAGTCCCACCGATGGTCGGATTATTCCCAACTTGGTAAGCCAGGCTCGGGCTGGCGAGCCGTACACGATTTATGGGGATGGGTCGCAGTCACGTTCCTACTGTTTCGTGAGTGATTTGGTTGAAGGTTTGCTCCAGCTCGCTATGGTGGACGAAGCCAATGGCGCAACGGTTAATCTTGGTAACCCAGAGGAAATGACGATTGTAGAAACTGCCAAGCAAGTTCATGCCAAATTTGCGGTCAATCAAGACCAATTTGTGATTGTGAATAAGCCACTACCTGCCGATGATCCAGTTCGCAGATGTCCAGATATTACTTTGGCAAAAACTTTACTTGGTTGGCAACCTCAAACGGCTTTTGCTCAAGGGTTGGTAAAGCTATTTGACCAAAAATAGTTTTAAAAAAATAATGATAGTACTATTTTGATCTCTTTTCTGTTACGATAACCAATTCGGTATGCTTAAAAAGAAGAAAACAGCGACGGTGAGTGTAATAATTCCAACTTTATTGGCGCAGCCAGCATGGCTGCGCCGGACTTTGACTTCTTTAGCCAAACAAGATTATTCAGGAATATTTTCTGTGTTTGTAGTGGTCAATGCTGGCCAAGCGGTGCTTGATGCTTTTCTGCCGACACTTAAACTGCCACAATCAAATATTAAACTCGTGTGGTTGGTACAAGGAAAAAATACTGGTTTTACTCATGCGGTGAATCGAGGTATTTTGGCTTCAAAAAGCAAATTGGTGGCGTTGGTGAATGACGATGTATGGTTGACGGCCAGCTGGCTGACGGAAATTATTGGCACTTGGCAGCAGACTGGGGCCGATATGATTGCCAGCACGATTTTTACGCCCAAAAAACACCCGTTCTCCTGGCCAATGAAAAAAACGCAGTGGCAGTTGGACTCTTGCGGTTTTGATTTTGCTTGGCGCGGTAAAGCCTGGCCATTAACCCCCAATCAAAAAAATGAGCTCTCCTCGCCTCTTAGTCCCTGTTGGGATAACTGGCTGCAGCATGTGGATTTATTGGGGAAGACAGCTTTTGCGGATACACTTCAGCCTTTTGGTGCTGATGGGGCTGCAGCCCTTTACACCCGCAAGCTTTTTAACCAAGCTGGTTTGTTTAAACAGTCATTTTTCGCCTACTTGGAAGATGTGGAACTTGCCTTACGTGCTAGGCGAGCTGGCTTCGTCTGCCGTTGGTCGCCAAAGGCATTGGCCTACCATGGCAAACATGCTACGTCGACTCAAATGGGCAATTTCAAGGCAAAACAAGATGTCAAGAACTGGTGGCGCATGCTTCTATCGTTTCCCTTTGATGCCTGGTGGCGATTTGGCGTCAGTATTTTGCTCGAAAGACTGAGAAATGTCTCGGGGTTGATAAAAAGTGGTAAACTAAACTCATATGAACGACCAACAAATTCCACCAGCACAAAATACTGAATCGGGATTCGAAACAAAAGTAGAAACTCCAAGAGATTTTGGTGAAGCTTCCCCCATCGTGGAGGAACCCCTTACAAACGCAGAAATTGCAGTAGATAATCAGGATAAAGCTGAAGTTTTATTTAATGCTGCAGAAAAAAATATTCAACTGATGGTTGAATTAAAGGTCGTGACTCAAGAAACTGCAGAAAATTTCGCAATAAATGGGCTACCCACAATCCGCGAACTCCAAACTAGATATAAAGATGTTAAGCAAGAGATAAAAGACCAGCAGGATAGTCAAGTAGATATGACAAACCAGCTTCGAAGTTTGGCAGAATGGGCAATCTCTTTGCAATATACGGTAGCCGCATTAATACAAAAAGAATTTAAACCTTTTATGTATAAAACCATTCTTGATATTTCTAGATCACTCAAAGACCTAAGTGATACAAATTCTAGCAATAATCTCAATCGACTAAAAGAAACGTTCTCTGGGTTAGGTCGTATGGCATCAGTAGTTGAAGAACTTCATGCTACGGCAGAACATCATATACGAGAACTCGTAGATCGAGATAAAACCAATCATCTAAGAACAATCTGTGATGGGTATAATGATGAGCTAATTAAATATTTAGGAAGATCCAACCAATATTTGGCTCAATCAGATCAGAGTAGTCGGGAATTATCACGGTTCATTGAAAATGAGCTTGTGCCAATTATCTCACTGGATCGCATCCATGCGATTCAATCAAAAATAGAAGAAAGATATCTCGCTAACAAAGCGAAGTTGCAGGACCCGTCTATGACTTCTGCTGGGGCGCCTCAGTGGGAATCGACAAAAACTGATACTACCGGTGTTGCCGCTAACCCGTTTTGGAGTAGTGATCAAACGATTGCTGGGGGTTGGCAAAAATCTGACAGTACCCAACCTGGCAGCATGCTAACTTATGAACCCCAGGTAGGTGAACCTAGTCAAGTTGGTGCTCCAGATGATGAGTTTGATAAATTAGTTGCGGTAGCTCAAGCCAAAAATCCAACCTCAACGTCTTAACCGTTTGCAGTACAATTGAAGCAATGCGTTTGGTTTCTCAAATCTCTAAGAATGCTTTTTTTCGTGGCTCGGCTGTCTTTACCATCACTTCATTTGCGGTGAGTGTTTTAAATTATCTCTTCAATCTGATCATCGCTCGTTTTTTTTCTTTGGCAGTGTATGGTGAATATTCAACTGCGTTTTCGTACTTGGCTCTACTGCTGGTGCCACTTGGTGCATTTAACCTAATCTTGATTAAACGCATTGGTGCCACGGCCGTTACTGACAGATTTGGTTTTATCTTAGCAATAGAAGCGTGGGTAGTTCGGTTACTAACGAAAGTTTGGCTACCAATACTGAGTTTGGTTGTAGTGGGAGCGCTTTTATTGATTCGGTTCTCAAATTTGGCAACGACTAGTATCATAATGATCATTTTCTCTGGACTGATAGCTATTTTCACGACTGTGTATGTGGCCGGTTTACAAGCTAGTAAGCGCTTTTTTGCATCTGGAACGATACCTGCATTAGGATCAGCACTCAAAATCATTCTTGTTTTAAGCGTGGTTTACGTTTCGGCAAGTTTGGAAAACCTTTATTTAGCTTTGATCATCGATAGCGTGATTACCATTGCAATCTATCGATGGTATCTCAAACGCTTTCGTTCAGATTTGCGGTATCATCTACCTTCAATTAGTGTATTAGCTAGATACATTAAAAGTAGAACCCTCACAATACCACTGATTGCTACTTTGGGTATGGTTGGTTTGCTGAGTGTGGATGTAATGTTGGTGAAGAAATTCTTTGCGCCAGCGGATGTAGGTCTTTATGCTGGCTTAGCGTTACTGGGCAAAATCATTTTGTACGTCACGGGACCGATAGCTACAGTTGCTTTTGCTTTTTTTACTGGGCATGAAAGTAAACACCAGCGCGGGAAAATTCTGTTTATCACCACGGGGCTATTTATTTGCATCGGACTAGTGGCGACGCTGGGATATTTGCTTGTTCCAAACTTAGTGGTAGGAATAATTTTTGGTCAGCGATTTATGTCAATTGCCAGCACTATTTATGTCGCTGCCATCTTTGGCACTGTCTACTCGTTAGCAAATTTATTTGCGCAGTATTATATTTCGCGAGAGGAGCCAGTGGCGATGGCATCACTGGTTTTCTTGGCAGTGCAAGTTGGTGGCATTATTATGTTTCACGAAAACTTTAAACAAGTATTACTGGTGGGGACCATAGCTTCAACCGATTTATTTTTGTGTTATTTGGGATTTTTCCTTTGGAAAAACCAGCGGTTAGTCGGGAAATGTAAAAAAATTATGCTTAAAACGCTGCGTGGTGTAAGTGACTAAGATCCAAGATGCATGAGTAGTCTCGTTCTAAAATTTCAATTATTGATGGTTGACGCAACATGTCTCGCAATTCATCACCTAATAACTGTAGAAACTGATTGCCTGCATCCGGGGAATTATTCAGACAGATCAGCTGGTGTAATTGAGCAATAAATGGTGCAATTACGCCAATGTCACGGACTCTTCCCGCACCACCATTCAGTAAGATAAAATTATGCTTCAAAAGATGGTTTCGCCCTTCTCCTTCCCTTAAATGGTTTTTTCTTTCATATTTCTTAATGAATTTTGGAATTGCTCCTGGATCAGATTTGACCTGAACAAATATCTGCTCCGATGTCAGTAATTTTTCAATCTCTGAGTCAATTTTTATGACTATATCTAATCCTTCGCTATTCTCAGTTGATGCCCTACTTATCATGAGAACAAGTAGTATCCAGGGAAAAAGAGACGAGTCAGATAGTAAATCAAATACAACAATTTCGGATGCAACACCATTAGGCTCGTTAGGTTTTAAAATAGTAACGGAATCGGGAGATAAAGTAAAATGTTTTCTATTCACTTTGATATATCTTTTAAGTTTTTCACTTTTCATTAAATATATGTTTAGTTCGCCTGGATTATCCTTGCCACCATTATCATGGTCTTTATCAACACTTTCTTGGTCATCAAATTGATCAGGATCACCATATAGGCAATGTCTGATGGAAGCACCCAATGGCATTTGGTCTAAATCACTTCCACCGTAGTGTCGCGCAATTCTACCGTTTGGTGTGTCAGTGCAAAAAATGCCATCATTATTGATGACACAACAATAGCAACGATTACCTGGAGTGGGTGGGTATTCAATCTCTCTTGGCTTCATCCAAAAATTCTAGGGCAGATGTTTTTTTATGTTCGGTCAATTAGAGCGAGATTATAACAGAGAAATCAAGCACATCTTATAGATACAATCTCTGCGTCTTACCTGTAAGCACCTTGGCGGTGAATGATCGCTAGTGCGAAAACTGTCATAACTGAGAATATTAGCTTATTTTCTTAAACAAACCGGATCTCGAGTCTTTTTCCCAAACCAGTGGCAATTTTTTGTAGAGTAGCGATGGAGGGTAGATAGGTGCCCCTTTCTATTCGAGCCAAGGAAGGTTGTTTAATGCCGATGCGTTCGGCCAGTTGGCGTTGGGTAAGTTTGTGCTTGATGCGGGCCTCGATGAGGTTGCGGGTAACCCGGCGCTGATTAGCTCGAGCATCCCAAGCTTTTTTGAAAGCAGGATCACTCATAAATTCATCGAACACATCTTGGAAAGGTCTAGTAGAACATTTTTTCATACTTCATATTAAGATAACATAATTGTTATTAGCTGGCAACTAGTAATTGTTGCGTTTACTGCACAGCCTAACCCGCCAAGCTTTCGCAAAGTGTAGCGAGGGGTTTTTGTAGTAAAATGATTCAAATGAACTTGTTCACCCCTTGGGTGTTTGGCGATGAGTATCTCTATCTAAGCAAGGCTCGCAACATTAGTCGCGGCATTGATGTTTTAGCCGATGTGTCTGTGGGTCACACCTATCCCCCACTGTATTCGTATTTACTCTCCCTAGTGATGGGTACTGATCCGCTGATTTCCTACCAGCAAGTGCAGTGGCTCAATTTCGGAGTGAGTCAGTTGCTGATCATCTTGGTGTTCCTCATTCTGAATCGCGTTTTTAGATGGACGGATTCAAAAAAAGGCTGGCTGTGTCTACTTCTGATGTATCTGGTGGTGGCTTCCAGCGCAATCGTGACCGGCTATTATTTTGTCGCCATGAGCGAAAATCTCTACACACCGCTGATTCTACTTACATTCTCACTGGTGATTTACTTTTCTAAACTTGGCCACACAATCTACAAGAAACACTTGCTTATGGCTGTTTTGATTGGCCTAGTGGCGGGACTTGCTCTACTCACTAGAACTATTGGTTATGTCTTGGTTCCGACAGTAGCTGGCAGTTTGCTGGCTTCTTTTAAACTCACAAAAACCAACCGGCTAAAACTGTTACTCATCGCATTGATTTCAGCTGGACTGATACTGGTGGTACAACAAGGATTTACTGCTTGGGAGGCAACCAGAATTGTTCGAACCGGCCTCGTGCAGGCTGAGTACGAAGCGCTTTCCACTGGGTATCTTAATGTACTAAAATCGTTGGTATCGGGCACCTTTGATTGGTACATTGCGATCAAAATTGTGGGTAATCACTTGAGCTATCTCTTGTTTGCGACGTTCTTTTTTCCCGTGCTCTTTTTTATTACTGAAATAGTGACGTTTGTTAAAACTCGCAAAATTGATGCTCCAACCGTCTTTCTCACACTCTTTGGGCTTGGCTCGATGGTCTTTTCTTTCTTACACTGCTATTTTGGCTTTTCCTTTGATCCCATTCAGCACTCCACTTACTTTCGCTACTTTGATCAAACGGTGTTTTTGTTTGGGGTGTATGGCTTGTTGAAGCTGTGGCAGTGGCTACAGGGAAAGCAGTCGGTTGATAGAATCGCAGTATTACTTTTTGTTGTGATTAGTTTGGTTAGTCTTGTGTTTTTACCGCCCAGAGATTTTTACGTGACCTTAAATTCCTTTGGTTGGGCGTGGCTGGATTTGTTTATAAAAAATCAATGGCTGATCAGAGTGTTGGGCATAGGTTTTGTTGGCTTGAGCTTAGGCTTACTTTGGCACAAAAGACTGTTCTTAGTGTTGCTGCCAATAATGATTATGTTCCAACTGGCTTCATTGCCAGTGATCGTGAGAATGCACGAATGGCTTTCTTCAGAAAATCGCCCACTGATAGAACAAGTCCAAGCAGTGGCAGTAAATCAAGGCATTACTGATTGGTATATAGCTGATGATTACCAAGAAAAGGGATTGCTAGGTAGTCTGTACTTTACCAAGTATCTATTGTTGTTTTATGGGAATGAATTTGAGCCGGTGAAGATTGACAGTTTAATTGTTAAACAGGAAAAGAGTAATCCGCAGGTGTTCATTGATCGAAATGAAAATGGAGAAATTGTTTTTAGCAAGAAACTTTAATACCGATAATCTTACTTAATTAGATCGTTTTCCATAACATTTATTTTAGGAATTTTGGATGAAATATCATAATCCCAAATATACAAGAACTTATTTGTTTCAAACTCAATAGCTTTCATTTCAGTTCCAAATTGTTTTCTAAAACTCTCAATTGAGCATGTGTTTGTGTGAATGGAACTACTCGTTTTGTCTACATAAATAAATGTTTTTTCAAGATTAAATTCTGGATTATACCATGTGTCAAAAACGAACCAATAAAAGGGGTATACTGTATCATTTAAACAAAGTATCGGACGAATTTTAATTGAATTTCTCGTATAGAATGTATTTGAGGATGCATCCCAGTATCCGGCGAATCCTTTTTCTAACGATTCGTTATGAAGTAAATCAATTAGTTTATTATTTACTTCTATCTTATGATAATTATTCCAGTTAACAAGCTGTTC
>CAZFRD010000005.1:0-54129 GCA_964521215.1 uncultured Pseudomonadales bacterium
GAAGTAAAAAAAGCATTATTATCGCTGGGTGGACCACGACTAACAATGCTTTTTTTCGAGGAGCATGTCATGCAAGGTGCCTGAATCATGCTCGGTATGCAAAAGGATACCAAGAGAACTGTTAGTTGTAAACGGGATATATATAGCGCAAATTAGATACTAATGTGTCTATGGGTGTCTTGGAGAGGTTCGGTAGTTGGGCAGGCAGCCGAGCCTCTACTGGGCACCTTTTTGTTAAAGTATCCTATAACTTGATAATTTTCGTGATTGCTGTTATAATGCCAGACATAGTAGGGCAGACTATGCCAAATTCAATGTATCCCACTTTTCGTCTGCGTCAGTTTTACACCAGAGAGCTAATGCTTGGTGTACACCTACGTAGTGTGTCTCGGATTGATATACTCAAGACGCTCAAGCAGAGCGCAACGAAAGCAAACATCAACGCTGTGGGCAGAGTTTCAGGGAAAATTACACTTTTAATTACTGCCATTGCTCTAGTTGGCTTGCTAGTTTCGGCTGTTTTCTTTTTGCCTCAGATCTATTATCGAATCTTTCCAGCTCAAGTGGTAGTGACCGAAGCAACTCAGCCAGGTACCGTGTTGGGAGGAGACTTCAGTACTCCAACCAAGCAGTCTCCAGGTAGGCAATATGAGCCACCGATAGACGAATCGCTCCCAGAGGGAGATTGGGTAATTATTCCTCAGATTGGGGTGAGAACTCAGTTTAAAAGCACCGTAGATCCCAATGAAGCGTTAGTGGAGGGAGCATGGTTATCTCCGAGTTACGGTAAGCCTGGTGACACTGGCCTACCCATTATTATCGCTGCTCACCGTTTTGGTTGGCAGTGGTGGTGGCAGTCGGAGTATGGCAAATACCACTCTTTTTATTATCTACCAGATACCTTGCCTGGCACTCAGGTGGAAATCATTAGTCAGAAACGCAAGTGGAGGTACGAGATTTACGGCGGAGAAGAAAATAATACTATCTCTGACTATAGCGCCGACTTAATTCTCTATACCTGCAAACACATCAGCTCGCCAGTGCGTTACGTTCGTTATGCCAGGTTGATCGACCCAACTGCCAACTCTCAGACGACCGATAGGTTCAGATAAGACTTATCGTCTATAGTATAATAACTATAGTATAATAAGTTGAATAAAGATTAGGGGAAAGATATGCCGATAACTCAAGATGTTTATCACGAGATAGTAGTTGATGTGGATCAGAGAGATTATGGCGTCACCGTAGGAGAACCTCCAAATATATTTTTGACAGAATTTAGACCAGGTAGAACATACAACGGAGCGCCGCCCACCTATGAAGGACCTAGTGTCAGACACAATCCATCTGGATCGGAGGATCCCGTACAAATAGTGGATATAAATGGTCAGGCGATAGCAGATCTTCCAGCTGGAACCAAAGTTTATCAATTACTACATGGTGAACACTTCGAATACGGGATCGATCCAACAAACCCTGGGAATACTGAACCAAACAATGTCATGGGAAACAACTTTTATATTACCCCCGATGGTTCTGAGGGAGGTGTATTTAAAGTGACGTTACCACCAGAAAGACTGGATGAGCATAGCAGACAATTAAAGCCTAGTGAACCACAACACATAATTGTCTCTGTTGATAGAAAACAACTTCGAGGTCGAGAAAATATTCCTTTTCCTCAACCTGAGTTGTGGGTCGATCATAGTCTGCCAAATTTAGTAATGCCAGAGAACGAATCCATCCCAATTTTCTATGATTTATTAAAAAGTGGGGATTATATCTATATATTAAGGCAAACAATAGTTCCAGAAGAGAATGGTGGCTACCGAGATATAAGGCAGACAGTATATTGGGATACCGAAAAAAACGAGTGGATTTTTCTCCAAGAAGGAGAGTTGAAACCAGGTGACATAACCAAGCTTGCTAATGGAGCGGTGCTGATTAATGAGGTAGAAGTAAACCAAGTGAACCCAGACGATGTGGCTGATAAGGCATTCCGTACCTTTCATTTATACCAACCAAAGCATGATGAACCTGGCTTCGACTTAATTAGACAATGGCGATTGAGTGACGAATACCCAGAAGATTTTGTGTTATCGCCGGAAGGAAGAAAACTGTTGGCAGTAGATATAGATCCCCATAGATTCGACTATGAACGTTACATGAGTGGTGTAGAAAATGGGTACTCAATATATTTAAGTATTGGTTCAGAGCCAGCGGATCAGTTGCTTCTTGATGGGCAAGCAGCACCTAGGTCAGGACAAACTAGGATAGCGGATTTGCCAGCTGATTACAATGGCGACCCCAGAATTACTGTTTCTCAAGACGGAAATACTGTTGCGGTAGTGTCACAGTATTCTGCCCAATTTGAATATGTCGTTGATGGGGTCACAGTGACTCCAGATTATCGAACAATTCACGGAAGGGAAGGGGGAGAAGTTATAACTGCATCTATGATCACTGTGGCTCAAAAAGGAGCAGATGGCCAGTGGCATACGCATTATGTACCTCTTCCAGAGGGATGGGGTATGTCTGGCAGATTTTTATTGTCATGGGAGCCAGATGGTAATTTGAGAATTAGTCAGTTTGATAATACAAAGCAAGAGGGTGATCAATGGAGTCATCACTATGTTAATACCTCAGTTTTAGATTCTGGAATCCTTCCACATGAGACATTTTTTGTTTCAGATCCAACAGACTTGGTTTTCAGAGATGGTATACTAACTTTCACTGATAGCAATGGTGAAACGAGGGAGTTTGTAATCGGTTATCAGCCAGAGGATGGTCGGCTTGATCAACTATTAGCTGATTTTCAACGAGCTTATTCAGGAGATACTCTTTGGTTCACATATAATTCTGACCTCCAAACTTTGTCACATGCGACAAACCAACGATCACTTGGTTTTGCTAGTTTTTGGATTAAAGGAGCCCCAAACACGCTGCCAGGAGTAACTTACTCACCAAGTTAAGTTAGCACTTCTATTAAAACAAAAAGACTAAAATTTGACATTTGTTGGTAAATCTGTGATAATGAGCCTTGTTTCGTTTCCAAGTGTTAAAAAATCGTGTCGGTATTAGCCTGCAAAACTGTTTGAAACCAACTTTCACTTTATCTATGTAGTAGTAAAAACAGTCTAATTTTTATGTCAGATTCCCCAAGACCATCCTTATCCACCCTTACTCAAAGAAAGGTCCCTGTTGTGCCGCTCAAACGCAAAACACCACCGGCGATTACTCAGCCAACGGTGGCAGAACCCGAACTATTGGATGACACACTTGTAGATTTGGATGAACCAACTCCAGCTTTAGTTGATGAACCGGCAACTGAGTCACAACCAACCGTGCCTCAGGTGACTGAAAAAAATCAACCCGAAGTTCGGATGCCTGTTGTTCATAATGGTATGTCTGATCCCATCATCACTGGTGTAATTGACCTCTCTAGAGAAGGACATGGCATTGTGCGAGTGGGGTTTGGTGATGATGACGCAGACGCCTATATTTCTAACGCTCACATCCGCAGGCTCAGGCTCCAATCTGGAGATATGATCACTGGGCCAGCTCGCAGACCCAAAGATGGTGAGCGTTATTGGGGTTTACTTCAGGTGGACACCGTCAATGGAATGTCCGTCAGGGAGTGGCAGAATGTGGAGCGAGTGAAATTTAACAAATTAACTCCCGTCTATCCAGATTCGCATATTAAACTGGAAATTGGTGAAGAGCCACTTTCCTTGAGAATCATTGATCTAGTGGCTCCCATTGGTAAGGGTCAGCGTAGCTTGATCGTTTCACCACCAAAGGCAGGTAAGACCAACTTACTTAAAGATATTGCCGCCGGTGTGGCGCAGAACCATCCCGAGATTCATGTGATGGCGGTCTTGGTAGGTGAGAGACCAGAAGAAGTGACCGATATTCGCCGACACATTGCCACGATTACAAAGGGTAAGGGCGAAGTGGCGGCGAGTAACTTTGATGAGTCTGCCAAAGACCAGTGTCGAGTGGCTGAGTTGGCTTTGGAGCGCGCCAAACGCTTAGTGGAAATGGGCGCCGACGTCATGATCTTGCTCGACTCAATTACTCGTTTGGCGCGCGCTTATAACCTAGCCATGCCTACGTCTGGTAGAACCCTATCTGGTGGATTTGATCCCGCAGCCCTCTTCCCACCCAAAAAATTCTTTGGTGCTGCTCGCAACTTTGAAATTCAAGGTAGTTTAACCATTATCGGTACGGCTTTGGTTGATACTGGCTCGAGAATGGACGACCTAATTTATGAAGAATTTAAAGGCACAGGTAATCAAGAGGTGCATCTCTTGAGAAGACTGGCAGAACGACGCATCTTCCCCGCCATTGACGTGCAAAAGTCTGGTACTCGCAGAGATGATTTGCTAATGGATGGTATGACTTACCAATCTGTCTTGACGTTACAAAGAATGTTGGACATGATAGACAAGGATGATAGGACGGCCACCATCATCGAACAATTACGTAAAAGTAAGAGCAATAAAGAATTTTTAGCATCACTCAAGACGGGTTAACGGTGGATCGTTGAAGGCTATGCAGAGAAGAAATAAACATCACTTTCATTTGCCGAAACAATTTGGGGAAATTCAGGCATATATAACTTTCTTGCGTTGGTATATCAAGGTCAGAGCCTATCGTTGGTTTGCTCGGTTTGAGCGAATCAAAGATGCGATAGTCGATTTGCTTTACCAAAAACGGGGCCGATATACTCGGCCGTTTTTACACCTTGCCTCGCTCAGTTTTGTGTTTTTTACTTTGACAGTTGGGCCATTAATTTTCAATACCGTCGAAGAAGACAACCAACAAGAAGATTTGCGAGGCATTTTAGTCACTCAAGCTTATGGGCCGAACTTCTATACGCAGCAAGCGGAAGAAGTACAGCAGTTTCGTGGCGGAGAGATAATTACTCACTATGTGCAAGAGGGCGAAACTCCGGAGAGTATTGCTCAACGATACAACCTACAGGTGGAGACAATTCTGTGGGAAAATGAACTGCAAAAAACTTCTACTATTAAACCTGGTCAGGAACTAAGGATTTTACCGATTGATGGCGTTAGGCACAAAGTTGCTCGGGGCGAAACAATTTATTCGGTAGGTAAAAAATATGGTCTGGAAGGATCGCAGATCCAGATGTTGGTCGACTATCCATTTAACGAATTTCTCAACGATGAAACATTTGAGCTCGCCACAGGACAGTTTTTAATGGTGCCAGAGGGGGTGAAGCCAGAAGAGAAGAAAGTGGTGCCCAATCGTGGGGTGGGTTACTTGGCTCAAACTCCCAACGCTGGCTCGGTTGCCGCCCAAGGATCCTTCGTATGGCCAGCCAGTGGCACGATTACTCAGCGACACAGTTTTTATCATAAAGCCATCGATATTGCCAGTCGTTCGGCTGGTTCAATACTGGCTGCCGATAGTGGCACAGTGATCGGTGCAGGTTGGTTGGATAATTCTGGTTATGGCAACAGGGTGATCATCGATCATGGTAACGGTTATGTGACTTTGTATGCTCATCTCCGGTCGGTGCAAGTGAGCCAGGGGCAGACTGTCAACCGAGGAGATATTATTGGTCAAATGGGTAGCACCGGTCGTTCCACAGGCACTCACTTGCATTTTGAAATTCGCCAAGGTGGGGTATTAATTAATCCACTGAATTTCTTAAAGTAATTTATGCAAGACTTAGTTCAGCTACTATGTAAAGCCGGCAGTGGCGGCCGAGGCAAAATTTCATTTCGCAGAGAAAAATATGCACCCAAAGGTGGTCCAGACGGAGGTGATGGGGGCGATGGAGGAGATGTAGTCATCATTGCCACCCGCCACCGAGCGACACTAGAACATTTGGTAGGCAAGAAAGTGATCGAAGCCAAGCCTGGTGAGGCGGGTGGCTCACGCAAAAAACACGGGTCAAATTCGCAACCAGTGGTGGTTGAAGTGCCACTGGGCACGCGAGTGATTGTGCTGAGCCAAAATCAAGTTGCGCTTCATCGCCTACTAAGTTGTGGAGACCAGCCAATTAAACGTCGTGACGTTCGCTATACTCAGTTTGAAGTCGATTTTCATGGCACCCAGATCACTGATTATGATCTAGGTGCTACTCAAGAACTGATCCCAGTCACTCAAGCTGAGGTCGTAACCCCACTCATCACTGGCCAAATTATTGCCGACCTCACGGAAGATACTCAGTCACTCTTATTGTGCCAGGGAGGGTTTGGGGGTAGAGGTAATACTCACTTCAAATCTTCGACAGTGACTACGCCCAGAAAAGCAGAATATGGTACACCTGGAGAAATCCGCGCAATCTGGTTAGAACTCAGGGTATTAGCCGATATTGGCTTAGTTGGCATGCCAAGTGTGGGCAAGAGTACGTTACTATCGGTCATGACTCAAGCCAGACCCAAGATTGCTGCCTATCCTTTTACCACTTTGGAACCCCAACTCGGTCGTTTAACTTTGGGAGAAAAAGAAGTGGTGATGGCGGACATTCCTGGATTGATTGAAGGAGCGAGCTTGGGCAAAGGTCTGGGTACGGACTTCTTGCGCCATATTACTCACTGCAAAGCTTTGTGTTACGTGGTGGCTGTTCCAGATGAGCAGTTGTTAGCCACAGATTTATCTGAGAAAGCTATTGCTGAATCGCTTTGGCAACAATTCCAAACTGTTAAACAAGAAATTCAAACCGCCTATCCTGAATTAGCGGATAAACAAACTTTAGTGGTGCTGAATAAGTGCGATATCTATTCCACCAAACTGGTGACTACCACTCAGCGAGTGTTTGCCAAACATAAAGTACCCCTCTTGGCAGTGAGTGGAGCGACTCGATCTGGTCTGACTGAACTACGTACCCAATTTAACCAATGGTTTGTTACGGAGTAGGTGTGCCGGTGGGTGCGGCAGTTGGAACTACCTGATTTTCCCCAGTATTCTGCACCGCTTGCTCAGCAGGAGTATTGAGTTGTTGATCCAACAGCGTGGGCGTCGATGAGTCGCTCTGAGAAGTTGATTGATCGGTGGTACTTTCTGTTGGATTATTAGCTGGCTTACTTTCCTCTATCATTTTATTGAGTTCCTCCAGCTCTTTGGTTGCCTTGATGAAATCTTCAGAATTTGGATCAAGTAATGCTAGCACAGCGTCATACTCCTGTTTGGCCGCCTCGAGTTGTTGGAGTGCAAGGTAAGCTTGAGCGACATTGTAGTGTGAGTTGGCAAAATCAGGTTTAATATTGACCGCTTGTTGAAACACGCTCAGCGCTTGTGCGCTTTGTTTAGCATTGAGCAATACGCCTCCTAATGCCAGTCTTAGCTGAGGATCGCTGGGAGATGTTTGGATTGCGCTGACATAAGTTTGAGTTGTCCACTGCTCCGCATCTTGAGCCACTCCAATCATATTTTGGTAAACCTGAGCCAACACTTGCCAGTTGGAAGCGTCATTGGGATCAAGATAGGCTGCGGCTCTAGCCTCAGTCACAGCTTGTTGTAATAAGGCGCTAATTTGTTGTTTTTGTTCATCAGTCACCTCTTGGCTATTGGAAAGACCGGAGGCAATTAGCAGGTTGGTAATAGCGTAAGTTCGCCGCACCGAGTCGAGGTAGGGTAGCGCTCTGACTGCCGCCTGTTGGTTATTGTATAAACCCAAGGCATCATTATTGAGAGAAGCTTTGGTTGCCTGGTGAGAAAGCGCGAGTGAATAGTAGGCTCTACCTACACCATACAGAGACAAAAGTAATCCCACTGCAAAGACTAAGGTGAGCGCATAGACTGGCAAAGCGGGAGCTTTTTTCGTGTTAGCCATCCCGTTGACGCCAAAATTCATGGGATTGAGGACAACCTTGTCAATCAGTGCAGTTAAGTGAAACACTGGTCGGCTATGTGAACCAGCCAGTAGTGTAACGATGAGCAAAGCTTGCAACCCAATCATTACGGGTGTGGCTGGTAGTAAAATTAACCAAACGACAGTCGCCAGAATGGCCAAGCTCAGGGGTAACTGGTGCTTCCATTCCGATCGAGCCTCTCTTATAACTTGATAAATTACCAATGCCCAGATTAAGAAACCAACCATACCCACTGTTGAGAGGAGCGTGAGCGGTGTATTTATGGCTGAGGAAAAGATCGCAGACCAAGAGTCGGTGCCATTGACGAAAAGTGGCTTGTAAATCCGGTAGTTGTTAATGTAGGAACTGGGTCCAGTACCAATTAAAGCAGATCTGGGTGAACGAATGCTATCAAGCATAATCGACCAACTGGCGGAAAATGAAGGGAGAGCGACAGGAGCGGGTCCGTTGGGACGCATCGCCCAGAGGTGTAAGACAATGCCAAATCCAACAATTGCTAGCAAGGCAATGTTGGCGGGAGAACGTAAGCGCTCACTGATGATTTTTCCAATGAGAGCAACAGCCACCACGACTAAAAACTGGACGGCCACTAGGGTAGAACTGACCAAACTGAAGGCTAGACTAGCAGGAATTGACAGCCCAAACCAGCTGTTGAGCAACTGAGCAGGACCAAAACCCACTAACTGCAAAATAGCGAAGAAGGTGATGGCTACTCCTGTGCCTGCCAAAACTGGCACAACAAATTTACCGGCATTTTTGGGTAGTAAGGCACCACCAATCAGGATAATCAGCATCCAAGCTATCCAACTTCCACCCACACCTAGTAGTTCTTCAACTGGGTAGGGTTTGGCTACGACGGCGGAGATGGTCACAAAGATGCCAAAAATTGCCGATGGTAACAAAACGGGCGATGAAACCATCTGAAAGCCTTTGTGCACAAAGGCTCGACCCACATAGATCAAACCCAAAGCTATCGCCCCGAAAAGTAGTAAAAATGACTTGGTATCAGTGACGAAGCCATCGGTAACTGGTACAACAAGTAGTCCCAAACAAGCTATGAGTGAGAGTGTGACTCCCAAAGCTAACGAAGCGAGATAATCTTTATGATTGATGTTGAACATAGGTCTCCATTAAATCAGCTATTACAGATGATTACAAGGTCAAAATTAGCATAATTTTTATCTCAAATTTACGGCTTGGCCACCGTTGTAAATTAGTTTGACTTGTTGTTCGGAAAGCGCGTAATTATAGATTCTCGCATCGTCGATTTGACCAAGCATGAACGATCCACTTCCCCCATAGTAAACTAGCGCTCCGATATCAAGATTACCCGTAGTGTCAGTAGAGGCTGCCGCGGTTACCCCCGAAGTTGCTACCATTGCACCATCTACATAAAGCTTCCAGCTATTGTTTTGGGAACTGATGGTGCTAAAAACATGGTGCCAGTTACCGTCTCTGATATTAGTTGTTCCCCCCAAGCTATAAGATAAATTTTTGTAATACGCCACTGGATAGCCAGAGCTTGAAAGGGCTAGTGAGTACTTAGAAGTAGTACCCGAAATTTCAAAATCTCCTTTACTTAAGAGGGTTAGGCTATTACTTCCTGAATAGCTTGTTTTAACCCAGGCTCCGAAACTAAGCTCATTAAATAAATTGATGTTGGCAGTGGAGTTAACTGTCACTTTGTCATCCGTGCCATCAAAGTTGAGCGAGCTGTTGAATTTGCCAGCTGCTCCGTTGTACCAGGCACTACTCGGTGTATCACAGTCACCTACGCTGGTTTGAGAACCACCACTGCCACTCCAAGTGCCATTCAGCCCCGAGTTATAAACTTCGTTATTTGAGTGAATGGTGCCACCCGTACATTCATCAAGCTTGTAGTGAGCAACTGGGTCACCTTGGTTGTAATCCCAAGCGATTTGAGCTGGCGTGCGGGCGTAGTTGTAAATTTTTACATTGTCTATAAGTCCATTAAAGAAATTTGAGTTGTCGGGATTGGAGCCAATCCTGATCCTGTCCGAGTCTCCAAGCGCATAAGAATCGGCATCTGGGCCATCCATTAGATTGCCATTTATATATACGTAAGCATTAGTGCCATCAAACCTACCAGTAACAAAGTACCAGCTATTTGGACTTAGGGCAGTGGTGGAGGTTGAATTTGCACTTAAGACATTTAAAACCAAATATCCAGAACTATCTAAAAACAAACGACCCCTCGATGTGTAAGCTGGACCTTGTGCAAAAATCGTTTGGGTTCCACTAATTAACGATGGTTTTATCCAGGCGTTTATGGTAAATGCAGAAGAAAGGATTGTATCCGATCTCGAAACATAATCGCCACCATCGAAAGATAATCCCTTGCCAATTTTTCCATCCACCCACGACGGATCTGCTGAGTCACCAGATCCAGATGAACCCAAAGTACCTGTTTCACCATTACCAGAAGTATCAACCGCCTCTTGCCCTGAGTTTATCGAGGGGTCATCCAACTTCCACTCCGCTACCGGCGCAGGATTTTGCCCCACAGCACAATTTTCCTCAACATTTCCTGGTGGGCAGTAGGCGCGAGAAGCGGAATTATCTGCGGTAGTGCCATCGGAAGTTGTCGAAAGTGACCCAAGCACCTGCGACTTACCTTGGTTGTATTCGACTTTGACTTGCTCAGCGGTCAGGGCAGAAGTATACAATTTAAATTCATCTACACTCCCGATGTAACTAGAGTCACCGATATTAACTGATGTGCCAAATGTTACACCCGTCGATCCAGTGGCAGTTAGTTCCCCGTTTTGGTAAATTGCACATGATCCTGAGCCATTTGAAACAGCTACGATATGCGTCCAAGTGCTTAGACTGAGCGCAGTACCAGTACAACTTCCATAGGTCGGTTTAGAAGATACATCAGTGGTTAATTTGGCAGTAGTGACAATTTTTTTACTAGCCGCCGAGGTAGTGGGATAGACCCAGATAGAGACGCTGTTTGTATATCCAGGATCGGTGATAGTGGCAGTGATTGAGGAACTGGCAGTTAGGGTGAGCGCCTTGCCCAATTTACCTGAGTTTGACCAAGCGCCACTCGTTATTGAGCCGTTTAAACTAGATCCACCATTGCCAGAATTATGTGCAGTACTGTCATAGCCTTCATCAAATTGATAGCGAATGAGTGCAGAGCCCACCGGACTTCCTGGTGCAGGATGACCGGCGTTCATATCTTCGACTATTTGTTGGGGTGTGCGGGCGTAGTTGTAGATTTTCACTTCGTCGACGACCCCATACAAGCGGTTACTGCCTAACCCGTAACTTCTTGCACCAATTGCCAAGTCAATTGTTTCAGAAATTGAGCCTGAAATTCCATCATTGTCTGCCAAAACTCCTCCAAGGTATAGTTTTTGAGTTGTACCGTCCCAACTGCAAGTAACGTAGTACCAGGTGTTCAAACTCAAACTCTCTGATGATAGAGACTCAGTATTGTTGTGGTAGCAGGCTACTTTGTCTGTGGAGGTAACCAGCATTTTCCAGCCATCCCCGCTGGAGTCTTCGTTATGGACAATGGCTTCGTCAGTACCGCTGTCACTGATCCGATTAACCCAAGCTGATACGGTCAATTTGTTGCTAGAAAAAGTTGCGCCTTCACTGGTTACTACTGTGTATGAACCTCCTGCGTGCTTTAATCCCTTGCTGTATTTGCCGTTGGTATATTCGTATGTACCACTTGACGATCCAGTCAAACCATTACCAGAGCTGTCGTTGACAGCGGATCCCGAACCTTCCTCAAATTGATAGTGCAACTTTGGACCAGGTGCCCAGGTGTAGAGCGCTTGGACTTCAGGAGGAGATAAAGTTCTTTTGTAGTATCTTACCTCATCAATGAGACCATCAAAGTAAAAACCCGATGCATTTCCAATTTGAAATTCTGCTGATGAGGCAGCAATTGAGCCAGAACCAATAGTTCTGGTTGGTTCAGTTCCATAAACCTGAATGCCGATTTCTTTATTCGAGTTATTAAACCACCCAGTTACGAAGTACCAGTTGCCAGTTGTCAGGGAGGCGCCATTATCGGACACAGTGCCTACGCCACTTAAGTACAAAGATAGTTTTGTATCACCGTTTAACCCAAATTGCCACTCGTAACCTGAGGGTCCTCTTTTAGCCATAATATCTCTTCCGCCAGTGGAATTTAAATAAATCCAGGCAGAGACAAATAAATCAGAATTTTCTGATGAGAGTGATTGGTTATCATCAATTCTTAAATACTCAGAGTTGGTGTTAACAAAAAGACCAGCATTGCCATATTTTCCGGAACCGGAACTGACCGTATTGTAGTCGGTTAGAGTATTTCCATTTCCAGAGGAATCGTACCGACTGTTTGAATCTTCATCCATCTTCCAATAACCCACTAAGCCTTGATTGAGTGCGCTATTAGTACCGTCGGTGGCGTAAGCGGTGCTGACGCCTTTGACACTACCACGAGCGCTTAGCTCTGCCAAAATTTCCGCCGTGGTGAGAGCGTGAGAATAGACTCTGACGTCATCGATAAAACCAGTCCAGGGATTACTGCTACCGTCGCTATCAATCCCTGCATAGAGAGTGGGGTTAGCGCCAGACAAGTGACCGGTAATAGCCAAACTATCATCACTCGCCACTTTCATCCCATCGACATACAAAGCAATATTGGTGCTTTCTCTGACCGCAGTGGCCAGATGCCATTGGGAGTCGGAATAACTGATGGTGGAACAGGCGCTGTCGTCTGGTCCCCAAGTGCTATCATCGTCCACGCCAAAACAGAGGTAACCACTACTATTCATATAAAGTTTATAACCGGAGCTAGAGTAGCGAGCGATTAAGGTATCCGTGCCCGCTTGGGATGAGGGATGCTTGAACCAGGTGGAGACAGAAAACGGTTGGGTGCTTGGATCCAATTCATCGTCCGCATCGTAGGTTCGGTAGGCATAATCGTTACTACCGTCAAACTGCAGACTTTTACCTTGGGGAGGTGATGAAAAAGTGTCATCACTCCAGGTAGCCTCAGAGATTGTGCCACTATTGGCTTTGAGCGTGCTGTCATGAGCTGTGGTGCCATAGCCTTCATCCAAGTGCCAGTTGAGCACAGGGCCTTCGGTGCCAGAAAAGCGTTCGGTGTAATCAGATTGAACTTGATGTGAGCCTAGGCCAGTGTAGTAAAGATCGGCTACTTCGGCAGCGGAGACCGCATCGTTTAGTATTCTTGTATCAGAAACTTTACCGCCTGCGTAAGTACTACTTTGCCAATATCCACTGCCCAAGTATATGGAGCTAGTGCTGATAGTGTTTGTGTTTGCGCTGCTACCAGGACTTGAATTATTTACATAAAGCTTCATTCCTTCTGAGTCACTCCATGTTGCGACCAAATGGTACCAGGCTCCTTTTGTAAACGAACTTGTAACAGAAGCTGTAGCTGTTGATCCTGGACTACCGTTATAGTGTTTATAAAATGTAAATTGGTAAGAGTCATAAGTAATCCCGAGTCGATCATAAGCGTCATGGCCAAGTGCTCCGTAGTTGAAAAATGTACAATATCTTGCGGCATCAAAGCCTCCACAATCTCTGTCTCTATTTACCCACAGACTGATAGTACCTTTGGTGCCGGAAATATTACTGGTTTCCGAATAGACTACATCGCTAGCAGTTCTAGTACTTGTACTTGCATGAGCCGTACTAGTCCAAGCATAGCCAGTACCCAAAGTGCCATCGGTGTAAGTGGTCGAGTAGGCTTTTTCTTCTAGTTGAACTCCATCCACATAAACAATCTTGGCCGACTTAACTTGCACGCCGAAGTTTTGGGCAGAGGCAATGCCTGCACCTGAGTAAGTTAGGCGCCACCAACCACCGCCCATATCGGTATAAGTGGTGGTTTGGGTGGCGCCATTAAAGACCAACACCGCAATTGATGAACTGACTGTGCCGCCCACATTGCCACTCGTACCGTCGTAGACATAAGCGGATAAAGTGTGAGTATTAGTATTACCAGCGTTGATCGAAGTAAGAAAACCTCTGGCTTCCGGCGCAGTCGAGTTATCAATTTTGCTTGATTTTGTTCCAAATTTAAAATACGGAGCCGTAGTATTGGCACTATAGGTGGTGAACTGAGGAAGAAAAGCCGCATCACCTTGTTGCGTTCCCGCTTGGTCAGAACCCCAGTAAGCAGTGGTGGGAGCAGTGCCAAAGGCTGCCGGAATACTGGACAAAGTAATTTTTGTTACCCCATCAACCGACAGGATCATGTTGCCACTCCCAGTATATGTCACCACCATTCGGTAGGTCGTGCCTGCCGTAATGGCGCTGGTTGCATCCCAGGTCGTCGACGTAACTGAACCGCCGTTCATTTGATATTCAAGCTTCACTGTGTTAGCGGCACTCCACAACAACTTAATGTAATCATTGGCATCTCCATAAAAATGAGCAACCAGCGGGGTAGCTTCACCAAATTTCGCTACATCAGCAGCCGAATGTCTCGGATTGTAGTCAAAAGTATATGTGCCAGCGGAGGTTGTTGGTCCTGGGTAAGTGTGGGTGTAAGTATCACGACCATCGACACGGATTTTGTTCGACTCAACAGAGTTGGTAGCAGTGGCGGGGGTGATGGTGAGGGAAACATCGTTTGCCTGTAAAGCATAATAATCATCCATAACTCCAACAGTAGAGCTTAAAAAATTCATATGACTTCCTTCACCACAAGGAGAGAGCATCTTAATTACATTAAAATCATACTTCCACACATTTTCTCCACCACTAGTTGCACCAACATTTCTGTATGGATCTGGACATTCATGAAAACCAAAAAATGCGTTTGATGCGTCGTAAGAGGCAAAACCTACTGATACGAAACTATTCGTAGAAAACGTAGTGTTAAGGTCATATATTCCACTCCTTCCATAAACTCCTACGCCATTAGCTTTCCACGACGATAACCCCGAATGTATATTGGAGGTTTCTTGCGCAAATTCGCCTGCTTGAGCGGCAGGATTGTTTACATCAAACCCGGTTGGCATCCATGGGTCACCACTGCCTGTCTCGAAAGATGGATGATTGACTTGATTATTGAGAACCTCAATCTGATGCCAGTAGCAAATCCCGCTGGAAGCGGTATTCACAAGTTTCACTCTTAGTGTTCTGGAGCCGGAGCTAGGTACTTCCCCAGAGAAAAGCAGTACTGCGGGGGTATCTCGATCATTGCCAGTCGCACCGTCCAAATGTCCAATTTCTGCAGAACCAGTTTGATCATAGAGAATGACTCTAGGTACACAGGTCCCATCGGAATGAGCTAAGGCTCTGACCACCAAGTCGTCCCCACCCGTAACTGTTTTGTCATAATAAATGCCTTCGTTAGCCGCATCGGAAGTGGTTTTATATCCGCCACCGAAGATCTTTTCGGCAGTTGCCAACGCAGCCACTGCAGTCGGTGTTCCTTCACTTGTCCACCCATCGCTGGTATATGTCCCATTCATCATAAAACCACCCGTATTACTAGTGGAGGTATACAAGAGATTAGAAGCATGCGGGTGGCTCCAGGCATTGCCAGTACCTGAAGTAATAGTGCCAGTGGACGCATCAGTTGGCAGAGCAAATACCACGTCCCATGAGCCAGTAATAATCGTTGGGTCTTGACCCGTCCCTGAGTTATAGATCAAGTTCAACTCATCCCCATTACCTGCATCAATTCCGTACGAACCGTCATAGAGTGGTCGGCGATAAATGGTAAAACCTTCAATAATGCCATCCGCGGCACCAACGCCGCCACTATTACCCTGACCGATCTTAATATCTGCAGTTGTGGCCGAAACAGCTGGAGCGTTGGTGGTGCCAAACGTATGCGAGTCGTTGATTGACAGACTTAAGTAATTTGTGCCATCGATTTTGTAATCTGTAGACCAACGAGCGATGATTAAATAGGTTGTACCGGCGGTCAAAGTTTGACTACTAGTGATGTTGCCAGCATTGCCTGCGTTAAAGTTGAATCGTTTATATCCAGTTCGACCATCATAGCTGAGCTCTATTCCCGCGTAATCTGTATTGAAGGCAAATAAGCCAAACACTGCATTGACATCAGCCGAGTTAAATTCCGGGGTATACCAGAAGGCAATAGTGCCCTGCCTACGATCGAGTTGACTATAGAGATCACCGCTGACTTGCGAACCTAAGGGAAAGGTCAGCAAGTCACCACTTGAATCACCCCAGCTATCTCCTTGTACCAGTACACCGGATGCAAATGGTCCTGCTGAATTGCGTTTGGATAAACCAGCCGTAAATGTTGTAAAGTCATTTGCCCCATTGGCCCAGTTAGTATCATATGTACTGTGGTCAAAACTGGGATTGGTAATTTTATTTGTAGTGCCTTCTTCGATGAAGACTCCGTCGTGAGAAGCATAGGCTGATGATGAAATGTTGCCAGTATCGGTTGCCGGACCATCAACGCCCACCAAGCCAGCCACATATTTTGCCCCAGTAATTGTCCCATGGTTGCCATTCCCAGAATCATCAATCGCTTTACCTGTGTTCCGTGGATCATCCCCATTTTCATCAAAGTGGAGTAGGAGTTTGGTATGTTCGTCGCGAACAAATGGTGAAGTTTGGGGAGTAAAGTTGGCGGTGTAACGAGCGATGTTTGAAATCCTGGCCTCATCAACAATTCCATGAAAATATGAATTAGTTCTGAAACCTAAAATGTATGAAAAAGTTGTTGATGGTGTGCCATTACCAGCGACTTGTTGGTCATAAGCCACTTCTGAACCATCAAAAAATATTTTTGCTGTTTTTGTAGTTGATAAATAAACAAAAGCTACATGATGCCATGTACTAGGTGTAAGGGCAATATCAGCCCTAAAATCCATACTTGTGGGACTATAGGTATCCCAAAACCAGATTCGATATGTGCCATATTCACAAAAAATATTGAAAATAGCATTGCCATCTTGAACAATATCCATATAAAAGAGATCGCTTACACCACATGCTTTTGGGGAATTTACCCACGCTTCGACAGTATAGTTACTTGCTCTAATATTACCCAAGTCAACGCCTGTAACTGAGTCATTCGCCCCATCAAAACTGAGTGCGCTTTTGCCGCCACTGTATCTAATCGCCCCACTTTCAGTGGTGGGATCTTCGGCGCCGTCGCCGTTGATGCACTCGGTATCACCGTTGAAGGGGCAGACCATCAAAGCTTGTTTGCTTCCCACGTTGAAGGCATCGACACTGGCCTCTGTGACAGCAGAGGCATTATCGTAGTATATATAGTACTCAGTCGCATCGGCTCCGTTACTCAAATTGGCTTGGAGCGGGAAGTAAACTTTAGTACTAGTAGAATCAGCGCAGTTAGTGGCCTCGGCGGCTACATCAAAGTAGTAAGCGAGCTTAGTACTTGTCGTATCGGTGGGTTGGTAGTAAACCCTGAGGTCAGAGCAGTCGGTGTTCAAATCGCCAGCAGCCACTAACTCTTGAGTATTAACGTTGATGGCGTAGGTAGTATTAGCTTCAAAGGTCTGACCAGAATTGTTAGTCAGGATGACATTTTTTCTTTTGGTCCAGGAGCCAGCGGTTTGAGCCCAGGGGGCAGCCTCGGTAGATTTGGGATGAATTAACGTTAAGTAAACTGTGGGGCCGAGTAATAATAGTATAACCACAGCCACAACAAAAATTCGACGTTTAACAATAAAGACACTTTTTTGTAAAGTGCGGTTTACAATAAAGACACTTTTTTGTAAAGTTAGTTTGTATTTCATACTAGTTGACTATCCACCAAGTAAAGCTAATATCGCTGGCAGTCACGTTATCTAGACTGACAGTAAAAGAGCGTTCGTCACTGGCTTGAGCTGTGCTTTCATCGACGGGAGCTTCAATATGATTAACATAGAGTACTTGATTATTGGTGCTATTCAACGGGGTCAAATAGATCAAAGAATCTCGCCGAACGTTGGGATTACGAATGATTAAATCTCGGTTGCCGGCGGGCAAAGTCGCTCGGCCGGTAGTTTGGGTCGCTTCCTGAGTCAGTTGGCTGGACTCGGTAGCGGCGCCGGCCACACTCGGTCTGGCCAGTAAATCACGACCCAGGCTAAGCGATGAGAAACTGGCTTTGCCCTGAGCCGAAACCGTGGCCACTGGCGTACCAGCATCGCCCAAGAACTCCAGCTGACCACTCGGGCTAGCTAGGTTTCCGGCCATGGTTGCCTCAAGTCCAGTATTAGTCGGACCTAGGTTCAGTTTCAGCGAGTCACCTTGGTTGAGGGGTTCAATCACATTGGCCAAGAGCGTGCCTTCCACGCTCACATCACCTGCCACATGCAGGTTACCGTTGATAGTGACTTGGCCAGTTTCGTCTAGCGTCATCAAGCCACCCATCAAAGCTAGCAGACCTTTGCCCGAGGGTTGGATGAAGAAAATGGGGGATTCGTCTGGAGTATTGGCTTCAGTTGAAAAGCTTAGATACGTGTCGGTTAGTTCCAGTTTTTGGCCCACTCGCAGGGTGTTGCCTACACCTAAGCTGTCACCCACGTAGGCCACGCCGTTAACCTTGAAGTAGCGGTCTATGAAGCCGGCGCTGGCATCCAGCACGATGTCGTCATCAGCCAAGTTGAGATCGGCCACGGTCTGGTTGAGTTGGCCAGCCTGACTAGCAGTACTACTAATACTGCCAAGCACCTGATAAAGCGAGCTAAAGTCGTTTTGTGGCGATGGAATATTGCCTGAAATGACATCGATGATTGACGGTTGATCTAGTAGCTCAGCGATTTGTTTATCTAAGTCGGCAATCGTTTGGGCGTAGAGAGTGCCAGAGATAGTGGCGTTGGCGAACTCGGCGGTGGTAGCACGGACTGAGTCCAACTGAGCCATGCCAGCTTCCAGCGCATCAATCCGAGCTGAGTTCGCATCTAGTTCATTAGTGGTGAAGACCCCAGCCACGCTGGCATCTTGGTTAACCAACAAAGAACCAAGTTTGGTTTGGTCAGACACTTCTAAAGATTGAGCAGTAATGCTGGCTCCTTCGATCGCTTTCACCGATAAAGTGTCACTAACATCAAGATTTTCCACGATTGGTTGCCCAGTTGCCTGATCTTGATGAAAAACTTCTGCTAGCCAAGCCGAGCCAGAAGCAGCGCTGGTTGGGGCAGGAGTGGGCGAGATTTCAGCTATCACAGGATTAGTCGCTTGATTTTCTTGAATGATCGAAACAACATAATCACGTAACGTTTGACCATTGATTGAGAAGTTGGTCACCGACAAGTCGGCAATTTGGGCTTGACCTGAGACAACCAATTCTTTGGTTTTGATTAATCCTGCTTCCAATATTGCAGTCAGAGTTTTAGTGAAGGCGCCAAAGCGATCGGCAAAAGGAGTTGCAAGAGGAGTCGCCTGATTAACAATTTGGTAATCATTGTTTTCATCATTGGCGATGATCAAGTTGCCAAAATCATCCAGCGCTATCAAGGGTTCATACTGGTCTAAATTCAGAAATACCATCACCAGTCCGACCGCCATGGGATCTGAATTTGAGTAATTTTCTAGTGCACGACCGACGATGATCCCAGGTTGAGTTGCCTTCATGCCAATTCCTGGGAATGAGCTAATAGTGATGGGATCACCTGCATTAATTGGTCCGTTTTCAGTTGTAACTTTGACAGGCACTCTACCAACTAATCCCACGGCAATAGGCACTCGTCCCAGGTATTTATTATCAACGACAGTCATGGCCTGGTTAGGATCATTGACTTCATCTAGCACCATACCTGGCTGAGATGAGACGACGCCGATGATGCTGGTAGGATTTTCACCCTGGCTTTTTATTACACCCCCAGCAAGACTTGGGTCTAAGCTCACCAAGTCCCCAGACTCGATTGATGAACTGCCGTAGTAATTTTCTGCTAAGTCAGCACCAGTGGTGACGGGCGTCCAGTATCCAACAACATTAATTGCTAACGTGCCCGTGGATGTACCTGCTATTTCGGTTAAACCCCAGGAAAAAACCTTGTTGGCATCCAAAGCTACGATGGCCATACCATAACCAACGCCTGCGCCGTCTAGTTCGCCAGTCCAAACAACACCATTGGATGTATCGGCTGCCAAACCCGTAGGCATGACATGACCACTCCAATTTGCGGCAGTGGTATTAGTTGCTGTAACCCCAAGTTGGACAAGCACTTGTGTTGCTGATGAAGCAGCGCCAATAACAGCATCTACATCCACATTGGTGGTTCCGACACTTGAGGTATTGCCAGTACTATTGACGATGTTGGTGTTAGTAGTACTGACAAACTTGCTGTAAGTACTGGGCTTGCATTCCCAGATACTTGATCCTTCATTCCATTTCAACACTTCTGTATCGGCACAACCCTGAATTAGTCCAAAACCATTGGTGCCAAATTCTAAACCAGAACCGGAGTTAGAAACGCCAGCGCCATCTGAGGACGTAAATGCTACATTCATCTGAGTCCAAGCCGTTCCGTTACACACATATTGCAAGTTGGCCGATCCATCAAAATATTGCTTGCCTTTAGCTGACGCATCACAGGTGCCGGCATCGACCTGGACATTAGGTGCTAGTTGAAGTGTGCCAGAGATGGTAGCACTGCCTCTAACATCAAGCAGTCTGAGTGGGTTAGTAGTTCCAATTCCCACGTTGCCAACATTTGTCACAACCATTTTTGAGTTATAACTACCACCGGTCCAGGTTTGAAAGTCAATATTAGAAACTGCCTGAGTGATTACTTCGCCATTGCCACTATTCATATATAAGTTGGCTGTAGTACTGTAAATTACGTTATAGTTGGAGTCACCAGAGGTATATAACTTCAGAATTTTGCCACTGCGAAGACCAATATCTCCAGTCACATCAAGAGAATTTGCCGGAGCTGTGGAGCCAATCCCCACATTGCCGTTGTTGAGTACGGTTAATCTTTCGGTTAAACCGACATCCCCACCGACGGAAGTTCTAATGCCAAAACTACCACCGTTGTATACATTTAGTTTTGTGGCTGGATCTGCTCCAGTGGGGGCAGCCAGGGCTAGTGATCCAGCGATACTAGCCGTCGGTGTGCCACTATTAACATTCAAGAAAGCAAACTTAGCCGAGGAAGAAGCTGTGCCACCAATAAATAAATCAACCGAAGGATTGATGGGATGAATAAAGCCAGCACCAAGCGTCCAATTGCTAGATCCTCCACCACAGCTGCCAGTACTGTCACAAAGGGTGCGGTTACCCCAGTACAGGTTACCACTGGGAGCTCCACCAGCCACTGTGGTATGCAAGACATTTTCCGCATCAGCGGCGCCCAAGCGGATACCGCCAACTACATCTAGAACTTGACTGGGAGCTGTGGAGCCAATCCCCACATTGCCATTTTCGAAAAGAAATGCTTGGTTAGAGTCATTAGTGGTGAATAGAGTTCCGTTGCCACTGCCTGTACCATCACCTATAGTTATGACACCTGATGAATGTATGTAAATATCTTTTGTGCTGTCTTCCACTGCGACATATGTTCCATTTAGGTTTTCATCATAATCTCCGAAAGCTACTAATGCAGAATTATGGTAGTTTCCTACATAAAAGTACTGACCAATTTCACCAGTGATACTCAGTATTGTATGATCGGTGGTCGCAAGATCAGAAATATCAAGCCGACTTGATGGAACCGTCGTCCCAATGCCGACGTTGCCCGCAATATCAATCCTCATCCGCTGATCCCAAACCCTGGTGCCACTTGTTTCATCGGAAGTAAGAATGTCTAACCCTGATGACGTAAAACGTAGACCTGGTGCACTCGCAGCTGAAGAAATCGTACCGTCTGCTTTGGTATGCGCATAAATATTTGCACCGATTCCTATAGTAGAGCCAAGTAACAATGCACCATCTGACTGTGGTACACCAGAGTGCACATATAGTTGACCAGATAGGTTACGATCACCTTCTACATCCAATTTCGCCCCTGGACTCGTCGTCCCGATGCCGACGTTGCCGCTTGTATCAATTCTGACCCTTTCCAGATTATTACTACCAAAACGTACAGGAACATGCTCTTTTGTCCAAAAATCGAAATTATTAGAACCGGCCATTCCCAACCAAGATTCTTTATTTGTTCCACGATATAAATACCATTGTGCCGCTCGTCCTGTTGCCCCAACATCTAACTCAACCAATAAATCTGATGCGGATGCAATATGAAGTTTTTGTCCTGGACTCGTCGTCCCAATGCCGACGTTGCCGTTGTTGAGAATAGTCAATCTCTCAGTCAAACTGGCATCGCCACCAACAGAAGTTCTAATGCCAAAACTACCGCCGTTATACACATTAAGTTTGGTGGCGGGATCTGCGCCAGTGGGAGCTGCCAAAGCTAGTGACCCCGCAATACTGGCAGTGGGAGTACCAGAATTAGTATTTGAAAATGCAAACTTAGCAGAAGAGGTGGCAGTGCCACCGATGAACATGTCGAGCGTAGTGTTCTTAGGATAAATCGAGCCACCTGCTATCGACCAATTACTATCAACCGTACTACAATTGCCGGTTGAATCACAGACTGTACGATCTCCCCAGTAGAGTGCCCCGCTAGGTGCTCCACCTGCCACCGTAGTATGCAAGACATTCTCCGCATCAGCCGCACCTAGGCGGATAGCACCAGTGACATCTAGTGCTTGTGAAGGCACCGTTGTCCCAATCCCTACATTGCCAGTCGCCTTGTCCAGATATAAGTCATCGGTAAAGAAAGCTATATCACCGTTGGTGGTAGCATCGGTACCAAAGTTAAATATATCCCCAGTTGTGTCATAGGATATTGTGCCTTCATCTGTCGTGGTACTACCAATGTGGAGAGTTTCTGGTCCCAGATAAAGATCTGCCCATCTAGCACCTGTTGCCCCAAGGTTAAGCGTATCATTAGCATTGGGTAGAAAATCATCAGAAACTAAGAAGTCAGATCCATCCCATCTGAGGTATTCGGATGTTGAGTTGCCAAAGTAGAGATAATTTGCTAGTTCAACAGAACCAGCTACTTCAAGAGAGGAGGAGGGAGCAGTGGAGCCAATTCCCACGTTGCCGTTATTCAAAATGGTTAATCTTTCGGTTAAACCAACATCACCACCGACAGAAGTTTGAATACCGAAAGCTTCACCATTTAAGATATTGATCTTAGGATCAGTGGTACCACGGAAAGCTAAGGTACCGGATGATGATGCAGACCCCACTATATCAAGGTAATTGTTGGTATCATCCCAGCTCATACCACTAAAGGCTGTCCAGCTACCTGCGTCGTTATACATCATTTGACCTTCGGTACCAGAGGGAAGTGAGCCAGCACCAACGGTATCGCAGTCAACCCAACTAGTGGTGTAACATTTGAACTTATTATCATCAGAGTCGTAAAACATCGCACCTGCCACCCCCGTGGGGTTGGTGGTATTAGAGGCTAAGATCAGACGATTAGTACCGTCAGATAACTTAATATCGCCCGCCACCTGAAGTTTATAGGTGGGAGCAGTTGTGCCGATGCCGACGTTGCCAGCAGTATTGATGGAGAAGAAAGAGTTGGTGCCAATGGTGGTGCCGTCACCGATCGAGAAAATATCGTCATCATCCCCGCCCGCATCTTCTTGGACACCGAGCCAAAAATCAGTGTCGGTGGCGGTTATGGTATCCAAAATGACTGAAGGGTCGGCTGAAGTTATTTGGAATTTACCTGTGTCTCCCAAGTTGGCCAGTAAGTTGCCACTGCCGTAGGTACTGAGCGTCAGGTTGTTGTTTTCCCATGATTCACCAGCGGTAATAGTAAATGGTCCGTTTGTTTGAATATTGGAGCTGGTTTGATTGGTGAAAATTAAGTCGTAGGCTATCGATACATCGCCCGCCGCAGTGAATTGGTGGGGTAGAACACTAGTGATTTGCGCTGGTGAAACAGAAAATGAAGTGGATAAACCTGCGTCCCCTCCAACTGAATTCTGAATACTCAACGTGCCACCATTTAGAATATTGAGTTTGGTGGCAGGGGTAGAGCCAGTCGGTACAACTAAGCTTAAGTTTCCGGCAATAGAAGCAGTGGGGGAGCCACCATTGACATTCAAGAAAGCAAACTTAGCAGAAGTGGAAGAAACTCCTCCGATTAGTACATCTACGGTATTATTGATGGGGTACATGATGCCACTGCCAATGGTCCAGGTTCCGCTACCACCACAACTGCCAGAGGAGTCACAGACAGTGCGGTTACCCCAGTATAGGTTACCACTGGGAGCTCCACCAGCCACTGTGGTATGCAAGACATTCTCAGCGTCGGCAGCGCCTAGACGAATACCTCCAACTACATCTAGAACTTGACTGGGAGCTGTGGAGCCAATCCCCACATTGCCATTGGCGAACAGAAAATTTTGGTTTGGGTTATCGATAGTGAACAAAGTACTATTAGCCTCTCCATTCTTATCACCCAGGGTTACTAATCCTGTGGAAACAATATCAACGGTTTTTGTGTAATCATCAATGCTTAAAAAGGTTCCGTCGTCGGTATTCCATTGGCCCAAGAAAACTTCCGCTGTTTCCTCAGTTTTATTAATTGATAAGTATGGAGTACTGTCTGCTCCAACGGTAAAAATGTTATGAGTAGAACCCGTAGTATCAACATCATAACTCCAAACACTTGTGGCACCTTCTATCATTGCACCGCCAGAAATATTAATACCGTTTCTTACAGAAAGACTTTGACCAACCAGCAAGTCTTCAGATATATTCACTGAGTTTGTATTAATTGTTCCTGCATACAGAGATGGGGTTTCGATACCGTTGATATCAATAATCTGTAAACCAGAGGTTCCATCTGCAATATAAGCGTATTTGCCGGAAACATACACTTCATTGGCAGTTCCGCTCGTGTCAAAGGTTCCAATAGATACTATTGAGGTAGGGTCATTGATATCAAGGACTTCAAACCCATTCGTCCCGCCTGTAGTATATGCGTAATTACCTGCAATATGAACACTTTCACCCATGCTACCACCGGTGTCTTTATACGAAGGCGTTGTTGGGTCAGTGATATCGACAATTTTAAGAGAACTATTGACCGCAACGTACGCATACCTGCCCGATACGTAGACATCATCTGCTCCGTACACCCCAGCTCCAATAGTTGAGACATAGGCGGGAGTTAAGGGATCGGAGATGTCTACGATGACTAAGCTTTGATCATCGTCTGCTAAGTACGCATACTTGCCAGAGATGAAGACTTCGTTGGTGTAATCAAGAGTATCATATGCACCAACCACATCAACAGAATATGGGTTGGAAATATCAATTATTTGTAGGCCCTCTGCTCGATCAGCCACATACGCATAGCGCCCCGATACATACACTGCATATGCGGTGCCGCTGGTGTTGTAGGTATCAACTAAAGCAGGGGCATAAGGGTTGCTGACATCCACAATGACCAGGCCCGCAGCTCCGTCCGCAACGTAGGCATACTTACCTATTACATGTATACCGCGTGCTTCTCCACCAGTGTTGTACGTTCCTAGGAGTGCGGGTGTCGCTGGATCACTAACATCAATGATGTGTAAACCAGATGCGCCGTCCGCCACGTAGGCAAATTTTCCAGCTACAAAGACATCGTAAGCAGTCCCACTTGTGTCTATTGTGGCTTCAAGCGTGGGATTACCGACTGCTGAGTGAAGGAAGTTACCACCAGCAAGAGATAATTTTTCACTTGGACTAGTCGTGCCAATCCCCACGTTGCCGTTGTTGAGTATGGTTAATCTCTCAGTCAAACTGGCGTCGCCACCGACAGAAGTTCTAATGCCAAAACTACCACCGTTATAAACATTAAGTTTTGTAGCCGGATCAGCGCCGGTGGGAGTGGCAAGAGCTAAGTTGCCAGCGATACTGGCAGTGGGAATACCAGAGTTAACATTGAGGAAAGCAAACTTAGCAGAGGCTGAAGAAACTCCTCCAATCAGTACATCAACAGTATTATTAATGGGGTACATGATGCCACTGCCAATAGTCCAAGTGCCACTGCCACCACAACTGCCAGAAGAGTCACACACAGTCCGATCTCCCCAATACAAATTACCACTGGGAGCGCCACCGGCCACCGTGGTATGCAAAACATTTTCGGCATCGGCAGCACCTAAGCGGATGGCACCGACCACATCCAGTTTTTGAGATGGAGCGGTGGTACCGATGCCGACGTTGCCAGTAGTAGTTAATCCTCCCAACAGATTAAGTCTTGTAGTGTCAATGTAAAGCGGACTAAGCGACTCAATCGTATCGTCATAAAACCTCAAATGTGCTCCAACATTTAGAGAATCTCCCGCTTTAAAATTTCTTGCAAAGACTTTATCCCACTGCCTTTCATCAGAGAGGATCAGATATGTTTGACCCGCTGCTGCCCCACCATCCCCATCTCCTCTAGCCGCAATTATAAAATCATCAAATCCATCACCGTTAACATCGCCTGCTCCTGAAACCGATTCTCCGCTACGATCATTTGCATCCTCACCCCAAAATGAAGCGTCGACAGCCGAAAGATCGGTATCCATGGCCCACCCAGAGGCTTGTCCCAAAATTAGGTATGTTTGACCCGCTGTTGCCCCACCATCCTCATCGGCATATGCTCCAATTATAAAATCATCATATCCATCACCATTAACATCGCCAGTGCCAGAAACTGAAGTTCCACTATAATCGCTGGCATCCTCACCGATAAATGAGGCATCTGCAACCGACAGATCGGTATCCATGGCCCACCCAGAGTTTTGTCCCAAAATTAGGTATGTTTGACCTGCATTTGCGCCTCCACCTTCTTCGTCTCCTCTAGCCCCAATCACAAAATCATCGTATCCATCGCCATTAACATCACCAACGCCAGAAGCTGATTCACCACTGAAGTCATTACTATCTTCTCCCCAAAATGAGGCATCTGCAACCGACAGATCGGTATCCATGGCCCATCCAGAGTCTTGTCCCAAAATTAGGTATGTTTGACCTGCAAACGATCCACCATCCTCATCGGCATATGCTCCAATTATAAAATCATCATATCCATCACCATTAACATCGCCAGTGCCAGAAACTGAAGTTCCACTATAGTCGTCGTTATCCTCACCAATAAATGAAGCGTCGACAGCCGAAAGATCGGTATCCATGGCCCACCCAGAGGCTTGTCCCAAAATTAGGTATGTTTGACCCGCTGTTGCCCCACCATCCTCATCGGCATATGCTCCAATTATAAAATCATCATATCCATCACCATTAACATCGCCAGTGCCAGAAACTGAAGTTCCACTATAGTCGTCGGTATCCTCACCAATAAATGAAGCATCTGCAGCCGAAAGATCGGTATCCATGGACCACCCAGAGGCTTGTCCCAAAATTAGGTATGTTTGACCTGCATTTGCGCCACCATCCCCATCTCCTTGAGCCACAATCACAAAATCATCGTATCCATCGCCATTAACATCACCGACTCCTGAAACTGGACTTCCACTTCGGTCACCCGCATCTTCACCAATAAATGAGGCATCTGCAGCCGAAAGATCGGTATCCATGGCCCACCCAGAGGCTTGTCCCAAAATTAGGTATGTTTGACCAGCATTTGCGCCTCCATCATCGTCATAATATGCCCCAATCGCAAAATCATCGTATCCATCGCCATTAACATCACCAACATTGGAAACTGAAACTCCACTATAATCGCTGGCATCCTCACCAATAAATGAAGCATCTGCAGTTGAAAGATCCTGATCCATGGTTATCATTCGAGAAATTGATCCAGAGCCAAGGTTGTAGAGGTTGGAGGTGGTCGGTCCGATGTCTCCCGCAACTTCGAGTTTGAAAAAAGATGGGTTGGTTGTTCCAATCCCCACATTGCCGTTGTTCAAAATTGTTAATCTCTCAGTCAAACTGGCATCGCCACCGACAGAAGTTCTAAAGCCAAAATTTTCTCCATTCAAAATATCGATTGTTGGATCAGTTGTGCCACGGAAGGAGAGAGTGCCAGATGTAGAAGCTGAGCCAGCAATGTCGAGCTTGGCTGTGGGGGAGGTTGTGCCAATTCCAACATAGCCAGATACATTAATCCGCATAACACTCGTACCATAGTTGTTGAAGTCAAATAAATCTCTACTTACAACTGCCGATCCTGATACACCTCCACGTCTTGCCTGGAAAGAAACCAGGGGACTATTTCCCCCTGTATCGTTGCCAGCATCCATACCTCCAATGAACTGTAATGCGCTGCTACCACCCGATCCATGAAAACCAAGGAACGAGGGATCGAAATTAGAGGTATTCGAGGTATTGCTAAATACACTCATGTATGAGGTGCTACCACCAGCTTTTGAAATTTTTAAAATATCAACTAAGCCTGTTGATGGGCCATGTAGTTGAAGTGGTGAACTTGGACTCGTCGTCCCGATACCGACATTTCCTGTCCCATTTGGATTAAGCAAAATATTCCCAGTGGTGTTGTAGGCGGCGGAGTTACCGAGGGTTAAGCTTTGTCTATTGGTGGTTGAGAGGTAGCCATTGGCTGTCAGGAAGGTTGCGCCAGTAGTTCCTGAGATTGAAGCAGTGGGAGTACCTGAGTTGACGTTCATGAAAGCAAATTTGGCGGAAGCAGTGGAGATACCGCCGACGAGAAGGTCGGTGGTTGAGTTTTTGGGATAGATCGTTCCGTTAGCAATTGTCCAGTCACTACCGGCTGCGCTACAGTTGCCACTGGTGTCACAAACTTGGTTGCCGTTTTGGTATAAATTCGTGCCGTAAATATTTGCCCAGCGGGTTCCAGAAGCTCCCAGATTGTAGGTGTTATTGGCACTCGGGAGAAAATCGTTACTCAATATGAAGTCTGAACCATCAAACCTCAAGTAATTTGTTGCTCCATTAGCGAAATAAAGGTAATTGGCGATTTCCACGTTACCACCAACCTCAAGTTGTTGACTTGGAGTGGCAGAACCAATACCTACGTTGCCGTTGTTCAGGATTGTTAATCGTTCAGTTAAGGCCGCATCGCCACCTACGCTGGTCCTAATGCCAAAACTACCACCGTTATAAACATTTAGTTTGGTGGCCGGATCAGCGCCGGTGGGAGCGGCCAAAGCCAGATTGCCAGCGATGGAGGCGGTGGGAATACCAGAGTTGACGTTAAGAAAGGCAAATTTGGCGGAAGAGGAAGCCGTACCACCGATGAGTACATCAAAAGTGCTGTTATTTGGGTAGAGTGCGCCCAGGTTGGATGACCAGAGACTGGCAGAACCACAGTTGCCAGAAGCATCACACACAGCGTTGCCATTTTGATAAATGGCATCACCATAAATTTCCGCCCAAGCTGTGCCCGATGCTCCTAGATCATAGGTACTATCAGCACTTGGGAGAAAATCGTTACTCAAAATGAAGTTAGATCCGTCAAACCTCAAGTAATCTGTTGCTCCATTGGCAAAATAAAGATAATTGGCAATCTCAGCATCCCCAGCCACATCCAGTTTTTGTCCTGGGGCTGTGGTGCCGATGCCAATATTGCCGTTTTCATCAATTACGCCCAACGGGGAGCCGGCGGAAGATTGCCACTGCATGATATCGCCGGTAGCAGTGGGACCAGCTTTGAGAGTCAAGGCAGTACCGCCGGCATAGGTGGCGCTGAGAGTTGCCCCAGGAGCGTGTAGGTAACCATCGATGATTGTGTTAGAGTTAATCAGAGTTTGACCAGTTCCGTCAGGGTTAATAATCACGTTGCCATTACTCCCAGATGAAGTCTCGAGAGTCAAAACATTGGCGGTCAGGGTAAACGAATCCCCAGTGGCTTCCAAAATCGGGTTGGCGTTACCAAAGACCACCTTGCCATCGTTTCTCATCACCAAAACAGTATTTTCCACCGCACTGGCAGAAGCTGGGTAGCCCTGGAGAGTTTCGGAGTTCAAGGCATAGGCAACCGTCTTGATTGACTGTCGGGGTTCTAGAATTTCGCTATTAACCTCTACTTCCAACCACACATTGCTATTTTCTGTAAAGACATCAGCGGTGATTTCGGTGCCACAAGCATCTCCAAGCGTAGTCGAAAAGATACCATCTTGATCTGGGTCAATATTACAACTGGTGGAATCCCAGAGTAACGTACCGCTGCCAATGGCTGGTCCAGAATCATATAAACGAAAGCGCATGGGCGTGATGGCAGTAATGGGGGTCCTACTTGTATTGGTAAGACGACCTTGAAAAGACAGCGAGCGATTTGGTCTAGTCAGACTTGTGGGAAAGGCTAAGGAAGAGTCGGCATCGGAAAAGAACTGTTGGTAACCCAGAAAGCCTGCGCCAAGGAAAAAAATGATACCCATGGCTAAATTGAAATAGCCCAGCAAAGGTTGAGCGCTGATAGCCTTGCGCATCCGAGTTAGGATTGAAGTCTTTTTGACTGCTCGAACTAGAGCGTTTTGAAAGTGTTGAGGTAAATACGCTTGTAAATCGATAGTTTTGAGTGGGAGAGACCAGACTGCCGGACGCTCGTCTGTCAAACTCGACATAGTAGTAAGTTCGCGTACTGGTTTATCTGTCTTGAGTAATTCACTGAATGAAGTTGAGGAAAATGACTTCCAAAGATTGGTCGTTAACCAACCATTTTCTTGTAACCACTGAAAAAACTGACTGAGACTTGCGACTTTTCGGTGAATGGTTGCCTGAGACGAACCTCGCTGTTGTTCGAACTCGAGGAAACGAGCCACTTCGGTTTTTTGTACAAGTTGATCCGGAGATTTGGCAGGGGCAAAATTGAGAAATTGGCCGATGTCAGAGCGGTAATTTTTGACTGTAGCTGGTAAGCGACCAGCGGTTTGCAGTGCTAATAGGTACTTGTGCAAAGCTACTCCCGCCTGGGAAACTCGATAATCTTGGAAAAACTGTTTCACAATCGAGGGAAATTTAGTGATGCCCGTGGTTGTTTCCCAAGCGGGAACCAACTGATTGGCTTGAGCATGATCAAATTCCTCGACTAGAGACCGAATAGCCTTTTCAATTTCGGTTTTGCCCACCTGTTCGTGATGATGAACCTGTGTATAAACCACAAACAAGGCGATGAGATGGTGAAGATACGTATTTTGGGCTGACATGAGTGTTATTTTGCTAACCGATTTGTCGCTTGGTATTAGACAAATTGATGATCTGGTATATATTTACAGATTTATTACTCGATGTCAAAGTCTGGAAATCATCAATAAATCTAGAGTATTTACTCTAGATGTGAATAACCTTTGTTTTCGGTAATTAAGTAAGCATAATTAATCTCTTTCACGTCATTTCATGGTAGTCAGAGTATGGTCTGCTTCGGTATTAGTTTGCTTCGTCGCCTGGAAATTGGTACAAATTCACTGCTTGACAAGCGGGGATGTGAAAATGTACATTTAATTAATAATCAATACTTTAGTGAACACGTTTTTACATAATAGCCATCAGTTACAAATAAACCAGAGTAAAACGGTGAGATACTACGAAAAACTAAGCAATTAATGTCAAAAATAGCAATTCGGGTATCGCTTATGTGAAAAAAGCAAAAGTGTTATAGATAAAGTGTACATATAATATTGCAAATAATACGATATAGAATTGTCATATAAAATCATACAGAAAAATGAAAAATAATACCCGAAAACTCTTGTTGTTCCTTTATCCAAAGCTCAAAGAAAGATATGCTTTACCCCTGAGCTCTCTCGAGTTAATTTGTCCTGATTTAACCAACTCGGGCCGTTTGTCATTGGTCAAGTTGCTAGAGAAAAGAGGCTGGGTGTTGCTATTGAAACAACCAGATAAACAAAAGACCATGTCGTTGACCAGTTTGGGTAGAGCCGCCTTAGAACGGGAGATTCCGTTACTTCTACCAAAGAAGAGCGATGAGCTTAAACGTTGGACCGGAGTCCTGTTTTGCCAGTCATCAAAGCGGGATCCAGAATTCAGAAATTTAAGAAGGCTTATCATCAACAATGGTGGCCTAGCTTTATCCAGAGGTATGTACCTATTTGCTGGTGGGCTTCCAGTGAAGCTCCAGAACGTGGTCTCGAGTCTCTACGAACAGCAAATCAGCATATTTACTATCGACGAATGGATATTCGGCAAAGATCCGGCTCTTTTGTTCGACAAATCTGGTTTGGCACGCATCGTTGACTTGTACTCAAGCGTTAGCAAAGAGGCAGATGAACTGCTAAGCATTTCTGATAACAATAAAAGCTTGAACAATAAAAGAAAAAAGCAAATTGAGTCGCTGATTCAACGACTGTATGATAATTCACTCGAGGACTGCGCCTTGGTGCAAAGATTTTATCCAGATATGTTTCCCATAGGTGTGGTCTTAGAGAAAGTCCAAAAATTGTTACTTATAATCAATTTTGATTAAAATTATTGGCTTATTATTATATTCCTTCTGCGGTAATCGTTTGGTCAATAATATCAATAACTTTTTTGGAGACGAAAATAGTTTCGGTAATAGATCAGACTTACTTCAAGCTCATATAGAAAGATATAAAAACAAACACATATAACTGTCTAAACAAAACTGCAAATAAACAACACAAGATAAGCAAGAATAAAGCAGGAAAAATGCGGAAAAAGATATTTTCTCAGCCTACTGATGTCTTATTGGTAACGATGCTCTTATTTCTGTGAAAAACACGAAACAAACCCAATAAGACACTTAGTATAAAGGGTGGACTGGTAATGAGTGATGGATAGAGTAGCCAAAGGATAAAAAGTAGTAGTGTTTGAAACAAGACCATTGGGCCACGCCACTCTGTTGCTTGTATGATCACCGCTTGCCACTTGGGTTGACGCACGAGCTGTTCTACGGGAATATGAAGGTAAGGCCAAGGTAGTTCTTTATCGTAGGTGACTGCCTCTCCCAAGTAAAACCGATGCCAGGGAAGCGATTGTGGTCTTTTACCCAAACTTGGGAAGTGTAAACCTGACCACTTGGGTTCCAGCAAGAAAACACTATTATCTAGTTTAGGTAACAAAAAACTACCTAACCGGTCCGTGACGGAAACGATTGACACCTTTCCAGTAATCAAATCTGTTGCCTGGATTGGTATCAACCAGAGTTTATTTAAACTGGCTCGATCATGAACCTCTCCATCTGGTCGGTGTTTTCTCCTCCAACCAAACCACCACCAGATCAATCTTAGAGTTGTTAAATCTGGGAAGTTACCATACTTATGCAAGAGGATAAATATGGTGATTAGAGTTGGTGCCATTAGTACGATAGGTGAGAGCCATTGCCAAAAAGGTGGTGGTTCTGCGGTGATATGGGTGACTCGGTCTCTGCCACGCTCAATCACTAGATTAATCTGCGAGCGGTTAAATAGGGTAATAAATGGCTGTAGAGGGGTTTGCCCTGATGGTGGTGGTGAACCAGTTGCCGGAGGGGTGAGAGCTGGTAAAAACACTAATGTTTTGGGAGTTGGAGTAGCAACAACTTCAGTGCTCGGTTTATAAACAAATTGGATTTGTGAGAGCACATTGGTGTGACCAGCGGCATCTTCAATAATCAAGGTGAGGGAAACCAAGACGTTTTTTTCTAGATCAGGAAACTGAAACGACCAAACTCCATTCGATCCCAGCACAACTGTCTGGGTAACAGTACTTTGATTGGGTATCGTGAGGATAATAGTCAGGGTAGCACCGGCTTCACCCAAGCCGGAGATCAGAGGGTCGTGGTGTTTCACTTCTATGGGTGCAGTCGGTAAAGTTTGGCTATCCTGAGTGGTAATCAGCACGGCATCGTCTTCAATTTTGGTAATGCTTAAACTTGGAGCCAAGGTATCAATGGTGAAGTCCCAAATAGCCGAAGTCGTGCTATTATCAGCCGCATCGACCGCAATAATATTCCAAGTATAGTCTCCGTCCGAGAGACCTTGTTTAATCGTTAGGGAATAGGTATTGTCGGTTTCATTGACTACCAACGTATAAAGCGTTGTATCCTGGTCGATGGGAGTAATACCAGCTTGTTTGACTACGCCATTGACCCAAAGATCATAATGATCGATACCGACATTGTCTGTACTACCATACCAGACAAAAGTGGGGGTACTATCGGTCAGAATAGACTCATCAGTTGGAGAGATTAAAATAGGAATACTCGGTGCTTCGATATCAGGCACCACAGCAGTGACGGCTGAGGAGGCAGTGGCCACCATTTCCATTTGAGCAAAAACTGTGGAAACAGGAGTAAACAGATACCAACTAATCAGGAAAAATAAAACTACTAGCCAGTTTTTTTGCCAATGATTTTCATGCACCGTGCTTTCAAACTTCAACTGCTTTATTCTTATTTGGATTCCAAGCGTGACAACTTTTCCTCTAGTTCTCTGATTATAGCCGACTGATCTGTCTTGCGGTGAATTAAGTGTCGGCGAATGGCAATAAACATGGCTAGTAAGACTAGCATGGTTAAGACCGCGGCCACAACTAGAGTGAAAGGGAAGAGCCAAAAAGAGGTTTTGGCAATCGCAATTGCTCCTTGGCTACCATAGTTCATCGTAATGGTGGCTGTATATCTGCCGGTGCCCCAGACTTTCTCCCAACTGCCTTCGAAACGACGTTCGGTGAGAGGGAAGATATTTTTACTTTCAATGGCAACTTCATCGACTTTTCTACCCAGCATATCTCTAAATTCCAGCATTAAACCAGGTTGAATATGAATATCGGACTGGTTTTCTACAGTGAAAGAGTAGGGCACGGGACCATATTCGGTCAGTCTTGGCATATTGAAACTACGCACAAAAGCGCTTTCGTTAATAGCGCCCTTAACGGTGACATAGAGCAAGGTACCAACTTTTTGGGAGATACCGGTTGCAGAAAGTTTGGCATCAGCTGCTTCGCCATTGGCTGGGACAGCCTCGGTGCTTGGTTGATGCGTGATCATGGCATAATGACCACCAGGCAATGCATCCTCTGGGATCTTGATAATTACAGAAAGAATCTTGGTTTCATTCGGTTGAATTACTTGTAGGTTGGGAGCCAGTGTGATCCAGGAAGCTAAACTCCAGCGGTTGGAGAGGTCCTGGTCGGTAATGGCAATGGGGGTGGCGCCATCAGCATCAAGCACAAAGTCATTGACGGCTGAAAGGATATTGAGTGGTTTGTCTGAGCTATTGCGAACCTTGACGGTTTCCTGGATTACTTCGCCAGGACTAGCAGTTAATTCTCCTTGGTCGCCAAGCCGAGGAGGAATAGCTGTCAGAGTAGTTTGGGTAACGGTGGGGGTTGGCTCGGCTTGAGCAAAAACGTTAGATTTAAAAATAAAACCAACGCCCAATACGAGCGCCAGTCCAACAATCATTAAAATGTCTCTTTGATTAAGTTTGGGAGTGGGGCAGTGCATAGTATTTCCTTGATTATGGTAGGTTAAAACGTTGCAGTTGCGGTATAGGTGAGATAATTACTGTAGTCACCAGCTGCTTGAGTAGCGCTAATGATGGTTTTGTAGCAGACGTAGACGTTGTCATTATCCGCCACGGTGCTAGAGGTAAAAATGCTTTGGACAGTCTGACTATTTTCCGCATCAGCAAATTGTTTGAAACAATAATTAGTGCCGTCACAGTTGCCAGAGTTGGTGTTGTAAGAAAATGCAGGGACCGCACCCGTGGCGTTCACTTCATGCAGACTATAGCCAAAGCCCTTGACGGTGCCCAAGCTCCACTTGGCAGGTGCGGTATGAGACATGGCACCACCATCGCCGATGGAATCGGGAATACAATTAACTCCAGTATTATCTCCAGTACAGACACCACCATTACGACCGAGTTGATCGTTTTCGATAGTCGTTACGGCATAACCATTGGGAGCATTGGTGGAAACTGAAAGCGCTTGAGCTGCTTCAACAAAAGTTGAGATATTTAGTGAACCGAATGGCACTAAAGTGGCAGTTGTAGTTACATCTGTGCTGAAGCCACAGACTGATGTGCCACTGTCTACTCCGATAATACGAAAAGTAATTTGCGGACCGACAGTGGCAGTGACGCGCACGGCCTCTACCACTCCTACATTGACGGTGGTGGCGTCTGCCACATCGTAACTACTGTCTAATTGGCGAACAATAATGTTGTAGGTGTCGGCATAACCTCTGGTATGACCAGTGACGGTTGGAGCAGGGTTGATAACATTACTGATGGTGAAGGCGCTGTAGGTAGTGCCATCGAAAGCGGTGCCGATGGCACCGGTGCCATAGTAACGACATTCGTAGGAGTGATACTTAGTGCCACTGATGGTCACTGCCGAAGCTGTGGCACTACTGGTAGAGAAAAGATAAGTAGCGGGAGCGGAAGCGGGGCAGGTCACAGTTGGCGCACTGGTGCCAAAATCGAAACCAGTGGCATCAGGAATACCATTGGCAGCGGCTGCATTTGAGCTATCAGCTGGGACAAGAATCCGGAAGGCACCATTAGCAATAGCATTGGCGGTGGTCAGTCTGACAGTCAACGTCGCTGAGGTGGAAGCCACCACATCATCATTCAGGTCAGAATCGCCCGCTAGGAGTACTGGAGTAACATTAACAGTGCTATTATCCACGATTTCAGTAACAGTGTAGGTTCCCAGACTGCCAGCTTCGCCAATTCTAAGCGAATCTCCAATTACGAGTTGGGCTGATGACGATGAGGGCCAGACACCATCCGTAGTATTTAAAATTACTTGAGAGGTTCCAGTCACATTGCCAGCCGCTAGTCCACCTCGGAAAGATGGTCTGGAGTTTGATAAGGTAACCGAGACATTGGAAAGATTGGCCGATTTGGTTCCTTGCAGGTGACCAATAACAAACATGCCCAAAATTAGACAAGTGATCAAGCCAAAGCTTTTGACATTCAGGAAAGGAATTCTTTTCATAAACTATTCATCACAAATTTATTGTAACCAGTACATCACAGAAACATCACGGGTTCAAGTACTAGTTTCCTCTGGAGCTAATTTTTTCACTAGCAATTTGGTCACAATCCAGGTAGCCACCATGGCGCAAATCACGATCATGATCGAGTAGGGCAAAGCGATGAGGGTTTTTGTGTTGGTGTTGATAATTTTTCCTTGAATATCAGTCACATTGATCGTCAGTTGGTACTTTCCCAGCAGAAAAAGCGGATCATAAGTGAAAGTCGCAGGTTTGGGTAACTTATCTTGATTGTCATATGATAAGGCTCTGGCTCGGCGTTGTTGTTTACCCAACAGCAAGTCTGGGTAAAGATCCATTTGCCAGACAGCGTTACCAAAAGTATCGGTAATGGTGGCACTACCGCTGGCAACCACAGCCTGGACACCTTGATTGAACAGGATGGGGGTGAAGGATAACTCCCGCAAACTGTCTTGAATAATTGAGTGTTTAATATCGGTCACATTCAATAAATTGGACAAAGTACTTTCTCCGCTGATCAATACGACAATATTGGCGCCAACGACACCATAGAGTTTGGATTGAGATGATGTTAGATCAGCAGTATTTTGTTGTTCAGTAGTAGCAGAAAAGAGCACCGTCAGAGGATATTCCTTGGTCATAGCATTGGGTGGAACGGTAAAATCTAGAGTGTAACTACTGGTTTCTCCCGGGTTGATGGCAATGGGAGAGAGAGGCTGGGTTTGGTTTGACAAATAAGGAAACGAAAAAGTGGTTTGAAACTCGGGAAAGCCAGTGTTTTCCGCTGGCTGAGAGTCAAAGACTTTTGGTGTGATCGTCATTGGCTGATCGGTGTGATTGGTTAATTCGATCGTATGACTAGCAGTTGATCCTGGCTTAATTTTGAGAAACGCACTCGGAGGTGATACAGAGAGTGAGTAACTCGATTGAGCTTGGGTCAAAGACGGACTGAACAAATAAAACCAGACTAGAACCCAGGTAGACAACTGTAAGCAGTGCCGGCTAGTGATTTTGATGTTCATCATAGAGCTTAATAATTATTGACTAATAAGCAGGCACCGCCACAAAAATGATTGCTGTATCGTATCTACCCGCTGGTTCACTGCCAGATAAGCCCGCTTTATAAGTGACGGTGGCGGTGCGATCGACTGAGTAGCCTGAGTTGCTCATAATCAATTGCATGGGTTCACTGAGTGCATTGTCGGCAAATTGGCGGAAAAAATTGGTATTGGTAAAGTCGGTGGCTTTGTCAGTCCCATTTACATTGAAGCCAAAGCCACCCACGCTGGTATCTTGCCAGATTTTAGCTACAGTCTGATCACAGTCGTTGTTGTCGCAGGTGGTATCGGCAATGGTGGCCGAACTGACAGCTAACTTGAGAGGATGTTGTTCGTAGGCATAGATCTGGTAGCCTCCAGCTGTTGGGGCGGTGATCGTGAGTACATTAGTGTCTGTATTGTGGGCGAATGAAGTGAGTTCGCCCAGATCAATATCGGTTTTAGAAATGGTAAAGCGGAATCGGTCTAATGGATAAATATATTGAAAACCACCTCCCACAAAGTAGTTGGCGGTGCCAAATTCTCCATAGGGACCAGCGCCGGTTTGACCCACTGTATCGGTGACGTTGTAGGTAGCACCGGACTTTTCTCCAGAGGTAACATTAAAGTTGCCAAACTGAATGATAAATGAGCTAGATTCTAGTGTCTCTGCCCGAACCATTGACAAAAAGCTCATCAATAGTAGGACTAGCACGAGGCTTACTTTAAGCAGTTTCATCGCTGTTTTCTGTAATTGTGGGTGACTTGGCATTTTGTGCCTGACCAATTTCCTGATTAATCGCTTCAATTTCTGCTAAAGCATTTGGTTCGCAGACAAAGTAACGTTGACCCAAGTGGAAAAGTTGTTTTTGAGTTCGGCTGAGAATTTTTTGGACCAGATCGAGTTGAGCGTTTTGTTCAACCGCGACTTGTTTCAAGGTGGCGACTTCTTGTTGTAAGTGACTAGTTTTTTCTGAACATTGGGTCAGCAGTAACTCTTCTTGAATGATAGTTTGTTTTTCTAGTAAGGCCGACTCATGTTGCTCTCTGGCAAAAAGAAAAAATATCAAAATAATCGGAATGGTGACCAGGTGGCCGATGTTATCCAGCGAGATGACTGGCTCCAAGCCAAAATGAAACAAGGCAGTGGCAGGGCCCACCGTAATAGCGGTGCTTCTTGAAGAACTCATGACTAAAAAAAAGAGGTGAATGTAGGTCAGGGGGAAAAGAGGTGAGTTTAGGGTACCACTGTTGCCTATCAAGAGTAATAAACTAAAGGTGACCAGCGCCATCTCGACCGAGTTTTGTCTGGGTAACACATGATGAAGTTTTGATCGGTGATATCGCTTGATCAAGAAAAAACTGACGGTGGCGAGCGCCACAGCCTGAAGACTGAAGGGTTTGAGCACCGGTATTTGCAACCAAATAAAAGCCAAGAAAATGGCTAACAGCAGGAGGGCAGTGTGCTGTCGTGAGCTCATAACTCTTATACTACTATATGGTACTGCGAAAGACTACGGAGAGATATGCTATACTCGAGAGCATTGTGAAAAAAACCGTTACTCAATCATTTTCTCCTCAAGAATTTGAAAAACACTGGCAATCCGAATGGGAGCAATCAGCTCTGTTTCAAGCCACTTCGGCAGAGAAATTAACCAAGGAAAAGCTATATTTGTTGTTTGCTTTTGCTTATCCCTCAGGATCTGGTTTACACGTCGGTCATGTAGAAAGCATGACGGCGCTGGATATTTTGGCTCGGTTTAACCGCATGCAGGGCAAGCAGGTATTTTTTCCGGTGGGCTGGGATGCTTTTGGTTTGCCAGCCGAAAATTATGCGATTAAAACTGGCGTACCGCCGGCCCAGACCACCAAGCAGGCGATTGCCACTTTTCAAGAGCAGATCAAGCGCTTGGCGATTTCGTACGACTGGTCGTCCGAAATCGCCACCTGTCATCCGGGTTACTATCGCTGGACGCAGTGGCTCTTCTTACAACTTTTTCAGCAAGGCTTAGCCTACCAGGGCACTGGCGTAGTGAACTGGTGTCCTTCATGTCAAACTGTATTAGCCAACGAACAAGTTGTCGATGGCCAGTGTGAACGTTGTGGGGCAGAAGTAGTGCAAAAACAAATGAAACAATGGTATTTTCAAATTACTAAATACCAAGATGAATTGATTACTGGCTTGGATCAGGTCGATTGGCCTCATGCCACCAAACAACAGCAACTTAACTGGATTGGCAAAAAATCTGGTATTACCATTACTTATCCGGTTCAAAACCAATCAGGTGAAGCGGTAGACAAAATTAGTTGTTTTACCACCAGGCCAGACACCAATTTTGGTGCGACTTTTGTTGTCATTGCACCAGAACACCCATTTGCTCAGGAACGAGCAAAGACTGACCAGCAAGTGGCCGAGTACATAGAGAAGGCTTCGCACAAGACAGAGCTGGAAAGGCAACAGGAAGGCAGAACCAAAACTGGAGTCGATACTGGTTGGGTAGCGGTTAACCAACTCACTGGTCGCAAAATGCCAATTTGGGTCTCCGACTTTGTGTTAGCTGGATTTGGGACCGGCGCAGTAGTTGGAGTGCCTGGTCATGATCGGCGAGATTTTGAATTTGCTCAAACTTTTTCTTTACCTATTTTGAGGGTAGTCAAAGCGAGTGACGGAGACACCTCAGAAATCACTCAGATCGAACAAGTCCAGGAGGCAGAAGGAGAGATGATCAACTCGGGATTTTTAGATGGCATGAATATTTCTCAGGCAATCGAGGCGATGATGAGTTACTTGGAACAACAAGGTTTTGGTGAACGGGTGACAACTTACAAGTTACGGGATTGGCTAATTAGTCGTCAGCGTTATTGGGGAGCCCCCATCCCCATCGTCTACGATCCAGAAGGCAACGCCCATCCGGTTAAAGAAGAGCATTTGCCCTGGCTCTTACCCACGGATGTCGACTTTAAGCCCACTGGCGAGTCACCGCTAACTTCATCAAAAGAATTCATTGCCAGAACCGAAAAATTATACGGCAAAGGCTGGAGACCAGAATTTGATACCATGGATACTTTTGTCGACTCGAGTTGGTACTATTTGCGCTACGTTTCGGCCAGGAATGAACAGGTTTTTGCCGAAACAGCTCAGTTGAAGAACTGGCTGTCGGTCGATTTTTACATGATTGGGCCAGAACATATCGTGCTTCACTTGTTATACTCTCGGTTTTTTACCAAATTTTTACGAGATCAGGGATATCTGGATTTTAGTGAGCCATTTTTAGCGATGAGGCACCAGGGGATGATCTTGGGCCCAGACAACAAAAAGATGAGTAAAAGCAAGGGCAATGTGATCAACCCAGACGAAGTGACGGACAAATTTGGGGCTGATACCTTGCGTACCTACGAAATGTTCATGGGACCAATCGAGGCGGATAAACCTTGGGATGTGCGGGCGGTGGTGGGGGTGTACCGTTTTTGGCAACGTTTTTTCAACTTAGTTGTGGTGAGTTTGGACCAAGCACCGCCCGCTAACAATCAAGCAGAACCAACAGCTCAACAATTACCAGTCATACGTAAGTTACACAAAGTGGTACAAAAAGTAACCAAAGACCTGCCAGATCTAAAGTTTAATACTGCCATTGCCTCGCTGATGGAGCTGGTAAACGTTTGGGAGGAGCAGGATAGTATTGAACTACCGTTGGAGCAAGTATCACTGGCCATTCGTCTGGTGGCTCCGCTCGCTCCCTTCTTGGCAGAGGAGCTGTATCAGCGTTATCTAGAAATTGTCCCCATGGCAGATAAAACTCAGTGGTCGGTTCATCAGGCCACTTGGCCAGTGGCCGATGCAGTGCTGGCCAAAGAACAATCCATCATCTTGCCGGTACAAATCAATGGCAAACTCCGAGCCACTCTCACTCTGGATAGTGATCACTCACTGACGGAGGTGGAATTAGTTGAACAAGCTCTCAATTTACCTGATGTGCAAAAATGGGTGACCCAAGACTCACTCAAGCGAACAGTCTATATTCCCAATAAAGTTTTAAGTTTAGTGGTTTGATCAAGCAGGACATTGGCTAACGCTACAGTTAATGTTCGTTTGGTTAGTTAAAGTAGTGGCATGCCGACTTTTACCACTACTGGTGACTCAGTAAACTGGCTTGATTTGATTAAACAACATCGTAAAGTAGTTGCAACTATTTTAATTGGGGTGGGCTTGGTAGTTGGCCTGGTTGACTTGGGTTGGCTGATGCTGGTTGGCAACCAAACCTTGTCAATCGAATGTCCCGACCCTTCTGTCACCCAAGTCGCTACCGAGTCAGGCAAAATTTTGGTCGATATCCGGGGAGAAGTCAAAAAACCAGGTGTTTACGTCATGGATCCAACGGAAAGACTGGGTGCAGCGGTTGAGCGAGCTGGAGGTCTCACCAAGTTAGCTCACGCTAGTTATGTGCTACATGCCTTAAATTACGCTCAACCGCTGACAGATGCGCAAAAGATTTACATTCCGCACCAAGAAGAAACTCAATACTGCCAGAAGATTAATCAGTTCAGTTCGGAGTTAGCGACCACAGATAGTACAGAAAGTTCTTTGGTGTCTATCAATGCGGCCAGCCTAAGCGAGCTCGAAACGCTAACGGGCATTGGAACAAAGAGAGCCGAAGACATCGTGGCTGGCCGCCCATACCAAACCATCAACCAACTAATTGAGCAAAAAATCATCACCAACGACATTTTTGAGCAAATTAAATCCCAAATTAGCTTGTAAAGTTATTATGCTTATCTATTTAGACAATAACCATCTACATCCCATAGAAAAATTATGCGTCCAGTGAAGATCTATACGATTGTAATCGTACTATTAATACTCCTGCATATTATACGAATAAATAATACCAACAAATATATACCGAAACAGGCAGTGACTATCGATGATTTTATACTTAGGCAGTATGCACCGACCTGTTGGTATGTCTTTCAGCAACAACTTTTCAAATTAGATCAGTGTCGTCAGTATGAACTGGGTAGCCGTTTAAACCTGGTTGGCACTGTGAGTGCTAGCACTGATAACCTGCCAAGTGGGTTGAATTTAGTGGCTGTAACGGGGGTAAACGTGACTTTTAACCCCTCAGAATACCCCTGGTACCACCCAAACATAATCCAGTCGAAAATCTTCCAGATCAGAGAAAGTCTTCAGCAAAAACTTCAGCTGGTTTTGCCTAAAACTGAGGCGGGGTTGCTGTTTTCAGTCATTTTTGGTGGTATTGCTTTTTTACCAGAGGAAATGAAAGACACAATTTCGTACTTAGGTATTCAGCACATCATGGCCGCCTCTGGCATGCAGGTAACTTTATTACTCTTGGTTTTCGGCCCATTACTCAAGCAAACATCGGGCAAAATTACTTGGTTGGTACAGACGTGCATACTGGCATTTTATGCCCAGCTCGCCTTGATGAGCGTTTCCATTCTCAGGGCAGTGCTCCAAAGTTTGTTGAGCGCTTTCTTGATCACTAACCAGCAACAACAGGTAGCCAGTTGGCTCATGTTGATTTCTTTGTTAATCTTAATCTCAACTATCGATATTGATAGTCAGTTAGCCCTGCAACTCTCCTTCTTAGCGGTCATAGGCTTGCAATTTCGTGCTATTACCGAGAGAACTCTGTTCGGTGAACCAATTCGTCGTCAAGCAAAAAAAACATGGTATTTAGAAATACAAAAGTATATTAAAGAAGTGTTAATAACATCGGTGTATGTGCAAATTTGGTTGTTCCCTTTGCTTTGTCACTACTTTGGACAGGTAAGTAGTTTGAGTGTAATTGCGACGCTGGGTGTGGTTTGGTTGTTGACCCCACTTTTTTTGTTGGGGGTTCCAACCATCGTGGTGTTGGCGCTGCTGCCGACCCAACTATTGCAATCACCAATTGTCTTAATGCTTTGTTGGCCTTTGCATAATTTGCTGTGGTTGCTGACACAGTTAATTTACTGGTTAGAAAAAATTACACTTCCACCAATCGGCCTAGTATTTTCTACGCCTTTATTAATGGGATGGTATGTTTTTTTACTAATAGCATTTTGGTGGCTTGATGCGCGTTGGTTGGCTGTACAACACCGCGGTGATCTAAAAATTATCCGAAAGAAATACTAAGTGGTAGTTAAGATAGGATTGTTTATAGTAATCAGCTTGTTAATGGGAGTGCTTTATGTGTTTTGGTCGGAGGGGCAATTGCAAGTCATTTTTTGTGATGTTGGGCAAGGGGATGCGACTTTGGTTCAGTATGGAAATTGGCAACTATTGGTTGATGGCGGGCCCGACGCCAAAGTGCTGACTTGCTTGGGTGAGTACTTGCCCTACTTTGATCGCACGATCGAGATGGTGTTGGCCTCTCACCAGGACTCCGATCACATCGGCGGTTTAAACTCAGTATTTACCAATTATAGGGTCAAGCAATTGGTTTGGAATGGTGAGGCCAAAGAAACCGCCGATTTTTTAGCCTTTAACCAAGCCGTCCAGAGGGAAGAAATGGATGGAATGACCACTTTAGTGCCTGTTCACGGTCAGAGTGTCAAAGTTGACTCAAAGCTCGCTCTAACTTACCTATTTCCTCGAGTAGCACCTCCACCCAAAATGACTCGATTGAGCCCAGATTGCGAAACACACTTACAGGATATTTCTTTGCTAAAAAGTAACAAGGATATTAGTTCTAATAACGGATCTATCGTACTATTTATCGAGTATCAACAAGCGACCTTTTTACTCATGGGTGACCTAGAAGCCAGTGGTGAATTAACGCTTAATTGTTTGGATTTGCTAGAACCCACTTCAGTAGTAAAAGTCGGGCATCATGGGTCTAAATCTAGTTCTAGCCAGGCATTTGTGAATAAGACACAACCCGAATATGCGGTGTTGAGTGTGGGTAAAAATAACCGTTATGGACACCCCGTACCAGAGGTAATGAGTCGTTATGATGCAGTTGGCTCAACTATTCTGCGTACAGATCTGCTTGGTTCAATCGTTTTGTTAAGTGACGGAGCTCGAGTCTGGAGGAAAATTCCTCTTTTTGGCTCATGACTTCGTGGTCAACACTGTCACATAAACGATAATTGTTGTCAACAAGCAATTTTGAGATATTTGGACGTTACTTGACCAAAAAGTTAACTAATTTGTTAGGCAATCAGCAGACAAATATTGGAAAATCTCTTACGGCTGACTTTGATAACTAGTCTATTCAAAAAGTAGACCAACTAGATCGACCGTAATTAAATTAACAATTACTAGATTTACAATATCGCAATCCTTACTTAGTTGCTTGATGTTAATCGAAACGGATAGCTGGATGAATGTAGTAATGAGCGGGGTGCAGATTCGGGACTACCCGAAACTAGACTGATAACAAAATCTTTCAATCTTCGGACAATATTCAGAGGAGTTGCTAAAAAGGAAAAATTAATGAAAAAGAGTAAAAAATGACGTCAGGAAAACACAAAAATAAATAATGTAAGAAAAAGCCGTAGAACACAAAAAGTACTCAAATATTTCGGTAAATATTCGCTATAGTCGGGGTTGAGTTTCTGGTACAATGATACAATCAATTAAAGGTATTTAAAGATGTCCAATATCAAAAAAGACCTCCAAGCACTCCTGATCTTTGCCGCTAGCGAGTTTGATTTGCGTGAGCAGGAAGTGGTGGTAGAGGTACCTAAGGATATTGCGCACGGCGATTACACATCGAATGTGTCGTTAGTGCTGTTTAGTAAAATGGCAAAAACGAGTAAAGATAGACAATGGAAAAAGCCCACTGAATTGGCAAAATATCTAGTATCCCGCATTCAAGAAAACACACCTGCTTGGCTAGAGTCAGTGACCGTAGCCGATCCGGGATTTATTAACTTTGTTTTGACCAAAGACTACCTAGTCGCCAATTTGGGTCTTTTCTTAACTTTGGGCGAGCAAAGTGAGTCGCAGGTGAATCAACACCAAAAAATCGTGGTTGAGTTTACCGATCCCAATCCTTTTAAGGAATTTCATATTGGACATTTGTATAGCAACACGGTGGGTGAAGCCATCTGTCGTTTGTTGGAGGCAACGGGGGCAACAGTGCGTCGAGGTGACTATTTTGGTGACGTAGGCATGCACGTAGCCAAGAGCCTCTGGGGCATGCGACGGCAACTGGCGGAGCAAGCATTGAGCCTACGCCAACTAACTGAGTGGCCACTTGAGAAGCGGATGACGTTTTTGGGTCAAGCCTACGCCCATGGCGCCTCGGCTTACGAAGATGATCTGGCGGCTCAAGCAGAAATTAAGCAGTTAAACTTTCTAATTTACAAAGCCGGTCAAGACCGTCTAGTTGAGGAAGAAAACTGGCAACCAGTGGTGAATTACGATCAGTTTATTACCGATCAGTCTGCAGAGATCTATGAGGAAGTGAGGGAACTATATTTTTCTGGTCGAGCTTGGAGTTTGCAGTATTTTGAAAAGATCTATCAACGCCTGGGCATGAAGTTTGACTATTACTACCCAGAGAGCAAGGCGGGCGAGTGGGGGACTAAAATTGTGTTAGAGCAACTCGAAAAAGGTATTTTTGAGCAAAGCCAAGGGGCGGTGATTTTTGCAGGCAAACAATTCGGTCTGCATGATCGGGTTTTTCTGAACTCACTCGGTCTGCCAACTTATGAGGCCAAGGAGTTATCTTTACCTAACTGGAAGAAAACAGATTTTGACTACGATCGCTCAATCGTGATAACGGCAAATGAAATTAATGAATACTTTAAAGTTTTGCTCAAAGTGATGTTCATGATTGATCCAGCGCTCGCCCAAAAAACGACTCATATTGGTCATGGGATGGTCAGGCTACCAGAGGGAAAAATGTCCAGTCGAACGGGTAAAGTCATTACGGGATCATGGTTACTAGATGAAGCCCAATCGGAAGTGAAAAAGCTGGTGACCCAAGCGAAGGAATTTTCGGCCGAAGAAATCGCCACGATGGCAGAGTTAGTTGGTCAGTCAGCCATCAAGTACGCTTTCCTTAAACAATCAATCGGAGGCAACCTGGCATTTAGTTTCAGCGAGTCACTTGACTTTCAAGGTAATTCCGGACCGTACCTGATGTACTCATACGTGAGGGCCCAAAATGTTTTACGGCAAGCGGTAGCTGCATCAAAAATGCCTATAGAGCAACTGATAGATATATTAAGCAACACAAAGGTCAGTAGTGTAGAAAAATATACAGAGTTAGAGATTGATATACTAAGAAACATAGAAAAATACAAAGATGTGGTAGAACAGGCGGCTCTTGAGTACGCTCCGCATTTGCTCTGTACTTATCTTTATAATTTGGCGCAAATGTACAGCAGTTGGTATGCCCAGCAAAAAATTATTGAAGTGAAAGATGGCCAGTTGACCGAAATTGCTTTGCTCCGTTTGCAACTCAACTTAGTGGTGGGTACTATTTTGAAAAGGGGCCTCTATCTTTTAGGAATTAAAACTGTAGAAAAAATGTAGCTCACTCGATCTTTTGAAAGGTATGATTATGCTTAAGCACTCGGTTCAGATTTTGAATTCAGGTTTGGAGTTGGTTCGAATTCCCATGCCCTCTATTTCTTCGGTCACGGCTTTGGTCTTGGGTAACACAGGATCACGCTACGAACAGCCCAAGCAACAGGGCTTGGCTCACTTCTTTGAACATATGGTTTTTAAAGGAACTACTAAGTATCCAGATCCTCAGGTTTTAGCCAGTACGATCGATGCGGTGGGAGCGCAATCAAATGCATTCACTAGTAAGGAATACACTGGTTACTACGTCAAGGCAGCTAGTAAACACTTGGAGCGATCACTTGATGTGTTGTCGGATATGTTACTGCAGCCACTGATTAGAGCCGAAGATATTGAGCGGGAAAAGGGAGTGATTATTGAAGAGATCAATATGTACGCCGACTCGCCGATGCAGGATATCGACAATGTTTTTGACCAACTACTTTTTACCGACGAGGGTTTGGGTCATGACGTGATCGGGACCAAGACAACGGTTAACCAGATGCAAAGACAAGACTTTTTGGATCTGCTGTCTGGCTGGTACGGTTTGCCCAACTTGACTTTGGTTTTGGCTGGTGATGCCAAAATAGTTGAGGCGGATGCCACTGTGGCTTTAGTGGATTGTCTGTTTGGGGCAGAGAAGAAACCCCAAGAAGTGAGGGCGGATCAGCGGGTTGAGGTGGCGCCGTTGTTGCGCTCTAGCTGGAAGGGCTCTGACCGTTTATTGGTGAAGAATAAAAAAACAGAGCAGGCTCACTTGATGTTGGGTTGGCCAGGTTTGATGAGAAGTGATCAACGGCGCTATGCGTTAGCTCTGCTTTCGATCGTTTTGGGCGGCAACATGAGTTCACGGTTATTTACCGAAGTGCGAGAAAAGCGGGGATTGTGTTACTACGTGCATTCAACGGTGGATTATTATCATGATGCTGGAGTGTTTGGCGCCGCGGCGGGCGTTGACCCGCGGCGCATCCACGAAGCTGTTCAAGTGATTATGGCCGAATTTGAGCAATTACAATCTGGTAAGCGCGCGATTACTGAACAAGAATTAGATCGTGCGCGCGAATTTGCGATGGGCACGCTCGTTCTATCGCTCGAAGACAGCCAAAGCGTGGCTCAATATTACGGTGTCCGTCAACTATTGCAGAGAGAGATTGACCCGCCAGATAGAGTGATTGAACGCTTGAAAGCCGTCACTTTGGCAGAGGTTAATCAGCTGGTTCAATCAATTATTAAGTCTGGTGAAATGCGTTTGGCGCTGATTGGTCCGTTTGAGCAAGCTGAGTTTGAAAAATATGTGGGTTAGTCTGGTATACTAATTGTGACAGGTGTAAAATATCAGTAGTTGTTAAATAAAAAGGAAAAACCTATGTCCGGAAAAACCAGTCGTACCGCAGTCCTTGTCAAGCCAGATGGTCTGCAAAGAGGGCTGATCGGTGAGATTATTAGCCGGTTTGAACGCAAGGGTTTGAAGTTGATTGGTTTAAAAATGGTGAGTATGACTGATGCTCAACTTTCTGAATGGTACATTGAACACCGAGAGAAAAGTTTTTTTGGCGAGCTGAAGGAATTTATGGGTAGTTTGCCAGTGGTGGCAATGGTTTGGGAAGGGGTTGATGCGGTGCCGGTGGTGCGCAAGCTGGTGGGGACGACGCTGGGCCGAGAAGCCGAGGCTGGCTCCATTCGGGGAGATTTTGGCATGAGCCAGCAATTTAACCTGATCCACGCTTCAGCTAACGGCGAAGATGCCCAGCGGGAAATTGATATTCTGTTTAATATTGACGAGCTTTTTGCCTATTCTGGCGCCATGGAGTGCGTGGTCTACACGGACAAGGAGCTGGAGGAAGTAGGGTAGAATTATAATCAAATGATAGAAAATCATGTTCCAGAAATCGATTACCAATTTGTTCCAGATGATTTACGTGGAGCAGTTCATTCGGTGGTATACCAAATAAGAACATTTTTAGAAGAACAGCCTCCCTCAATTGATGCAGCCAAAATTGTGCTAGATAAATTGAGAAGCTATCTGAAAGAACAGGAAGAAGTTGAATCTGTTTATCAACTAGCTTTTGATCAACTTTTAGTTACTCTTGAGGGATGGATACAGAAGTTTGTTGATGGTCAAAAGCATGAAGAGTTGGAAAAACAAAGAGAAGACAAACTCAAGGAAGTAAATGGATTTTGGTCGAGAATAGATTATAATGACGCATTTTCCATTCTTGGAATTACCTATAATCAAACTGAAGATAATGAGAAACTAAAGCAATCGGTGAAAAAAGCCTATCGACAACTGTCTTTACAATTTCATTCAGATACGAACCAACCACTTTTTAACGGTGACGCTGATGAGTTAAGAATAGAATTGGATCAAATATTTAAACTGCTTGTCAAAGCTTATGATTGGCTTAATGCTTGGATTAAAGATGGAAAACCGACTTGGAGACAATTTGCTGGATTTGATAGATATCAAGGAAGAAAAAAGCCTGAAGTTAATCCGGGAGGTTTTGAAAGAGTTGATCAGCAACAGTCGGCGAGGGTAGAGTATGACAAAGCTCTTCCGAGCGTTAGATTTGTTGACCTGTCTATAGGAGACTTCCTTCATATAAGAACGCAAAACTCTTATTATGTTTTTAAGGTTGAGAACATAAAAAACAACCAAGCATTCTTACGCTGTAGTTTTGGAACCAATCATGAGATGGTCGGGACAGTAGGGTGGACTTTGGAGACAAAACTTTCAACTAATAACATGCTATTTTTTGGTAACAGTCATACCTCTGACATTCATAAGATAGTAGTAAGTAAGAACGCTGATTCGAGAGTAGATTTTCAAAATATTGGTAGGGAGAGTGAGGGAGATCCACTCTCAAGAATGGAATACAACCGAGAACTTTCAAATATTAAATTTGTCGACCTGTCTATAGGAGACTTCCTTCATATAAGAACGCAAAACTCTTATTATGTTTTTAAGGTTGAGAACATAAAAAATAACCAAGCATACCTACGTTTTGTCTCAGGAACAAATCAGGTCATGGCTGGTACAAGAGGTTGGACTTCCACTTCGGAAATTTCGATCCAGCAGGGTTTGTATATGGATAACGGCCGAACTTCACCCATTCAACGAATGGTCGCCAGTAAAACTGCGAGTCCAAGATCAGATTTCTACACTGGCGATAAAGAACGTAAGAAATATCGCCGAAATTACGAACAGATAAGGACTAATCAACTAGTGGTAGGAGATAGATTGATTCTAAGTGATGATGAAAACAATTATACTTGTACTGTTATAGATCGAATACCCGGAGTAGTTAGAGTACGTTGTGAAAGCACTAATAAACAGTTAGGCGGAGTCGAGGGGACGGTCAATATCGATATGATCAGACTTGGTTCTAAATTTGAGGTGATGGGGAAAGGGAATAGTGGACAAGAATATCTATATGTTACGCAATATTTGACATCAATTGAAGTTGAATTTAGTCGATAGCCAATTTTACAGTGAGAACTTGAATCACTACTGCGGTTCCTGAAGTCGGAGTTTAGTCTCCTAAATTGTTTTTTTGTGTCAGCCATCTCGCCAGATTAGGATCAGTTTTCGTAGATTGGGCAGAGCGGCAAGATGCCAAGAGATTTTCAGTGACTTTGGAAGTGAAGAAATCAAGCGAGTGAGATTAGCAGGTGAGGTCTCAAAATTACAGATAATGTCAGAATTGAGTGTTATTCTTTTCGACAGGCTCAGAGTGACACACTTCGACACCCCTCGACAGGCTCAGGGTGACATCAGTGTGACACTCTACTCATGATCAGGGTGACACTCCTCAAGGGCTGAGTGCGATTGTGGCTGGGGTGACTAAGCCGAGACTAGAAAATGTCTTGGTGTCTTGGTTGACAAATACTGGATTTCAGTATAGACTGAAATCCAGTATGCAAACTATGTACGTCAAAACTTTTAGTAAAGGTCAGATGACATTACCAAAGACTATTCGCCAGCAATGGGGAGTGGGAGATGAGTTCTGGCTAAAGCTGACACTTGGAAAAAACGACACGTTAACGTTGGAACCCATGGGGCAACCCAGAGATGTTGAGGCTACATTACAGCGATTGCAAGCATTACCAAAACCGAATCCTGACTGGTTTGACTTGACTGAACAATCAACAATTCGTCAAGAAACAGAGAAAAAGCTAACAAAAAAATTAGGAGATTGGTGAAATGCAATTGTGTCTTGATACTTCGGTGGTAATCGATTGGTTGCGTCGTCCAGACAGTAAAAATACAATTTTTCATCAACTGTTGCTTGATCAACATGAGTTAATTGTCCCAGTAGTAGTTGTAGCCGAATTATTCAGTGGGAAAAGTGTGTGGCAATACAGTGGAGCAAAAGCTCGTCTTGAGGGTGTGCTAGCTGAGTGTCAGGTGCTACCGCTTGAGTCTGAAACGGCTGTGTTGGCAGGAAAATTACGAGTTAAGCACAAAATCGCACTACTTGACGCTCTGATTGCTGCTACTGCTATTCACCACCATCTAGAATTAGTCACGCTTAATGTAAAAGATTTTTCAAAAATCTCAGATTTATCTTTATGGTCTAAGTAGTGCCCCCAGTGGGGATCGAACCCACATTAAAGGTTCCGGAAACCTTCGTTCTATCCATTAAACTATGAGGGCGGATAGTAGTGCTATTGTACCTGACTCGTGCCAAACTCAAAGCCAATAACTTTGACATAGTATATAGTACACTGTATACTATATACTATGAAAACAAACACTCGACAGACTATCTTGGAGTTAATCAAAAAGCACGGGCAGGTGTCTCCCCATCAACTACAGCAAGAACTTGATTTTGGAACTGCTGCCATCCATAGGCAACTGAGAAAGCTTGAGGCAAGCGAGTCAATTATTAAAATTGGCAAAGCACCAAGAACCATGTATGTCCTGCGTGATGCAGGAGTAAGTTTGCCTGCAATTAGTTCGCTTCCCGATACCATTGCAGTGGTAATTGAAGATCAGTATGCATACGTCAATCCAGACGGAATTATTCTCAAAGGTGTCGAGGGATTTGCTCATTGGGTGCAGAAAACTGGAATGGGAGATCATTTTTTGTCTTTAGCCAAGGAGTACGTCAAAGTTAGGCAGGAGGCAGATGAGTGGTATCGAGGTCAACCATGGATTGCCGCCACAAGTAAGTTCTCACAGACATTCCCTAAAACTGAAATTGATCAGGTGGCATATGCGAATTTCTATGCACTGCCAAAATTTGGCAAAACGAGGTTGGGGACCTATACCCTCCATGCCAAAGTTTCTCAAAACTTGTCGTTAATGAAACTCCTTGCTACAGAAATAAAGCCGATCATTCAGAGGTTGATCAAAGAGTGGAAAATCCAGGCAGTGGGATATATCCCTCATTCAATTCCAAGAAATCGACCGCTACTTCCAGTTATTGCTCGTGAGCTAGCGCTTACATTACCCGAGATTTCAGTGGAAAAATTGTACGCTGGAGTAGTTAGAGTGCCACAAAAGAGCTTGTCAAAACTGACGGATAGAGTAGAAAATGCCCAAAAAACTTTGTATGTGACTGAAAATGTACCTTGGCAACGAGTGCTTTTGATAGACGACGCAGTGGGATCCGGTGCTACCCTGAACGAGGTGGCGCACAAACTTAAGACTCAGCATGCCACAAAATTTGTCGCAGGCTTTGCCATCGTGGGTAGCTACAAGGGTTTTGAGGTGATTTCGGAAGTGTAGAAGAATTGTCCCCGACCGTGTTTTTGATGCATTGCAGATTGGTACCGCTCATCCTGCTCGACTTGATTTAATTGCTGTTTTCTTGGTAACTGACGGATAAATTCAAGTAAAGATGGTTGTTTTGTTGTTTTTGAAAATTGCATAAGTATATATTGCCATAGGTGTGAAATTAACTCAAGTGTTATCTGTTAGTAGAGCAACTTTTTGTAATTATCTGTAGGAAACAAGTGGGTGGGTTTGTCTTACTACAGAACAATGTAAGTTTAGTGTGTAAAGATGAGTGTATAGCTTCACTTGTATATACAAATCACTACACTCATGTTACAGTATCAGTTGCAGCCATTTATTATCACGGGCGCCTCTTTTGAGTGGGATGACAACAATCGGTATAAAAACCTCATCAAGCACGGAGTGACTGAGGAAGAGGCGGAGTCGGTTTTTTTGGACAAGCAGTTGATTCTGACTTGGTCATTTCATATCGACTCTTGTGAAAAGCGATTGATTGCAATTGGCAAGTCAAGGCTGAGTAGACATCTGTTATTAGTATTTACGGTAAGGAGTAATAAAATTCGAGTGATCTCTGCTCGAAGAACAAGCGAAAAAGAGATACAAAAGTATGAAGAAAAAGCTTTTATTGCCTAAGTTTAGATCTGAAGATGAAGAACGTGATTTTTGGAGCTCGATTGATCTGAGTGATTACTTTGAGACTACTGATTTTGTGAAAGCTCAATTTCCAGATATTCAACTAACTGCGACTAAACCAGTTTCTATCCGTTTTCCAATTTTTGTCATCAACGCAGTGCGTAAACAAGCGGCGAAAATGGGTGTCTCTTACAGCAGTTTAATCAAACAGGCGGTGTACGAAAAGTACATAGCCAATGGCGGTGGCTGAAGTCACACTGAGCCTGAGTGGGGTGTCACACTGATGTCACACTGAGCCCAGCCTCTCGCGAGAGGCTGGGTCGAAGTGTGCCCCCACCAGGACTTCCCGCTAAAGCGGGATAAGCAGGTTCTCCGCCTTTGGCGGATCACTTGCTTGACTTCTCGTCCTGCTGTGGTCACCGAATGGTGCCCCCACCAGGACTTCCCGCTAAAGCGGGATAAGCAGGTTCTCCGCCTTTGG
>CAZFRD010000005.1:54229-62244 GCA_964521215.1 uncultured Pseudomonadales bacterium
ACTTGCTTGACTTCTCGTCCTGCTGTGGTCACCGAATGGTGCCCCCACCAGGACTCGAACCTGGATCAGAGGTTTAGGAAACCTCCGTTCTATCCCTTGAACTATGGGAGCGCTACTGAGCATTAATGACTCATCTAGTATTGTATCAGGCGGATTTGGAGAGCATTTGCTTTAAAAAGTTAGGGAAAAGTGTTATCTTATCAGCTTCGGACGGATTCAACAAAAAAGGTCGCACGTCGTCTGCTAGCTTCGAGTAGTCTGTATCCTTAAGTTGATTCAGGACTTCGTGTATGATCTCTGGCATTTCTTGCTTACCGAATTTAGCTTGTAAAAAAGCAAGGTTTGGTTTGGCAGTTTGCAACAAAAACATAGTGTCAAAAAAATCTCGACCTTTCAGTCTATTTCGTTGAGTAATGGTCCAAAATTTCTGTGAAAGCAGTATGTCTTTCGGAGTAGCTTGAATCTGAGTGAAAAACTCGAATTTATCAAGGATAAATAGTTCAGGATGGTATTCAACTCCCTGATCAAAAGTGTCGATTTGAATTAAGATTTTTTCACTTTTTTGCGCAGAGATACCAGACATATATAGCAAGTCTGGGAACTTAATATGACAGTGAAAAGCAGCCTTAGATACGAATCGAATCTCAATGACATAACCAAGTTTTTCTAACTGCTTTTGCAGGTAGAAGCCGAGTGTTTCAAATTCTACTTCACTTAATTCTGTGTTATCAAAGTCAATATCTTCAGAAAACCGAGGGAGTTGGTGAACAATCCGCAAGCAGGTTCCGCCAAGGAATGACAGCTTACGACTCAGAGGATGTTCAAAAATCAGAGAGAGAATCTGATACTGAAGGTACTCTCTGAGCAAACCTCTTTCGAACGCATGATAGTTAGAAGGATATGCTTGTTTTATGGATGCAATGCTTAACATAGTCAACCCTTGAGATACTTGTAAAGAATGGTTACTCTATTTGAGAGTGATTGGCTAGAAAAGACGGTTGCATACTTTTCTAGCAGGTTTTGGTTTATTTCATCACGAAGCACTTGTTGGTTCCAACGTAAACTTTCAAAGTCTGCTGGTGTAGAGATGTTTGGATTTAGATATAAGTAATCGAGAATTGCTTTCTCTAGAGTCGCTATTTGCCCTCGATGGTTTTTGATTTCGATTAGTGTGTAACCAAAAAAAAGGTTTGGACGAATGGATTGATAAGAGAAGGTGCCCACTTGGTTGACAAATGATTGAGTCTTGTTTGTTGTTATGGCGGTAATCACAGTAACTAGTTCTGGGATGACGTTGAAATGGTTGAGTGCTAACTCGGTAGAAACATAGGATGGCTTATATAACAAGTTTGATAGTAGGTAGAAGTCGTAATCTGCTGGGATGAAGTCGGCAAAGATATAGCGATTGTTTTTTAGCTTACAAACTTTTCCAGCATCGCACCAATCATAGAGCGTTGCCTGACGAAAACTTGGATCAACTAAATATACGTCTTGTAGTGAAAAAACTATAAGTGGTGCTAATTGTTGCTTAAGTTCGTAAAACTTCATATTTCATTTCTTAAATATACGCTTTATCGTATATTATAGAAATACTATACAATAAAGTTTGAGAATTTTCCACACAAAGTTTTTTGAGGTTTAGGTGGTGAGGTTTAGGTGAGTCTTGACACGTGTATAGTTATAGTATAAATTTGTAGTATAAATGAACACGTATACGAGTTTAGCAGAAATAGAGCAGTTACTTCTTGATAAGCAAGTCAGAGTGGTGACGGTTGAGTTGTTAGCCACCATCCTACCAGAAACCAATTTGCCGGCTCGTCAGGCTATTATTACTCGTTTGTTGAAAAAACGTCGGATCAGGAGAATAAAGCGGGGCATGTATGAATTGGCGCAAACACCTTTGACTACCTTTGAGAAGGCCAATTTATTTGTAACTCCTTCATATATCAGTCTAGAATCAGCTCTTAACTACTACGGCATTTTAGCCCAATTTCCCCACGTGATTACCTCGGTGACTCCCAAACATTCCAAGACTTTGAATTTAGAACAGACTTACGAGTACTCGCAGATCCAATCCAGTTTGTTTCTGGACTTTGTCAAAGACCAACGATTCTTGATTGCTAGTCCAGAGAAGGCGGTAGCAGATTGGTGTTACTTGGCTAGTAAAGGCTTACGATCAAGCGATTTAAGTCAGTTTGATCTAGAAAATATTGATCTTGAGTTGCTTTGTAGTAATTACCCATGGACTCAGTCATATGTTAAGTCTTCAGGCTCTCCAGCAGTTTAGTCAGCAGTTGCAAATTGATGAGTTTTCGATTTTGCGCGAGTATGTGCAGTTGGCTTTTTTGAACCATTTTTACTTGGTTAAGGACATGGAAAAGACGTACTTTAAGGGTGGGACGGCGATTAGATTGGTTTATGGATCGGGTCGTTTTTCAGAAGATTTGGATTTTACAACCAACTTGTCGCAAGAACAGATTGAATCTGCAGTTGCGATAACAATAGATAAGCTGAGTGCCGAATTTCCCAATTTGACTTGGAAAAATCTCAAGTCACTGGCGGGAGTGAGTTTGAAAATCTATTTACCGGTGGAGCAGGCAATGCAGCCGATGACCATTAAGCTGGATTTTTCCTTGCGAGAGACTGTGCTTGAGCCTAGAACTTCGACTTTGAGTAGTAACTATCCTTTGGCGCTGTTGGTTTTAGTGCCGCACTTGTCAGCAGAAGAGCTATTAGCAGAAAAAATGCGAGCACTTTTGCATCGAGAGAAGGGGCGAGATGCCTATGATTTGTTATATTTGTTAAATAGAAAAATACCGATGAAAAGTGATTTGCTGCAACAAAAATTTGCTTTTTATGATGAGGAGTTTAACCTGCAGCAGGTTAAGGATACGATTAAGGTATTAGATGTTAAAAAACTTCATCAAGACCTGGACCGTTTCCTACCAAAAAATGCCAGACAGGTGGTAGATGAAATCCCTCGGTTGCTGGGTGAGAAGTTGTCTGAATCTTGAAGTCTTACCAGGCGAGGGGGAAAATACTGATCGGTTTGTATTACTTTGGTTTTAAGATGAACACACCGAATAGATACCGAAGTAGGAAGCTACTCAATTATCTTTTGGTGGAAAAATACTTATTCCAGATTGAGATAAAAACTTTAGAAAATAACAGAAAAACGTACCTATTTTGTAGACAAATAGTAATTGTATAAATACTGATAGACCAACATTAAAAACTGATTAGACTGTATAAAAGGTAGTGCGTGTAATTAGTGAGTAATAAAAGTATACGAATATCAAAAAAAGAAAATAATTGTATCAATATTATTTTCCCCTTGCAGATGTAGAGAAAAATTGTGTATTCTGGAAAGGTGCTAAAAAAATGGCTTGCTCGTACTTCGTTTTCAAAACAATCCAATGTTTTGTTGGTGACGTTGCCCGCTTTGCGTTTTTTTGCAATTAAACCACTCCGACGGTACATGAAGCGTCGCCGAACAAGAACGATCAGCTTAAATCAATTTCAGTTGAGTTCCATCGCGATGATGGCGGGGGCGTTTGTGGTAGGGTGCTACTTTACACTTTCTCAAGTGCTGATTCCCATGATCCGCGCTCTAACCGAGACGACGACAGAAATGCCAGTGGATGTAGCGTTTAATCGAGGAGTGGCAGATACCTTGGCAGGGTATGAAGATGGAGGTGGAGCTACGTATGTTCTGGCTTCTGAAGTGACTTTAGACAAAACTGCTGACTGGTGGCAGACTGCATTTACCAAAAAAAAGCAGTTGACACTACGCAACTTGAGTACAGCACCTCTGGCTTCAGAGTCGGCTACCACCCAGCAAATCACGGTTAACACCAAGGAGCTATATGACGCCGGTTCGCTTCAAGCCAACTGTCAGGACTTGCGGGTGGTCTTTGTGGCCACACAGTCGGCTAACATGCGGACAGAGTTGCCTCGCTCTTTCTACCCAGCTAGTGGTGCTACCAACTGTTCCGACTCCACCGCCACCACCGTGGCTTTTCCGCTCCAAGAAGCCCTGTGGGCCAATGGGGGCAGTGATAGCAATTATGAGCTTTACTATGGGAATGCCAGCGTTGGGCAGGGCGAATACCCACGTACCAAAGCGGTGACGGGAGCTGCCTCATTAACAGTGCCGGACGATGATTCATTATCTAGCACTAGCATGACCATGACCTATTGGGTCCGTTGGACAGCTAGTTTTGGCTGGCAAGTTATCGGCAAATATAATCCAAGTAATCCAGATGCGCTAAATGAGTATTTATTTCAGTCAAATGGTGATGGGCGATGGTATATCAGAATTAATAACACTTCTGTGTCTTATGCACAAAACTCAGGTCAACTCCTTGATGTTACATATGACAAATGGCATCACATTGCTATTACCTATAACGCAACTAATAGCAATCTAAAAATAGTACAGAATTTTGATAGAGTTTTACTAAATGTAACGAGGTCGTTTTCTATGACTCCTACCGCTGACAACTTAAGGGTTGATTCATGGGGCAGCAACACATCTGTTGACGATATTCGGCTTTGGAATGTAGCTCTTACCGATGCACAAATTCAAGAGAGAGCCGGGGTTAATTTGAATGAAAGTGACCCACTTTTTGAGCACCTGACTGGATATTGGAAACTAGATGAGGGCAGTGGCACTGCAGTTACAGATCGTAGCTCTTTTGGCAATAATGGGACATTGAGTTCCTCTGCATGGACTAGTGGATTAATAGACACAGGCTACTCAGTGGGATCAGGACTTAGTAAAGCCGCCACCCTGGTCTGCCCCTTCAATGGTACCACTACCTGTGTAGGCGGAGAAACACCCACCACCGCCACGGGGGCGATTAGGTATAGCGGAGGGAGTGCAGTGAGTTTTGATGGTTACGATGATATGGTCTCTGGTACGGGAGTAGATGTTCAAGATTTCACTTTTCAAACATGGTTAAAACCGAACTTTTTATCAGCATCACCAAGTTATGCACAAATCTTTAATGTGCCCAACAGAACTGTTGTATATATTTATAACAGCAATGTATACGTCTACATAATGACGTCATCAGGATGGCAAACTTACTCATACAGCACAGGCAATACTGTTGGGGTTTGGCAACATCTTGCTGTTTCTTTCAATAATGATGCTCGCACAGTAAGATTCTACAAAGATGGGGTGTATAAGGGGCAAAGTACGATTGGTACACTTCCAATCAGCACTGTTGCCACTACCTCATGGATTATTGGAAAACAAGGTACTCAATCATATGCTTATAACGGAACATTAGATGAAATAATTCTTCACGATAGAGTATTAACTGATGAAGAAATATCCTCAACATACACAAATATAAATTCAACTTTGGATGCTCATACTAAGCTCCTCCTTCACTTCGACGAAAATGGTGATGATCCCAGAAACACGGGCAAGGCTATTGATAGTTCGGGAAATGGTAACCATGGAACTATAACTGGGGCAAAATACGTTGGCGGCTTGGTCGGGGTGGATGCTTCAACATCGGATACCGGTCAGCTACCGATGCAAAGCACGGCTGGACATCAGGGAGTATTTATTGAAGAAGGTACAACTAACTTAATTACCAATCCTAGTTTTGAACATAGTACTTATAACACTAATTGGGGTACTAATTACTTCAACTACGCTACGGCTAGTGCAACTTTTACTCCCAGCATGGCCAAGCGTAATTCTGCAGGTCCGTTTGCCGCAGGGTTTATGAGCCAGGGAAGTCTGTCTGGCACCAATGCTGACTCCATACAATTACCAGCTCCAAATCAGCCCTCAGAAATAATTTCTGGATATTTTGCAAAGAATATGGATCAGAATCAAGGTTCGATAGTGTTTTGGATAACCCCAGAATGGAATGGGAATGATGGAATTAATCACGTGATTTTTTCTGAAACTGCGTATGGCAGTGTTGGTTTAAATAAAGCAGCCAACAACAACCTCACTTTTTCTATCAACTATTCTTCTGTAAGTGTGTCTGCATCGAATTGGGTTGCTGGTACAACTTATGCTGTGGTGTGCCGATGGGATACAAAAAATTCTCTTGATGGTACGAATTATATGTCTATTAGCGTTGACGACGTACACACATTTGGTAAATCAAGTTCGTTTGGACCAGGTGGTTGGCAAAACATGTACCTAGGTGGTGCTACTAACGCTATTATTGAAGGATTTACTATTTACCGAAGACCGCTGTATGACGGACAGTTTGGAGTTGATGCAGGTAATGGGGATGAGATTGCCAAGATTTATGATAGTGATTTAAATAATGGTAATGGCATATCTTCACAAGATCCGACACTTGTGACTGGTAGCTGGGATGTGACCTTTGCCTTACCCACCAATACCTCTGCAGGCGCACTTGCCACCGGAACCGGCAATGCTTGGAGTCATCCTCACGCGAGCAATCTTCTCTATACTTCAACCACAAATACTGGAGGTTACATGATGAATGGCACAGCTAGTAATGATGGGTGGAGTGAAATACCTTGGTATAAAGTTGGTGGAGCTTCTGGGGTAGTGGCGGCGTATCAGCCAATAGGTGCTGCAAATTTATCCGACAGTTATATCAACAAAGCAAATCCTGGAACGTATAACGCTTCGCTAGGTGTGGCACCAACACTTGATACCGCAACAGGTTGGAGTTTTGACGGTACTCAATGGCTGGATACAGGTTATGCACCATCTCATCCGGCGTCAATGATTGCACGGTTTTCCGATGTTGGCAACGGTGCAGACGTGTTGATCGGTTCGAGCACAGCGACACAATGGCAATGGTTCTCGTTGGTTCCTGCATACATAAGTGAGCGGTATTACACCTACGGCCCTACATGGGCGCCAACAATTTATAGCATCCTAAACGCAGGAGTAATGGCGGTTACGGCTGACAGAGGCTACCTGAATGGAGCTCCTGATGGATTAGCAATTGACGGGACAACGCTGGGCACACAACGTACGATATATATTGGATCACTCAACGAAACACAGACAGGCAGCTCACGGAAAATCTCCGGAAAAATTCAAGCCCTCGCCATCTATAACAGCACACTGGGCGGAGATCAGGTTGCAAATGTTACCGATGCTATGGAAGCGCTTGATAGTGATGGTAGTTACTTAACCACTTCAGCTCTTGCAACAAACGAAAAGATTTTTTCTGGGGGATATAAATACACTTCAAGTGGTGCCAATCAAGGGATTAGTCGTTCTTTTGTAGCAACTGATGGTGGAGATTATGTGCTCCGGGCAGTGGGGCATAGTGATGGTATCTGTAACCCTCAAGTCAAGATAACACGAGCAGATGGAACAACAGAAATATCACATCTCAACGGTTCTACTTCTTCAACTAGAACCGATCCAGATGTATATGTTTTCACTTGGGAATCACCCGCCACAGAAGCCAATCATGTCCAACTGATTAACACCGCCTCTAGTGGTACCTGTTTCTGGCATCAGGTGGAGGTGTATAACAACTTGATTACGAATCCCTCTATGGAAACCTTTCAAGGTTCTACTCCCGATGTGCCCGTGGGATTTTCTACTGGAGATTTAGATGCCGGAGATACTGAGCAGGAGTTAGCTATAGTTCATAGTGGTTTATCGTCAATAAAGTTTATGCCCAGTGCATCAAGTGGTGAGTCTGTTGCCCCAACCTTTTCTCAAACCGCTAACAATTTTTATTCAACTGGAGTTACTGGCTATGGTTTTGGAGGATCTGAACTACGATTTTGGTTTACAAACAATACAAATTTGCATCTCCAATACCAGACATCGTTGTCTGGACAGGGCCAGATCTTAATTCCAACTTCAACTAATACGTGGCAGTCAGCTATGGGAGTGTTTCGAGCAGCAACTTCAAATGTAAACCTGAACAGACCATTGATATCTTCAACCACAAGCTCAGGAGGAACAAGATTTGTTGATGATATGTATAGCAAACTCAAAACAAAATGTCAGATTTGATATAGAAAAGTTTGTTGGTCAG
>CAZFRD010000006.1:0-52409 GCA_964521215.1 uncultured Pseudomonadales bacterium
TTGTTATAATCCTCCCCTTAGCAAAAATTAGTGGTAGCTATTTTTGAGGAACATTTGCACAAACTAGCCTCAATTTATCGAGAGCAACAGTAACAGTCCTACCCACCCACAGAGAGAACCCTACTAATAGGTCTTCTCTGGTTTTTTGTTGTGGGAATAACAAACATAAGGAGTCGGCATGTCAGATATCACTCGTCAAAACTGGGGTAAACACCACGGAGTAGTTCCCGAATTAGATCTGGTTGGTTTACAAAAACAGAGCTATCGAGAATTTCTCGAAAATGGAATTGCCACAGCTTTGCGTGAAGTGACGGGAGAAAAAGGCATCGAAGACTACACAGGGAAAAGTTGGGCGCTAAAATTTGGTGATTATCATTTTGGTGAACCAAAATACTCTGCTACAGAGGCAAAAAGAAAAGGTGTGACCTATGACATGCCGCTGTATGTTCAAGCTGAATTATTAAACAAAAAAACCGGTAAAGTTCAAGAACAAGAAGTATTTTTGGGCGATATTCCTAAAATGACCGATATTGGCACGTTTGTGATTAACGGTATCGAAAGAGCAGTAGTGACTCAATTGGTAAGATCACCGGGAGTATTTTTTACTGGCGAAATTGATGCCAGTACTCGCAGAGACCTATATTTTGCCGAATTGCGACCAAAACGTGGCTCCTGGTTAGAAATTACCGTGGGTAAGCGTGATGTGATTGCGGTCAAAATCGATCGCCGGCGAAAAATGCCCGTAACCGTTTTGCTTAGAGCCTTGGGTTATGGCACCGATGACGACATCAAGGCACTTTTCGCGGAAGAAATTCAATTTGATGAATTTAAATTACTTCAAACCACTCTCGAAAAAGATACCACTCAATCTCAGCCAGAAGCTTTACTTGAGTTGTACGAAAAAATGCGTCCTGGAGAACCTGCAGTGATTGATACTGCCCAAGAATATGTGCACCAATTATTTTTTGATAGTCGTCGCTACGATCTTGGCTTGGTAGGAAGATATAAGCTCAATCGTAGATTAAAACTTGCTGTCGACGAAAATACTACGGTTTTAACACCCGAGGATGTAGTTGCCACTGTTAAATACCTCATCGGTTTGCAGAACGGTCGAGGTAAAACTGACGATATTGATCATCTCAGTAACCGTCGAGTGCGTCAGATTGGCGAATTGGTTCAAGAATCGGCATTTCGCATCGGTTTAATTCGGTTAGAAAGATCAATCAGAGAAAAGATGTCTCTCACCAAAACCGAAGATGTGCTTTCGCCAGCAGCTTTGGTCAATGCTCGGCCTTTAATCGCAACTATTTCTGAATTTTTTCGCCGTAACCGTCTTTCAACCATTTTAGATCAGACCAATCCACTTTCAGAAATTGACAACCTCAGGCGGTTGTCGGTGATGGGTACTGGTGGAGTTACTCGTGAGCGAGCGTCATTTTCTATGCGTGATATTAATGCCTCGCAATATTCTCGTATCGATCCAGTCCGGTCTCCCGAAGGTCCCAACATCGGTTTGGTTACTTATTTAGCACTTTATGCCAAAGTGAACAAACATGGCTTTCTAGAAGCGCCATACCTCAAGGTGGTGCCAGAAAAAGGCAAGATGAAGGTGACGAATGAAATTGTGTATTTGGCCGCTGACGAAGACGAAGACTACAAAATCACTCACGCAGGAGTAGAGATTGACCAAAAGGGTTATATCACTGACGAATGGGTAGCTATGAGAACGATGAACAAATTCATCGAAGGTCCGGTTGAAGATGTGCAATTTATTGATGTGCTGCCACAGCAGGTAGTTGGTACCTCCGCCTCACTGATTCCTTTTATTGCTCATGACGAAGCCAACCGAGCGCTGATGGGAACCCATATGCAATGTCAGGCAGTGCCCTTGATTAAGCCCCAAGCACCGATTGTGGGAACTGGTATGGAAAAAGCCGTTGCTACTGCCATGGGACGAACTGTCATGGCACGACATCCAGGTGAAGTGGTGTATGTAGATGGTAACCGAATTGAAGTCAAATTATCCAAATCAGTGCTGGCAAAAATAAACCCAGCGATTAATGCCACAGAAACCATTCAATTTCAAGATGATAGAGAGATTTATCACATCTCTAAATTTGAACGAACTTCTCAAAGTACTAGTTATACCCAAAAAGCAGTTGTAGCTTTGGGTGACAAGGTAGAGGCTGGCGATGTCATCATTGATGGTCCATCTGCCGATCATGGTGAGTTAGCACTTGGCGCCAACGTCTTAATTTCCTATGCTTCATTTGATGGCTTGGGTTACGAAGACGCGATTGTTATTTCTGAGCGGTTGGTGCAAGAAGATGTGCTGACCTCAGTTCAGATTAATGAATACAAAGCCAAAATTATGGATACCAAGTTGGGACCCGAAGAGCTCACTAGCGATATTCCCAATGTCAGTGATGTTTATTTAAGCAACTTGACCACAGAAGGCATCATTCGAGTGGGTAGTGTGGTTGACTCTGGGGATATTTTGGTGGGAAAAATCGCCCCCAAGGGTGAAACCGAGCTTTCTCCAGAAGAAAGATTGCTTAGAGCTATTTTTGGTGAAAAATCTCGTGAAGTGCGTGACACTTCTTTGCGAATGCCCCATGGTGAACAAGGGACAGTGATTGACATTCAAATCCTCGATAGCGATATGGGTGACGAATTGGATCCAGGTACGATCAAAGAGGTAACTGTCAAAGTTGCCCAAATCAGAAAAATCACCGTTGGTGATAAATTAGCAGGTAGACATGGCAATAAGGGAGTAATTTCTAAAATCGTCCCAGTGGCCGATATGCCTCACCTTGAGGATGGTACGCCAGTTGATATTATCATTTCCCCACTTTCGGTGTTAGCCCGTATGAATATGGGGCAGTTACTCGAGGCTCATGCGGCTTGGCCGGCTCAAAAACAAGGTTATAGTATTGCCGTCCCAGCCTTCGAACGCTTTGATGAATCAAAAATCTGGCAAGAACTGAAGCGGTCTAATTTGCCCGTATCGGGAAAAGCTCAGCTGTATGACGGTCGAACCGGCGAACCTTTCAGTGAAACCACTACTGTCGGTATTGGATATATTCTTAAACTGAGTCACATGGTTGAAGATAAAATGCATGCTCGCTCTGTTGGCCCATACTCTTTAGTGACGCAACAACCTCTGGGAGGTAAAGCGCAAATGGGAGGACAGCGTTTGGGAGAAATGGAAGTCTGGGCATTGGAAGCCCATCGTGCTGCGCATACTTTGCAAGAAATGTTAACCATTAAGTCGGATGACGTGATTGGTAGAACCAAAGCTTTTGAAGCGATTGTCAAAGGCGAACCAATTCCCTCACCCACGGTACCTGAATCATTCCGTGTACTGATGAGAGAGCTAAACTCTTTGGGAATGGATGTTGTGCCACACGAGACAAAGGAAGAAATTACTGAAGTAGAAATTCCCAATCCAGACGTCCTCGTGGTTGATGATTTATTACCCGACGCTGAGCAGATTATCGCCGAGGGAGATGAAGCCACTGCCGAACTGGAGGTCTCTGAAGAACCAACTGACGACTTAGGGGATTTGGAGCCGGTAGAATTAGAAACTGATGAGGAGAAAGCCCTATGAACAACCCCAACGCCCAAAACCAGAAAGTCAGATATATCATTGATTTCAATGCTCTAGAGATCAGAATTGCTTCTCCAGAAGTCATGCGATCTTGGTCGCATGGTGAAATTCGTAAGCCAGAAACCATCAACTATCGCTCGTTGAAAGCCGAAAGCGATGGTTTATTCGATGAAAAAATCTTTGGTCCAATTAAGGACTTTGAGTGTTATTGTGGCAAGTACAAAGGTGCTCGTTATCGTGGCATTACTTGCGATAAATGTGGTGTTGAGGTCACTCAATCAAAGGTTCGACGGGAACGAATGGGACATATTTCTTTAGCAGCTCCCGTGGCTCACATTTGGTTTTTCAAGGGTGCCCCTTCTAAATTATCGTTGTTGCTCGACATTTCTCCAAAAAATCTCAACAGCATTATTTATTTCTCCAAATATGTCGTGCTCGAAGTGGAGAGTGAAGAAAAAGCCAACGTCATGCAATCACTTGACGAAAATCTTCAAGTGGCAATTGATAGTCTCAAGACTTCGATCAAAGAGGAAGTTGAAAAAGTTAAAGATCAATTAACCGAAGACAAAAAACAACTAAAAGATAAGGTCAAAAGTAAAGAAACGTTACAACTGAAAACGGCCGAAATTGAGGTTAAAGCAAAGAATAAGTTAATTGCCCTTAAACAACAGTTGGAAACTCAATTGGAGCAAACAGAAGAAATTTACCAAACCGTTAAATCGATGGTGAAGCGAATTACTCGGGGCACAATTTTGAGTGAAGATGAATATTTGAAACTGGATGAATATGATGCCAGTGGTCACCTGCGCGTTGGTATGGGTGCCGAGAGCATTCTTGAATTAGTAGAAGCACTCAATCTTGATGAGCTGGTGGAAAAACTAAGAAAAGAAATGACGGAGGCAAAAGGCGCACGTCGCATTAAGGCGACCAAGCGTCAAAGAGTGGTTGAGGGTTTACGCAAAGCTCAGATCAAACCCGCTTGGATGTTTTTGAGTGTTTTGCCAGTGATTCCTCCAGACCTAAGACCTATGGTGCAGTTATCTGGAGGTCGATTTGCGACTTCTGATTTAAATGATTTATATCGAAGAGTAATTAATCGCAATAATCGTCTGAAGCACTTGATCGATTTGGGCGCGCCTCAGATTATTTTACGCAACGAAAAACGTATGTTGCAAGAAGCGGTGGATTCACTGATTGATGGCTCGCAAGCTCGCCAAAGCCGGCGCGCCACTCGCAGACCGCTCAAATCACTGTCAGAAATGCTAAAAGGCAAACAAGGTCGTTTTAGACAGAATTTATTGGGCAAACGTGTCGACTATTCTGGTCGAAGTGTGATCGTGGTTGGACCAGAGCTCAAACTCAATGAGTGTGGTGTGCCAAAAGACATGGCTTTAGAGATTTTCAAGCCCTATGTTCTGCGAGAACTAATTGTCAAGGGGATTGCACCCAACGTCAAGAGTGCTCGTCACCTAATTGATCGTCGAGAGCCAGAGGTATACGACGTACTGGAACAGGTGACCCTCAATCACCCAGTGGTACTCAACCGGGCACCTACGCTACACAAGCTTGGTATGCAAGCATTTTATCCCATTTTAGTTGAGGGAAATGCTATTCGTTTGCATCCCTGTGTCTGCGCTGGTTATAACGCTGATTTCGACGGTGACCAGATGGCAGTCCACGTACCTCTCACCCAACAGGCTCAAGAAGAATGTCGAGATTTAATCATGTCGACTCGCAACTTGCTCAAGCCAGCTAACGGTGAGCCAATTACCATTCCCAACAAAGAAATGGCCATGGGTGTGTACTATCACACCATTATGGACGAGGGCGAGCCTCGCCAGTCGGTCTTTGCATCACCAGACGAAGCTTACCACGCATATGAAGTGGGGATGGTTGGATTACGCCAACCAATCCAAGTGCGTCACTTGGTGGGAACCGAGCAAAAAATTGAAACCACTACTATTGGCCGTTTGCAGTTTAATGATTTATTACCAGCCTCGTTTCCCTTTCTCAACCAGACCATTACTGCTGGCATGATAAAAAGCATCGTTACTCAGGCCATCGAAAAAGAAGATTGGCAAGTGGTCACCTTATTGATTGACAGCATTAAGAACCTCGGTTTTATGTCCGCGACTCTTTCTGGTTTATCTGTGTCCGTGAGTGATTGTGAAATGATTCCAGAGAAAGACGGAATGATTGAAGTGGCTAACAAAAAAGCCGAAGTGATTCAAGACCAGTACCAAGAGGGTTTGATTTCTGATGAAGAAAGAAAGCGTTTATCGTTTGATCTTTGGATCAAAACCACTGACGAAGTGGCTGATAAAACTTGGCAGTCATATTCAGAACAAAATGCGATTAAAGTGATGATTAATTCTGGTGGTACTCGGGCTTCCAAAGATCAAGTGAAGCAGTTGGCCGCCATGAGAGGCTTGGTGGTTGATCCTTTAGGTAATATCGTCGAAATGCCCACCAAATCTAACTTTAGAGAAGGTTTATCGATTTTTGAATACGTGACTTCTGCTCGTGGTTCTCGTAAGGGTTTGACTGACTCTGCTATCAAAACCGCAGATGCAGGTTACCTAACTCGTCGCTTAGTTGATGTGTCTCACGACATGATCATTCGAGCTGAGGATTGTGGCACCGACAAGTTCGTCATCATCGAAAGAGAACCTCGCCATGATATTTTTGCCACTCGGATTACTGGTCGTTATGCGGCACAAGATGTAGTCAGTGGTAAAACTACTATTGTTGCAGTTGGTGATTTAATTACGCCAGCGATTGCGGCCGAGATTGACAGTAAAAAAATTGCCTCCGTGGCTGTTTTTTCACCTCTTACTTGCGAACTACAGAGTGGCATGTGTGCCAAGTGTTATGGTTGGGATTTTTCCACTCGTCAAAGAGTAGAAATTGGGGTGCCAGTTGGAGTAATTGCGGCCCAGTCGATTGGTGAACCTGGTACACAATTAACCATGCGGATTAAGCACTCTGGAGGTATCGTTGGATTGGATGTGACGCAAGGTTTGCCAAGAGTCGAAGAGTTATTTGAAGCTCGAGTCCCCAAAAACGCTGCGGTGATGGCAGATGTGTCTGGTCAAGTCTCAGTTTCCGAGGAAACTGGCAAAATTCAACTCACCATTACTCCCAGCGATAAAAGTATCGAGCCATCAGTTTACGAGTTTCCTTTGCAAACTCCCGTGATTGTCAAAACTGGCGATTTGGTGCACTTGGGTCAATCATTGACCGAGGGGCCGATGAACGTCAAGGAATTGTTAGCCTTGCGTGGTTTGCTCGCCGCTCAACAATATGCCATCAATGCAGTGCAGGGAGTCTATGAGTCACAGGGAATTCCGATTAATGATAAGCACTTTGAAGTCATTGTGCGCAAGATGAGCGATAAACTGCAAATCGAGTCGATTGGCGATACCGACTTCTTGACTGGCGAAGTAGTAGAGAGAGGCGTGTTTATTGGTGATAACGAAGAGACGATTGCCGCTGGTGGCGAGCCCGCCACCGCTAAGGTGATGTTCTTAGGTATTACCCGCTCTTCACTCTTTACTAATTCATGGCTCTCAGCGGCGTCTTTCCAACACACCAAGAATGTGCTGACTGATGCGGCCGCCTCAGGCTCGGTTGATAAACTTGAGGGCTTGAAGGAAAATGTCATTATTGGTCGCTTAATTCCTACATCCAAGGAAAGAGCTCAATTAGAAATGTGATACAATCAACGCTCGACAAAAAGGAAAATAATGCCAACATTTAATCAACTAATCAGAAAAGGTGGCCGCAAACGTAAGCCAACTCGAATTAAAGCAACTGCATTACGCAGAAGTTATAATTCTAAGTCTGGTCAGTTTATTTCTACCACCAATCCTCAGAAAAGAGGCGTCTGTACTATAGTAAAAACAATGACGCCAAAAAAACCTAATTCCGCTTTGCGGAAAGTGGCACGGGTACGTCTGTCCAATAAAACCGAAGTTACTGCCTACATCATGGGGGAAGGGCATTCTTTAGCCGAACACAGTATCGTATTAGTCAGAGGTGGAAGAGTGAAAGATTTGCCTGGAGTGAAGTATCACATTATTCGAGGCAAACATGATTGTGGCGGTGTTCAAAATCGTAAAACTTCCCGTAGTAAATATGGGGTGAAAAGAAGTTAATAGTAAAGAGAGTTATGCGAACCAAACGTGCGAAAATATTGCCAGTAGTACCCGATGCCAAATACGGATCAACTCAGGTTACCAAACTGATCAACTATGTCATGAGGGAAGGCAAAAAAACCATTGCTCAAAAACAAGTTTACAAGGCTCTGGAATTACTCGAAAATAAAACAAAAAAAACTGCCTTAGTGGCGTTTGATGAGGTGCTTCAGGTGATCACGCCCCCAATGGAAGTCCGCTCTCGTCGCATTGGTGGAGCGGCCTACCAAATTCCTGTACCAGTGAAGCCAAGAAGAGGCATGTCCTTAGCTTTGCGTTGGTTGGTTCAAGAAGCCAACAAGCGACCCAACAAGCAATATCACACCTTTGCTGAAAAGCTTGAAGCAGAAATGTTTGATGCGCTCAACAACCAGGGCGGATCAATTGATCGCAAGAATACTTCGCTACGGATGGCTGAGGCGAATAAAGCGTTTGCCCACTTCCGTTGGTAATAATTAAGGGAGCAAAAAAACTAGTGAGCAATCACTCGGCTGACTATTGTATATTTGTTTAACAGCCGGAAAAGCAATTATAAGGATCAGTATGTCGCAATTTGCTAGTTCAGACAGAAATAAAATTCCACTCGAAAGAATTAGGAATATTGGGATTATTGCGCATATTGATGCGGGCAAAACCACTACCACCGAACGCATTCTTTTTTATACTGGCCGCACCTACAAAATTGGTGAAGTGCATGAGGGCGCGGCCACCATGGACTGGATGGAACAAGAGCAGGAGAGGGGGATTACGATCGTTTCTGCCGCCACCACTACCTTTTGGACTCCCTACTTTGATTCACATTTACCCAAGGTTCAATATCGATTCAACATTATAGATACACCCGGCCACGTTGACTTTACCGCCGAAGTTGAGCGCTCGCTTAGAGTGCTTGATGGTGGTATCACCGTCCTTGATGCAAGTGAGGGAGTGCAATCTCAATCAGAAACAGTTTGGCGACAAGCGGATAAATATAAGGTTCCAAGAATTTGTTTTGTCAACAAAATGGACAAATTAGGGGCAGATTTTGAAGCTACTATTGAAGATATTAGGGTCAAATTTGGCGTCAAACCCGCAGTTATGGTTTTGCCCATGGGAGCCGAAAATGATTTTCGAGGCGTGGTTGAACTCATCGATCGCAAAGCCCTTTTCTGGAAAGACTCGGCGGCCGACACCGAACCCGAAGTGATGGAAGTACCTGCTCAATATGCCGAAAAAGTCGAAACAATGCGCATGGCGCTGGTCGAGGCGATAGCCGAGACAGACGATCAACTAATGGAGAAATTTTTTGCCGAAGAAGAAATTCCGGTTAATGACCTGAAAGCGGCGCTCAGAAAAGCCGTCATCAATTATCAATTAGTGCCAATTTTTGCTGGGTCATCACTAAAAAACACTGGTATCCAGCCACTTTTAGATGCAGTAGTTGAATATTTGCCCAGTCCGGTCGATATCGATCACATTGAGGGCACTCATCCCAAAACGCAGGCAGAGGAAGTGAGAAAACTCTTGCCATCCGAACCGTTTTGTGGTTTGGCATTCAAAATTCAGACCGATCCTCATGTTGGTAAGTTGACTTACTGTCGGGTGTACTCTGGGACTCTCAAAGCTGGTTCTTACTCATACAATTCAACCAGAAGAGAAAAGGAACGAGTGGGTCGATTGTTGTTGATGCACGCTAACCAACGAGAAGAAATTGACGAAGCTCGAGCGGGTGAAATTGTGGCAATTGTGGGTTTAAAATTGACAAAAACCGGAGATACAGTCTGTGACGAAAATCACCCAATTGTGTTGGAGGGAATAACCTTTGCCGAACCAGTGATTTATCTTGCAATTGAGCCAAAAACAAAATCTGATCAAGAAAAAATGGGTATGGCGTTGGCTAAACTCACTGAAGAAGATCCAACTTTTGAAATTAAGTCTAATCCAGAGACCGGTCAAACCGTGATTGGTGGTATGGGTGAGTTACACCTAGAAATCATTGTCGATCGTATGAAGCGTGAGTTCAAAGTAGATGCCACTGTGGGTAAACCGCAAGTCGCATACCGTGAAACTATTACTCAACCTGCCGATGCTGAAGGTAAATACATCAAACAAACTGGAGGTCGAGGTCAATATGGTCATGTCATGATTAAAGTCGAACCAAAAGAACGAGGCACTGGTTATGAGTTCGTTAATGCGATTACGGGTGGAACTGTGCCAAGAGAATACATTGAGCCTGCCAATAAGGGTATCCAGGAGTCTTTAGCCCGTGGGTTTTTAGCTCACTTTCCTCTTTCCGACATCAAGGTGACCCTTTATGATGGTTCATATCATGAGGTAGACTCGAGTGAGTTGTCATTCAAGATGGCAGGTTCCCTGGCAATTCGTGAAGCCACCAAACAAGCCCAAATGGTGTTACTCGAACCAATTATGAAAGTTGAGGTCTCAACCCCAGATGAATTTATGGGAGATATTATTGGCGATCTAGGTTCACGCAGGGCTCAGATTCAAGGTACCAACACGAGAGGTAACACTGTCATTATCACTGCACTTGCCCCATTGGCTGAGATGCAAGGATATGTTACAATTTTGCGCAGCATGTCACAAGGCAGAGCATCTTCAGTGATGTTGCCTAGTCACTATGATATTGTGCCCAAAAATATCACAGAAAAAATTATCGAAGAACGTAGTAAGTAAAAATTAATCGGAGTAATTAGTAGTCAGTAATACAGTAAGTAAATAAATAAGGAGCAGTATGGCAGATGCAGCAAAATTCGTCCGCAACAAACCACACGTCAACATTGGTACCATTGGTCATGTAGACCATGGCAAAACTACATTGACGGCAGCGATTACTACCACTTTGGCAGTTAAGATGCCTTCGGCAACTAATAAACCCATGAAGTATGCCGATATCGATAATGCCCCAGAAGAGGCAGCTCGTGGTGTCACAATCAATATTTCACACATCGAATACGAAACTGAGAAGCGTCACTACGCTCACATTGATGCTCCAGGTCATGCCGATTACATTAAAAACATGATTACAGGTGCAGCTCAAATGGATGGTGCCATTCTCGTTGTTGCGGCTACTGATGGTCCAATGCCTCAAACCAGAGAGCACATCCTTTTGGCCAAACAAGTTAATGTGCCTCAAATTGTGGTGGCATTAAACAAAGTAGATATGGTAGATGACACCGAATTACTCGACTTGGTCGAGATGGAAGTTCGTGAGTTGCTAACAAAATACGGATTCAATGGTGATGAAACACCAATTGTTCGAGTTAGTGCTCTCAAAGCTCTCGAAGGTGACTCGGCATATCAAGATAAGATTATGGAATTGATGAAGACTGTGGATGACTACATTCCCGAGCCAGTTCGTGACCTAGACAAACCATTCTTGATGCCGATCGAAGACGTCTTTTCAATCAAAGGTCGAGGTACGGTCGTGACAGGTAGAATTACCACGGGTATCGTTAAAGTTGGTGACGAAATTGAAATTGTCGGTTTACGTCCAGCCCAAAAAACCACTGTCACTGGTGTGGAAATGTTCCGTAAAATGCTCGATCAAGGTCAAGCAGGCGACAACGTTGGAATTTTGCTTAGAGGTACTGGCAAAGACGATGTAGAACGTGGTCAGGTATTAGCCAAAACTGGCACTGCCACACCTCATACTGAGTTTGAGGCAGAAGTGTACATCTTAACCAAAGAAGAGGGTGGACGTCACAAACCATTCTTTACTGGTTACCGACCACAGTTTTATATCAGAACTACTGATGTCACTGGCGAAATTACGCTTCCTGAGGGAGTGGAAATGGTTATGCCTGGAGACAATGCCAAAATGAAAGCTAAACTAATAGTACCAGTTGCTCTCAATGAGGGTTTACGCTTTGCCATCCGTGAAGGCGGACACACGATTGGAGCAGGTGCTATTACCAAAGTAATAAAATAAGTCGGAAAATGACCCCCCCTGTATCGCAATGATACAGGGGGGGATTTACTTTTTACAAGATTCTAGGTATAATCCCCACTTGTCTTGAAAAAGGATCACGCACAGTAACAGAATGATATGACTGCAGCAACCACTAACACCTCGAGTTCAACCTCAACTTACACTATTCGTGTTAAGTTGAAGTCTTATGATCATCGAGTAATTGATGAGGCGAGCAAAAAAATAGTCGAAACAGTTTTGGCGACTGGCGCTCAGGTAAATGGGCCGGTGCCAATTCCTACCCATATTAAGAGTTTCACGATTTTAGCCTCACCACACGTAGATAAGAATGCTCAGGAGCATTACGAAATTAGAACTCATAAGCGGGTGATCGATATTGTTAATCCAACTAGCAAAACGATCGACTCTCTCATGCATTTGGAATTACCGGCAGGCGTATCAATTCAAATTAAATCCTAAGGCGTACTTGGGAATTAACACCATGGTATGGTGACGAAAACGAATAGTAACAAAATAAATAGGATGTTCAACTCTTTGTCGGGTTGTCATCAAGTCTATGTTAACCGACTTTTACGCAACCAAAACTGGCATGACACAGGCCTGGACTGCAGATGGCAAGCGGTTGGCTGTAACACGATTAAAAACTCCAGATAATATTGTTTCAGCAGTACTTGCTCCCAATATTCTTGAAGTTGGCTACGGAAATAAAAAAGCCAAAAACGTCACCAAACCGCTCCTCACTAAATTTAAGAAGGGCGGTTTTTCATTTATGCCAGCTCGCCTCGGCGGTGCTCGTTGGACTACTCAAGAAGGTGAAGCTCAACCCAAGGTGGGAGCAGAAATTTCTGTGGCATCAGTGCTGGCGGTGGGAGATGTGGTCGAAATTCGAGGAACTACTAAGGGCAGAGGTTTTGCTGGTGCTGTGAAACGTTACGGATTTCATGGTGGACCAAAAACTCATGGTCAATCAGACCGCACTCGGGCCGTTGGCTCGATTGGCGCTGGCACGAGTCCAGGCAGAGTTTGGAAAGGCAAAAGAATGCCTGGTCACTACGGGGTAGAAACCAAAACGATTCCCGGTTTAGTGGTTTTATATATTGATTCAGCCACGAAAGAAATTTGGGTCAGTGGGCCAGTACCTGGTCATCTCAATAGTTTTGTAATGGTTCGCAAAACTGGCAAGGCCCAAGCAATCAAATTAAATTTTCAAGCCAGTGGCTTGTCCGAGCCTGCACCAGCTAGCCAAGTAGCAGTAGAAACCAGCGAAGTCGCTCAAGAAATAACTGAAACACCTGAGGCATGAAAATTACAAAGATTACACCCACTGGCAAAGAAGCAACTTTAGTTGTGAGCGATGCTTTGTTTGCCACTCAAGTCAACAAACCGTTAATTGCTCAGGCAATTAGAGTCTATTTGGCAAATCAGCGACAGGGTACTAGCGCCGTGCAAACTAGGTCAAATGTGAATAGAACTAAGGCCAAAGTGTATCGCCAAAAAGGCACTGGTAATGCTCGTCATGGATCAAGGAATGCCCCAATTTTTGTAGGAGGTGGTGTTGCTCATGGACCATCAGGTGAACAAAACTGGAGTCTTTCGTTATCGAAAAAACAAAAACAAGTTGCCCTTGCCTCTGCATTGACACTGCAAAGTGCTCAAACAGTGGTGAGCGACATTCCCTTGGAAACTTCGGGTAAAACCAAATACGCCGCACGGTTTTTAAAATCGATCGGTCCCAAATTTCGTAAATGTTTATTAGTCCTTCATGCAAACACGGAGTCAACTCGTCGCTCATTTGCCAATATACCCAGCGTGACAATTTGTTCGGTGGCTAAGTTAAATGTGCTCGATGTGATGTCGGCAGATATTATTGTTTTTACCTCCCAAGCCATCACCGATTTAGAGCAACGTTTTGTCAAAGACAAGCTAACAGAAAAAGCTAAACCCTCTTCGAAGCCTGTTGAGAAGACAGAAAGCCAAGCTAAAACAAAAGTGGTGAAACCAACAGTTAAAAAAACAGTGAAGACAGCGGTGAAGAAAACTGCGACGAAGAAAATTGTGACTAAAAAAGTCGCCAAATAATTTATGCACACACACATACTAAAACGACCAATTGTGACCGAACGCTCACTCGCTTTAGCCAATAAAGTTAACACCTTTACTTTTGAGGTGAGTACCACTTCGAGCAAAAATCAGGTGAAAACACTCATCGAAGAACTCTATGGTGTCAAAGTTGTCCGCGTACGCACGATAGTTGTTCAGCCCCAGCAACGAAAAACTGGCAAGCGGCGTTTGGGTCGGATGACAGCTCGTTCCAAGAAAGCCCTCGTGACTTTAAAGCAAGGTCAAACTTTAGAAATTTTTGATGTAGGTGGACAGGAATAAACTATATGTTACATCAAAGAAAAGCCACATCCAGCGGTACTCGCCACCAAGTTGTAATAGACAGAAGCGATCTCCACAAGGGTTCTCCAGAGAAATCTTTGCTCAAGCCAGGACACACTAAGCGTCAGGGCAGAGGCTTTAAAGGTCGGATTACCGTTCGCCATCGTGGTGGTGGGGTTAAAAAGAGAGTGCGAATTATTGATTGGAAGCGAGTAGCAAGAGATATTCCTGCAGTCGTGCAACGACTTGAATACGATCCCGTCAGAAGCGCTCATTTGGCTTTACTTTATTTCCAAGATGGTAGAAAAGCTTATGTGGTTGCTCCCCAAGGGATTGCTGTTGGTGACACCGTGATGAATGGTGAGTCGGTTGAGATTAAACTTGGTAACGCTTTGCCACTCCGCTCAATCCCGGTTGGAATGGCAATTCACAATCTAGAATTAAAACCAGGCAAGGGCGCTCAACTCGTACGTGGCGCTGGTACCAGCGCCACTATTCAATCCAAAGATGGAGTTTACGTGACAGTGCAACTCCCCTCAAAGGAACTTCGTTTAGTCCACCAAGATTGTTACGCCACTATTGGTCAAATTGGTAACCAAGAATGGAAAAATCGCAAGATCGGCAAAGCCGGTCGCAAAAGACTAATGGGAATCAGACCAACAGTTCGGGGCACAGCTCAACACCCAGATTCACATCCACATGGTGGTGGAGAAGGACGTTCTGGAGTGGGCTTGAAATACCCCAAGACGCCGTGGGGTAAACCAGCAATGGGTAAAAAGACTCGTACCAAAAAACATCGTACTAACCGTTTGATCGTTCGCGATCGCAGAGTGAAAGTTTAAAAAAGGAGTAGGAAAGTATGTCTCGATCAAGTACAAAAGGACCATTCGTTGACCCAAAAGTATTAGCTAAGGTCAATAAACAAAAACAATCGGGCGCTAAAACTCCTATTAAAACTTGGAGTCGCGCTTGTGTAGTAAGTCCTGATTTTGTGGGACACACATTTGCCGTACATCAGGGTAAAGAGTTTGTAGAAGTCTTTATTACCGAAGCTATGGTTGGTCACAAGTTGGGTGAGTTTGCCGCCACCAGAAAATTCCGTGGTCACGGTAGAGTCGTTAAGCGAGTATTGACCAAAACCTAAGAGAGAAAGTATGCAGATTACAGTCGTTCAAAAATCAGTCCGTCAATCGCCAAGAAAAGTGCGTTTAGTGGCAAATACGGTCAAAAAAATGTCTTTAGAGCAAGCGATTTTGCAGTTGGGTCAAATTCAACGCCGATCCACACTGGTAATCTTAAAAACTTTACGCCAAGCTGTGGCCAATGCTCAGCATAATCATGGGGTGAACGCAGCTGATCTGAAGATTGTGTCTATCCAAGTTGGCGAAGGCACAAGATTTAAACGATTTCAGCCAGTGAGTCGAGGCAGAGCTCACAGTATTGTCAAAAGATCTTGCCAGATCACGATTGTGCTTGAAACCACTGATACAGCTAAACCAACTGACAAAAAAGCCAAAATCGCTCAGCCAGTTGCCAAGGAAGCTCAAGTGGTGAAGACCGACGTGACCGCCAAACCACAACGACCAGTTCAGCAAAAAGCCGAAAAAGTGACGCAAAAAACTGTAGTAGTTAGTAAACAAACAAGGACTAAACGACCTGTAGCAAAATAAGGTCTGTATCTGGAATAAAGCAGGTTTGTACTGTACAATAACTGTTCTTTGTTTAAGCAAAAGTAATATTGAAAGAAAATACATGGGACAAAAAGTAAATCCAACCGGTTTTCGTCTGGGCTCCACATTTACCTGGAAGTCTCGTTGGCATAGTGAACCCAGTCAATATGCTGGACTTGCCCTGGAAGATTACGAATTAAGACGTTATTTAGAGGCTAAATTGGCTAATGCACAAGTGGTGCAAGTTGATATTGAACGCTCGTTAACCGTCATTAAAGTGATTTTATTTGTAGCTCGTCCCGGAGTCGTGATTGGTAAGGGTGGCGCTAATCTGGAAGAAGTCAAAAAAGGCGTTGAAGCAATTATTAATGCGCCAGCCAAAAAACAAAAAGGTAAAATCAAAGCCGATATTAGAGTCGAAGAAGTTACCAGTCCCGAACTCAGTGCCAAATTAATTGCCGAAACCATCGTTCAACAATTAGTCAAGCGTTTTCCTCACCGCCGGGCTGTTAGTCAAGCGCTGGAAAAAATCATGCAAGCTGGGGCCAAAGGGGTGAAAATTTCTCTCTCTGGCAGAATTGGTGGTGCCGAAATTGGTCGCACTGAAAAGTACGCTCAGGGCAGTGTGCCCACTCAAACTTTACGGGCTAATATTGATTACTATCAGTTGCCAGCCAAGACTCGTTCTGGATACGTTGGTATCAAAGTTTGGATCTATAAGGGAGAAATTCAGTCATAAATCAAGCAGTAGAAATTACGTATGCAACAACCAAAGAAAAGCAAATACCGCAAAGCATTTAGAGGCCGTCGCAAAGGCATTTCTTTGAGAGGTAATACTGTAGTTTTTGGTGACTATGGTTTGCAGGCACGATCCACCAATTGGGTGTCTGCTCGTCAAATTGAGGCGGCCCGAAAAAAGATCACTTACATGACGAAAAGAGCTGGTAAATACTGGATTAGAATTTTTGCCGACAAGCCAACAACTAAAAAACCCGTTGGTGTGAAAATGGGCTCTGGTAAAGGAGCAATTGAACAATACGTAGCCGTGGTCAGACCAGGAATGGTTTTATTTGAAATCGGTGGTGTGCCAGAGTCGTTAGCCAGAGAAGCTTTGCGCAAAGCCTCAAACAAGTTATCGGTCGATACTGGAGTAATTGCTAAGTAAACCTATGAAAAAACAAGATTTACCAGCACTCCACCAGATGACTCTACTCGAATTGCGAGCACTTTTAGAAAAAGCGCAACGTGAGTTAACCATTGAAAAAATTAAAACCCAAGCTGGCAAGAGTAAGGGCGGTAGTTTGGCCAGAGCATCAGATAGTTTGGCTCGCATACTCACCATCATCAGAGAAAAGGAATTACTCGCATGAAACAATTAACAGGCAAAATCAGCTCATTACCAGGTCTGCAAACTGCTAGAGTTAGTGTCAGTCGTCAGTGGACTCACCCACTCTACAAAAAATCGGTCAAAAGGACGAAGAATTATGCTTGTCACTATGACAAGTTGGTCTTGGCAGTTGGAGATGAGGTAATAATCCAACCTTGTAGACCAATCAGTAAAACCAAGCGTTTTATAATAGTTAGTAAGTTAAAAACGGAAACCAAGTCATGATCCAACTGCGCTCCGTTTTACTAGTTGCCGATAATTCAGGCGCCAAGCAGGTGAGAACCATTCAAGTTTATGGTGGTTCAAAACGCAAAACAGGCACGGTGGGCGATATTATTATGGCCTCAGTGATTCAGGCAGATACTCAAGGTGCAATCAAAAGAGGAGATAAAGTTAGGGCTGTAGTGGTGAGAACCAGAAAAGAAGTTCGACGGCCAAACGGTGAATATATTCGTTTTGATGATAATGCGGTAGTGATTGTTGAGTCCAGAACCAGTCCAAATCCAGTTGGTACCCGTGTCTTTGGACCTATCGCTCGAGAAGTAAAAAACCGTGGCTTTAACAAAATTGCCAGTTTAGCTGCAGAGGTATTATGAAAATCCAAGTTAATGACATGGTCAAAATACTAACCGGAAAAGATAAGGGCAAACAAGCCAAGGTGCTGGCGGTTTTCCCAAGCAAGCAGATGGTGGTGGTTGAAGGTATCAATCAAGTTACCAGACACAGAAAACCACAAAACGGTCAATCGGGAGAACGAGTAATTTTGACTAAACCCATTCATGTCAGCAAAGTTGGTATCCTCAACGCCGCCGGCGAAGTTGATCGAATTGGCTACAAAATCTTAAAAGATGGTACGAAGCTACGAGTCTTCAAAAAAAGTGGCGAAGAAGTGACAAAATCTGCCAAGCCAGAAAAAGCAAAAAAAATAGCAATAGTGGCTAAAACTGGCGAAACTAAGAAAACCAAAACCAAAAAGTAAAAGTGTATGAAAATAACTAAAAATGATTTTACCACCAGCATCGTGCCCCAACTCATGAAAGAATTGGGCATTACTAATGTTTTTGCTGTGCCAAAAATTAAGAAAATTACTTTAAATATGGGTATTACCCAGCCTCAAGATCCCAGAGCCAGAAAACCAATTATCGAGAACGTCCAACAGCAATTTGCGCTAATTTCTGGTCAAAAACCACAAATTAGCCGAGCCAGTAAATCAATTTCTGGCTTTAAGCTTAGGCAGGGTGACCCAGTGGGAGTGATGGTAACTTTGAGAGGTGACCTGATGTGGACATTTCTACAAAAATTACTGATCGTTGCTTTACCTCGGGTCAAAGATTTTAGGGGTGTTTCTTTATCCGCATTCGATGGCCACGGCAATTTTAGTATGGGCCTAGATGAACAGATTATTTTTCCTGAGATAAATTATGATACAATCGACCGGATTCGTTCACTGCAAGTGGTGATAGTAACCAGTACAGACTCCGATGAAGAAGCGAGAGTCTTATTGCGTTTGTTGGGAATGCCATTTGCTAAGGAGGAAAAACATGGCTAAAAAATCAAAAATAGCAAAAGCAAAGGTACTACGAGCTAAACGTAGTGCTCTATTACTATCTGGTCAAACTAAAATTAATCGAGTTTCCACCAGAGGTGAAAACCGTTGCCGAATTACCGGCAGACCACGAGGCTATATGGGCTATTTTGGTTTAAGTAGATTAACTTTCCGGGAACTTGCTCTTAAAGGCGAGTTACCAGGAGTAGTTAAGGCAAGTAAATAAGTATTTTTTTATGACTGATCCAATCGCAGACCTACTAATTCGCATCAAAAACGCCCACCTGGCAAAAAAAACTCAGGTGAGTATTCCTGACTCCAAGGTAAAACGAGCCATTTTGGATATTTTGCTAGCTGAAGGTTACATTGAGTCATTCGCCTTGGTGGGTGAAGTACCCAAGCAGGCATTGGAAGTGCAATTAAAATATGTCAAAAAACAATCCGCAGTCAGTGGCGTACGAAGACTATCGAAACCAGGTAGAAGATTGTATGTCACCGCCAAAGAAATTCCTCAGACCTTAGCGGGCTATGGATTATCCATCATCTCGACCAATAAAGGAATTCTATCTGACTCGCAAGCCAGAAAACAAAATGTAGGAGGCGAATTAATCTGTAAAATTTGGTAACTTTATGTCAAGAATTGGTAAGAAAAATATCAGCATACCCAGTGGCGTCACGATTGAGCTCTCAACTAGCGAAGTGGTAGTCAAAGGGGCGAAGGGCGAGCTGAAGGTGACTGTGCCTCAGGGAATTACAGTTGCAAATCAAGATGGCACTATCGTTGTTAGCCGGAAAAATGGCAGTCGCCAAGTGCGTGCCTACCACGGATTGGTCAGAAACTTAATTGCCAATGCAATTATTGGGATCACAGACGGTTACAAAAAAACAATGAAAATGGTTGGCACGGGTTATCGTGTGCAAACCAAGGGAGCTGGAATCAGTTTAGCGGTGGGTTATTCTCATACTGTTGAAGTACCCGCCATTGCCGGCATTACTTTTCAAGTTGAGGGCAATGACACAATTCATGTTTCTGGTATAGATAAACAGCAAGTGGGACAAGTAGCCGCCAACTTGAGAGCAGTGAGACCACCTGAGCCTTACAAAGGCAAGGGTATCCGTTACGAAAATGAATTTGTCAAAACTAAGCCAGGTAAAACAGCCTCAGCCTAATAAATAAAGTAATAACATGAAAAACACAAATTATCACTCCAGCAATGCCAAAGCCAGACGGGCCAAGCGGGTCCGGGCCAATCTTCATGGCACAGCACAAAGGCCAAGAGTTTCGGTTTACCGTTCAAATCGATACATTTCGGCTCAGGCAATCAACGATGATACTCAAAAAACCTTAGTTTTTGCCAAAGATATTCAATTAGTAAAAAAATCCAGCAAGAAGTCTGAGGTAACCGAAACCAAAACCCAGCGGGCAACCAAGGTGGGTGAAATGATCGCTCAACAGTTAAAAGCGCTAAAGATTCAATCAGCAGTATTTGATCGGGGACCATATCGTTACCATGGTCGGATCAAAGCCGTAGCCGATGCGTTACGTGCACAAGGAGTTCAAGTATGAGACCCAGACAATCGTCAGATTCAAATGAATTCGAGGAAAAAGTAATTCAGATTTCTCGAGTATCAAAGAAAACCAAAGGTGGCAACCAAATCGGTTTCTCTGCCCTGATGGTAGTGGGCGACCGCAAAGGCCAGGTTGGTGTAGGTTTGGGTAAAGCGCCCGACGTTTCGGCCGCAATCCGCAAGGGTGTGAAAAAAGCCAAAAAACGCATGATTTCCGTTCCACTAGATGGCACAACCATTCCTTTCTCAATTGATATTAAGAAAGGTGCTGGTAAAGTGCTACTCAAGCCTGCTCCCAAAGGTTCTGGGGTGATCGCTGGTGGCCCAGTGAGATCGGTGGTAGAAGCGGCTGGTATCAGAGACATTTCGAGCAAGATTCATGGTTCACAAAATAAAGCTTCCAGTGTTCATGCCACATTTGCAGCACTGAAAGAGATTGCTCGCATAGTGGACTTAAAAATGATCAAATTGAAATCAATCGCCCAAGTTGAGGAAGAGGCGGAACAAAAATTTAAAGATGAAATGAACCAACAGACCGATCGTCAGTCAGAAAAGAAAGTTGTGACCACTAAGATAAAACCACAGGCAAAACCACTGGCGAAAAAACTGCCCACAAAAAAATAAACGGAAACTTATATGTCAATGATGCAATCATTACTAGCCATCACTAAAAAATCTAACAAAAGAGTTGGACGCGGTTATGGTTCCGGCAAGGGTGGTCACACTAGCAGTCGAGGCACCAAGGGACAAAATTCACGTAATGGTGGCAAAAGACCATTGTGGTTTGAGGGTGGCCAGTTGCCTCTGATTAAACGTCTACCTATGTGGCGAGGCAAGGGCAAGCTTGAATCATTTGAGCGCGTCGCGGCAGTTAGCCTGAGCGAGTTGGCCAAAATGCAGGCGACAACTATTTCTCTCGATACTCTTAAGCTAGAAAAAATTATTGATCACAAGTTTAGAGGCGCAAAAGTGATTGCTCATGGTTCGCTGAGCCGAGCAGTGACGATTTCTGGTTTGAAAGTAACTCAACAAGCTCGTCGCTTGATTGAAAAAGTCGGCGGTTCTGTGGTAGAGTAAACACCTCAATGCAAAGGCTAACCAACTTTCTGCAAAAACTGTGGCAAACCAAGGCTTTACGGAAAAAACTCTTATTTACCGCAGGTATTTTTCTTTTATTCAGATTTCTAGCTCATATCCCCTTGCCCGGTGTTGATTTGTTAAAACTGGGTTCAATTTTTCAAAATAATCAATTTCTAAGTCTGCTCAATATCTTCTCTGGTGGCACTTTATCCAACTTCTCAATTGTGGCGGTAGGTATCAACCCTTATATTACTGCTTCAATTATTATTCAGTTGGCCACGATGGTACTACCCAAACTCAAGGAAATTCAAAAGGATGGAGAGTCTGGTAGAGAAAGAATTAATCAATATACTCGAATGATTGCGGTTCCCTTAGCGATTATTCAAAGCGTTTCGGTTTTAACTTTACTTCGTTCTCAAGAACTAATCCAAATAAATAACCCCCTCCTGCTAGTGGGATTAATTGCCACGATGGTAGCGGGTTCAATGATTGTCCTCTGGTTGGGAGAACTGGTTTCTTTGTACGGCATTGGTAATGGCATCTCGATGATTTTACTAGGCGGTATCTTGAGTCGTTTGCCAGTCACCGTGGCGGAGCTATTTACCGCGGGAGCTGGCGATCAGACCTTCACCGCGTTAATTGTCCTGACCTTATTTGCTGTCATCATTGCCTTGGTGGTTTTTATGAATGAGTCGGTGCGTAAAGTCGCTATCCAATACGCCAAGCGTCAACGGGGAAGCAGGATTTATGGCAACTACATGACTCATTTACCAATTAGAGTCAATGTATCGGGAGTGATGCCGATTATTTTTGCCCTCTCTATTATGATCGCTCCATCCTTTTTGGGTAGATTATTTGTTGCATCACAACAGGCTCAGTTAGTTTTGGTAGGTCAGAAATTACAACTGTGGTTTGCTGAAACAAATCCCATTTACATCATTACCTACTTCTTAGTTGTCTTTTTCTTTTCGTTTTTCTCTGCTCTCATCTTTTTCAATGCCGAAGATTTATCATCCGAACTAAAAAAAAGCGGCGCCTTTTTGCCTGGAATCAGACCGGGTGCAGCGACCAAGAAGTACTTAGAATTTGTGGTGAATCGGATTACTTTGGTGGGCGCTCTCTTTTTAGGTTTTGTCGCTATCTTGCCCTCACTAGTGCAAAATGCCACTGGCATCCAATCTTTAGCTTTGGGTGGAACCAGCGCTTTAATCGTTGTTTCGGTGATTCTGGAAACAGCCAAGCAAGTAGAAAGTATGTTAGTTGAACAAAATTACGATCAGTATCGATAACTTAATAAGGAATTAATTATGAGAATAATTTTGATTGGTATTCAAGGAGCAGGTAAATCAACCCAAGGGAATTTACTGGCCACAGAATATAACGTACCCTACTTATCATCGGGACATATCTTTCGTGAAATGGCCAAAGAAAAAACCCAACTAGGTCGTTGGCTCAAAGAAACACTCAATTCGGGAGCGCTAGTTCCAGATGACACCACTTTAGAAGTGGTTTTAACCTACTTAGAAAAACCCGAATATATTAGTGGTTATATTTTGGATGGATTTCCTCGGACAGTGCCTCAAGCAAAGGCTTTTAACGGCGCAGTTGATTACGTTGTTTTCCTCGCAGTTTCTGATAAGGAGGCGCTGTGGCGAATTTCTGGTCGTAATGATGTGCGAGAAGATGAAACCCTGCAAGCTATCCGCAAAAGAATTCAACTATTTCACGAGCTGACTGCGCCCGTGGTCGATTACTACAAAAGTGAAGGCAAGCTAATTGAAGTTGATGGCGAAGTGGACGTTGAGGAAGTGTTTGCTCAAATAAAAACTGCCATTACAGCAAAAAGTAAATAAGTCGGGTTCCTTGTGTCAAACCTACAATCAGCCGCCAACACCTCAAATCGGATTGAATGCATGAGGGTTGGGGGTGCTGCGCTAGCCACCATTAAGCACGAACTTCAAGCCTTTGCTCAAATCGGCGTCACTTTTAGCGCTATCGACAAGCAAGCGACAGATTTAATTTTAAAGGCAGGTATGAAACCGAGCTTTTCTACAGTGTCAGGCTACCATTGGTCAACCTGCATTATGAAAAACGATGCCTTGTGTCATGGTATTCCCAATGAACAGCAAATCGAAGATGGCGACATCATTACGATCGATGTTGGTCTAATCAATCAAGGTTATCATCTTGATACGACCATTAGTTTTGGCGTGGGCAATATTTCTGCCAAACACCGGAGGTTCTTAGAAATTGGTCAAAAATCAGAAAATAAGGCGATTGCTTGCGCCACTGTTGGTCAGTCAGTCTACCAAATCAGTCGAGCCATGGAAAAAGTATTATTGGAGGAAAACTGCGGTGCAGTTTACCAACTGACAGGACATGGAGTTGGTGAAAAACTGCATATGGATCCAGCAATACCTTGTGTCGCAGATCCTGCTGATCGCGCCATCATCTTGCATGATGGTCAAACTTTGGCAATTGAAGTCATGTACGCCATGGGTAATCCCCATTTGATCGTTGATCCCGATGGCTGGACTTTTCGTACCCAAGACGGATCTTTGACCGCTATGTTTGAGGAAACGGTGTTAGTCACTCCCAATGGGCCTGAGATACTGACAAAAGGCCGATAATTTGATACAATACTCCCTTCTAGTAATTAGCACTAAGTTATGGGTAAAGTTCAAGAACACAAAAGATCGGCTAAGGCTCGTAAACAAGTCGACACCACTACCGAGCGATCCGATCGTCCCGACCGTTTTGAGGTTGAGGGTGTGGTGGAGTCGTGTTTACCCAACACTATGTTTCGAGTCAAAGTCACAGATAGTGTGGCTAAACCCATGGTGGGTCGATTATTATTAGGTACATTAGTTGGTAAGATGCGTTTATACCGTATTCGAGTCATGCCGGGCGATATTGTTCGCGGTTATGTCTCTAAATATGACCTCGAAAAGTGTAAAATTACCTATAGATCAACAAAAACAGATTCGCAGTAAAATTGGGTCTTTTCATTTTACGCCAAGACTGGTATAGTTCAGGCCTGTTTTTAAGTCAAGTATATGAAAGTCAGATCGTCAGTAAAAAAACTTTGCATTCAATGCAAGATTATTCGCCGCAAAGGAGCGGTGAGAGTTATCTGTAAAGGTAACCCCAAGCACAAGCAAAGGCAGGGATAAAATCACATGTCACGTATTCTTGGAGTAGATCTACCAGAACAGAAAAAAGTTGGCTTCGCTTTGTTGAGTATCTATGGAGTGGGACGAAATCGCTCTACTCAGGTGCTGAAAGAAGCCAATGTGGATGCAGAAAAAAGAACCAGAGATTTAACCACGATCGAATTAAGCAGAATTCAAAGAGTGCTCGAAAGATTTAGATTAGAAGGTGATTTGAGAAGAGAAGAAAACGATAATATCGATCGGTTAATCAGAATTCAATCATATCGTGGCAAGCGTCATCAGGCTAAACTTCCCAGCCGAGGCCAGCGAACCAGAACTAATGGTCGCACAGCTCGTGGAGGAGGTCGTAGAAGAACTGTCGGTTCGTTGACCAAAGATCAAGCAGCTAAATTAGAAACAGCTGCCAAACCAAAATAATCAATGGAATAGGCTATGGCAAATACTAATAAACCAGCTGCAAAAACCAGAAAAAAGCAAACCAGGGCTGTACCAGAAGGCAAGATGTACGTGACGGCGACCTTTAATAGTACGCTGGTGAGTGTCACAGACGAAAAGGGAAACGTTCTCTGTTGGTCATCCACTGGGGAGTCAGGTTTTAGTGGTTCAAGAAAATCCACACCCTACGCTGCCACCATCACCATGGAAAACGCGATTAATAAAGCCCGTCAATTTGGAATGAATACGATGGCGGTCTTTATTAAAGGACCAGGTCCCGGCAGAGATGTAGCTCTCAGAGTGCTACGAGCGCAGAGAATTAGAGTTACCCAGATTGTTGACCAAACACCTATGCCTCATAACGGTACTCGTCCTCGTAAAGCAAAACACAATAAATAATGAAGTAAAACTATGGCAAGATACATTGGTCCAAAAAACAAGCTATCAAGAAAAATCGGTGAAGATTTAGGTCTTCGTACCAATCCGTTGAAAGTTGGTCGAAGATTAAATATTAGGCCAGGTCAGCATGGTGCCAAATCTCGTCGGAAACAATCTGACTATGCGATTCAATTAAAAGAAAAACAAAAATTAAAATATATTTATGGCGTACTAGAACAACAGTTGCACAAACTTTATGCAGAAGCCAGTCAAAGAAAAACTGCCACTGGAGCAACCTTGCTTTCTTACTTGGAACGAAGGCTGGACAATGTGCTTTACCGGATTGGTTGGGCACCCACCAGAGCGGCGGCACGTCAAATTGTGAATCACGGCCATGTGAGAGTAAATTCAAAAAAAATGAGCATTCCTTCCTACCGAGTGCAGGTGAATGACGTTGTGTCATTAACCGACTCAGCGCTCAAGATACCCACAGTTGAATTGTTACTTAAAGAGGGTGTATCAAGAGTGGAATGGCTTGAGAGAAAAGCTCACATTGGCAAAGTGGTGAGAACACCACTGCGCAGTGATATTCAAGAAAAAATTGAAGAACAATTAGTAATCGAATATTATAGTCGTTAGCTGGAGCATGTATGCAAGATAATCAATCAACAACCAATTTTTCTATCACCGAGAAAGCGCTCGGTGAAAATCACTCACAAGTGATTATTGAGCCCTTAGAACAGGGTTATGGTCACACCTTGGGCAACTCATTACGTCGAACCCTACTCAGTTCACTACCTGGTACTGCTTTTACTACCGTCAAATTCAGCGATGTAGACCATCAGTTTTCCACCCTTCCTGGCGTTAAGGAAGATGTTTTGGAAATAACTCTAAATCTCAAATCAATCAGCTTGAATTCTCTAACAGAGGCTGGTGGAGTTGCCAGACTTTCTGTGGTGGGCCCCAAAAAAGTCACTGCTGCCGATTTAGTTTGCGAAGCCGGTCTGGAAGTAGTCAGTCCCACCCAGCACATTGCCACTTTAAGTAAAGGCTCGAAGTTAGAATTGGAACTGATTGCCGAGCGTGGCTTGGGTTATGTTTTGGCGAAAGACCGTCAAACCAATACTATTGGCGAAATTATGCTTGACGCTTTATTTTCACCCGTGATTAAAGTTTCATATAAGGTTGAAGCCACTCGAGTTGGTCGAAGAACTGATTTTGATAAATTAATTCTCGACGTAGTGACGAGTGGTTCAATTAATCCACTTGAGGCAGTAAAAAAAGCTGCGCGAATTCTCGAGCGTCAGTTCTCCCAAATTGTTAATCCAGTTGTCCAGCAAGCAGAAGAACCTCAAGACGATTTATCTCCTGAGGTAAAAGAAGTTATGCGTTTAACAGTTGAAGAATTAGATCTGCCAACCAGAATCGCTAATGCGCTGAGAAAAGGGGGATTCGAAACTGTTGGTAGCTTGAGTACCGCTTCAAGAGACACGATCGCCAAAGTTAAGAACTTGGGAGAAAAAAGTGTCGATGTAGTGCAGAGAGCACTTGAAAAAAAAGGAATGAGCTTAGCCTCATAAATGTTTCATGAGACATCGAATTAAAGGCAATCATTTCAATCGTGAGACCAACAACCGCAAGGCCTTGTTGATGAATTTAGTTCGATCGTTGATTGAGCATGGTGCGATTACCACCACTAAAGCTAAAGCAACCGAGGTGGAGCGCTTAAGCAATAAAATGATTGCCAAAGCGAAAAATAATTCAGTCGAAACCAGAAGGCTACTGCACAGATTTTTTGGCAAACGGGATGTGGTCAATACTTTGGTAGATACGATTGCGCCGTTATTTGCTGATCGAAAGTCTGGTTTCACCACGACTAGCGATTTAGGCACACGTCGAGGAGACAATGCCTCATTGGTCAAACTCTCACTCGTCAAAATGCCAGAAAAGAGCACGCATTTGAAAGCACCTAAGAAATCGGTAGACACGAGTACTAAGCAGACTACAAAAGCAGTTAAACCAGCAAAACCTGCCAAAACTGAAAAACCCAAGACGAAAGTAACTAAAAAGGTGAAAAAATAGTCATGACAAATAAGACTTCAATGCTCAAATCAGCTGAAATTAAGAGACGATGGATTTTGATTGACGTGAATAATCAGGTTTTAGGTCGGGTGGCCACAGAAATAGCCACCAACTTAATTGGTAAACAAAAAAAGAATTACACACCCCATATCGATGCGGGTGACTATGTAGTGGTGATTAATGCCGAAAAAATTGCCGTCACTGGCAAAAAAGAATTGAATAAGTTATACCAACACCACACTGGACAGCCAGGTGGACTGAGAACAAAAACGTTAGGTGAAATTAGAGCCACTCATCCAGAAAGACTGATCAATTCTGCCGTGAAAAATATGTTACCCAAAAATAAACTCCGTGCAGAAAGAATGAAAAGATTAAAAGTATTTACAGGCTCAGAACATCCTTATCAGAGCCAAATTTCGAAATAGGAACAACTATGGCACTCAAGTTAAACAAGAAAAAAACCGCACCAAAAAAAATCGTTAAAAAAATTCAACGACCAAGAAGTCCGAAAGCGAAACTTGGTGGTACAGAGTTACTTTTACCTCCAACTGGTCAATACTTTGAAGGTGTGGGTAGAAGAAAATCTGCCATTGCTCGGGTGCGAATTTATCCCAAAGTCAAAGGTGATTTTGTGGTGAATGGCAAAGTAGTTGGTCAATATTTTTCATCGCTAGTGAAACCATCCACTCGCTACTTATTACCGTTGGAAACCACTGGCTCGAACAATCTGTTTGCAATTTTTGCCAGAGTGTCTGGTTCTGGCATTTCGGGCCAACTCGACGCAGTTGTACACGGATTAAGTCGGGCTTTAGAAAAACACAATCCCGATTTTCACGGTTTACTCAAACAGGCTGGGTTATTAACCAGAGATTCTCGTCAAAAAGAAACCAGAAAAATTGGTATGGGTGGTAAAGCTCGTAGGCGCAGACAATCTCCCAAACGTTAACTACTGGCGCTACTATATTTTTTTAGCGCCACTTGCCAAAGTTGTAAACTACTTATAAAAATTATTATTCCAATCGTACAAAATGCTAATAGATTGAGCGGGTTGCTTAGTCCAAGCAGTTGACGCGCAGGAATAGTTATCATCAATCCGATAGGAATAATAAATGAGAGCAGTCCTCTAACTGGCTGTTTGTAGGCATCAACGGGTAGTTGGCCTAAGAACGTAAAATCACGATAGAGCCAGGTCAGGCCATCCACCTCCATCGTCAAAATGCCAAAAGCTAATATGCATATATGGAGAGCGGTGGCGATCAGCAAGCCGTTACCAAGTAATACCAAATATAAAACAATATTGGTGAAAGTAAGGTCTAAATTGGCCTGATTAATCAAGTAAATAACTGTACCAAAAGTCGGAATTAAAAATATCACATCGTTAATATCGGGGCTACCCATCAATGATTGAAAAAGTGGATTAATTGGTTTGAGCAAGTCAAAATCAAACTCGCCCCTTCTAATTTTAGTGGTGAAAGCATAGACGCCTCTAAAAACGGCTTGCGCTATCACATCAATCAATTGATAAGTCAAAAAAAATATCAATAACTGATTGGTGGTATAACTCCCAAATAATTGCAAATTATTCTTAATTGCCAGTAAAAATAACAGCGAGAAAGTCAGTCTCACGATTTTGCCCAGCATGAAGAGGAGGTTGGTAGCACGATTAACATAGGCTTCCTGCAAGCTGTTTTGAGCAATTCTTTGCCAGTAGATCCAATAGCGAGTGATTTTTGTGAGTTTCATAAATTTGGTTTCATTATTGACCCATGGCGGCGTAATCTTTGAGTCCAATTTTCCAAATGAGTTTGGTGAGACCACCCAGCAAGCCTAACCAAAGGAGCAAGACGAGACTGCCAATTAGAATTTCGGTTGCAGAAAGTCGATTGAGTAATAATTGAGACTGAGCATAAGACAGAAAAGGGAATGGTGTCAACCAAACTAGTTTTTGAACTAAATTGGGTAATAGATCGAGCGGAAAAAATTTTCCCCCGATAAAGTAAATGAAGGTAAAAAAAAGAAAGCGGGGACCCCACGACTCTGGACTCCAGAAACCAATGGCGCCAAAGAGAAGTGAGATAAAAAAAGTTAACCCAATGCCGCCCAGAATCCAACCCATCCCAAGTAAAAAGTGAAGTGGTTGGATTGATATAAAATGAGGCTGAAAAATTGCAAATAGGATCATCGACTCGATGATGACGAAAAATAAATTTTTGGCTTTATCAGCCACTTCTGAAACTGCCAAGGCTCTGAACAAGCCAATAGGTTTGACCAGAAAAATACTGAGTTCTCCTGAGTAAATCGTTGATGTTAGGCCATTCAGTGCAGTGGCGACAATCAAATTTTGAATGACACCAGTAATGAAGATATAAGCAATCATTTGGTCCTCCGAATAACCAAAGGAGTTTTCCGTACTTTGATACAAAATCGTCCACAGAGTTAAAGAAAAAAAAGACGAGAGAAATTGGCGGAATCGCCACAAAAAAACACTAGCTCGATAAGCAAATCCATTTTGCCAAGAGATTGAAAGGAGAACGAGATATTTTCTCATGAATTTATGGGTGTCTATGCTTGGTTTTGCGACTTAAATACTTCACGAATAATGGCATCAATTGGCGGTTCTTCGATCGTTAAATCTTGAACTGGCAGATCAGACATTATTTTTGCGGCAATGACAGTTGCCTCTTTTCTTGGCACGATAATTGTGGCGGTATCATTGGTGCCATCTTCTGAAAATTCGGTAATCGTGCCAAATTCTAATAATTTTTTACGTGCGACTGGTCCAGAAAATACCAGCGACAAAATTTTGTTCCGAGCGTATTTATCAATAATATCCTGGAGCGGTCCATCAAAAACTTTTTTTCCCTTGTCTATAATGATCGTGCGTTTGCACAACTCTTTGACATCACCCATGTAATGACTAGTGAGAATGACGGTGGCACCAAACTGCTGGTTATAAGCTTTGATAAAGTCACGTAAAGTTTTTTGCATCACGACATCTAGCCCAATCGTTGGTTCGTCCAAGAAAAGAACCTTAGGTTGGTGCAAAAGGGCAGCTATTAGTTCGCACTTCATTCTTTGTCCCAGTGAGAGCTTCCTGACTTGAACATTAATCACATCCGCTACATCCAGCAGTTCAATTAGTTGTTTGAGCGTTGATTTAAATTGATCGTCGGGAATTTCATATATTGCTTGATTTAGCAAAAAAGTTTCCATCGCCGGCAAATCCCACCAAAGTTGGTTTTTTTGGCCCATAACCAGGGAAAATTGCTTTTGAAATTCTGGCTTTCTATCCCAGGGATTGTATCCCAACACAGCCACCTCGCCAGAGCTGGGGTAAAGCAAACCAGATAGCATTTTTAGGGTGGTGGTTTTGCCGGCGCCGTTTTGACCAATGAAACCGACGATTTCTCCTGGAAAAATCGAAAATGACACATCTTCAACTGCTCTGATTGTTTCGTAGGATCGATGCCAAAGAGAAACAATCGAACCCATCAGCCCAGGTTTTTTTTGATAAACCTTAAATTGTTTACTTAAATGAGCAACGCTAATGATGGGGGTATCTGACATGACGGTATCTTACCTTAGTTTGCCATTCCGCTGAAGTGGCGAACGGCAAAATGGAAAAATCGATTCGTGAGCCACAATAAAAAAATAGTGAAGAAAAAGTAATAAACCAGGATTATTGGATCAAAACGATCCAATAGGATTTCACTGGGAATTGAAGTGACGAGTAGAAATGGAATCAGATTGGTCAATGTGACGCCAATTGCGCCATAATAAACAGTTCTAGGTACCTGCCAAAGCCTTCGGGCGGCTGGGATGATGTCATTTAAATTATCCAGTCTTTCAAAGAAAAAAGCGCAGGTAGTGAGTAAAAACCAAAAACTGTATAAAAACAGAAAACTGATACCCAGAAAAATTAAGAACAAAATCAGAGAAAAAAACGTGACTGTAACGTGCAGTTGAATGAGGCTCACAATCATGATGATGATTCCAATGACTAGTCGAAAAACAATTTGCGGATTAAGTTTTCTAGTCATCAAATAAAATTGGGTATTAACTGGTCGACAGAGCAAAAGCGAGAGTCGACCATCAAAAATATCTGCCGAGTACTCGCTCATGTTGGCATAAAAAATTGACCAGGTAAAAGCATCGATCAATGTAAATATTCCCAGTAACAAAAACACTTCTTGACGGTTCCAACCACCAATGGATCCCGAGACCCCAACCAGAATACCAAAAAATAAAATGTTGAATAAACTCCAGAGAATGTTAATTACCACCCAAAAAGTAAAACTAGCTCGATACTCAAGTACCTTCATTATATCGATGATGCGAAATCGAATAAATAAACGCATGTGTCTGGAGCAAAAAGAGATGAGTCGGTTGGGTTGCAGTTTATCCACCATAAGCTGAGTAGCGCTTTCTCGCTTTTTGCCAAAGCCAAAGTGTTAGTGTGGCCAGTCCTAAGCAAAAACCACCCAAATAAACATAGTCATAAACGTAAACGGTTTGCTGACCAAGCATTACCAACACTGGAACACTATGCAGATATTTAAAAGGTAAAAATTGAGCGATGTTGAGCAATCCCTGGGGTAAAAAGGCGAAGGGAATTACAATGCCACTAAAGAGTGAAGTGGTCAGCCAACGAAAGTGATCTAAACCCTCAGCATTTTCCAACCAAAAACCGAGTAACACAATGATGGCAGACAGATAAAATTGCACAATAAAAGCTCCAATCAGTAGTGGTACGGCCTGCAGAAAGTTGCCAAGCGTTGAGGCTGGCAGGGTGGGGTGAAAAATCAACTCAACAATGAGTAAGAACCCAATTAGCAGTGGTAGTTTTAAGATGATGGCCATGGCTTTGTCACCAATATGCCTCAGACTGAGTTCTGACAAGTAGCCCAGTGGCTTGGTCAAATAGAAATCGATTTTTCCTTCTCTAATTTCGTTAATGCGCCAGCTTTCAAAATGAGCAGCTGTCCCCAACTCCACCAAAAAAACCAGCAGATAATAGAAAATTACCGAGTGAAATTGTACGCCGTTGAGTTGCTCAGAGTTGCCATAAATACCCTGCCAGATCACCAGTAAGATTAACAGTGGTGCTGAGTCCAAAATCAACCATAACCAGATTTCTGCTCTAATGGCTATGGCTTTGGCGGCAGCACGAAAAATTAACCGTTGAATGCGACGCATGCATTAGATCTTACCACGCTCGGGAAGCTCGGGCTGTTACCAAACACTTTTTTTGATTGGTTTGCCTGGTCGGAAGTTAATGACACGATGTCCCTTAATTGTTTGGCGCTTGGATTCATCGCCAAAGGGAACCACCTGTTTATCATTGACGACACTGACATAGAAAGTACCAAAACCAGAGATGACAACTTTGCCACCTTTGGTGAGGGTGCGAATCATTTCTTCAAAAAGCGCCTCGACAGTATCACTGGCTGCGCGTTTTGGTAAGTGAGCTTTTTTGGCTACAATGGCGATCAATTGAGATTTGGTTACTTTGCTCATAAATTACTCCTTTTTAATACTGTTACAAATTCTTAGTACGGCAAAGTGTAAATGATTGAAGCATCAAGTCAAGACCCACTTTGAGATGAGATTGAGTGATTTTGATATCAAATAAAGCGATTTTGCCTTAAGAAGATGCTGCTCATGCCAATAAAGTCATAGACGACATCTCTGAAAGAAGCGGTGCGGTTGGGAATGAAAGCTTGATGAAATTCGTCAGTGGTGGCATAACACAAGCAGATCAGTAGCGGTAAAAACCACACTCGCCAGTCTTGGGTGGAGAGGTGAGGATAGCTGAGTATGATGGCTCGGCGTGTGAAGAAATACAAAGTGGCAAAAGCTACCATGTGGGCAATTTTTTTAAAGAAAAAATCGAAAATAGATAGTTGGAAACCTGGAAGTGTTGACTGAGATGAAAACCAAAAAATAACTCCAGCACAAAGCAGAGGTGGCAACCAATGAACAATTTTTGGCAGGTAATTATTGTTTGGTAACATTGAAAAAGACAACCGCCAGTAATAAACTACTCAAACTAATTATAGCACCCGCCATAGGAATGGGTTCTACGCGTGAAGTCTTTATCATTTGAATGGTGGCGGGCGCGACAATTCGGTAGCCTACGTCATTCTCGAGCGTAAACGGGGGAATGGCTGGTATGAAGGCAGTTATTTGATTAGTATTTTGCACACTGGCAGACAGAGACGGCGTAATGGATAGCTGTTGAATGTTGGTGGGCGTGGGTAATCTGCTAGTGCCAGCCAACGCATATGATTGACCAGCAGAACACTGCGGTAGGACTTGGGAGACGACGTTATTGCCATTTTCGTCATACAAAGTTAGGACATCACCTTGGTTGTTCAGTAGCGCCTTGCTCCAGTCCACTACGTGGTAAGAGTTTGGCAAAAATGCGTCATTCAAAGCTACTCTGTTGGCTTGAGCGTCTTGTAACACCCAGTTATCTAGCCAAATTGTTTGATCACTAGCATTGTAAAGTTTTACCCACTCTCGCTCACCGTCTAGGGGACATGCCATCACTTCGCTGATTTGAATCTGGGGTATTTTGTCTGTTGGGGTGGGAGTTATACTTGGTACCAACGACAGACTGATGGTTGGGGAAGGTGCAATCGTTACAGCCAACGGCGTTGGAGTGGGTTCTGCAAAAGTTGGAGCCAGATTTTTTGTTGGCGAGCCCAGATAAGTCTCGCCAAACTGACTACTTTTTTGCCAACTTTTGCCCATACTACTTGAACTATAAATCAACCGATCAACTTCATTGCCACTGGCATCCTGTAAGACTACAGCATCGCCAGTATTATTCAATTTTGCCGTTGGCAGTTCAAAAGCGACTGCTTCATTTGGCAATAATTCACCCCAATTGATAGTAATTAATAGCGAGGGGCTACTCAGCTGATCATAGAGCAACCAACCCGATATCGTGGCAACCTGATCGGTCGGGTTGGTCACCTCTACCCACTCGGGCTCGTCAACATTTGGGGCTGGATAGACTTCACTAATAAATGGAGTGGTGGCGGTGGCGAAGGCGATTTGAGGAGCCACCGCCAGCCAACTACCACCAAATAACACCAAGCCCATTAATAAAAAGCATCTCATTGGGGCAGATCATAAACTGGAAGTTGGTAGTTATTCGTAGAGCGGACTTACCTTCTCACTAGGTAAGAAATATTGATAATTTGTCCCAAGTTATAAAAATCGGTAAAGTTTTTGTCATATCCTTCCCAGGGATCGTGCATAATGAATTGACCATCACGACTTTCTTTGATGACAATAAAGTGTGTCCCATAGGGTCCTGCTGCCAACTTAATTACCACTGGATTTTCCTTCACCTTCTGCTCCAAAAGATTGTAGGAATAAGCAGAGGATTCATAGCGGTACCCAGCGGGAGCAGGCCATGGTCTGAGCATATAGGCAGTGCTACCAAAAAAGTAGCTGGCATTGTTAGCGATGCTGAGCGGTGTCACATCTTCACCAAATTTTTTCTTGATCATGGCCGTACTAGTGATCAAACAGCCAACATCAAGAATTGATTCACTGCTGTTGGCGATTGTTTGGCCGCCCCATCTTTCATCCCGCTGACTGAAAAACCAACCATCAGGACTTTGTTGCGCAGGCAAAATTCCGCCGGTTTTACTCGATGAATAATTTTTAAAACCGGCGATTTCTGCTTGAGCGCTGGCCAACAACTGTTGATAATTCTTTTCATTATTTTTTGTCACTTCCAATAATTTTTGTTGGCCAGCTTTTTGACTTGCTAGTTCACGTTTCTGTTGCTCAAGCAACTTGCGCTTTTGTTCAAGCAGTAATTGAGCAGCTTCTTTTTTTTCTTTTTGCAGATCAAATAGTTGTTTCTGCAACTCAGCTTGGCGCATAATGATCGCCGTTTGCACTCCAGCTCGACTAATGTAGCGTGAGCTTGTGATTAATTCCGAAAATGATTGGCTATTAGCGATGACCGTCAGAGGAGAAGCCACTGATGATTTATAACGCTCTCTGACTCTTTTGAGTAACATCGAAGTTAATTGATCCAAAGAAAAATTCAAAGTATCGATTCTTTCCCCTAATAAATCAATATCTTTCTCTAGCTTGGTAATTTCTGCCAAGGTTTGAGAAATCGAAAGCTCCTGCAATGAAATTTTATTGTTGATGATTGAGATTGTGGAATTGAGAGTCGCCTTTTGGGATTGAACTTCAGCAATTTTTGTTTGTAAACACTGGCGATTGGTGGACAAACACTCGAAGTATTTAACATCATCGCCCTTGAATTCATCACAAGCAATGACGTCACAGGCAAAAGCAATTCGAACGGAAAACAGGAAAAAAAAACAGGCGAGCAGTAATGAACGATGAGATAACATGTTTATGTGCGCATTAAGCGACTGACGGCTGCGAAACCAGCAACAGCGCCCAGAACCACACTTACGAGCACGCCCAGGCCAAGCTGAGCTGCCAAGAATTCTGGTGGCATAGAAATTGGCAAGAGGTTGCCAATGTATGTTTGTACTTGCGGTAATGTGAATACGATGGTGACAAAAGCGAGTATCCAGCCGATCAAACAACCCATTAATCCATACAAAACTCCTTCGAGGACAAATGGCAGTTTAACAAATCCTTGAGTTGCACCAAGCAATCGGAAAATTGAGATGGTATTTTTTTGGTTGGTTGCCTTGAGCGCAATCACAATCATAATGGAGAGAAAGGAGATGACGGCCAAAACACTGGCTACCAGAATGCCCCCAGCGCGAAGCCCAGCAGTCCACTTTTTGAGGGTAGTTATCACATCCTGTTGATAAATTACTTCCTCGATTGAGTTTTCAGCATCCAGTTCGGTTTTAACCGTTTCCAAATCGTCCAAATTATAAGTTTTGACTTCAATGCTGGCCGGCAGGATATCAGCTGTCACTAACTCAATCAGCAATGGATCATCACTATTTTCTTTGCGATAGATATCCAGCGCTTGTTCTTGGGTTACCACTTGGACTGTACTAATTTGAGAATTATTACTGTATTTTTCTTTGATTTCATCGATAATTTTTTGTTCCGTGCCTAATTCAAAAAAAGCAATAATTTGGGGCTGACTTTCTACGTGTTTGAGAATAATTTCTGCTCCAAATACGACATAAGTCAACACAAAAGCAATAAAAAAAGTCAATGAAGTCATGATCACCGCAATCAGAGCTTGATATGGAGAACGTCTGATGGTGGTAAGGGCAGTATTGAGTGCTTTCACGATGTAGTTGGGACTGTGGTTTTTATCTTGTCACGTTTCAAAAGCTTATTCAAGAAGCTTTGTTTTGCTGGCGGAGGGGTAGTTTTGGTATCTTCCGATGGTTGAACACTCGGCTCGGGCTTGGCGGCCGGTTTTTCATGGTGAGTGTCTGATTCAATTTCTCCGCTTCTTAATTTGATCATTCTCAACTTGGGAAACATTTTTAAAACTTGTTGGTCATGAGTGGCCAAAAATAGCGTTGTCCCCAGACTGTTAATTTTGTTGAGTAAATGAACGATGGAAGTTGTGGTTTCCGGGTCGAGATTGCCAGAGGGCTCATCGGCGAACACTACGCTGGGGGCTAAAGCTAATGCTCTAGCAATACTAATGCGTTGGGCTTCGCCACCCGAAAGTTGACGAGGAAACAACAGCGCTTTGTTTGTCATGTCCACAAGGGTGAGGAGGTCGGTTACTCGCTGTTCGATGGTCGGCTCGGCGGTATTATTGATAACCAGAGGTAGGGCAATATTTTCCCACACGTTGAGATCTGGAACTAAGCGGTAATCTTGGTAAACAACGCCAATTTTTCTTCGGTGCAGGGGAAGCTCACGTTTGTTTAGTTTAACAATGTCTTCATTTTCAAAATCGATTGATCCCTCGGTGGGCGTATATTCTCTGGTTAATAAGCGGAGTAAAGTAGTTTTACCAGCGCCACTTGGACCAGTAATGAAAACAAATTCTCCCTGGTCAACCGAAAACGAAATATTCATCAAGCCATCATTCGCTGGCAGGAAGCGCTTGCTGACATTTTTGAATTGTATTAATGACACGCTGTAAGGATAGCACCTATTACTGTTGTTGCGGAGGTTCGGCTTTGGGATTGACTACTTCTATCTTGCCCACGTCCATGAGCCAGCCCGCCTTTTGTCCTTTAAAAGTCTCGCCCCAAATTTTTACTTCCATACCGACAAGTTTTTCTAAATCAGTTACCGAGGAGGTAAGGTACACAGTTTGGGATGGACCGCCAGAACGCAGGAGCTTGTGAGAACCCTCGCCATCAATGCCACCCGATTCGAGATAGCCTTCGGCAAAATCGGCAAAGGTAGAACTATCGCCACTGCCGTAGACATCTCCCGCTTTAATGTTTGATCCCGCCACTTGCTGCATCGGTATTTGGTCGGAGTTTTGGCCTGAGGAAGATTGTTTGGCAAATAAGCCAAAACTACCCCAGCCAGTAGCGACACCACCGGCAATGGCTACAAGTCCAGCAACTAACATAATGGTGACTGGAAGTTTCTTCATTTGGTTACCTTTCTGAGTGATAGTTGATTGGGTTACTGGAGTTGGCTGGGAGGATGGAGTCGCCAGCTGTTCATCGGCTACAATGGGTCTGGAGGGTACTTCTTGCATCCTTTCATTGTAGCAAATTTATTACAAACTTACAGCCTCACTGCAGCATCAATGAAGGCATCCAAATCGCCGTCTAAAACCTGTTCGGCTTGAGACGTTTCTACCTCCGTACGAGTATCTTTGACTAGTTTATAAGGATGTAAAACGTAGTTTCTAATTTGAGTTCCCCAACTGGCATTCGCATGCGAGCCTTTTTCGCTTTGCAGTTTTTGTTGTCGTTCTTCCTCTTTTTTTTGCGCCAATAAACTTTTTAATTTTTGCAATGCTTTATCTTTATTTTGTGATTGGCTTCTTTCTTCTTGGCATCGGACCACAATCTCAGTTGGTAAATGACGTAGCTCAACAGCGGTGTTCACCTTATTGACGTTTTGTCCGCCCGCGCCACTGGAACGAGAAAATTTCCATTCCAACTCTGCCTCATTAATTTCAATTGTGGAGTCCGTTGGTGGTATGAGTGGTAACACCTCAACCAGCGCAAAGGAAGTTTGCCGTAAATTATCGGCATTGAAGGGACTTTGGCGGACTAAACGATGCGTGCCTTTTTCATGTTTCAACAGACCATAGGCAAATGGAGCCAAGACTTCATATTCGGCTTGTTTAATGCCCGCCTCTTCGCCTCTAATTTCTGAAATAAGTTGAAACTTCCACTGTTTTCGCTCAAAGTAGCGCGTGTACATGCGCTGGAGCATGTCTGCCCAGTCCATTGCCTCGGTGCCACCTTGGCCAGAATGAATGGCAAAAATGCACCCAAGGCGGTCGTATTCGCCAGAGAAGTACTGAGTTAGCTCCAGACTTGCGACCAGTTTTAATAAATGTTGAGTTTGTTTTTCCAGCTCCAGCTCAAATGAGTGTTGGTCGCTTGCTGATTGGTTAATGTCCTGCGTCATTTGTTCGAGATCGATTGTATCTTGAAGTACTTGATTGAGAGTTTGAAACTGTTTCAGCTGATGAGTTAGACCGGCTAGTTCTTGAATGATGGCCTGGGCATCAGTTCTTTGCCAAAAAGCAGGTTCAAGGGTTAGTGCTTCGAGTTTTTTTTGTTGTAACTCAAGTGAAACCATATCTTGTCCAGCTAATAAAGCTTGAGCTTTGGCAATTGTGTCGGTGACTGTTGGATCATTTTGCATTAAAAGCATTCTACACCAGGTAGTGACCATCAATAAAGAAGTTCATGGTGATTTTGCAGGATAAAACTTTCTGAAGAACCGTTCGGCAGCAAAGCGGTATAGTGGGTTTCTGGTAAACCGGGTTGTTTAATGAGGAGCAAACTTTGATTGTCAGTTTTGGTTCGGTTGAAAACTATTGTTATGCTGGCACTGGTGCCTGGAGCGACCTCAACCAGACCGCCAGCTTGAAAAAAATCTTCACCAGCAATGGTAGTCAGGGAGTCTTGTTGCCACGATTCGGTCGCAACAGCGTCATTGATGTGAACAGTTTGTAATTGCCAAGAGGGACTAGTCAGTAGGCGCAAATAATTAACATATTTGGCTTGGTCAATTTCAACAGTCTCGGGCGCTTGATTATGATATTTAATGGTGATGGTTGGATGGGCTACATCCTTGATATTGAGTGTTACTGTGCGCTGTTGCCACTGGTTGCTTTTGTTGATGCCCACGTTTGATTCTACAATGGCTAGTACATCCTGAGCTTCATTGCGGGCAGAGAGTTTGCCATTAACTTGATGTTTTTCAAAAAGATGGTTAACCGACTCATCTAGTGAATAAAATAAAACATTATTATTTTTTATTTGTTTGTTTAATACTTGAAAAAGTGCTTGCCAGTCTGTCACTGATAAATTGGTAATTGCGGAGAGCAGCTGGATCTTTGCTTGAGAAAGCAGGTGTTTTTTTTGGATGCTACCGGGGAAAAATTCTTGAGGTCGGTTTTGCAGAATTGAGTCGATAGTATCGGAAGTCAGGCTGGTTTGGTAATCTGGCAAATAAATGGGACCCGTAATTTTGAGCAACTCACTGATGACAGAATTGGTGACTGCGACTACGCCATCAATCTCGGGTTTTTTCCCCAGCGCAAAGTAGGCTAAAACTTGTTGAGCACTACTGGGGAAATCAGGATGCCAGTTGGAGTCAGGCAATCTTAGTCCATTACCACTGCTCAAGTACTCTTTTACCCCCGCTGGAGCGGGAAAAAACCCCTTAAATTGGCCATCAGCATCATAAATGTCCTCAATGCTGATGGCCTCTATTTGTCCCTGGTTGATTGAAACCACGGCGTACGAGCCCATAAATCCGCCGGTAGCGCGAATTTCATTGTCGTTTTGCAATAAAACTATCCATTTCGATCTCCGATTGAGCAGGGGGGAAAGGGCTCTAATCCACTCTTGAGCATTGGCGGTTGTTTCAGTTAAGCGATATTTATTTAAAATCGGACGAATTACTTTTGCGGAGGCGCTGTTAGTCTCTAGTTCCTCAAGTAATGTTAAATACTCTGGCAAATGCGAGACCAAGATATTCGTCGGTAAATCATAAATACTCGTTGATTGTTTTTGTTGATATAACAGCTCTAAGTCGTTGGCGATTTTCTCTCCCAGAGCTAGGCTAGTTTTCCAAGTTGCCACATCGGTAATAAAAGGTTGGGTGATTGAACCCAGCGGTTCCACTACTCGGTTAGCTTGTCGCCAGTAATTAGCCGCCAACTTGAAATTACTGTCTTGAAAGGCGGAAAGTCCCAGCTGAGTGGAGACCAGTGGTGGCACCACAATAGTTAGGAGTAGGGCAAGTAAGATTAAACACCAAAGGAATATACCCAGAGAAAATCGCCTCAAAGTAATCAGTGGTTTTGTCACTCTCCTATTGTAGCGTGATTTTGGTAATCGAGTCACCAACTTCAAGTTTGAGCACTACTTCCATGCCCTCAGTGACCTGGCCAAAAATAGCGTGTTTGCCGTCTAACCAAGGGGTTTCTTCGTGAGTAATAAAAAACTGACTGCCACCCGTATTGGGTCCAGCGTTAGCCATCGAAACGACGCCAGCCTTATCGTGCTTGAGGTTGGGACCAAACTCATCAGCAATCACATAACCTGGTCCTCCAGTGCCCCAGCTGGCTTTTTGCGTGGGGTCTTTTGAGGTTGGGTCGCCCACTTGAGCCATAAAACCAGGGATGACGCGGTGAAAGACAATACCATCATAAAAACCTGAGCTCGCCAAAGTAATAAAATTTAGGGTAGTGAGCGGAGCTGCATCTGTGTATAAGGAAATTTTCACCTCTCCCTTAGTGGTTGAAATGGTGGCTTGGGTTGCCTTATTGGGTGGAAAGTCTGCAATTTGTTTCATAGTGGGTGATCCTAAATTAGTAACTACTTGTTGTTCGGTTTTTTGTGTCGAGCTGTCTGATGCTCCTCTGACGGCTGGGGTGGGACTCGGCTGGATTTGGGTAATGATATCTGCGTTGGTTGGTTGGTTGCTTAGGTTATTCCCACCAATACCAGGCGAAGTACAGGCCGATAAGGCAAGACCACAAACAATGAGCAAAAGCATTTTTTGTTTCATGGTGGAGTAGTATACGCAAACTCCACAAAAAAGGGAAGCATGATACAATTTTTTTGTGAAAGATTCCCAAATTGTTATCCTGCATGGTTGGACGAGTAGTCAGGAAACCAAAAGTAAATGGCAACCGTTGATCAAGCTTCTCCAGTCAAAAGGCTACTCGGTCTTATTTCTTCAACTACCTGGTTTGACCCAACCACTTTCATCTAGCTGGAATCTCGATCAGTATGTGGCCTGGGTAGACGATCAACTGAATAAAACATCGCCAGCAATTCTCGTGGGTCATTCCTTCGGCGGTCAACTAGCCATCAAATTGGCCGCACTTCACCCGGAAAAGGTTCAAAACTTAGTTTTGATAGATAGTTCTGGGGTACCGGATCATCGTTGGCACAAACGTTTGAAGCGCTTGGTTTTCTTTACCCTAGCCAAGCTTGGCCAGCAATTGCCTTACAAAAAAACCTTAAGGTCCTGGCTCTATCTACTGGCTCGTGAACGAGACTATTTTCAGGCCACTCAGTTGCAAAAAGCGACCATGAAACAAGCAATCAGACAGGACATTCGGCAGTTTGCTAGCCGAGTGGCAGTTCCAACCCTATTAATTTGGGGTGAAAATGACCAGACGACACCGCTATTTATGGGGAAATCACTTACATCGCTAATTCCCCAGAGTAAACTCAGAGTTATAACCCAGGCTCGCCATTCGCCACAGTACACTCATCCAGACAAGGTAGTAGAATTAATTGATAGTTGGCTTCAACAAACTAATCAAACAAAAAGGATTGATTAAATGTACTTATTTTTGTTATTTTTGAGCGTCGTCAGCTTCGTTCGTTTGGTTCGCTGGTTGGGTTTTGTGCAACAAAAAGAATATCGTTGTGATCGCTTAAAACTCTTGCTTTTTTCGGTTGAAGGCTTGCGAGAGTTAGTGAGAGTCATACCAAGATTGAACGATTTTTCTCGCACTGGTCTGAAACGACCAAGTCTCACTAGTCGCATCATCATCGTCGCGAGTTTAGCCAGTTGTGGTTTGGTCCTTGCCCTCCTTTCTGCTTTCAATTGGATTGACCAAACAGAAGCACTGACTAACCCAGAGTTGGTGAAACTTCTCACAGCTATAACCATTTACGTTTTTATTCCACTTTTTGTCCTAGTTGCTATCATGCCCACAGCTTTCATTAGTTGGGTAAAAACCAGTTGGGTAATTTTTAGAGCCCAGAAGTTGATAGATCAAAAAAAACCCATGATTATTGGTATCACGGGATCATATGGCAAGACCGCTACCAAGCAACTCTTGAGTCACCTACTTAGTCAGACTACCTCAGTCTTTGTTACGCCAAAATCATTCAATACTCGATACTCTATCGCTCAAAGTTTGCTTCAAAACTACCACGCAGAAAAAATTGCCTTGATTGAGTATGGGGCCTATGCAAAAGGTGAAATTGCTTATTTGGCTAGTCGATTTAAACCATCAATAGCTGTCATTACCGGGTTTACCCCACAGCACTTAGGGCTTTTTGGTTCCGAACAGGCGATTATTGAAGCTAAGTCAGAACTGATTGCTGCCCTGCCAAAACAAGGAGCGGTGCTCTACAACGCCAACGACCAAGGTGTGCAACCGATTGTAAAATTAGGGCTGAACAAATGGCAAACCAAACAGCAAGCGCAAGAAAGTTTAATCCTGATTGGTTGTGCAACTCAGCCATCCAAGAATCAGCTCAAATACTCTGTGACAGAGTCTGGGTATTTACAAATTGCTCAGGGAAAAACATCGGTGACGACTAAGCTGATGGGACTTCACTATGCTCAGGCAGTTGAGCTGGCCGTCACGCTTGCGCTGAGACTGAAGCAATCACTTCCTAGTATTTTGCACTCACTAAGTACATTCGAACCAGGAGAAAATTTTATCCAAATGAGAAAAACCAAAACCGGCGGTACGATAATTGATGATGGTGGTACCGCCAATCCAGTAGGATTTCAGGCGGCTTTGGACTTACTCCAGCATAATTCGGCTCAGAACAAATTGATTATTACTGCTGGAATTCCTGACTTAGGTGAGCAGTCGGTAGCGATCCACTCCAACTTGGCTCAGGCGGGGGTTTCGTTCATCAACCAGGTTTTTTACGTTGGTTGGAGTGGCAGAGCGGAATTTTCTGCCATTTACGGAAAAAATTGCCTGACCGATAAAACACAAATTATTCAGGCATTGAAAAAGCTGGAGTCTCAAGATTGTTTGTTGCTAGAGGGAAGAATGCCTGGTTGGGTCAAAGCCGAGTTGAAGAATTTATGAAAAAATTTAATATTTTTAATTCACTCGGCTCTAATTATACCTGGCAAGATGCTTTGGTGGCGTTAGGCGGATTTTTCTCGCCAGAAAAATCCGCCCCATCCCAACTGGCTAAGAAGTTGCAACAACTTTTTCCAGATTATTTTGTGACCCCCACTTATAAAGGCAGAGATGCGCTCGAAATCGCCCTCCGAACCTTGGGTGTGGGCGTAGGTGAGGTGGTGCTGACGCAAGCTTTTAGTTGTTTTGCGGTGGAAGAGGCAATTGTTCGGTGCGGAGCCAAACCACTGTACTACGATCTCGAGCCAAATTCGCTTATTCCTTCTCAAGCCACTTTGGACCAAGCCTTACAACGCTTCATAGATAAAGGAAATAAAACTCAACAAATTAAAGCCATTATTGCGCAATATACGCTCGGTAATATTCAAGCCGCGGACGTAATTGAGCGGTGGGCCAAACATCACGGGATTGCCTATGTAGCTGACCTGGCTCAGGCGTTTGGTGTAAAACGGGGTGAGGCAACTATTGGCAATTGCGCTCAGGCCATTGTAATTTCTACTGGTAGAGATAAAGTTTGGGATGCTATGAGTGGCGGTTTTGCTTTAACCCAAACCCCAGTGACCCAAAACAATTTACCAGACCACGAAGTGTCGACTACTCAAACACTACAGGATTGTAGCTATCCAATACTGTCACTGCTGATTCGTTGGCTTTATCCAATTCAACTAGGAAAAATACTGCATAAAATAGTGACATTGAGTGGGGTATTTTACTCACCCATCGAATCGAAGTATCGTCACATGACGAAAATGTCTCCCGCTTTGGCTAGTTTTCTTTTGCATCGTTGGTCAAATATTAACTTAGATTTGGCACACAGACGGAAAATTGCCCAAACTTACCATGAGGCACTTGCCGGGATTAGCTTGGTTGATGAGGCAGGTATCCAAACGGGCGCCAATTTGCGATTTCCCATTAGGGTAGCTGATCCTCACGTTTCAATCCAACAATTACAAAATCAGGGTTTTTATTTATCGGATCGATGGTACCGACAACCGGTAGATAAGGGTAATTTCCATTACCATACTAATTATGAAGTAGGCAGTTGCCCGAATGCAGAGGAAGTTGCCAAATATTGTTTAAACCTACCCACTCATCGCTTAATCACTCCACAATTAGCTAAAACCATTGCTCAATCAATCTTATGAACACAATTTTTATCGATACAGCAATAGCCTGGCAGGCTCACCTTGAACCATTTCACGAAGCCAACTTTTTACAATCTTGGCAGTGGGGCGAGTTTCAGCAGTCATTGGGCAAAAGTGTTTTTCGCCTAGCTATAATTGAGGATAAAACAACATTGGCGGTCGCTCAAGTAGTGAATGAACCAGCTCGTAGAGGTGCCTATTTAGCCATAGCGGGTGGACCTCTTGTTGACTGGCAAGACCAACGAGCAGTGTTAGAAATTTTCAGGCAATTGCGAGTTCTTGCCCAACAGCAAAACTGTGTCTTTATTCGCTTTCGTCCTCAAGTGGAATCAACCTTCGTACCAGACTTACTACTAAAACAACTTGGTGTAAAGCAAGCCCCCATGCATCTCACTGCCGATTTGACGATTGAGATTGATTTAACCAAAAACGACGAAGTACTACTGGCAGAGATGCGTAAACAACATCGTCAAGCAATAAAAAAATCTTTGGAACTGGGAATTACTGTGAGTCAATCACAAAATCAAGCTGATCTTCAACAATTTTATCGTGAGCAGTTAGCTGTCGCTCAGAGACATGGCTTTGTGCCATTTAGCGAAAACTTTCTCACCAAACAATTTGCTGCATTTCTTGCCACCAATCAAGTCGCACTTTTTCATGCCTACTATCAAGACAAATTGCTTGCCTCGGCTTTTGTCATTTTCAACAATGGTGAGGCTGTTTATCACTACGGTGTCTCCACGCCGGCTAATCAAGAATACCCTGGTAGCTATGCCTGCCAATGGGCGATTATGCAAGCAGCCAAAAGACGAGGCTGTCATAAGTATAATCTCTGGGGCGTGTCGCCCAAAGATGCCACTCAACACCGTTTTTATGGCGTGGGTTTGTTCAAACGTGGCTTTGGCGGTAGAGAGGTAGCCTACTTGCCAGCCCATGACTTGCCCATGACTTGGCAATATTGGTTGACTTGGACATTTGAAACGCTCCGGCGAAAAATCAGAAAACTTTGAGTGGTTTAAATGCGCTCAATTTGGTAACTGGTCAGGTGTTCAAGAAAAATAGCGGCTGCATCTTCTGTTAGGAATTGCTGAAATTCTTGATAAAGTTGCAATCTTTCATCATTACTACTGGTTTGACGACCTTTTTCTAACAAACTGTCAATCCGAGTATTTTTATAGCCAGAAAAATTAGTTGGTTCATTTGAATGCCACAACTCATATTGGTCGGGGTCGGGTGGAGCTTCTTGACCGATTAAAATTGTGTCAAAATTGGTTGTATCTGGGAAGTTGGCAATTCTGAGTTGAACGCTAATGGCGAGGTTGGGACAGACAGATTTATCTGTCACTTGGCTCGAAGTCAGGCAACGTTCAACGGCTTGGGTGCCAAGAGCTTGCCACTCTGATTGGATGGTTGTTGCCTGATTTTCGAAGAGAGTCGTCGTAGTGAGCGAAAACTCAATTTTTTCTCTTGGTAGTTCTTCAAGAAGCCGTTCAATCGCTCGTTCCAGATCTGTATCGTAGGTTTTGGCGCCCGCAAAATATGCCCAAGAAAGGCTATTGATGGGTGAAGTCGCTCTGCGTTCTGGACTTGCTTTGGTAGTTGCATAGGCTAGAGCTTGGCGAATATTTTTGGTAAACAGTGAATTTCGATGATTAAAAAAAACAGCCGAGTATTGATCTGGATGTAAACTGGCGGTGGTGGCCACCGACTCCCATTTCATAATTGGCCAAGTCGTTGCCAGATCCTGGACCTGGTCGATTTCTCCACGCTGGAAGGCGGTAATTGCGTCTTGTTCTGTCAGATAGAAGCGGTAAACAAACCGTTCGGTCTGGCTTTCCACTACCAATTGAGTGAGATTATTGCTTTTATTTTTCTTGACATAGTCAACTATTTTATAATTTGTACCAATGCCAACCACCGTCGGTTTGCGGAAGAAAAACCATTGGGTGAGAGTAGATTTTTTAAACAGTGGCGTCGCCACCACGCTGGGAAAGGGAGCGTAGGCGGCTGGTAATTTAAAAACAATATCTCTCGGCGTGATAATGGTTTCCACGTTTGGCAGGTAAAATTGGATGTTGTCGGTGGTGAAGGGCGTACCATCATGCCAATCGATTCCATCCTTGAGCACAAAACGGTAGTTGGTTCCGTCTTGCTCGACCGTCCACCGTTCAGCCAAAACGGGAGATACCGTGTCGTCAGCATTGACTTTGGTGAGACCAACAGAAAGTTGGTTAGCGATGTTCTCTGGTAACCTATCCAGCGAATATTGGCCGATGACACCAATGTAGTATGAGTTTCTTTTTTCTAGTCTGGATAAAATTGATGGTACTAGCAGTGAAAAAAATATGGTACCCGCCAGCAATGTCAGTACCAGTAATAGTCCATATTTACGAATATAAGAGGTGAGGTACCAGTAAATCTTCCGCATGCTTGTATTGTAGCGATTTTACTGTTAAATCAGTAAAGCAGCTATCGATAAGAGTGTGAATAAAACAATCGAACCAATGGTGACATAAACGAGCGCTTTTTCCAGACCCCTTTTGGTGTGGTAAGTTTCACCGCCACCTCCCCAAGTAGTGCCTAGGCCAGCTCCCTGAGCTTGAAGCAAAATCGAGACAGTGATGATCACCGACAAGACAATTTGAACGATTAGTAAAATCTGTTGCATATTGGCTTTATTATACGTTAACTAGCGACTTCTTTGGCTCGGGTTTCTCGAATGACTGTGACGGTGACTGTACCAGGATATGTCACCTTTTCCTTGATCTCATCTCGAATTTTGCGACTCAAGATGACCACATCATCATCTTGCGATTCTTGAGGTTTGAGCAACACGCGAACTTCCCTACCGGCTTGGATGGCATAAGCCATTTTGACTGAGCTGTAGGCAGTGGCAATTTCTTCCAGCTTTTGTAGTCGTGCCACATACTCATCGTAATTTTCATATCTGGCTCCAGGACGAGCTCCAGAAATTGCATCGGCAATATAGACCACCATTTGCTCTGGTCCAGAGAAGGGTTCGTCCTCATGATGTTGGGCAATACAGTCGATCACGGGTTGAGGGATGTTAAAGCGTTTGGCAATTTTCACACCCAATTCAACGTGACTGCCCTCAGCCTCTTCCGAAACCTTGCCGATATCATGTAATAGACAACCGAGTTTGACGATGTTGACATCGAGTTTCAATTCGCTTGCCAATTTGGCGCCAATTTTTGTTTCTTCAAGCGTGTGAGCAATCATGTTTTGTCCGTAGGAGAAGCGGTATTTAAACTTGCCTAGTAGTTTCATTAGATCGATGGGCAAGTTATAGATACCAACATCGTGGCAAAGTTTCTTACCTGCTTCCAAAATGATCTTGTCAATTTCACTTCTCACTTTCTCAACCGTTTCTTCAATTCTAGCTGGTTGAATTCTGCCGTCTTTAATCAACCGCTCCAGAGAAATACGAGCAATTTCTCTTCTTACTGGGTCGAAGCAGGAGAGTCGCACTTCGGTGGGGGACATGTCTAAGTCGACATCAACCCCAGTTTCTTTTTCGAAGGAGTTAATATTTCTGCCTGATTTACCAATGATTTTGCCTTTGGCTTCTTCATTAGGTAGTTCAACAACCGAGACAGTGTATTCAGATACATAATCAGTAGCTCCGTGTTTCATCGCATCGACCAGAATTTCTTGAACTTTCTCTTGCGCTTCGGCTTGAGCTTCTTCTTGTTTTTGTCTAATAAATTGGGCAATTTCTCGCTTGGAAGTTTTTTCTAAGGTAGTGAAAAGCTCTCGTTTGGCTTCTTCAGAAGTTAAACCAGCAACTTTTTCAATCTCTTTGACTGCTTGTTGTTCAAGTTGGTCGACTTTTTTCTGCGAAGCAATTACATTTTCTTGCTGTTGGTTGAGGGTTTTTTCTCGATTATCCAGTTGTTCCAGACGGGCATCAATGCGATCGAGTTTATTTTCTAAGGATCGCTGTTGCTCCTCAACTTGTCTGGCAACATCTCTGGCTTCATTTTCAGCCTTACTTCTGATTGTTAGGGCTTCAGATTTAGCCTCAACGATAATTTCCCGAGCTTTTGACTGAGCTTCTCTCACCACATCGAATGAGCTGACATCTGGCATTCCCACAGCCACTTTTGGTTGGAGGGGCATCACGGGAGGCTGAATCACTCCACCAGCTACGGGTGGTTTCTGCGCCGCGGTCTGGGGTGGTGTTTTGGTTTTGGCTACGGGGTGAGGGTGTTTATCGGTCTTTTTTGGTTGTTTAAGATTTGTTGTGGCAAATAGACTGGATAAATTGCTAAAAAGTGACATGAGTGCTCCATTTCTTTAATCTGATTCATACCATTAATATAGGTTTTGCACCCAGTTTCACTCTTTGATGAAAAAAAGCCAGAAAAAAACTAGCGGATAGTAGGACCCAAAGGACCCCAGTGGGCCGATGGATGACTAAGATTATATTGATAAGCTAGAATCATATGGTTCTGGATCAAAGTAGATTACTGAGTACAAAGATCATTAATTACTATGTGGGCATTCTATCCCAAATTGAAGCGACTGTCAATCACCCCAGTACAATCAAAATATTTGATGAATCAATGTTATTTATCTCTTTCTTGGCGAATAACTTCCCAAATTTTTTGTCTAATCTCTTCAATCGCTTTTGGATGTTCGGCCAGATATTGTTTGGCAGCTTCCCTACCTTGGGCCATTACTTCCCCTTCGTACTTGAAGAAACTTCCGGCTTTGGTCACGATATTACGTTCCACTCCAATATCTAGCACGTCGCCAGTCATAGAAATACCATAATCATCCATATCAAATTCAGCTACTTGGAATGGTGGCGCCATTTTGTTCTTTTTCACCCGCACTCGGTGGCGACTGCCAACGATTTTTTCACCTTCCTGAATATTACCCACTTTGCGAATATCGAGCCTGACGGAAGCGTAAAACTTGAGGGCATTGCCTCCAGAAGTTGTTTCTGGATTACCAAACATTACCCCCAGCTTCATACGAATTTGATTGGTAAAAATTACCAAAGTTTTGGTTTTGTTAATGGTAGCAGTGAGTTTACGCATGGCTTGGGACATGAGGCGAGCCTGAGTACCCATTTGATGGTCGCCCATTTCGCCCTCGATCTCTGATTTGGGCACCAGCGCGGCGACCGAGTCGATGACGACGATATCTACTCCTCCAGAACGAATGAGCGTTTCGGCAATTTCTAGAGCTTGTTCGCCGTAGTCGGGTTGTGAAATGAGTAACTCATCTAAGTTGACACCAATTAGTTTTGCTCGGACAGGATCCAGGGCATGTTCCACGTCAATAAAAGCAGCGGTGCCGCCTTGCTTTTGCACTTCGGAGATGGCATGCAAACAGAGGGTGGTTTTCCCAGAGGCTTCCGGTCCATAAATTTCGACAATACGGCCTTTGGGAAAACCACCCACTCCCAAGGCTAAGTTGAGCGACAGCGACCCAGTGGAAATAACGGGGACGGTACCTAGCTCTTTGAGTTGGTCGCCCATTTTCATGATTGAGCCTTTGCCATATTCTTTTTCGATTTGTTGCATGGCAATGGTGACGGCTTGAGCTCGGCCAGATTCTTCAACTGCGGTTGCGACTTTGGTAGTTTTTGTCATAATGCTTTCTTTCGTTATACTACGATTTGGTACGGGTTTTATTCAGACTTTACTATATCTAAACCCGAAATGTAAATGGTGAGTATTGCGTTAAGTGTAGGAAGAAATAAAATTACGATCTAATTAATGCGTAGACTTGAAAGAAGAGAATTTCAACCTAGTCTGGCTACTGTGCTCGAATCAGAGAAAAAAACTCGTGATGTTGATTGGTGGTGGGGTGAGTTAAACAAATCTGAAAGAGTTCTTAATGTTGCATCAGTGGAAGATGCGTTAACAATTTTGGGTGACTCAAAGGAATTTTCAGTTCAATTAACTAACGAAGCTATGGGTAATCGCTTGGCCTATGTTGAGGCTCGGCGGTATGGCACGGAGGCACTGGTAGATACTCAATACCAGGGTTGGCCAACTGATTTTCAATCGATAATTCAAGAAAAATTAAGTAAGACTGAGCTGGGAGAAAAACTTACAGCAGAGAACTGGACTTTACGTGATTTGTGTCATCGATTTGTAGACACAATTGCCCAAGCCTATGGTTTTGAAAGTCGCTATTGGATGACAAGGTTAGTTTCGGAGCGAGAAATTATTGATCGCTCGATTGCAATTGGAGCTTATCTACTCAAACAATTGATGGAAAAGAATGGGTGGGAAAAAGACATTGACGCTTTGCTGGTAACTTCGGCTGTCCTACCAGAAGATTTGTCTATTCAAATTGTAGAATTTGCACGGAAAAAAGGTTTTTTGTCAGAGAAAACTAAAGTAGAAATAGAACTTAGGGATATTCGATTAGCTTGTAACAGCATGGTAGTGGCAATGCAGATGGCCTCCGAAGATCCAGTCATAAACACCAAAAAGAAAGTTGCCATTCTTTCACTTGATCCTCTGGGTGACATGATGGGTATCTTTGAAAATGTATGGAGTCTGGGTCAGTTTCAGTTACCGGTATTTGGCAATGGATTTGTGGCAACTGGTTTGGATGCGACACAAATTAGTGGTGTTGAAGGTTCAAAAATTGTGTTTGAACCAGATACAACTCGGTTCACAAGGTACTATAAGGATTTAACTACTATTCCAGAATTAGCAGATAATTATTCTTGGATCGAAGATCCTGAACAAATGCTGACTTTCACCTCAGTTCAGAATGTGCACGGTAATCATCAAGCAATTTTGCTTAATTTACCCAGTCCTCTACAGCCCGGTATTCCTGTAGAAAGTGATCGGCCGTTTAATTACGCTCGGATGGTGATTTCTACCTGGTCCGAAGTTGTTTTACTACTTAAAGATTCGTTGGGAGTGGAAGCACTTAGTCAATCACTTGTTGTGACGAACGCATCTTCTTTGCCTATGTCGGAGCTGCTTAGAAAAAAATTTGCCATGTTACTTGGTTTGAAAGTAAATCATTTTCCAGTCCGTTGGATTTCCGACAAAGCCAATTCAAGTACTGCGTCGTGGGCCAGCTCTCTTTTGCATAAGGATGTATCAATTATTTGGCAGGAAGTCGGCGACTATATAATAATTATTGGTGCAGGCACTGGCATTGGAGCCTCACTAGCATTATTTGCCTGGAAAGTTAAAAAAAAGAAAAGAAAAAATAGTTAGCAAAACCTTGCTCCAATTTGTTGGAGTTTCTGATAGGATATGAAGTGTTAGATGACGGGGAGTAGTTCAGATGGCTAGAATGCTCGCATGGGGTGCGAGTGGTCGCAGGT
>CAZFRD010000007.1:0-52178 GCA_964521215.1 uncultured Pseudomonadales bacterium
GCTCGGCCGATCTTGACGTCCTCGCCCAAGCCATGCAAATGGTGGAAAACATTGTGCGGGTGATTGAACCAGGTGATGAATTTGATGGTGCAGTTACTCGAGTAGAAGACTACGGAGTGTTCGTTGAGTTTCTCCCAGAGAGAGAGGGCTTGGTGCATGTTTCTAACATGTCTACCGAGTATGTGGCGAGCGCTAGCGAGCTTTATAAATTGGGCGATATCTTGCACGTCCGAGTCAAAGAAATCAAAGATGATGGCAAAATTGGACTCACGTTGCTCACGCCAGAACAGGAAGAGGAAGCTCGAGCTAATGGCGGTGGTCGCCAAGGCGGTGGACGTGATGGAGGCAGAGATGGCGGTGGCCAAGGTGGGCGTCGCCCCTTTGGCAATGATCGAGGTTTCGATCGCCGTCCACCCAGACGCGACTGGGGTGATAGGCCAAGACGATAGTTGCTACTTAACTCCAGTGAGCGTATCAAACCAAAATATCTAAAAAGGCGATCGGTATTAAGCGTCTTTGATGGGTTGTGGCTCAGCTCGATGAATTTGCAAAAAACTATATGTAAGTAGTACTTGACAAATAGTAATACTATATGTATAGTGTAACTTACATATGGTATACAACAGAACTATTTACCCCAACTTGCTTAATCACGCCAATACTCCTTTAGTGACAGTTTTAACTGGCATGAGAAGAACCGGTAAGACTACCCTGGTCAAACAGTTACTGCTTGATTTGCCCAACCAGAATTCGCTGTTTTTAGATTTGCAACGGGCAGACATTCGAGAGCTATTTAGCTTACAAAATTATGATGCGATTAAAGATGCGCTGTTAGCCAGGGGACTCAGCAATCAACACCAGATGGTGGTGGCATTAGATGAGATTCAGCTTTTACCAAAGATCACTGGTGTCATCAAGTATCTATTGGACACTTACGAGATTAAGTTTATTGTAACTGGATCAAGTTCGTACTACCTTAAAAATTTGTTTTCAGAATCTTTGGCTGGTAGAAAAAAAGTGTTTGAACTCTACCCCTTATCTTTTGGTGAGTATCTTACTTTTAAAAAGCAAGACCCAATTAATTCAAATTGGCTGAGTTTAGACTTTTCCCTCGATGCCTACAACCGTTTCTCTGCATATTACGAGGATTACATCCGTTTTGGAGGATTCCCTCAAGTAGTGTTAGCAGAAAATGATGATGAGAAACGGGATTTGTTGTCTGATATTATGTCTTCCTATATCAACATCGATATCAAAACACTTGCTGATTTTGCTGATGAGAGAAACTACTATAATCTGGCTAAACTGTTGGCTCGAAGAGTGGGGAGTAGGATCGAGTACACCAAACTAGCCAGTGAGTCAGGACTTTCACGTCATACAGTTGCTAATTATGTGGCGTTTTTTGAAAAAACATACCTGATTGAGACAGTACCTGTTTTTACACAAAGTATAGATAGAGAAATTGTAAAATCAAAAAAACTCTATTTTGTTGACACTGGTTTGGCCAACTCACTTGTTGAACTATCGAGTGGTGCTCAGTTCGAAAACACAGTCTTTAATCAACTAGTACGCCAGGGATTAGTGCAGTACTACGCTTTGAAAACAGGCCAAGAGGTTGATTTTGTTTTTGACCAAAAAATTGCCTTGGAAGTGAAAGAAACACCAGTTGATTCTGATAATTCGACTCTGGCCAGAATTTCACAAATTGCTAAGTTAAATAGTTGCCGCTTGATTGGACGATATCATTCACCTAAGTTCAATAACTTCATTTGGGGTGGAGATATTGTTTAATATTTTATCTCACTCTTCACAAGCTGGTGCTGGTAATCAAGATATGGTAGGCTAGGCATGTATGCAGCTGCCCAGAATTCAAACCAAACACGGTCAATATTTACTATTGGACTTGAGTGACATCCACGAACTGTTTGAAGTGATTGGGGTGGATTGGGAAGCAGATCAAAATCGGGAAAAACTTGAATCCATTCTCACCCAAATTGTGACAAATTTATCCCCCTTGGTCAGTGGCATCATTATTGGTCCAGAAATTGGTTTTTCTGCCATCAACGCCAAAGCCAACACTGCTGGCTTGTTACTCACCATAGAAAAACAGACAGATTTGCTCATGGTGAACGAAATGCCCAAGCTTTTTCCCCAATGGGGAGTGACGCATGTGAGAAATAATTATGGCATCCTATTTACCAAACTTTTTTACCACCCTCAGGGAGAATTAGTTCAAGAAAAACAACGATTAATGGCTGAATTGAAGGATGCCTGCGCCTATGAAGGCATAGCCAACGTGCTTTCTCTTTCCTTGTATCCTCCAGCTGGCCTACCAGCCAATCAAGAAGCTTTTCAGGAAGCTCAACTTCAGAGCGCTCGTGAATTTCAGACGTTGGCCGATCTCCTAGTTTTAGAATACCCGCATACCGCCCTGGCTGCAGCCACTTTGACTGCGGGGCTTGATATTCCTTGGCTCGTTGTCGACAGAACCCAGGATTACCCCCATCTCAAAACAGCGTTGCGCACCTCGCTCGAAGCAGGGGCAGCAGGGATCGTAGTTGGAGGAGGTAATCTTTTTTCAGGAATAAGTTCGGAGTTAGAAACATATTTAAAAACTGAAGGACGTGACCGATTGCTCGAGATCAACCGCATTCTAGAAGAAAATCAGGTTGACGCAGACTAGGCGTTTGAGTTACAACTACTCCCTACAGAAAATTTTATGTTGCAAGTAGTGCTTGATGTGGAAACTAAATTAGCTTTTGAGGACGTGGGAGGTTTTTTCCCCGAAAAACTGGGCATTTCTTTTGTGGGCGTCTGTATCAGACATTCAAATCGGGATCAAGGTGAACTCAAAGGCTACTTCGAAGATCAATTTCCTGCTTTGTTTGAGTTGTTAGAAAGAGCGGATGTGATTATAGGTTTTAATATAGATGGCTTTGATATGCCAGCTCTCAATACTTATTACCAAGCAGATATTAATTCAATTCCCACCTTAGATTTGTTGGACAGAATAAAAAAACAGGCAGGGCATCGCATTAGTTTAGATGCTGTGGCACAGGCGACCTTGGGCGTTGGTAAATCGGGGAGCGGTCTGGATGCGATCCGATATTTTCGTGAGGGTAATTTAAAAGCACTACAGGAATATTGTTTACAAGATGTGGCAGTGACCAGAGATATATACGATTACGGTCTGCAAAAAGGCCATGTAAAATTTCGCAATAAATGGAATCGACTGATCGAATGTCCTGTTGATTTTTCCTATGTACCGCAAAAAAATGCTGGTTTGCAACTCTCCTTAATCTAACTTATCCAGTTTTCGTATTTTGGCTGAACTATTTTTCCTGTACACTGTAGGCATGAGGTGTTTGCAGTTAGTCGCAGTGTTTGTGAGCTTGTTTTTTTTATTCGCAGTGACCAATCCCGTCAGCGCTTACCCCATACCAGGCTCAATAACCTTACCTAATAGTGACATGGTAGTGAGTAAAAACAACATTGTTGCCATACCATATATTATGTATGACTGGGAAAACTGTAACCCAGAAACACTCAAGCGAGGTACCAACCCCAGCGTTGATTGTTGGTCAGATTTAACCAATGTTGAACCACTGCCAGCCAATCGACCACCTTTTGCCGCAGGTTCATTTGGAAGTAACGCGATTTTTCTTTGGGATAGACTCCAAACCGGTCCCAGCAGTTATGATTGGTCAAGCTTGGACCAGTACTTGCAGTTAGCCGCCTCAATGAGAGTCAAGGATGCTCAGGGCAATATCTTGCCATTTAAACCTGTAATTGTCACCTTTGCTGAATTTTTAGAAAGTCAAAGTGGTAGTGCTCATGATGGGGTTAAAGATTTCACTAGCTATGTGCCCCAGTTTGTCAAAGCTACTTTACCCGCCGATCAGTTGAGTATCACCTTGCCTGGATGCGACGTGCAAGATATGGTGCCCTACCACAACTCGACTTTTCAGCAGGCTTATCGTCAATTTATTGAAGCGGCCCTGGCTCATTTGCGTCAATCGCCCCATGGCTACGTGGTGCAAGGCTACTTGATGTCTGGAGGACTAAGTAGCGAAACTCATCCTCATAAAAATTACGCCGATTGTGCTTATGGCACTTATTACAACGATCGTTACCGGTCGGCTTATGTTGAATTCGTAAAAAATAGCTTAGTTTGGACCGATACTGCGTTACATCATGGCGCGACTCAGCCGGATACTACCGCTTTTTTGCAAATGGCAGCAGCTTACCCCAACGAACGTTACCAGTATTTTCGCACAGCATATCCTTTGGGAATTGGTTTTAAAGCCAATGGTATGTCGCCCTCCAATAATAATGCAGTTAATGCCCGACCCAGACAGATTGGTCTCTATGATGCGGTGGCGATGACTGAGCTGTCGTGGCCCAAAGGTTTTGAGCCAGCCAATGTCATTCGTGGACCAAGTGACTATCGTTGTTCTAGTCGTTACTGCGATACTGATGCACGTTACCAGGCCACTTTTTGGATGAATTTGGCGACCCTCAGTTATCACGCCGATATGTTCGACGTCCAAAGAGACAATCTTTTGTGGAGACGAGAATTTGTCGAAAGATACAACTTGGGTTGGTTTTATGGCCTGCTTGAAAATTCTTTTGGCAAAGCCGCCAATCAAAGTCGGGTGGCATGGATTGCTTTTGCCGATCGGTTGATAGATGCCGATTCATATCCAATTCCTCGGCCAGCACCACCGCTTGAAATGGGCACTGGAGATTATTACCCAGCCGAATTCACCGAACGAGGCGACCGGGATTTTTATCTTTATCGCATTGGTGAGCTGGAAGATTCTACCCTCATCAGGCAACAAGCAGGAGTGATACCGGAAACGCAAAACAACTATGCGTTGGCCCAAAATAGTTGTTACCGCAACCAGTCGGAATTGACAGGTCAGGCTAATAAAATAATAAGTGGACAAGAGTTACGCAGTTCTGGCAAATTGGACAGCAATCAGTTTAATCATCCTTTTAGTGCCACAGCCCTTTCCACCGATGGCGGACAAGGCAAAGCGCAAATTTCTTTAGTTTTAGAAGAGCAAGTAGCGAGTATTCGCAACAATTCAGCAGTGATTACAGTGGAATATCTCGATGCAGGCACCGACCAATTTGCGCTAGAATTCGTCAACCCTCAGGGACAAGTCCAGCAAGAGCTGGTGACTAAAACCAATACTAAACAGTGGAAGTCATTCCAGGTTACCAAATCACCTGCCCAAATTAGTTGGCAGCATCGACTGACGGGTGGGGCGGATTTGAGACTGAACTGTTTATGCACCTCAGCCGCTGGCGATGATATTTTTAGCATGGTCAGAATTGAAGCTCAAAGCTCGCCACTGCGAGTAGCAGCCAACAACACGCTTGATTTTTGTGGCGAACCGACTGGAGGAGGATGTAGCGGTTCGCCAGACGTCAACCAAGACGGCACCGTCAATTTAATTGATTTAAGTGCCGTGATCACACACCTTGGTTTATCTGGAGCTAGTCCCTATGATGTCAACTGTGACCAAACGGTGAATCTCTTAGATTTCACCTCGGTTGTGACTCACTTAAGCATCTAACACTCCAAGCTTTCTGGAAAAATACGGTACAATAGCGCCCAAGATGGCAAAAAATAGTCGCGCTTCAATTTTGCAGATTGATCAACTTTCCGTGATGGTTGAAGGTAAAGAGGTAGTTAGTCAGTTTTCCTTAGACATAAAACCAGCCGAATGCCATGTGCTGATGGGTCCCAATGGCTCGGGCAAAAGCTCTTTAGCCAATGCCTTGGCTGGGCATCCTCAATACCGAGTGACACAGGGCACCGTAATTTTGGACAACTTGGATCTCCTAAACTTGTCGCCAGACGAGCGATCCCTACAAGGTTTAATGCTCGCTTTTCAAAATCCAATCGAAGTGCCCGGTTTGAAAGTCTGGCAGTTCTTGTGGCAAGCGTACCAGCAACACTTTGCTCAAAAACAGCCAAAACAAGGCAAAAAAATTACTAAAGCCTTAGAATTTATTCAGTATTTGGAGCAGTTGATGAAACAAATTGGCTTACCACCAGAGATGCTTAAACGAGGCCTAAACGAAGGTTTTAGCGGTGGTGAGAAAAAACGTTTGGAATTACTCCAATTACTCACTCTCGAACCAAGGGTGGCTATTCTGGATGAAACTGATTCGGGGTTAGATCTGGATGCAATCAAAATTGTGGGTAAGATCATTGCTCAATTACAAAAGAAATATCAAACCGCTTGTTTGGTGATTACCCACTATCAACGGTTGTTGGCTAATATTAAACCAGACAAGTTACACATTTTAATTAATGGCCAAATAGTGAGGTCGGGTGGAGCCGATCTGGTAGAAGAAATTGAGCGACTTGGTTACGACCAGTTCAAAATTAACAAAAACATGCAGGATTAACGAGGAATTTTATGTCAGCACACCAGCTCACCAATCAAGTTAAAATCTTACACAAAGTCGCAATTATAGCTCAGGACCAAGTTTTATTACTCAAGCGTCATGGTCAGGCACATTCTCGACCAAGTTGTTGGGATTTACCAGGCGGCAATGCTGAGTGGCCCGAGCAGACAACTTTACCCTTACTGAAACATTTACATCGGGCAGATGCGGTTCGAGAAGTGCTGGAAGAAACGGGGATACAGATCGAAGAAAAGCAAATTACTGCACCGGTTTATTTTGATACTGTAATGGAAACAGCCAGCCAAATTTATACTATTATTGTAGGCTGGCGGGTTGTTTTATTAGCAAAACCAGAAATAGTAATCAGTGACGAGCATACGGAATTCACTTGGGTTTCACCTGATTTAGTTTCCCAGTTCGACTTTGGTTTTGCGGGTGGACCAGACGGATTTCTTGTGCAAATTATCAACCATGTCTAGATTTGCCAAAAAACAGTCAACAACGACCCAAACGTTGGAGACGGACAGCTACCAGTTCGGATTTTCTGACTCTACCGACGCTTATCAATTTGTCGCTAAGCCTGGTTTGAGCGAAGCTGTGGTGCGAACCATTGCTGAACAGAAGGGTGAGCCGGATTGGATGTTGAATTTACGCTTAGTTGCCCTGGCAAAGTTTTACCAAATGCCACTCCCAAACTGGGGTGGTGACTTGAGTCAGATCAACTTTGACCAATTTCATTACTATTTACGTCCTACTGATGCAGCGGTGGGATCTTGGGATCAAGTGCCAGACGATGTTAAAAAAACTTTTGATAAATTGGGTATTCCCCAGGCAGAAAGATCGGCACTAGCGGGCGTCAAAGCTCAATATGATAGCGAGGTGGTTTATGGTTCACTTCAATCAGTTTGGGCAAAAGATGGCGTGATTTTTCTTTCGATGGATGAAGCGTTAAAAAAATATCCAGAACTAGTGAGGGAGTACTTTGGCAAGTTAATTCCGAGTGGCGATAATAAATTTGCCGCTCTAAATTCTGCTGTCTGGTCGGGAGGGTCGTTTGTGTATGTCCCACCCGGGGTTAACGTCAAATTACCACTCCAAACCTACTTTAGGATCAACGCGCCCAATGCCGGTCAGTTTGAACGTACCTTAATTATTATTGATGAAGGTGCCAGTGCTCACTACGTAGAAGGTTGCACCGCGCCTAGTTTTTCTAGCACCGCTTTACATTCTGCCGTGGTGGAAATTTTTGTCAAAAAAGGCGGTCGCTGTCAATACACCACGATCCAGAATTGGTATAAAAATGTCTATAATTTGGTGACGAAGCGTGCCAGAGTGGAAGCTGAGGCGACAATGATCTGGACCGATTTCAACATGGGGAGTAAATTAACTATGAAGTACCCAAGTTGTATTTTAGCTGGCAAAGGAGCGAGGGGAGAAACGCTGAGTATGGCGCTGGCTGGGGCTGGTCAGCATCAAGATACGGGGGCAAAAATGATTCACTTGGCACCACATACCAGCTCTTCGGTGGTGAGTAAATCGATTAGTAAAAATGGCGGACGAACTAGTTATCGTGGTTTGGTCCATGTGGGACCAAAGGCTGAGCAGAGTAAAAATAGCGTGATTTGCGATGCGCTCCTGCTCGACGAGCAGTCGCGCTCCGATACCTACCCGCTGGACACCGTTTTTCAGCAACAGGTTGCAATTCAGCATGAAGCGACAGTTTCCAAGGTGGGGGACGAGCAGTTATTTTACTTGATGAGCCGAGGTATGACCGAAGAAATGGCTCGCAAGATGATCGTTCGTGGTTTTGTGGATGATTTAATTCGGCAATTGCCACTGGAATACGCAGTGGAGATGAATCGCTTGATTGATTACGAGATGGAAGGCAGCGTGGGCTGATCTCGGTGTGGGCTGATCTCGGCGAGGGCTGATCTCCTCGTTGACAACAGGTTTTTTATAGTGCTATTGTTGATTACAAGAGTTTATGAATAAAAGATCGATTCGATTTTCTGTGTTTCTTCTTATTTTGGTCATGTTCCTCGGTTTTGGCGTATCATTTGTATCGCCAAAACCGGTGAAAGCCGATGCATTGGGTGATTTCATTTCCAATTTGACCCTTGGAGATTTTATTCGTGGCTTGTTTGGTTTAGCTCCAAGTGGGGGAGATAGTCCTGAGCCTTTGCCACCAGAACCTACTATCAACCCAGCTCCTAATTCTCCGGGAGATGGTCCAACGTGTTTTTATAATGTAAGACTGGTTAATGCTGGTGGAAGTGTCCAACCCTCTGCATTGCAGACAGGTACACTTGAGTCTGGGGGATGTCGCACTCCAGGAGTAAGAGAGTTGGTGCCCTCATATTATTCTCAGGGCTCCACTGCTACAAATCGTCCTGAGTGGCCATGTACCGATGCCGCTTATGTTGGCCAGAACTGTACCCAAGGCATTGTAACTGGTCAATTTATCTGTATGGGTGGGCCAAGACACGAAATCAAGGGATGTTATAACCGAACCAGCGGTGCTTACCAACGAGTCAGCGTAACACCGCTTAGTCCCACCAACACCCCAATACCTGATCCAACTAACACGCCAAGACCTGGCGCCACCAACACCCCAATACCGGATCCAACTAACACGCCAAGACCAAATACTTCTCCAACTCCTACATCTAATCCTTTTTTCCCCAATTATTGTGGGTGTCAGGCGACTTTTCGATACAATCAACCGGCCGGTTCCTGCAATGGTCCTGATGAGTGTGGCAGTCCTGACATTAGAAATGGAAGAGTTGTATCAATAAGAACTGATGAAAATGGAAACTGTACTCAAACCGACTATTATTGTAGCACAAATGGTATTCCCCCGATAGGGAATTGCAATTGCGTTGTGGATAAATCGGTGGATTATACTTTACTATTACCTTCGGAACAAAGTTGTTTAGGAAGAAACAGAGTTGGAGCAAGGTGTTATTTGCCCACTGATTACCAATTAGATGATACTGGTACAAAAAACACATGGGTTGATGGCAAATGCCTGAAACAATTTTACAGATGTCCTTCACCTCTTCCCACCAACACCCCAATACCGGATCCAACTAACACACCTGCGCCAACTTATATGTCTTTTGGTGAATGGTTTTTAGCTTTTAGAGGTTATGTCCATTATGTTGGTCGTACCTCAGTTTCACTAAGCGACTTAGAAGATTGGCGAAATAATGTTCCTTAAAACTAGAAAAATATGCAAATAGTTAAAAATCAATTATCAACCGATCTGCAAAAAATCACAACTCAATTCCGTTTGTTGCGTAAGTTGTCACTCAAATCATGGTTATTATTGAGCGTTGTGTTGCTGACTTCGGTTGGTTTACTAGTTGGTTTTTATGCTACCAGACAATCCACCGAGGATCGCTCATCTGCTTCTGGAAATGGAGCACAACTATATTTTAGTCCCGCTTCGGTTGTGCTAACCAAAAACGCGGCAGGAGAGTTGCAGCCCGTGACTTTTGACTTAAAGACAACAGTGGGTCGACCTATATCCAATTATTCTTTTGTAATTAAAGTCACCGATGCTTCTGGAAACCCTGTACCCGATTCTTTTTATGATGAACAACTTGGTTTTGGCCCAAATAATAAGTTTTTATTAAGATCAGGTTCAGTACTTGGCATCAATACTAACCCAGGAACATATATGTCTGCTGGAACAATCGGTCAAAAACCTAATGGTGTTACAACTCTCGCTCATACCGTTACTGATGGAAAAATTGGCACTATTACTTTTAGACCGGTAGCAAATCAAACCGATGTAAAATTTTCGTTTTATGTAGTACCCAACAAGCCAGAAGCCAATGCAGTTTATGTTTTAGGCAGTTTGCTCACTCCACCTTCTGCCGACGGAGAGGTTAGATTCTCAGCAGAGAATTTTGCTAATGAGTTTAATATCCACAATCCATTTTTAGTTTCTACCACTCCTTCACCTACGCCAGCTGTTTCCGATGTTGGTCCCGCTAGATTGCAATACGCTGCCTCAAGTTCCGGCACCTGGCAGCAGTTACCCAACCAATTTGATCGCTTCAACCTTGGAGGTACTATCAAATCACTCATCAGAGTCAATGACATCGACCCAACTTGGAGGGTAGCAGGCTTATCGCCGGCATTTCGCTTGAGAGTGAAAAATGCTCAGGGAGTTTATAAACAAACCACTATTAATGGTGAAACTACCAATGTTTTGGTTAATTACCAACCCAGTGGTAGCCTCGCATCAGGCCAGTTTTGGGTCAACTGGAACGTGGTTGGTAACTCAAACGAGCTAAAGTTCATTCAAATGCCAGGTACTACTAATAAATTACAGTTGGATCCTGGAGATACCGTAGAAGTGACTATCAATTTACGCCGAGAACAAAATGGCGTCAGTTACGTTTGCAAAGAAAATAATCAGCTGATTGTTGCCCCTATTGGTAGACCAGAAGAAGAAGAGATCTTGGGTCCTTGTCGCAATAACTCATTGGTAACAGTAACTTATGCAGAGGGAATTGCTCCAAATACTTGTCAGTGTGACTTGGGTGTGGTGATGAATAATGCTTGCTATGTGGGTGTAACTGCCACTTGTACCTCTCAGGTAGCATGTGCCTGCACCAGCACAGGACCATCGGTCACACCGACACCTACAACTAGACCTAGTGCTACCCCAACGCCCACCACCTCGCCTAATGGCTCACCCACGCCTACACCCACCGTAGCACCTACTCCATATGTGCCACAGGTTAGTGTTAACTATCGCATGTCGACGGCGGAAAATTGGACAGCAATTTCTGGACCAACTAATACATTTGAGTTCAGACCTGGAATGACGTTGAGAATGAATCTCAATCGTGGCTCTGTTAGACCTTTGTATTCCTCCTTACCCGCAGGCACTAGCGATATTGCAGCATTTAGGTTACGAATTTTTGACCAGAACAACCAACAAAGGGGTAGTACTTTAGTCCATGAGGGGATAATTGGTGCTTCTGGTAACTTCATTCAAGACTATAAAATTACCACCGTAAACTCAACAAACATGATTACCGTGTTGGATTCTAGTGGTCAACCAATATCAGGCCAAACAATCCAGTTTAATAACGGTGATAAATTAGATATTAGAGTAAATATGAAATGGCTTGAATCGAGTATTCAACAAGTTTCCTCTTGCACCGAAGGAAATCAATACGTGAAATATCCCAATGGTCGCCCCAACGAACAAGTTGTGATTGGACCGTGCTTGAATCAGTCGATCAAAAATTTAATTTGGTCCCAGTAATGCTTTTAGCATGAGCACTCTGAATCATGATTTGATATACTGCACAGACTTTGCAAGAGATTGTCGTTGTTAAATCAGATAAAATTGTTATTTCTGAACCTGGCGAGTACAGGATAATTCTGAGCAAACCTGATGTTGGGGTGACTGTTGTTGGGCGATTTGCTGTATCAAAATCCGAACAACAGCAAATCGCTGTGACCATTCATCACCAAGCACCCAGGACCACCGCTCATACTAGTTTGAGAGGTACTAGCGCCGATCAAGCCAAGTTAACGTTTTTTGGTCGGATCATTATTGATCCAGACTGCCCTCAAACTAATTCATTTTTGGAAGAGCGGATATTGTTGTTATCATCTCAGGCACGGGGAGAAACCATACCAGAGCTGGAAATATTGAGCAACGACGTCAAATGTTCGCATGCGGCAACTTTGAGCACGATTGATGAAAATCAGTTGTTTTACTTACAAAGTCGGGGTTTAAGTTTAAAAAAAGCAGAAAAAATGCTGGTAGAAAGTTTTTTGGTGGAGTAGGGTTGTCACCCTTCGCACTTGCCTTCGACAGGCTCAGGCTGACAGTGCTCAGGATGACAACCCCAAGCATTAGGCTCAGGATGACAACATGAAGCGAAAGGCAATGTCATGCTGAGTTTATCGAAGCAGACATTGCTGACTAATTCTGCACTTACTGATTAGTTACTAAACATTTTCCACCAGAGTCAGGATAGTTGCCTTCGTAGTTGCAACTCAAACCTTCACAACAAACTATGCCAGCAACACCACCACAAAATTCGCTTAATTGAGCACACTTCGTAGTATCGGGCTTTGTTGTGTGTGACTGATTATTGCAAACAACAGTGAGTTGAGAATATTTTATTCCCCAAAAAGAATATGCCTTTAACGTGATAACTTCTGCATCTTTTCTGACTGTGACAATTTTTTGGATTAAAATTTTATTAAGCGGATTATCGAACATCATATCTGCTTGTGTTTTCGCACAGTCAATTTCAACCTGAGAAAGTGACTTATCTTCATGAATAAATAATCTTGGAGTTACTATTCCTAATAATAAAAAAATAACCAAACCTAGTAAAAAAATTTTTTTCATCTCCAGCTATTCTAACATTCGATACGATGCCATACCAAGCGTGTACAATACAGACTATATGTACGATCCAGTCAGAGTAAAAGCCGACTTTCCCATTTTTCAACAGCCTGCCACCGCCAGCTTAGTTTACTTGGATAATGCCGCCACCTCACAAAAACCCCAAGCTGTGATTGATGCAATTTCTAATTATTACAAAAATAGTAATGCCAATGTACATCGAGGCGTTCATCGATTATCTGATGAAAGCACAATGGCATGGCTCGATGCTCGCCAAACAATCGCCGAGTTTTTTGGCGCCAAGCCTTCCGAGCTGATTATTACCAGAAATACGACTGAGGCGATCAATGGTGTGGCATATGGCTGGGGAGACCGGCAATTGAAAGCTGGCGAAGCGATTATGGTTTCGCAAATGGAGCATCACGCCAACCTAGTGCCGTGGCAAGAACTTTGTCGGCGAACCGGCGCTGAACTGAAAATAATTCCAGTACTATCAGACGGCAGATTGGATAGTCGTTGGTATGAGCAAAATTTAAATAAGAAGGTTAAATTAGTCGCGCTCCAACATGTGTCAAATGCTTTGGGCACGATTCATCCAGTTAATTGGTTTATTGACTTAGCTCAAACGATGGGAGCGCGAGTCTTGATCGATGCGGCGCAGTCTGCGCCGCATCTGCCCATCAACTTTACTAAAATGCAGGCTGACTTTCTAGCCTTTTCTGGCCACAAAATGCTGGGCCCAATGGGCATTGGTGGTTTATTGGTTCGTGAAGAATTACTCAATACTAACGAAATGCGACCTTGGCTTTTTGGCGGTGGCATGATTGCCCAAGTTGCCGAAACTTCAGCGGAATATCACCCCGATCCCACCGAAAGATTTACCGCTGGTACGCCTGATGTCGCTTCCGCAGTTGGTTTGGCCACCGCATGTAATTATTTGAAAAATCTGAGTATGAGTGCGGTGCTGGAGCATGATCAAAGTTTGGTCATATATGCGCTGGAAAAACTGGCGGAGAATAAAGGCATTGAACTACTGGGAGTGACAAAACCAGCTTTTGTAGACACAACTCCAACTTACGAATTAAAAGGAGAATTTTCCCAGTTACAAATCGATCGAGTGGGCTCAGTCAGTTTTTTATACCAAGGTGTCCATCCTCACGACGTGGCGCAAGTTTTGGATAGTGAGGGCGTAGCGGTTCGGTCTGGTCATCATTGTTGCATGCCGTTACATACCAAATTTGGTTGGCCTGGATCGGTGAGAGCCAGTTTTTCAGTTTATTCAACCAAGTCAGATGTTGATCGTCTTTTACTAGCTTTAGATAAAGTAAAAAAAGTTTTTGGATAAGCTATGGACTTAAATGATCTTTACGCCGATTTAATTTTGGAAGAAATTAAGCATCCGCAAAACCAAGGCGTATTGCCCAGTGCCGATATATCGGTTGCCGAAGGTGTAGCAAGCTGTGGCGATGTAGCTACTATCTATTTGAAAATTGAAGCCGGAAAAATTAAACAGATGACTTGGGAGGCCAATGGTTGTGCGATTAGTCGAGCTGGTTTGAGCCGTCTGTCCGTGACAGTGCAAAATCATCTAGTTGGCGAGGTGGAAAAATGGACCCTGAGCGACATGTTATCTGTGATGCAACTGAAACAAATTTCTCCAGGTAGAGAACAATGTTTATTACTGGGATTGCGCGCGCTGCAGCGCGCGCTCACTCAGCTCAAATCCAAGCAAAAAGTAAAATAATTATGAAGCAAAAATCACTCACCCATATTTTTGTTGGCTCAACCAATCCAGTTAAGGTTAATGCTGTGCGGTTAGCCACCAGAGATCATTGGCCGTCTTTAAAAATAGCTGGTTTTGCAGTGCCGTCAGGCGTTGAGGAACAACCTCGTAGCGATCAGGAAACTTTAATTGGCGCCCAAAATCGTGCCCAAGCCGTCCTGAAATTAGGTTTAGCAGAAGCTCAAGTAGTCGATTCCATCCTTGGTCTCGGGTTAGAAGGCGGTGTCTTTACTCATGATAATGGCGAACTTTGGTCAACTGTTTGGGTGTCAGTCGCAGACTCAACTGGTGAATTTTGGAATGCCAACGGCGCTCGGTTTAAAGTGCCACAGAAAATCGCTCAGCCAATCGAGGCTGGGCAAGAAATGGGAGCAGTACTCAGCCAACTATTTGGTGGGGCCAACATCAAACAACAAAATGGTGCCATAGGCGTAGTGACCAAAAACTTTGTCACCAGAACTGATGAATATGCGGCCATCTGCAAACTAGCGATTGGTTTGTGGTATGGCGAAGGTTGGGATCGCTCCATCGATTGACTATTCGAGACCGTTCCAAAATGGTCACCTTTTTTTTGATGTTTTGGTTTGATAAACCTGAAAAAAAGAAAGAAATATCGTTGTCAGTAAATCAACCAATCGTTTCATGCAGTGAAGTTATTTTTTAACAACACGATTACTTAGTTTTATTTGATAGTTTAGTGTAGAGCATGACTCCAGACGGGGCTGTGCTTTACACTAAACTATGTATTTATTTTGTGTGGTGTGATCTTAATACAAGCTAATTGTAGTTATCATCTGAGGCTTACGAATGAATGCCGCAGGTGACCATTTTGGAACGGTGCCTGATTATTCAGATTGATTAATGTTGTTTGCTTCCTGAGCAATCTATAGTAGTATGTCACCATGGCTCAAAATCCTCCCCAACCCTTCACTGCTCGTTTTGAAGAAAAAGAAGTCCATAATCAAAAATTTGTCGAATATCACTTTGAATTAGAGGAACCACACCGCTTAGCTTTTCAAGCTGGGCAGTATGTTTCAATTAAAATCAACGAAGCAGGCGAGAGACGCTCCTACTCAATTTGCTCATCACCGATCATCGATCATGGTTTCCAATTTTTACTCGATGTTTCGCCAGCGGGAATTGGCACTCAGTTTTTTGCCTCGCTTCAGCTAGGCCAGAGAATTGCTGGTCTCGGACCGATGGGTAATTTTTTTATTAGCGACCAACCTGAGTCCGCCATTGTGTTAGTTGGCACTGGGTCTGGGATAGCACCACTCAAAAGCATGGTTCTAGATTTAATTGAAAACAAAAGAGAACAAAGACCAATTACTCTTTATTGGGGCATGCGCTATGCCGCAGATCTATTTTGGTTGGATGAACTGCAAGATATTGTTGAAGCGAATAAAAACTTCTTTTTCTATCCCGTGATTTCTCAACCAGAACCAGAATGGAACTTGAGCACGGGTCACGTGACCGATTTGCTGGGCATTCATCAATTTCCTCCAGGTGCTGGCTACTATCTTTGTGGCTCAAAAACAATTATTGAGTCAATTCAGGCATTTTTACTTGCAAAATCGGTACCCGCCCAGTATATTCACCACGAAAAGTTTTTTTAAGAAAATTATATGAGCCAAGTTTCATCACCAGTAGCACAGAAGCAAATTGGTAAATACCAGGTTTCTGTTATCAATGATAAGTGTATCAGTGCAGCTAGTTGTGTGGCAATTGCTCCAGCAGTTTTTGAATTGGATGAGGCGGGGATAGCTAGAGTGATTAGCCAAACTGGTAATGATGATGAAACGAAGCTCTTAGCCGCTCAGAGTTGCCCCACTTCCGCTATTATTGTAATCGACACAGAAACAGGTCAGCAGGTTTGGCCAATTACAACTTAAGGACATTATGAAAAATCTTCCACTCCTCATTGGTACTCTGGTTGTGAGCGTAGTACTGATTGTTGGCATCGCTTTTTTATTTTCCAACCAAGCTAATCCGACATCGGGATCAGAAGTTGATCAAAATGCTTTGCTGGAAAATTACTCGATTAGTTTGGGTCCCACTGATGCACCTGTCACCATTGTGGAATTTACTGATTTTGAGTGTCCCGCTTGCAAAGTGAGTCAGCCAATGGCAACTGCAGTCCGAACACAATTCCCAGAACAAGTTCGCTTGGTTTATCGTAATTTTCCTTTGGATCAAATCCACCCCTACGCCAGGTTGGCGGCGCAAGCCGCCCAAGTGGCTCACACTGAGGGAAAATTCGCAGAATTTTCCAGCGTTTTATTTGAAAAACAGGAGACCTGGTCAAGCTTAGAATCAGTCGATCTACTAAAGGATACTTTGAGCGAATATGCATCGGAATTAGGTATTGACAGTGCGTCTTTTCTTGAGAGAATGGACTCACAGGACGTTGTTGCGGCGGTTCAAAGAGATGTTGAAGTTGGCAAAAAACTCAATATCATGGCAACACCAACGTTTTTTGTAAATGGAAAACAGACTCCTGCCCCGGAACTGCTCGATGCAGTTAAGCAAGTTTTAGATCAGCAGTAGCTGAATAAAAACAATTGTACAATCTAGTTGAAGGGGCACCACATGAACAAATTGGCACCATATATATTTCCCGCAGTTGTAGTTTTAATCGTGGCTTTTTTAGTTTTTCGTTGGTATGCAGATAGATCACGTGTCACTCCAGACGTGGGAGAGGGTATTGCCATCGAAAATTTGAGTGAAGAAGAGCTAAAAAACGCTATATCAGGCGTGGGTGATTATAAAACAGTCCAATTAGACGAAGTGGAACCAGCCGATGCTCCAGCTGAAACGTTATCTGGCGTTGTTCGCTACGAAATTGAAAATGATAAAGTGAAACTTAGCGTGATCGCCGAAGCCGGCGACCCCTCAGTTGACTATTATGTTTGGCTCCAACCAAGCGGTTCGTCTACACCGAAACGAGCTTTTATGTTGCTCGCTAATAAAGGTGGTTTAGTTGGGAGTGGCGCTCTTTCGGTTGATCAACTACCGTTAAATGTCTTGATAACCAGAGGAGATTCGCTCGAAGATGACATGAAGAATGTGGTACTCAAGGGGCGAGTTGAAGCCGACACGGCTAAATAACTCAAGATTAGTCCTTGCAGAGTTCCTCAGGTATGGTATAAAGAATAGAGGGCACTTGAGGTAACCTCAAGACTCTATCGTAGAAAAGTAGTAAATAAAAAGAAGGAGCACTATGGCATTCAGCTACACCAATGCTAAGGGTCAAGTCTATTACCTGCATATGAAGGACGTGACTCTTAAAAACGGTCGAGTACAGAGAATTTACTTCTTCGCACGTGACGTTCGTGCCGGCTCACTCGATGCAGTTCCCGCTGGTTACGCCGTGATGGAAACCAAGCGAACCAACATGCCTGTCTTGAAGAAGGCATAAATTATAAATTGATTTGAAATTATCCCCGCCGTTCGCGAACGGCGGGGTTTTTTGTTTTCTAAATGTCCCAGTATTTTTACGAGTACAATATAGTTTGATGAAAATGAAAAATACTGACAAAAAAACTAGCCAGTTGGAAAAACAAGTTTGGCAAGCACTTAGTCTGGTGTTGGACCCAGAATTGGGTATCGATATTGTTAGTTTGGGTTTGATTTATCGTGTGACAGTCAACGAAGTGGTCAATGCTGAGCCCCAAATCGATATTTTGATGACCCTGACGACTCCAGGATGTCCTTTAGCCGACAGTTTTGATGGTTTGGTGCGCCAAAGTTTGGCCTCGATCCCGAAGGTTGATGCCGAAGAGCAGGTTAACTTAACTCTCACTTTTGATCCACCCTGGACAGCAGACATGATGACCGATGAGGCGAAAGCTGAGTTAGGAATGACTTAATTGAATTACGATACAGTTCGATGACGGTTGTCTTGTAAACCGATTTCAATTCTAGTTTTCTTTGATGATTCTTCTTCGCCGGTCTGACGAGGATACGATGGTAAAACTATATAATCAGAATCAAGTAACATTAATTCAATATACCTATGAATTGCCTTCATATCACTTGGATCGGCGTCAGTTAGTTCCACTATTAGTCTAGGAAGTGGTCCAGCTTGTGGCGTAGTTTTAACTTGAATGGGATCTGTATAAAATTGGTCTGTGTACTGACGGTCGGGACTGATTAGAGACGGGGAGTGAGCACAAGTAATTGTAATATAAGAAGCAAAATCCTCTAGAATTTGTCGAGCAACTTGTTCTAATTGATTGATAATTTGCTGTCTATCTAGGAATCTATTTTTCATTTCAGGACCTGGTCGCAGATGCATGTGGTTTTCAGGAGAACTTGCCATAGTAACTTTCTAGATCAAAGTAGATATTCTACTCTAGATACTGATTTCTTCCAAGTGAAATCGGTAATTGCGAAGTGTATGATAGCAATGTGACAATTTTTATCGGTGCAGATCATCGGGGTTTTGGCCTGAAGGAACGACTGAAACAATGGCTATTAGACCAGCAAATTGCGGTGGTGGATTGCGGTAACGTTCGTTTGGATCCGGGTGACGATTTCCCTGTTTTTGCTCAAGCTGTAGCGGAACAAGTGGTGACCGATGAGGAACACCGGGGTATTTTAATTTGTGGTTCTGGGGCGGGTGTGGTGATTGCCGCCAATAAAGTACCGGGAGTTCGCTGTTCGGTGGGGATAAATTTGTCGGACATTTATCACGCTCGAGCTCATGATGACTTAAATATTCTTGCTCTGGCTAGCAACTTTGTCACTTTTGATGAAGCTAAACAACAGGTAAGTATGTTTTTAAACACAGAATTTGAAGCGATTGAACGACACATTCGTCGTTTAAAGAGAATTGAGGCCATCGAGCATAAATATTTCAAGAAGTAACCACTTTTCGTTTGAGACCGTTCCAAAATGGTCACCTTTTTTTGATGTTTTAGTTTGATAATCCTGAAAAAAAGAAAGAAATATAGTTGTCAGTAAATCAACCAATCGTTTCGTGCAGTGAAGTTATTTTTTTAACAACACGACTACTTAGTTTTATTTGATAGCTTAGTGTAGAGCATGACTCCAGACAGGGCTGTGCTTTACACTAAACTATGTTTTTATTTTGTGTAGTGTGATCTTAATACAAACTAATTATAGTTATCGTTTGAGGCTTACGAATGAATGCCGCAGGTGACCATTTTAGAACGGTGCCGCTTTGCCCCACACTTTAACTGGTACAATTGGGTGGTGAAAATAATACCTGCAATTTTATCTGATCAGCGAGCGGTTGCTCTGAAACAACTTGAATTGGCCAACAGCGATGACCGAATTGATAAAGTGCAGATTGACGTGATAGATGGCTGGTTTGCCGAAAACCTCACCCTCACCCCAGCCGACTTCGCAGAACTAGATTTTGGCAAACTCCAGACCGATTTTCATTTAATGACCGAAGAACCACTCGATTATTTATTTGAAATACTCGAACATCGAGAACAATTGCCAGTCAACGCAGTGATAGCCCAAATAGAAAGAATGTCCAGTCAGCCGACCTTTGTGGAACAGGTAAAAAAAACCGGCTGGCAAGTGGGACTAGCTTTGGACTTATTCACCCCAGTCGAGTCAATTTCACTACCAGAAATGGAGACACTCGACATCATCCAAATTATGACCATCGAGGCTGGTTTCCAGGGTCAAGCATTTGTCATGGGCGCCTTGGAGAAAATTCAAGAATTAATTCAACTAAAAAAAGAAAAAAGTTTTCATTTTGAGATCTACATTGATGGCGGTATCAAAAAAGCCCAGGTAGAATTACTTCAGACATTGGAGATTGATGCCGTGATGGTTGGTAGTGGCTTGTGGCAAGCCGAAGATTTTTCCTTAGCGCTAGATGAACTGATATTGATCAGTCAGTAGGGCTGCTCCTGCAAATTTAGTCGAATTGTGCTTTAATGAAGGCAACATGAGGTTATCAGTTGCTTTGCCCACCCCCAAAAGTCATTGCGGTATTCAGCGAATCGCTATTTTTGGTAGTGCGGATGTTGATGAAGAACATCCGCTTTATCATGAAGTATTTTCGCTCGCTCGCCGTTTGGCTTATCAAGATATTACGGTCGTAGATGGCGGCGGCCCCGGCGTCATGGCCGCCGCCACTCTCGGTGCCAAATCGGCTGGTGGCAAAACCATTGCCGTGACCTTTAAACCAAAAAATATGCCCGAGTTCGAAGGCCGTTTTGCTGGCAATACCGTGGATTTGGAAATCAAAACCGCCAACTATGTGGAGAGAATGTTTGGCTTGATGGATCAAGCCGATGCTTTTATTTGCGTGCAAGGTGGTACTGGCACTCTGAGCGAGTGGGCCACCGCTTGGTTAATGGCACATTTGCAATATGGCAACCATAAACCTATCATCCTGTACGGAGCTTTTTGGCATAAACTACTAAGAGTAATTTCAGAATCATTTTTTATTGGTGAAAAGGAGCAAGAAGTATATACTATTTGCGAAACACCTGAGGAGGTGTTTGTCGCGCTCACAGAATTTGAACACCAATTGGCTAGCCGTTGTGGTTTACCCACCTTGGCTGAGTTAGGCAAGAAAGCTAAATAATATGTGCATGTATGACATGATCACCATTGGCTCAAGCATGATTGATTTTTTTGTTCAATCTGATGAATTTAGTATGGCAAAGAACTCAGAAGGCGTGCTACTTTGCCAACGCTATGGGGATAAGATCGAAGTGGACAACTTTTCTTTATTTACTGGGGGTGGGGGGAGCAATACGGCCGTTGGTTTTGCCCGAGCCGGATTTCATACGGCCGTGGTCACAGAAACCGGTAAAGATGTTTTGGCTCAGTTAATTTTGGACTCATTCCATCAGGAAAAAGTCGCCACTAACTTAGTGATTCAAGAAAAAAAAGAACAAACTGGAGGTTCAGTAATTCTTATTGGTCAAGATGGAGGACGCACAGCGATGGTACACCGTGGAGCTGCTTCCTTGTTGGATCCAAACGATCTGCCTCTAGACTCAATTGCGAAAACTGGCTGGGTCCACTTATCAAGCATTGCGGGTCGTCAAGCGACTTTGACCGCAATTTTTAAAGCAAGAGGAAACAAAAAAATGTCTTGGAATCCAGGCAAACAGGAGCTTCACTTATTGGCAGAATCTCAACTGCCTTTCAATACGTTACCAGTAGAAATTTTATTGATTAATGAACAAGAATGGGCGATGGTCGACATCGTTCAACCAGCAATCGTGGCCCACATTCCGATTGTAGTTATTACCAATGGCAGTCAGGGTGGGAGAATTATCAACCAGGGTCGTGAAATCACTTTTCACAGCCAAGCCACTCAATCGGTTGATGATACTGGCGCTGGCGACGCTTTTGCTACTGGCTTTGTTAGTGGCTATATTTGGCAGCAACCTTTGGCAGTTTGCGCCGCTATTGGTGCCAAAAATGCCGCCTCGGTAGTTGAGCAGGTTGGGGCGAAGGCTGGTTTATTGCGCAAGGAAAATTTAGTACCAAATAACTAACGATTATGTCTGATTTTCGTCAAATCCTCGATCAAGAAATCGCCACTCTCAAAGAGAAAGTAATTGCTGCTGTCATGCCTGACGAAATGAAAAACAAGGTTCAGAAAGACATTGTGGCTTTGGAGCGTTCTGTCGAGTTAGGTAGCTATGATGAAAAATACGAAAAAGTATCAAAATATATTGAATGGATTTTGCGTATTCCATGGGAAAAAGAAAGTGAAGATCAGCTAGATGTAGCCAAAACCAAAGAGATTTTTGAAAAACACCACTTTGGTATGGGTGATGTGAAGGATCGATTTATTGAATATGTTTCCGTCTTAAAATTGAGGCAACAACAGTTCGCGGGGAGCGATTTTCGTGCTCCAGTACTTTTGTTGGTTGGTTTGGTGGGTACTGGTAAGACAACTTTTGCCTATTCTTTGGCAGAAGCTTTGGGTAGAACTCTAGTCCGAATCCCATTTGGAGGCATGGGTTCAGCCAAAGAACTGCGTGGTGAGTCCAGACTTTTGCTTGGTTCGGAACCAGGTAGAATACTGAAGGGTATCTGCGAAGCTGGTGTGAGAAACCCGGTAATATTGCTTGACGAAATCGATCGTAGTGCGGAAGAAGCGAACCGGGACATCATGGGAGTTTTGGTGGAGTTGCTTGATCCAGCTCAGAACCATGCGTTCAGAGATACTTATATTGATTATCCAGTGAATTTGTCGCATGCTATCTTTTTGGCGACGGCTAATAATACTGGTAGTATTGCGACAGCTGTGATGGATCGTTTAGAAAAAATTAGTATGCCGAGTTACTCTGATGAAGAAAAGATTGTGATCGCGAAAAAATATGTGTTGCCTCAATTGCTTGAATCGGCTGGCCTGAAACCAGAGCAGTTAATTATCGAAGAAGGAGTTTGGCCAGCCGTGGTCCGACCGCTTGGTTTTGATATGGGCATTCGTACCTTACAGCGCACCTTGCAAGGCGCGGTGCGAAAAGCAGCGCGCATTATCGTCGAAAAAGGCTACTCTGAAGTGATCATCAACGAACAAAATCGAAAAATTTTCTTGCCCCAGTATTAAATTGAGAGTTGATGATGGTTTTTTTATGCTGGCAAGCGACCACTCAGCAGCTATCGCTCAAATCAAACTTGAGCTGGAAAACTCTGTAGCCAATTTACCAATTGCCAAGCAGGCGAGTGATATTGTGTTTGGCGAGGGATCGCCTAGCGCGGAGATTGTTTTGATTGGTGAGGCACCTGGATATAACGAGCATGTGCAACGAAGACCGTTTGTGGGGCGGTCTGGCCAGTTGTTGCGTAAAACGCTAACGGAGGTAGGATTTCCGCCGGAGCAAGTTTATATTACCAACATCGTCAAAGCCAGACCGCCAGATAATCGAGATCCTTCTCCAGAGGAAATATTGGCTTATAAACCTTTCTTGGATCGAGAAATAGCGGTAATTAAGCCCAAGTTAATCATTACTTTAGGTAGATTTAGTATGGCGAAATTTTTACCTGAAGTAAAAATTTCGCAGGTCCACGGTCGCTTGCATAAAGTGCGTTGGAATCACCAAGTCGCCTATATTTTGCCCATGTATCATCCGGCCGCGGCCTTACGGTCTACCCAAATGCTCACTGCTTTCACTCAAGATTTTGCCAAACTACCAAAAACCCTCGCTTGGGTCAAGGAACAACGAGAGCTGATGGGGGATCAGGATTTGATTTCGGAAGCGCTTTTGTAGTTTGAGTGCTACAATTGATTGTTATTTTATTGAAAGGCATGCAGTATGACACCAGAATCACCCACGAATTCGGAAATATATCAAAAACTCAAGCCAGTGCTTGATGAACTTGATGCAGAGTTGTTGCGACTGCGCGAGCAACCACTGACAGTGGAACACAAAGCTGGTGTTGGTTCTCAAGCGGCGGTTGTCACCGCCGCCGATCGCTTTGCTGATGAATTTTTACGCACAGAACTAAAAAAACTTTTCCCCGAATATGGATTTGTGACAGAGGAAGGCGAACAACAGGCCACCGAAGAATTTGTTTGGATCATAGATCCGATAGATGGCACTGGTAACTATGCCCACGGGTTAGATATGTTTGGCGTGAGCATTGGGCTTTGGCGGCAGGATGGCACGAGTGTTTTTGGTTGTATTAATTTACCAGCTCGTCATACAAGAATTTGGGGTGGTAAAGAATTGGGTGTCTGGTTGAATGGTGAGAGACTTCAGCCCCCTGAGCAACTCTATCCAGAAAAACCGCTAATTTTGTTAGCGCCAATTTGGAAAGATCCATCACAAGCCGGTGCAGTGACGCAAAGCCTAGCCGAACAAATTGGTCATACCAGGGATCATGGTTGTAGTAGTTGGCAATCATTTTTAGTTTTGACTGGTAAGGCGGAGGCCGCTTTGCACTTTAGACTTTCTATTTGGGATATCGCTGCCGCTGTGGCAATTGCTGAGGAATTAGGTCTGAGTGTCGTTTTTTCAGCAAATAATTCGCGCCCAGAATTAATCAACTCAGTCAACCAACCAGTCACAGTCGCTATTGGTCATTCTGATTTAACTCAAAAACTAATCGACGCAGTTGCACCGTGGACAAACTAACAATTTGATTCATGGATAGGGAAAGTATTTTACTCTCTGTCAAATCGTGTACGAGTCCTAATCAGGAAGCGAGGTCTTGAATGATTGGGAAGCCGATTTGCATTATTTGATTCAAATGTTTTTTGATATAGTTAAATAATGAATAAACCGGTAGAAGCTATAAGTGCTCCGCTCATTTCGCGGGAATTTCTCAAACCATACCCCAAGGTAGTTCAATTGATTGAGGAATTTGGTTTGCTACCTCCAACCGAGCAGGCATATGCTGAGATTAATGCAATTCTTAAGCAAGGCTTGCCGCTCGTAAAAAGTTTGTCTGAAGCAGCAACTGTCGAACTTATAACAAATGGAAGACTCCTGTCAGAAAAAGCCAGAGCTGGTGAGGGATTTAATGTGATCTATGTTTCAATTTTGCAAAATAAAGGGTATGGACCGATCACATTAGTATTATCTCCCGATATCCTTGTAGAAGGCAGGTTCGAAGCCTATTGTATTGATCATGCTAGTACGTATTTGAAACATCAAGTTAATCTAGAAATAACTTCTGACGATGATAGTTATGAAAAAATAGAGGAGTTAGAACGTAAATTGATGGAAAAATATACTTTAACTCCTCAAGAATTTGCTGTTTTTTACTCATACTGTGTTGCAAGTCTAGTTGAAAATGAAGAAGAATATGTGTTCGATGACTTATACGAAGAAAAATTGAGATTTATTACTTTTGATATTGGACTTCCAGAAATTCAAATTACTGATGTAGTAGCAGTTCTATATAAACAAGGATGGGGAAATGTAGCTGTAGACGTGGTTCAACTACAGCGTCTATGTCTAGCAAAAAATAAAGACTTTTTAACTATAGAAAAAAGACCGGTTGGTTCACAAGATATTTATGGACAAGAAGCTGCTATCACGACTCTGATGATGGAACAATTTAATGTCCCAGTTAAGTACCAAGATTGGATGAGCCGAGTGGCATGACGTTACAAATTTCTTCCCGATACAACTAACTTTTCCTGTGGCTAATGATGATTATGAACTGAAGTTGGGCTCAAGCTAAAAAAGTACTCTACCTTAAAAAGCAACAAGTTGCCTAAGGTTCGAGTAAGCAGACGTATGGCGAGAGATATTTTGAAATTGATTAATTTACAAATCTAATACAGCTTCTCAGCAACCATAGTAAGACAATTTTTTCTTGGCACAAAATTACATACCCAGCCAGCGCTCTACCTTCAGTTGATAGTCCAAAACAAATAGTGGAACAGATAAGAGAAAAGTACATAGTTTTAATATCATGATAATCCTTGAGCAACATATCGATCCACAATGTGAATTTCTCCATTCGAATCATGAAGAGCAGTGTTTATATCATCAAAGTCAGGCGGCTCTAGTTTAGTAAGACCCAAATAAAATTGTCTTGTATACTTAACTGGATTGCGTGTGAGTTGAGCTCTTCTTGCTAACGACTCAAAGAATCTCAGAGGTTTAGTAGAATATTGATTTGCAAAAAAAGAAATAGGCCATTGTTTAATATTGTTAAGTATCTGACTTAATTTTAGATTAAAAGCTTCTCTAAAACCCAACCGAGTATTATTAAAAATGTAATTTTGTTGGTTCAAAGCGCGCAATCTTAAATTTCTTAGCAGATCATGATCACCAATTATATATTCATCTGGGGTTATAAAAAAAAGAGCAATAATTTCAAATTCATCCTCAAAATTAAACTTATCGGAAAAACTATGACTGCCGGCAAAATGCAGTACCGGTCTATTCTGATCAGAACCATAGTCACGATTTGAATTCAAGTATGATTCAATTGTTTGTATTTCACTTTTGCTTCCATCCATATCAACACAAACAAAGTCAACGTCTGATGTTTCACCAGAAAGCCATCTTATGCTTCCAACAGGAATTAAAAAAATATATTCTTTATATCTTTAAATAGATTATTTACTTCTTGAAAAGCTTCCTCTCTTTTCTTTTTTGTTAACTCTGTCACTAGCGGGTGTTCCCAAATGCGAGTAACGAACCTATTTAGGTTATTAGCTCCTATACGACTATCTGGTGTTCCTATTGATTCCATAAAATCAACGACATATTTAGTGGCTATTATTACTAAATATAACATTTTTCTTTACTAATAAAACATGTGAATACTGTTTAAACAAAGAATTAAGTAATGTCCATTATTAGTTATTAACTCAAAACTTATTCAACTGCTTGACTGCTACAAAAAAAGGTTTCATCACTCACTTGGATTACTCACATCCCCTCAATATTTGGTACACCTATAGAAAGGAGACGCCAAAAGTCTCAAATGTCCGTGACCAACACAGTCCGTTGAAATAACCCTTCCTTTATGATAAGCTTAAATCTGCTCTAATCAAGGATAATTGCTATTAGTAGAAGTTGATCAGAAAGGAACGTATGGGTGAATTGACAAGAACGACCAAAGAACAAGACGAAGCACTCAGAATTAATATGGAAGGTAATAGACTGGGAAATCGGGGTGATCTACTTGGGGCTAAGCAAAAATATGAGGAAGCCTTAACTCTAGATCCTCAAAATGCTATTACCAAAAGCAATTTGGAAGGCGTAATTGAAGATCTGGAGAAAGTGCAAACTGGAACAGCGGTAGAACCAAAAACACAAGCTGCTCAAGATGTTGAAGCTCTTCACAATTGGGAGACGGGAGCTCCAGATACAAATATAAATTTGACACCGGAACAAGTTGGGGACCTTGTCGTATGGTTAAATGTCACTCTGAGGGATAAAAGACTTAAGCAAAATTATGCGGAAAGACTTCATAATCTTTTTGTTCAACTAACAGGCAGGAATCATGACGTCTGGGATGAAATTGGAGGCAAATATTACCCAGAGGATAAATAGCTTACTATATTAATAGTAACTTCGCTGAATTCAAATTAAACACTTATAACGGCTTTAATCGAATTTTATTTTAGTTGCCAAACGGCACAAATCCCACTTGCTGCCACTCACTGACTACTGGCGTTGAAGTATGAATAGCAATACCAGTGGCAATATAGATAAAAGGCAGCGTAATTTGATCTCGCAGTATTTGAGCTGCCTCTTGTTTTTGTTCGGCGGTTAACGCAGTTTTAGTCGAGTCTTCACCGTCATAAACCAAACTAAAGTGAGCTCTAAAAGGTACCTCTTCTAGTGTTACACCAAACACTTTTCTGGCGTGTTGGGCCAACAATAACAACTCTGGTGTTTCTGCCACTGTAAAAAACACGCACTTAAAATAAGTTTCACCAATCCCAACTTCCGCCAGTTCAATTGTAATTGGCTGGCTTATTTTGGCAATTTCTTGGGAAAATTCCACTATCTCGGATAATGTTGCCCAGCGTTCTGGTATCAAGGTCACATGAGGCACAAACTCTGGTGTCCCAAACTTCAATGCTAGCTCTTTCATTGTTCGAGTGAGTTGATCTAGAGCATCACCCTCTGGTTGTAAGTAGAGCGAGAAGCGTTGAGATGGTTCAGATGTGAAATCAGTGGTTATCATATTTCAGTATTGTAGCAGTTTAAGAAAACCAGTTGGTTTCTTTTGGTTCTTCTTGATATGATAGAGTGAGCAGATAAAATTATGTATATTTCTTTAGTTTTATTGGTAATTCTACTCTTTGGTGCAGTCGTTGGTTTGGTCCTTTATCGATTTCAAGGCAGAAAAGATTTAATTCATTTGGATATAGTGCAATTTTGTTACATCTTTTTCTTTTATCCCTTATTTTTTGTTTGGTTGAAGAGTTTTGTTTATGTGCAACTCAAATCGATGATCGGCATCAACCTATCCCCCAGTGAGTACTTTGTGATCGATACCACTGTAGCAACAGTTGGTCTATATCTTTATGGCATTGTTGCCATGAAAGGTCTGACCAAAACCCTCTTTTTGGTTAGACAAAAAAACCCACTCATGGATCTTTTTCCCCACACCGAATACATCCATCTTTGGATATCTCACGTCGCCATTTTCATCGGCGTCGTGGCGATACTATCTGTTTTATCAATCGTCAATTTGCTCTTTCCTTTTCAGGTGCCAGAATCTGATTTAACCAATATGTTGACAGTTGGCTTGGGCATTGCCTTTGGTTTGTGCTTATATATTGTGTTGCTACTTTCCAACCCCCAACAGGATCATTTTCGTTTACTAAAAACTGTTAAATTGCTGTTTGGATCCGTCTTTTCCTTGTTTGTGGCAGTTTACTTGATAATGAGTCCGCCCCTATCTCCCAGCTATTCACTTTACTGGTTCTCACTATTTCTTTTTGCCACTTTTGTTGTTTGTAGTTTTTTCTCGTACAAATCTCCCCGAGCCAATTCATTTATGGAAAGAATCACCGATTTATTTCGAGATTATTCTTGGGGAAATAATATTACTTTGTTTAAAAACAAGAAAAAATAGAAAGGCCATATGTCAGAACTGCAACTTTTACCTCTCGGTGGCATGGGTACCGTCACTCAGAATATGTTTGTATACGAGTATGAAAACGAAATTTTGTTGGTTGATTGCGGCATTGGTTTCCCCGATATGCAAATGCCTGGGGTAGATATTTTGATACCAGATATTGCTTATATTTTGAAACAAGTCGAAGCCGGCAAACGCATAGTCGGCATGATCCTCACCCATGGTCACGATGACCATATTGCAGCGTTACCATATTTACTACCTCATTTACCAAAGTTTCCTATCTATGGATCGCCACTGACAGTGGGTTTTGCTCGTCAGCGCATCAGCGAAATCAATATCGAACCAGAATTTCATGTAGTGGCGGAGCGAGAGGTTTTCAAACTTGGTGGTCATTTTTCTGCCAGGGGCTTCAGAATCACTCACTCAGTGCCAGATACTCGGCATTACGCCATTCAAACGCCGGTTGGCATGATTTATCACGGCAGTGATTTTAAACTCGATCCTAATCCCGTTGATGGTTTAACCAGCGATTTGGAACATATTGGTCAGTTGAAACAAGAGGGCGTGCTAATGATGATGCTTGATTGTTTGCGAGTGGAGTATGCTCAGCCAGTCAAATCTGAAACTACGGTGGGTCCAGTGATTAGTCGGCTGATGAAAGCCACCAAGGGAAAATTTGTTGTGACGTTGATGAGTTCACACATTCATCGGATTCAGCAAGTGATTGAGGCGGCGGCCCAGGAAGGACGCCGCATCGCCTTTATTGGGCGATCGGTCGAACAAAATGTGAGGATCGCCCAAGAATTGGGCCAACTTCATTACGATGCTTCAATGGTGATCGACAAACGAGACCTCGATCAAGTGCCAGACAGTCGCGCTTGTTTAATTGTCGCAGGTAGCCAAGGTCAGGAGGGCTCATCTTTAGTCCGAGCCATTTTTGGTGAGCATCCGGTGTTTCAAATTAAACCCACCGATACAGTGGTATTTTCCGCTGATGCCATTCCTGGCAATGAAGTGGCGTATTTTGCCGCCATTGATCAACTAGCCAGTAATGGAGTGCACGTTTTGTATCCTGATGTGGAAGAGGATCTGCATGAGTCGGGTCATGCTAGTCGAGTTGAGCAGAAGCAGATGGTGGAGTTAGTGAGACCTGATTTTGTGATGCCGATCGGCGGCGCCGATCGGCACCGCTTCAAATTCCGTGAATTTGTCGCCGAACCTGTGGGCTATGATGCCAAACACACCTTATTACCAGTTACGGGGGAGATATTGGGTATTTCACCCACTGGTGTAAGAGTGGTAGATAAGATTACCCTTAAACCACCAGTAGTCGATGGCTTGGGCGTGGGTGACGTTGGCCCCGCTGTACTCTCCGATCGTCGCAACCTGAGTCAAGCGGGCATGGTAGTCGTGGTGATTCCGAAAATTCAAGGCAAATTGGTCGTGGAAAAAACCGAAGTTATTTCGCGCGGTTTTGTGTTTATGAAAGAAGCCGAGGAAGTGATCGAATATATTCGTCAAGTAGTACGAGAAACAGTAGGCCAGAATAAAAAGACGAATGAAGTGGAATTAAAGCGCGCTATCGAAAAACGCCTAGCCCGCAAACTTTATAAAGTCATTAGACGTGAACCACTAATCTTGCCAGTTATTCTGTCGATTTCTTGAGGAAAAATAATCGACTACTTGCTAGATTGCCAGAATTATGATATATCCTATAATATGAAAAAGCGGAGTAAGCGTAGGCATCCCAAATTGAAAATGAAGCCTGAAACCACTCAGGCGATTATCGGCGTGATTCTGATTACCATTGGGTTGTTAATTCTCGTCTCGTTTTCTGGGCAAGGCTCAATTTTGATTACCGTCAATAAGTTTTTAATTGAAAAAATGGGCGCTTCACTTTTACTTTTGCCATTTTTACTGATTGCGGCTGGTTTGAGTTTGTTCAGAACGAAATTTCGTTGGACCCAACCTCACGTGCTGTTGGGTAGTTTAATTCTCTTTATTGGCTTTGTGTTACTTTTTCGCACTGGATCGATCGGTCAAAATAGTTTTTTGAGTATCAGTCGTTTAATCACTCAAGCGGGGACGATCATTACCAGCATTGCTCTCTTGCTGATGGGAATTTTGATCATGACTCAACTAAAAGTTCAAGAACTGTTAGATGTTTTTGCACTACTTAAGCGCAAATCAGCTAAATCAACCGAAAAAACAGCGGACGAAACCAAAGTAGAAAGTAAATTTCATTTACCCAAATTACATTTGCCAGCCTTACCATTTGGTAAGCATCAGGTAGAAACCAACGATCGTTTCGCCGATGAGGATCAGGCGAAAAAAGTGGTCAAACCACCACTGCTGGAACCTCTTATCACTCCTCCGCCCAAAGAGGCTAACGCGAGTTCTTTGCCCAAAAGCACTCCGATTGCTCCCTCCACTGCCATTTGGAATTTACCACCAACAGATTTGCTTGATGAGGCTAAAGGGGTAAAAGCCAACCGGGGAGATGTGAGCAAAAATGCCGATACGATAGAGCAAACTCTAGAATCATTTGGCATCAGGGCCGAAGTCAAAGAAGTCAATCGTGGTCCGGCTGTTACCCAATACGCTTTAGAAATTAGTCGGGGGACTAAGCTGTCCAAAATTACTGGTCTATCCACCGATTTAGCTTTAGCTTTGGCTGCCCCGACGGGGCAAATTCGGATCGAAGCGCCAATTGCCGGACGTTCTTTAGTTGGTATTGAAGTGCCAAATTACTCAGCTGAATTTGTTAATTTGCGCGACATGTTGGAAAAGCCAATCATGAAAAAGCAGGCGAATAAAAAACTCTTAGTGGCACTGGGAACAGATGTGACCAACCAGCCAGTGGCAGTTGATATTAATGCCATGCCACATATTCTCATCGCTGGAGCAACTGGTTCTGGTAAATCTGTGGCCTTAAATAGTTTCTTGTGCTCGATTCTCTTCCGTGCATCTCCACAGGAGGTGCGCTTAATCTTGGTCGATCCCAAACGAGTTGAACTTACTTGGTATAAGGACATTCCTCACTTACTCACTCCTGTTATCGTGGAAAGTAAGCAGGTGATTGCGTCTCTCAATTGGGCGGTCCATGAAATGGAAAATCGTTACAAACTACTTCACGATGTTGGAGTAAGAGAGATTGCTGGTTATAACGAGGTTGCTGGTCATGCCGCTATGTATCATATTGTGATTGTGATTGATGAATTGGCTGACGTGATGATGTACGCTCCAGCAGAAGTTGAAGAGGCAGTGACCAGAATAGCGCAAATGGCTCGAGCCGTCGGCATTCACTTGGTGTTAGCCACCCAACGACCCTCGGTGGATGTACTCACCGGTTTGATCAAAGCTAATATTCCCGCTCGTATTGCTTTCAATGTCTCTTCTATGACCGATTCGCGAGTTATCTTGGACACCCCAGGAGCGGAAAAACTATTGGGTAAGGGCGATATGTTGTTTATTTCTCCCGATAGGGCGAAGCCAATTCGGGTCCAGGGTACCTATGTTTCAGATAAAGAAATTAAACGCTTAACCCAATATTTGAAAGATCAGGATTTTGAACCGCAGTACTTGGAAGAGGTGACGACGAAATATAAAGTCAGTCCCAGCAAATCAGGGATCATCGATGTTAATGGTGATGAAAAAGACGAGCTCTTTTTGGATGTATGTAAAATATTGATCACACAAGACAAAGCCTCTTCTTCAAGTATCCAGCGTCGATTTTCAATTGGATACAATCGGGCCGCTCGAATTCTTGATCAACTGTATGCCGCCGGCATGATTGCTCCACCAGACGGTAGTAAGCCCAGAGCCATTAACGCCACTAGAATCATGGAGTATATTCAGCATGAAGAAGGTGGCAACGGCACTGCATCTGAGAATTTTGAATAACTTGATGCAATCGTGTATACTGATTTCGATAATCAAAGGAGGTTTATGAAAAAAAAGTATTTGATGGGATTAATTGCTGTTTTTGTTTTGGCTGGCGTCAGTATCTTTATCACTCGATCAAATGATTTGCGTTTACCCGCTGTTTCACCTGAGCTCAGTGGTGATACTGGAACGGCGATTGATTCTTTCAGTGTTGGTGCTGAACCGATGGGATTGATGGAAAAACGTATGCCAGTAGATACACAATATTCTGAACCAATGCCTCCTTACTTTGGTGATGATGCATTGACAGTCGAACAACGTCAGTACGAGACTTACGCTTCATATAGTGTGGTGGTCAAAAATGTGGCCAATTACCTCAATCAGTTGAGAGATAGTTACCTGGCAATGGAGGGCAGGGTGTTAAGCCTTTCAACCAATACAACCGGCAAATATCAGCATGGCTATTTGTCAGCCAAAGTGCCGGTAGCATCATTTGATGTGGCGACTCAACAGGCTACTACCGGAGTAGAAAAAGTTGTCGACCAAGCACAAAACACCACGGATGTGACCGGAATTGTGGTTAATATTGACGAACAAATTCAGCAACTGGAAACTCAACGATCACAACGCGAAATTGATTTGATTGAGGCGAAAACCGATGCTGATAAAAAAAGAATTCAGATGGATATTAATCGTTTACAAAGTCAAATTGATGGCTTAAACAAACAAAAGACCAGTCAGCAAACCCAAGTTCAATATGCAACTATTACAGTTTCGGCTGCTTCTTCAGAAAAAGTATTTAATCCATCAACTAGGCCCGATCTATGGGAAACACTTACTTTGGCTTTTGATTCAGTGGTGAATAATTTGTATACCGTGGCGCAATTCTTTATTTGGGCCGCAGTTTACGCACTAGTTTTATTACCAGCAATCTGGCTGATTAGCAAATTGCGCCAACCAAAAAAGCTAGTGACGCCAGAATAAACGTGGTGTATACTATCGGCTCTCATTTCAAGAACGTTCGGGAAGCGATCTAACCATGGTCGGGGTTATTGTGGTGCGTAGTCGTATGAAAAATATACTTGTGGTTGACCAGTTAAAAAAGATTTATCCTCCCTCAGCTAAAGGCGAGAGCGAGTTTTGTGCGGTGGACACAATCAGCTTTACTGTCAAAAAAGGCGAGATAGTGGGTTTACTTGGACCCAATGGTGCGGGTAAATCAACCACTATCCAGATGTTAATTGATACGCTGAAGCCGACATCGGGCACTGTTGAATATTTCGGCAAAGATCTTCACCGACATCGTAGTGAAGTGTTGCAACACGTAACATTCGCCAGTACCTACATAAAAATGCCCTGGCGGCTGACAGTGATGGAAAACTTGTGGATTTATGCTTTACTTTATGGATTAAACAGAGAACAGTTCAATCATCGAGTAGAAAATTTTCTGAACTATTTTGGTGTTTGGGATCAGCGTCACAAAACAATTGGGATGCTTTCGGCTGGTCAGATCACGAGGATTATGTTGGCAAAAGCCTTTATTCCATATCCAAAAGTGGTGTTACTTGACGAACCAACAGCATCGTTAGATCCGGATATGGCTCATCAGGTGCGCGATTTTGTGAAAAAACAACAAAAAGAATACGGCATGAGCATCGTTTATACTTCGCATAATATGGATGAAGTGGCGACAGTGTGTGACCGAGTGATTTTCTTAAATCATGGAAAAATTGTGGCTCAGGACACACCAGATAATTTGGCGAAATCTGTTTCCTTGGCAAGAGTGAGGTTGTGGGTGAAAGATGGTCTCAAAAGAACTGCTCGCTATGCCAGTGAACAGGGATTAACCAGTCACATTGAAGATCGGGAAATAGTGATTGAAATTGACGAACCGGCGATTGCGGGTTTCTTAGACTCATTGGCGGATGCGCAAATAGAGTATTCTCAAATTAGTATTGATAAGCCAACTTTGGAAGATTACTTCTTAAGTATGAGTAAGCAAGCTAACTTAAAATGAACATAGCTAGGCATAGACTTCAAGCTTTATTTTTTCGACATCTTTATCCGCTTAAACGCGATTTTGATCTGCTATCTGATATGATTTTTTGGCCACTGATCGATACCGTGTTGTGGGGAGTCACGGGTACTTGGTTGACCGAAACAAGCGGCTTGCCAGAATTGGTGGTGGCACTGCTGATGGGTTTGATCATGTGGAATATTATTTGGCGTTCGCAATCCGAAGTTGGTCGTAACATGATGGATGAAATTTGGAATTCAAATTTGGTAAATTTATTTTCGACGCCCGTGTCGATTTTAGAATGGTTGATATCAGTGATTGGTTTGTCATTTATCAAAACTTTGGTTACTTTAGTGGCGATCATTCCCGTGATGGTTTTGCTCTACAAAATTAATGTGCTGAGTTTGGGTCTCTGGTTACCGGCCTTTTTTGTGTTGGCGAGTATGACTGGCTGGTCGGTGGGCTTGTTGGCGTCTGGGATTGTATTGCGTTGGGGGCCAAAAGTGCAGACTGTCATCTGGACATTGCCGGGAATTTTGTTGCCGTTTAGTGCGATTTATTTTCCGGCCGCGCGCCTACCTGGTATTTTGCAGGATATTGCTTGGCTGGTGCCGACGACTTATGTGATGGAGACCTTGCGCGCGGTAGTTTTCAACGGTAATCCAGATATGATGATGCTGGTTATCAGCTTACTGCTGAATTTATTCTATCTAACTTTATCTGCCCTTTTCTTTTTGCACAGCTTTGAATACAGCAAAAAAATGGGGCTGAATCGATTTACCTAAAAAAATTGATCAATTTGTTGTATAGTATGGCGACTATGCGCTTCCCTGATCTATTGTTTCCAATTCGTTTTCTACAACGACAGCAACCGTCGATAGAATATCAGAAGATTGATATGCCCTCAGTAGAGGTAGCCAAGCAATTGCTGAGAGAAAAATTTCCTAATAAATTGTTAACTTTTGTTGAGCATCCTAAACTACAATACACAGTCCGTGCCAAGGTAGATGTTTATGAAGGGGCAGTTTATTTGGGTCGGGCAATACTGAAAGAAGTTAGCGGTGAATATATTTGGTATGTGATTATCTAAAATCCCGAAATCCCATGCTATAATTTAGGTCTAAATATAAGGAAGATATGACCGAAAGAATAGTAAGATTAAATGATGAGCAAGCTAAAAAACATTTTGTTGAAAAAAGGTTGAATGAAATAGTTTCTGAGTTAGATGGGGTTATTCTTGCAATTGATGAGAATGGATTAACTTCAAGTGAAGTTTCGGCAAGATATAGTGATTATGACGTGGAGGTATTACTACCCTTGCGAACTCAACACGAGCTTGTATTTGTAGATGACGTATTGTCAACTAAATATCAAAGAGCAGTTGAAAAAGCAAGAACACTGAGGGAATTGATTCGGCAAAAGAACGATGAATTAGAAAGAAAACGACGAGAATCTGAGCAAAACCAACCTGACCAAGAAATCGCTGTGTGATTGGGTTTATCAAAATGCAAACTGCCGATCAAACTCTAACACCAATTTCACGCAAACATTAGTTTACTAGAATTTTTGTATCGCTCTTACTCACGGTGTCGCTTGGAACAAATGTATTTTTCATTGGGTTTATTAATTCAGCTCAAACTGATGTTGCGGTTGATGAAAAATTCTCTCCGCCGATTAACCAGGAACAGTCAGAACCAAAATCTTTTGCCAAAGAATACGATTATTTGTCTAAAGAATATCGGTTGTTAACCGGCTCGAACGATTTTGCCGAATCAAAGTTGTTTGGATTTAAATTTAATCAATTTCATCAAGATTGGCAGTGTAACCCAGAGGATATGGTTTTTACCGATGAAGGTGTGACGGTGACTTGTCGCCAAAAACCCTGCTCAATCTCAACTCAAAATCAGATTGTTGAGTCACTGCCGGTTGATCGAAAAATGTCGGACGAGTGTTTTGCAGAACTTGAAAATCGAGAGTTCCCTAATAGTATATTATCGAGTTTTGACATAAAAGTCTCGCCAGTTTATCTTGAATCTGGTCAAACACTAGCAGACGCTGTGGGGTTTACTCCAAACAAGACAACCCTCGATGGTTTGTTCTACCAGTTTAATGAGAATACGTCTTCAGACAATCGAGATACGGGTTGGAGTAAAAAATACGAAGTTACTTTTTATTCACCAAAAACATTGTCGGATAAATTGAGCCAATATGGTGGTACATACTTTGGTAGTGAAGAGATTTATGCTAAATATCATGTAGAAGTGGGTTTTTATGAAACTGAAGATGAAGATAGGATGAATATTGAAACTCAATTTAATAGCTTAATCAGTAGATTAATCGACTCAATTACTTTTCTTAAGCAAGACAGTTAAATTTGCATCAAAGCACTTAGTGTGGACACAGTGTTAAAAAACTGGAACTATTTAATTGATTGGATAGTTAAATGGGGAGAGGAGATCGGGAGATCTTCTCATCTGGAGGTAAGCCCAGCTTTTCTTTCTTCTAGTTAATCACATCTAGGTTAGGGAACCATACTAGACACTAGTAGGCAGCAATCGGGTTATTGGTTACTGCCTACTTTAGAATTTATTTTCTATGCAGATGAGGTAAACAATACAAGCAACCATCGTATTGAGGATTGCTTCTCAACCAACTAATTAGTTGAGATTCGTTATTTACATTTTTTAGATACTGAGCATTTCCAGCTCTGATAATCTCGTTTATCTGACATTCAGATGGACCTGTTTGCTCATTATCCAGATCGTGGACTTCTAAATGGTCTGGAGATGTATTGAGTAGATACCTCCATTGGGTCTGCGGTTTTCTTCGCATAATTAACTCCTTTGAGTAGCAGTTATCTTATAATTACTATCTTAGTATTGGCTACTCCTATAATAGGATATTAACTCCAACATTTGACTTTGTCAACATTAGTAGGATAAAATAGTCCTAGAGGAGGATGAATAATGAAAAAAGATGAAAAAATTTACGCCAAGATAGGGGCTATTATTAAAGAGTTTCGTGAAAGCTACAAGGGAAAAGGCCTCAGTCAGGATGAACTAGCTTCAAAAATTGGAGTCCAACCAAATACTGTATCGAGATGGGAGACAGCAACATACAAAATTAAAATTGCCGATTTGGAAAAGTTAGCTGTTTTCTTTGCTGTACCAATCTCTAAATTTTTCCCAGAGGAATATGCTTCTTTAGAAACCAATAATCTTAGAGCAACGCTGCTTAGCGCTACTGCCGATTTGCATGAAGATGACATAAAGGCATTGGCTGAATTTGCGGAATTTAGAAGAATGAGAAAAGTTTTAGAAAAAGAAAGCAAAAATAAATAAGGCTAAGCTGTGTCAAACAAAGATTATTATGAGGAAGTTAAGGCTTTGGCAAGGGATAAAAGATCTTTTTATGAGATTGATTCTAAAAAAATAAACTTAACTTCAATTAAAAAAATATATAAAGCTGAGGATATTAAGGTTCATAATTGCCCAAATAAACTTAGAAATCTTAGGGCGTCTTATTACAACGACGATCTAGGGTGTGATGTTTTATTAAATCAGAAAATGCCAAGAGAGGCTAAAATCTTTTCTTTGCTTCATGAATTAAAACATCATTATTTAGATCAAGAACATCTGCATGGTAGGAATCAGCTTTGTTTTCTTAGGTATGATGAAGAACCATTGTTAGAATTAACAGCTGAGGTTTTTGCAGCAGAGTTTATCTGGCCAGAGCAAAATTTTTCAAGTGATTTGCACTCCTTTGGGATTAGGCAAGGCGTTTGTAGCAAGGAAGCAATAGTAAATTTTCAAAGAACTTGTGGTGTTCCAGTAAGTTATACCTACATTATTAAAAGACTTGAATGGTTCAGAATAATTCCTCAAGGTTGCTTTAAGGGCACTCAGTGGAAAAAACTTGAATGGGATATGTATGGTAAACCATTTTATTTAAGAAAATAATAATTTTACATTTTTGACCTCCCCTTGACTCTGGTTTTGTATGTTCAATAATTTATCTAATTAAACAAAATTAGATAGATATGACAAGCAAAATACCACTTTCACAATCTCAAATTATCAGAAAAATCAACTCTCAAACAAGAAAAAGCTATAAACTTTTTGATGAATTATTGGCAATAAGACCACCAGTCTTAATTATAAGTACCAGCCGAGTAAGTCGAACTCTGGTAAGTGGAGGTCTAGTAAGTAAAGAGAGAAAATTAAAGGAGTGATAAATGATAATAAACTCTATATTTTACTTGGAGAAAACATCAAGAAATATCGCAAGCTCAAAGATTTTAGTCAGGATAATCTAGCTTACGAATCTGGTGTTAATCGAGCATATATTGGCTACATTGAAAGAGCAGAAAAAAGACCATCAATCAAAACAGTTAATAAAATCGCTCTGACATTAAAAGTACCTTTATATAAGTTCTTTGTCTTTGAAGAAAAATAAATATGTCAGAAACAAATGATTTTCAACAAAAGCACCCTTTAAGATTTGGTTTATTTTCAGGAATAATGCTGACTAGTTTTTCAATTTGGATAGCCTTAATTATCCCTTTTATTGGCATCCCTTTGTTTATTATTGGAATCATAATTACTTTGATTGCTACTTTGGGCAAAATTGGTGATTTGTTAATTAAAGCAAGTTTAATCAAACCTAAAAACGACTTTATTAGAAAAATGACTACTCCCATTTACAAGCAGGATTGGTTCAAAGAGAAGTTCAAAAGACAATAACTCTGTATAAATCTCAAAAAAGTATATGTAGACATGATGCAAAATCAATGCAATTTCCAAAGTTATTCGTGTTTTATTTGGTAAACTGATTTGATGAATTGTAATGTAATTGCTAGGCAAACGACATGTGCCAAACAAAGTTTATTAACAAAAAGTAGTGTAGGAGTAGGGGAAAAGGTAGGCAACTGACAAACCCACGCCCTACATTTTGACTCCATTTGACATTAGCCAGGTGTTTTATATCCTATTATCAAACATATAAATTAGCTTGATAAATAGGAGATAATATGGCTAAATATACCCCCACACTCGTTGAAGATTATGATTTTTCGGAAATCACCAGTAATTTACAAAAAATGTGTAGGCGTGGAAATGAGTACGAGGCGGCATACTCGGCATTTTTATTACACACCTCTGGATATGGTCTATATTTATGGAGGCGTTTAGTCATTATCAGTTGTGAAGATGTCAGTAATGGCGACAGTCAAGCTAGTATTTTAGTCAGCAGTTTATTTCAGTCATGGCTGCAACTTCATAAACACAATAAACAGCCAACCCTAGATAAGTTTTTACTCCCTCTACAAGCGGTGCTTTATATCTGTAGATGTCAAAAGTCGAGAGAATGTGACTCTTTAGCTAATTTGATTGAAGAACACTTCAAAGCTAAAAAGAGGTTAATTGTTGATCCAATTAGCAAAGACAGTCATACCTCAGCAAAAAAATCTCTGGGCAGATTCGGCGATCTAACTGATGGTAAAGAAAAAATGAGATTAGATAAATGGTTTTATGAAGGATCGGTTATCAATAATGAAGTATATCCTGACAAGTGGCTTAAACCACTGATGAAGCTCTGGTACTCCAGAATCCCAAAAGATAAAAAATAAGATAATATGCAAAATGGACTAATCGTCCCTCAAACCCTAGATTTAATTTTATATCTTGAGCAAATACTCACTAGATTAGATATTGCTGAAAGCTCGAAACTAGATTATCAAAAAAGGATTTCTGGTTTTGTGCAATTTATTGACAGTAATGGCTTAACCAGAGATAGCTTCATTGGTTTCAAACAGTATTTGGCTAATAGAAATGATCTAGGTGTAAGTAGTAAAAATAAGCAACTGACAGTAGCAAGGATCTTACTTAAAGAATTGCACAGGCTGGGCTTAATACCTGTAGATATTACTAGCAGTGTTAAATCATTCAAGCAATCCAAGAAACATAAAGTCTCTGGTGTTTCTGAGGCTGAAATCAGCTCTCTGTTAGATTATCTTAATCAGTTACCTCCTACTCCTCAAAACTTGAGAATAAAGGCGATTTTAAGCCTCCTAACGCTTCAAGGATTACGACAAATAGAAGTAATAAGGCTAGATGTTACAGATCTTGATCTGGTAGCTAAAACAGCTCTAATTAGGGGTAAAGGCAGAGACGACAAAGAGCTGATTGATTTACATCCCATCACAGTCAAAACATTACAGAATTATCTACTGTCAAACAAAATTGCTGATGGTGCTTTGTTTGTATCAAATAGCAATCATGCTAAAAACACTCGTCTTACTACCAGAACCATTAGAAGATTGGTCAAAGATGTTTTTACTCAAGTCGGTATTGATAAAAATACTCATGGCTTGAGGCATTATTTCACTACTCAGTTAATTAAAACTTATAAAAGCGATTTGTTAGAAGTGGCACGATACACTCGTCATAGAAGTTTGGAAATGTTGCAAGTCTATGATGATTCAATTAAACGAAGTCAGGATTTACCTCGTTACTACGAAGTTTTTAATGGGCTTCAATTCGAATAAAATATCAGCTCAATTTCCGCTAACTCTAATTCCCGGTCATTAAAAAATATTGCTGACGAATTAAGAGTTGTATTGATCTATAATGTAGCCCAGATTATAAGTAAATAACCAAGAAGAGAATTGTTATGGTAGATATAAAAACTCTAGAGTCTTGGCTTTGGGAAGCCGCCTGCAGTATTAGAGGTCAATTAGACGCCCCAAAATATAAAGACTACATTCTCCCCCTAATTTTTGTTAAACGACTTTCTGATGTTTATGATGATGAAATTGCCAAACTTACAATGGAATATGGCGATAGAAACTTAGCTGAGAACTTGGTCGGCAAAGATCGTAGTTTAGTTCGTTTTTATATTGCTTCGGAATGTTCTTGGTCAGTTATCAGAACTCACACTGAAAAAGGCTTAGGTGAGCAACTAACCACAGTGGTCAGACAAATTGCCAAAGACAATCCTCGCCTAGATGGAGTGATCGACATTATCGATTTTAATGCCACTGCTGGCAGTCAAAGAAATATCTCCGATGGCAAACTGTCTAAGTTAATTGAAATTATCAGCAAACATCGTTTGGGTCTTGATGATGCTGAGCCAGATATTTTGGGCAGAGCTTACGAATACTTGCTGAGGAAATTTGCAGAGGGTCAGGGTCAAAGTGCGGGTGAATTTTACACTCCTAAAGAAGTCGGTTGGCTAATGGCGTACATCCTTGATCCCAAAGAAGGTCAATCAGTTTATGATCCTGCTTGTGGGTCTGGTGGCCTGCTAGTTAAGTGTCAATTAGCTCTAAGAGAGAAACAAAAGAAAGTGGATCAACCTCTTCAACTTTATGGGCAAGAATTTAACTCAGTCACTTTTGCTATGGCAAAAATGAACATGATTATCCACGACATGGAAGGCAAGATTGCTATTGGCGACACATTGCTTAACCCCAAGTTTTTACAGGGAGCAAATCTTAAATCTTTTGACTTAGTAACTGCTAATCCAATGTGGAATCAAGATGGCTATGGTGAAAGTTTTTATGAAGAAGATAAGTTTAATCGCTTTCCTTTTGGTTTCTTAAATCAAAACTCTGCTGACTGGGGTTGGTCTCAGCATATGTTGGCTTCACTTAAATCAGATGGCAAGGCTTCTGTGGTTTTAGACACTGGAGCTGTTTCCAGAGGTTCTGGCAATAAGAACAAAGATAAAGAAAGAGATGTCAGAAAGGCTGTGGTAGAAAAAGATTGGATTGAAGCAGTGATCTTACTCCCTGACAATCTTTTTTATAACACCACTGCTCCAGGAATTATTATTATTTTCAATAAAAACAAAGCTAATGACAGACAAAATAAAATTATTTTAATCAATGCTTCTGATGAGAAAAAGAAAAGTAAAGAATCATCTAAAAACTATTTACCAGAAAAGTCAGTTCAGAAAATAGTTGAGGCTTATCAAAAATTTGAGAATCAAGATAAGTTTGCCAAAGTGGTAGGTATTGAAGAAGTCAAAAAGAGCGACTACAACCTCAGTCCTTCCAGATATGTACAAAATGGCGAGGATGAAATTATCAGAGAGATTGATGAAATTTGGAGTGAGATTCAGCTAGTGGAGGCAGAGGAAATAGAAGTGGATGTGGAAATTAAGAAGATAATGAAAATGATTCAAACATGATACAAACTGTAAAAAGCACAAAAAATGGTCTTGAGTATTTATTGGCTGTTTTGAAGATAAAAGCGCGCACCATTACTAGAGTGGCTTTTTGGAAAATACCACACGATTCGAACAAAGAAGATATTTGTCTGAAAATCGGTAGATATAAAATAAATGACTTCCAGTTAGAACAAATTGAAAATAATTCTCCTAAAAGTGAATTGACATTAGATAATGAAGAATTTGAATCCTTGTTAGATTTTATAAAACAAAATTACGAACCATTCAAACAAGGATTTCAGCAATTTATCCCAATTGAAGAGGCGTTTGATAAAAACAATATAGAACACATTAAAGCACTTTTTAATAATCCGGATAAATCAAAAGTAGTTCAGTATATTGCTAGAAATGATATTTTCCCAGATGACTTGATGATAGCTTTACAGAATCAAAACAGAATAAAAGTAGTTAAAGAATTAGAGAGTATGCTGGATGATGATTTAACTGAGCATGAGTGGCAAAAATGGTTTACTGATAATAGCTGGATTTTGGGGACAGAGTTTGTCAGAGTTCTCGATGAGAGATCTGTAGATGTGAACAACATTACAGACTACTTAATGGAAGCATACGATGGATTCTTAGACATTGTTGAATTAAAAAGACCAGGAGGTAATCTAAAATTTTGGGAGGACTCCTTAGATCATGGCAATTATGTAGCTCATAGCGATTTAATCAAAGCGGTGACTCAATCTACAAAATATATTTATGAAGTTGAAAGAGAAACTAATAGTGTGAAGTTTATTGAACGAGTTGGAATAAAGGCAATTAAGCCAAGAGCTGTATTGGTTTTTGGAAGATCAAATGGTTGGAATGAAAATCAATGTGAAGCATATAGGTTGTTAAACGCTAGTTTTCATAATTTAACAATTCTTACTTACGACCATGTACTCGCAAGAGCAAAAAGAATAGTAGGAATAGATACAAATAAAAATGAGTAACTGGCAACAAATACCACTAGGAGATTTAATATCAACCATGAAGAATGGCTCAAATGCCAGTCAAAACAAGTCCAATAATGGGTTGCCTATTACAAGAATTGAGACAATAAGTGATGAATTCATCAATTGGAAAAAAGTGGGCTACATAAAAAAGATTTCAAAAAGTGAGTTTGAAAAACATAAGATCAGAAAAGGAGACATATTATTTAGTCACATAAATAGTAAGCCCCATATTGGAAAAACAGCCATATATTCTGACGTTACAAATGATCTGATACATGGAATAAATCTTTTGCTTATAAGAGCAAATGACAGGGTTAATCCAAATTTTCTTCTATATGCTTTAAGAGATAAAAAAATCTCAGGATATTTTGCATCAATAAGTTCTCAGTCTGTTAATCAAGCGTCAATAAATCAGAGTCAAATGAAGAAAGTTAACTTCTTGATTCCAAGTATTGATCTTCAAAAACAGATTGCTCAGATCCTCTCCACACTCCAAAACAAAGTTGAGCTGGTAGATAAACAAATCAAACTCTATGAAGAACTTAAAAAAAGCACAATGGAAAAACTTTTTTCCGAAGGGTTGCATGGAGAAAAACAGAAAGAAACCGAGATTGGCTTAATTCCTGAGAGTTGGAAAGTGTGCAGGGCAGGAGAAATTGGCGATATTAAATCAAGCACTATTAACTTTATTGATATTCAAAATTATAAAAATGGTGATTTTGTCATAAATGCGATTAAAGTATCTGATATGAATTTAATTGGAAATGAAAAATATATTAAAAATTCAATAGTTCATTTTACTGGAACACAAAAAATAATTTCAAAACTAGTACCTCCAAAATCAATAATTTTTCCAAAAAGAGGTGCTGCAATTAAAACAAATAAAAAAAGAATAACTAAAAACTATTCAATTTTAGATCCCAATGTTATTGCTCTAGTGATAAATAAAAAAGATATTGATCCAGAGTATATATATTATTGGTTTTTAACTTTTGATTTGGGAACGCTACAAGCTGATGGCGTTACACCGCAATTAAATAAGAAAGATCTAGTGCCTTTGGAAATTCCTTTGCCAAAGCCAGAAGAAATGAGAAAAATTACTTTCATCTTAAAAGAAATTGATGAGAAGTTAAACAAACTGTTAAGTAAAAAGAAAAGCTATCAACAACTTTTCAACTCTATGCTTCATAAGCTCATGAACCAAGAAATAGAGGTAACTGAGTGGTAAAATAAGCTATGCCTATCTTTAATCCAAAAACAGATCGTTTAAAGAAACTTGCTAAAATTTTCCCCAATCGAATTCAAGAATTAGAAAACCTCTTTCAAGGCAAAACTAAAATTTATATTGATTATGCCAATGTTTATCATTGGTCAAAAAAATTAAAATGGAATCTAAATATAAAAAGATTAAAACAATTCCTTGACTCTTTCAGCAATATTGAGCAAGTGAGTATGTATCAAGGAACACTAGCTGGCAATTCAGGTTCTGAGGGTTTTATAGCTGAATGTAATAAATATCATTATCGTGTAGTGACTAAGCCAGTGAAAATAATGAACATTTCCATGGATGTGACTGGCATACCTAGCGACTCACCAGTGGTACTCAACAACTTTATAAAACACAACTTAATCAAACAATTCAAAATAGAAACAATTGAGTATCTTAATAATCAGCTACTTGAACTAAATAACACTGGAAAGACTCATCTGCAGGTAAAAAAATGTAATTTTGATGTTGAAATTGGCAGAGATATGTTGCTTGATTTTGAACGAAATGGCACAGAATCATTTATTCTTTGGAGTGGAGATAGCGACTTTGCAGAGCCAGTGGAACAGTTAATTAAAGATAAGAAACATGTTGTTATTTTTGCTACAGCGAGGAGAGTTTCGGTCGAACTTAGTCAAACAAAAGCTCCTATTTTCGATATTAACAAAATTAAAGATTTTATATGTATGCCCAAACAAATTACTGAAAATACTAAAAAACAATTATAAAAAGCAAAAAGGACTCTAAAAAGAGCCCTTAAGCCTACGAATTTGATCTGTTAAGATCTAGTTTGAATTATAATAAAAAGAAGCCACAAAGTCAATATTACTTAGTAAGTCCAAACAGATCAACAAACATGACAAAATCCATCTTAGAAGAAAAAGCAGTTCAAGAGCCCATGATTAAATACGCCCATCAAATTGGGTGGGAAATCTTGGATGCAGAGGAAGCTGAAAACCAAAGAAATGGTATTACTGGCTTGTTTCTTAACTCAACTCTGAGGGATCGCATCCATCGACTGAATCCTGGTATCCAAAGTGACGAGGAGGTTGATTCTGTAATTAGACAGTTTCAATTACTTAAACCAACTATTGAAGGCAATAAAGACTTTCTAGAATTTATTAGGGGTGAAAGAACATATTTTGACCAAGAAGAACAAAGAGAAAGGAATCTCACCTTAATTGATTTTGAACATCCTGAAAATAATTTTTATCAGGTAGTTAAAGAGTTGGTTTATAGCAATGGCACATATAAAAATCGGGCTGATGTAATTTTCTTTATCAATGGTATCCCTGTTATTATTGTTGAAAATAAAAACGCCAAAGATGAATGCGGGTTTGAAAAAGGTTTAACTCAAGTTATTCGCTACAGCCACGAAACTCCAGAACTGTTATTACCTGCACAATTATTTGTCCTCAATGAAGGACTGAAACTTTTTTATGGTGGGACTTGGAGTTTCAGTGTCAAAAATATCTTTGTTTGGAAAAGCAAACAGGAACAGTTTGAAGATACAGTCAAAGGCTTATTTGCCATTTCCAATGTTTTGGAATTTCTCAAGGATTTTATTATTTTCTCATATAGAGATGACAATTTAGTTAAGATGGTTTTGCGACAACACCAAACTAGAGCTGTCAAAAAAGTTGTTGAGAGAGCTGGGGATAAAGACAAACGCACTGCCTTGATTTGGCATACACAGGGATCTGGAAAAACTCTGACTATGATTACCACTGCCTTGAAGTTGATGTTGCTGAAAATCTTTGACAAGCCAACAGTAATTTTGCTTTTGGACAGAAACGAGCTAGAAGATCAAATGGCTAAGAATCTAGAAGCTGTGGGATTGAAAGATGTGGTTAAAGTTAGAAACAGAAAACATTTTAGAGAATTATTATCATCTGATTATCGAGGCATTATTTTATCCATGATTCACAAGTTTGACAAAATGCCTGCTGACATCAATAACAGACGCAATCTCTTTGTTTTGATAGATGAAGCCCATCGCACTACCAGTAGTGATTTGGGCAGTTATATGTTGGCTGCCTTGCCTAATGCCACCTTCTTTGGTTTTACAGGTACACCAATTGATCGGATTAGTTATGGTAAAGGAACATTCAAAGTCTTTGGCAAAGATGATGAGCAAGGATACTTGGACAAATATTCAATTGCTGAATCGATCAAAGATAAAACTACTTTACCTCTTAACTACGCTCTTGCGCCGAATGAATTTAGAGTTCCCAAAGAATTCCTGGAAAAAGAATTTCTAAACTTGGCTGATGCAGAAGCAGTGACGGATATTGAACAACTAGATAAGATTTTAGCTAGAGCTGTTAATACCAAAAACTTTCTTAAATCTCACGACAGAATAGATAAGATTGCACGCTTTGTAGCCACCCACTTTACAGACAATGTTGAACCAATGGGCTACAAAGCCTTTTTGGTAGGAGTAGACCGTGAAAGCTGTGGTCTTTATAAGGAAGCACTTGATAAATACTTGCCTAGTGAATATTCGCAAGTAGTGTATACCTCCGCCCACAATGATAGTCAGTTTTTGAAAAAATACCATCTTGATGAAGATGAGGAAAAGAAAATCAGAAAAGAATTTCCTATAGCTCAAATTCAACCTAAGATCTTAATTGTGACTGAAAAACTGCTCACTGGATTTGATGCTCCCTGTTTGTATGTCATGTATATGGACAAGCCAATGAGGGATCACACTCTATTACAAGCAATCGCTAGAGTTAATCGACCTTATGAGGATAAAGAAGGCATTAAAAAACCCTATGGTTTAATTGTTGATTTTGTGGGTATTCTTGACAAGTTAGAAAAAGCACTCGCCTTTGACAGTGATGTGGTGGCCTCTGTGATTCAAGATATTGAAAAACTCAAGGAAAGATTTGAAAAACTTATCACACAGGATGCAAAGGAATACCTCGATCTTTTGGGAGAAGGATTTGCTGATGATAAAGCATTGGAGGAATTTTTAAGTTACATTATTCAGGGTAATAAACGACTAGAGTTTAAGAACCTCTACAAGGAGTTAGAAACTCTTTATGAGGTTATTTCTCCAGATCCATTTTTAAGACCATATATTGATGATTTTACTTATTTATCTCAGGCGTATGGATTCTTGAATACTCAATTTAACCCCACGGTTAAAATTGACAAAGATTTTCAAAACAAAACTGCTCAGTTGGTGAGACAGAATGTCAGCACCAAACTTATCACTGACAAACTTGAGATTTTTGAAATCAATGAAAACACTTTAGCCAAACTAAAAGAGTCTAAGGCTAGTGAGCCGATTAAAGTCATTAACTTAATTAAAAGCACTCGCAAGTATGTTGATGAGAATAAAAAAAAGCAAAAGTATTTAATCTCGATTGCTGAAAGATTAGATAAAGTGCAGGCAACACTTCAGTCACAACAACTTTCTACCAAACAGACTCTCAAAGAGTTGGAAGAAATTATTGAGCAGATCAATCAATATAACCAACAACTTGTTGAAAAAGGATTTGACGATCAAACCTTCTTTATCTTTACCCTTTTAAGTGAGAGATTTGGTGAGTATCAACTGAATAATGATGAAGTAGCTAAAAAGCTCATGGTTATTTTTGACCGCTATAAATTCTGGCAAGTAAATAGTGAAGATAAGCGCCAGCTAAAAGCTGAAATTTATAAATCATTCTTTAATCCTCATGATACTATCTTGCAAATACAAGATTCGGCTTTAAGCGTAGATGAAATCACACAATTTGTTGAAAGATTATTTGAGGTGCTAGAAGATGTCTAAAGACTCTCAACACTACTGGAGTAATAAATACGAATTTAAGAGTGCTGTGGCAAAATTAGCCATTGAGATGAAAATCAAGAAGCTAGGCACAATTTATGTTCGTCCTATGACTAGAAAATGGGCATCAATTACTTCTGATGGACAGATACTCAACTTTAATAGTGAATTGCTGGAAATGGATCGGCAAATTGGCAAGTATGTCATTGTTCACGAGCTTACTCACCTCAGAGTGCAGAATCATGGCAAACTTTTTAAGGCAATTATGAAATCATATATGCCTAATTATTTAGAAGTTGAGAAACGCTTTAATTTGGGTTGTAGAGGGTAGTCTTAGTGAGACTACGCGTCTCATTCCATAGCATATTTTTCACCTAAAAATCAAGTATTTTCTATCTATTTTTTAATGTTATTATTATTGTTAGAAAAGTAAATAAAGGTCTTGGTGACCTGCCAATACTCCGCTTTGAGGAGTGGTAAAAGAGTTCTTATAATCAAAGCTAATAAGAAACAGTGACCTAGCAATAAACACTCATGTGTTGAACAGCTAGGTTTTTTTGTACCCAGCAAACACACAAGTGTTAAGGCTGGGTTTTTTTGTATCAATTATCTAAATATCAATATGCAAGACACATATAAAACTAGAGACATTCACGAAGCATCTTTTTTATTCGCTTCCCAATGCAACCTTCTTAAACTTGAGCCATCAAATAGTGGATTTTTCTTTGTGTTTGAAAATTTGAGCTTTTGCCAACAACTAGCTGATCGCTATTGGAATAAATCTGGGACTATTGTCGCTAAGGATTTAGCCGATGCTTTTGGAGTCTTAAAAAGGAAGATTTTTTCGCAATAAGGAATAAAATGCTATCAATTTCTGACTGTCAAAAACATCTAAAAGGATTGAATTATAGCCCAAAACAGGTGGAATCAATCAGAAATTTCCTGTATAAAATCATTACAGATCAAATACAAGAAGAATTAAATAAAGATCTAAATGAAAAATCAAAATCCAAAAAAATTACCAGTTTTAATTTACTGTAGAGTTTCCTCTAAACGACAAGTTAAAGAAGGACATGGTCTTGATAGTCAGGAACATAGATGTAATGAATGGGTAAATAGAAATAAACTCAAAGTTGAAGAAACTTTTAGAGAAGATGAATCAGCATCTGGCGCTTTTTTTGATAGACCAGCAATGAAAAAGTTAATTGCCTATCTAGATAAAAATCCTCATAAAAAATATATTGTTTTATTTGATGATCTAAAGAGATTTGCAAGAGATGTGGCAGTGCATTTGAGATTAAAAAAAGAACTCGTTGAAACTAGAAGTGTTATTCTAGAATGTCTGAATTTTAATTTTGAGGATTCTCCAGAAGGCAGATTTGTCGAAATTGTTTTTGCTGGTCAGTCTCAATTGGAAAGGGAGCAAAATCGTCGTCAAGTGATTCAGAAACAAAAGGCAAGATTGGAAAGAGGTTATTGGCCTTTTTGTCCACCTCCAGCTTTGGTCAATAAAGAAAGTAAAATACATGGCAAGATTCTAATACCGAGAGAACCCCTAGCTAGCATTTTTAAGGATGCTATAGAAGGGTATGCTAAAAATTTACTAATCACTCAAGAAGATGTAAAAAAGTTTATTTTTAATAAATATAGGGAGCAAGATATTGATCGTCCTATTTCAATTCATGGAGTTCAAAGATTGTTAATCAATCCTCTTTATGCTGGTTATATTGAATATGAGCCCTGGGAAGTACCCAGAATAGAGGGTCAGCATGAAGGTTTTATTTCCAAAGAATTATTTAAGCAGGTTGAAGATAAGTTTTACGAGAGAAGTAAGCCTAAAATTTATAAAACTCATAGAAAAGATTTTCCTTTAAGGAGGTTTGTTGAATGTGCTGAGTGTGGTTCTAAGCTCAGAGCGAGCTGGAATAGGGGCAATGGGGGTAGATATCCCAATTACTGGTGCCAGTGTGATGAATGTAAATACAAATACAAAGTTACTAAGGCTTGGGACATCCATCAGCAATTTGAAAATTTACTTGTTGATAAAAAAATGCCACCTGAATTGTTAGGATTAACAAAGGCAATTTTTGATGATGCTTGGGCTGACATTAAAAACCAATATCAAGTTATCTTAAAAGCAAATTCCAATCGCTTGAAATCTATTGAGTTGGAGGTTAATAATTTGGCTGTGAGAGCTGGAAAAGCAAAAATTGAGAGTGTTGCTCAAGTGTATGAAAAACAAATGGGAGATTTATTAAAAGAAAAAGAGGATTTGGAACAAGAAAGTACCCCTAAAGATTTTAGTCAGAAAAAATTTGGAACCAGTCTAGAAAGAGTTTTGAATGTTTTAGAAAATCCACTTTTACTCTGGAATAGCGACAATATGGTGGATCAACAGACTTTACTATATATGTATTTTGAGAAAGGATTGGCTTTTGATTATGAAAATGGATTTGGAACCATAAATTTTTCCCCTGCTATCAATCTTTTATCCGATGTAGGAGGTGCGAAAAATCATAGAGTGGAGATGACGGGGGATGACCCCGTGTCCGTGTCCAGCTAGTTATCAGCTTCTACAGGTTTAGTTTCTCTTTGAGTGTGGAACGATCTGGTGAAGAAACAAACCGTTGAACGTTCCCTTTGTACTATGGCTTATGACTACTCGGTACAAGCAAGTAATCAGTCACACTGGCTGAGTTTTCACCCACCCGCTCACACCAGTGAGATGAAACGAGTGAATGCCACTTATGCGACCAAAACGGAAGCGTAAGATGGAGCGCTGAAGGAATCAACAAAGTTGTTTGCAACCTCAGTAATTCTAGAGCGCATTCTGCCGATTGTATCTGCAGTTATAGTTTTGGTCCTGTTAACGTCTTTTGACCAAAGACGACCTGCGACTGTTAAAGAGCGTGTCACGTCAAAGCAACACATCCCCATTGGGACA
>CAZFRD010000008.1:0-52002 GCA_964521215.1 uncultured Pseudomonadales bacterium
CACCGTATCTTGAGTGGCTGCTTGGTACAACTTAGTTGCACCACCTTCACCACGAGCTCGAATCGCATCTCTAGTACCAGCAATAAGACCAGCAACTGGTGCGGCGACTAGTGCCGCTGGTGTACCGAGTAGTGTTGCTCCACCAACAACTAATCCTTTTCTGGCTAAAGCTGAAGCACCAGCGGTAAGAATAAGTGATTGCCAAGGCACACCAGTGCTTCTTTGTTTTAGATGAGCCTCATTGTCTCGAAGTTGTTCTTCTAATTCAGCCTGCCTAGCTAATAGCACTGTTTTTTCATTAGGTGTTAATCCATCATTAGCTTCCAATTTTTCCTGAATTTTAGTGAACTCTTCCCACAGTTGTTTCTGTCTTTTTGCCAAAGATCTTAGAGACTCAGGATTTGCTTTAGCCTTTTCTGGCTTTTTAGATAATTCATCTTCACTCATCCCACGATCATTTCTTGGCTCGTATAAATCAGTTCCGTAGGAAACCGTACTTATTTTCGCAGCTTCTCGTTGCGTTTTTACTGCTACTAAAATGTCCGCCACGGTCGCTGTTTCAGTAATAGTAAAATCTAATTTAGGCATTCCTAATTTTTCTATTACTTTTTTAAACTTGACCGTATCAGGTCCGCTTGCTTCCAGATACAAACCTAAATCTGCAAATGTAGAATCCATTTCAACCATTTCAATTGGGTATTCAATAGCTGCAGCCACTGCTTCTCGCACGAGATACTCTAAAGAATTTTTTTCCTTGTTTTCTCTATGTTGTTGCACTTTCTGATCTAAAATATTTTTACCAGAGGCAACGGCACTTCTGACTTTTTCTACCAGCTTTTTCCAACTTCCTAGTTTATTTTCTGCGGCAGTTTCAGTTTGTGATTCCCCATCATTCGTTTCTACTACGGGCAAGTCAGCAACGCTTATTCTTGTCTCCTCGGGCTTTTTATTATTAATTTTATCTTTAGCTTTATTATAAATTTCCTCTAAAATATTCTTGCCTTTGGCAAATGTACCTTTGGCAAAGTTTAAAAATGATTCTCTAACTGAACCTTTTTTCTCCTTAATATCCAGTGCTGCAAGTTGCTCTAGGACAATTTCTTTCAGATTCGGATGGCTCGCCTCCATCGTTTCCAATTTCCTCTGAACTGATACGCTGGTTAGATTTATTTCTAGCGGCATTGTACCTCCACCCTGGAAAGACAACGATGCAATAATGTTGCTTGTGTTTCCATCTGGATCAAAACGGACAGGTAATTGATCCGTGATTTGTTTGAGTATTTGCTGAGCCGAAGAAATCGCCCTTTCAGCATTTACGTTTGAGATTTTTCCGCTCTCCACAACCCCAATTGCCTTATGAACCATATCTATCTGTTTTTTATATTTAGTTCTGTTCAAGTTGGCGTCCACATTAACAAAAGCCATCATCCCTTGCACTAACTCGACTACTACATTCGTCTTAAAACTTAATTCTTGATTTCTTTTGGTCAATTCTGAATTTATTGGCTCAACTTGCTCCGCACTCTTTTTTCTGTTTTTAAGCGATTCTTTATACTCAATAATCATCGGGATTTTGTCTAAATAGTTTTTAGACATATCAACATAGTTGTCTCTTTTGTCAGCAAAATTTGCATAACTCCCTGCTTGGTCTTCGTATTCGTATGCTGGAGTAGTTAAATCAGGTTCATCTATCCACTGTTGTCTTAATCCAATTCCTTTGTCATCTATTTTTGAATCATTCTCAATTACACCTGGCCAGACTCGCCCATTGCTATCCCGATTAATCATGTATTTTAAAGTCTGATCCTTAGAAGCAAATACTTCGACTGTTATTTCACCATACAAATCCGTTGGTTGTCTCCATGTTTTAAGTACGCGTGAATAATCAGGTTTAGATTGAGGTGGAGGTTCTAATGATTCTGGGGGTCTTTTTCCTATTCCTTTATATTGATTTAATAAACTGGTCTTTGATAATGAGTTTGTATCAAGACCCATATTTTTACCCACTTTGTCTACCCCGAGCATTACAGTCCCAGTATGCCCAGTCGTGAGATCTCTTGAAAGACCTGCAAAGATAAATTCGGGGTCTTTAACATTAATTGGTTTATGGCTTGAAATTTCTGCCAGTTGCTTTTGAACTGCAATCGGTGCAGTAATTGCAGTCTCTTTAGCACCCTTGCCAAACCAAACAATGTCGCCCTCATCATCTCCAAGATAAGCAGGCAACAGTCTCCAGAGTCCCTGTGAATTACTCCGATAGTACGAACGGGCGACAAATTTGCCATCACCCGCTTTCACATAAGCCACGACCGCAAGGCGACCATGAATTTCATATGGGTCAGATATCGCAAATTGCACCCCATCAACATCAAATGTGGTTGATGGTGCCAATCCTTTTGTCTGTAATTCTCTTACAGTTAGTGATTTTCCATTAAAGGGATCTGCATGAATTTCGGTAGTATTTAAAATGTTCTGCTTTTCACTCGCATCCAATTTCTTTAACTCTGACTCTGAGATAGCTTCATTTTGGCCAAAATATTTATCTTTCTGCCTCGATGCCCAACTTGCTACATTCCCTAATAATTCTGGCATTTTCATCCTTAGACTTTATTGATTAACTTTCTGTATACTTAGACTCACCAACTTACTATCAACAAAGTCAATACTTTAATTCTAATCTGTATAGAAATAGGATGCTAGTATTAAAATACAATACCTAAAATACAATAATTTAAATCGGGCACGCTCCGGTTTCGCATTTGAGATGCTCCCAATCGATGTCTTCAAACAACTCTTCGTCTTTTTCAATTTCGTCCAAAACTCTCATGAATTCACTAATGGTTACTGGCTGTTCTGGCTGATATTCGTAGGCGGTGGAATCTTGTTGGGGCATGACGCTACAACATTTTACCTGCGACTGGTATTGCTTTACCATTTCGGTAAACTCAGCGAACTTGACTTTGGTGGGATCGTACTTGAGAGTGTAACTCACCTGATTACCAGTATCTTCCAACGGATTACCTTGCTCGTCTACGCCAACGATCCAGTATTTTTCTAGCAACATCAACCATTTGTACTGCTCTTCTGGTGTGGCCTCAGCGGCAGTGACGAGCTCACCATTCATCCCAATCCGACAAATTAGTGGTTGAGTGGGGAAACCCACCGCCGTGGAACCCTCGTAGGAACGCAACTCTTTGATGGGATAACCCTGGTCTTTGTATTTTTTCACTTGCGGATCATCACTCCGATACTGCACCCAACGAATATACTCACGCATACTGGGCAAGTGCGCCCCTTCCGTCAGCGCAAACAGCTTAGAAATCGTGCCCGATGGCTTAATCGTCGTATTGGTATGTGGCACCGTAACGCCCAGCTTTTTGGAGTACTGCTCCGCCTCTTCTACTACCGCGCGCTTGAAGCGCGCGATGGTTAGCCAAAAATCCTGGCTTTTGGCTTCATCAATCAAATCGCGAAACGAATAACCAAACATATTCCAGCCGAATTCATGAATCCCCGTCATACCCACGCCAATTCGATTGGTGCGCTTGACTTCCCGATTGTACAAGCAGTCCATCGTATTGACTCTGATGAGCGCGCGAGTAGCGGCTCGATAAGCTTCTTCGGCATCGTCAATCGTGGGACAATAGTATGGCACTACGTCAGCAATCACACAGTAACCGCCCAACATATTTAAGCTAATTTCGCCACAAGGATTGGGAATTTGCTGATAAACCTTAGCCTCAGCGTTGCGGGCTATCCGAGCCAGCATCTTTTCCGTCCGACCCAGCGGTTTATACTTCAAACCTTCGGCGAACTTACCGTCTTGATAGCCCGCATAGCCTTCGTCATTTTGCACCAAGCGATGCTGGTTAATAAAGCCCGGTTCCCCCGTACCATCGTGGTAACTGGCTTCCAGAATCATGTTGAGCACTTTTTGCGAGTGACCAGTGCGTTGCTTCCAAAATTTTTCATCCACGGCCACTGAGTTGTTGGCACTCCACAAGAAACCGCCTCTTTTGATATTGATGAAGTCAAAAATTTCTGGATCGGTCCAAACTTTGGTAGCGATGCGCGCGCTCCGGCGCGCGCCACCCACCAGCACACACTCAGCCAAATAGTGATCCACGAAAATCGCTTGCTTCCAGGGTGACATGTGAGCCCCTTTAATCGTACTTAAACGACGAATCGCATTCATCAAAGGTTTTGGCCCCGATGAAGGTCTATTTTGCATGCCTCTAATCGGCTGACCTTTGGCTCTGACTTGAGAAAAATCCAAAACCAACATTTCATTTTTCCATTTTTTCTCATAGGCCATTACTTCTAACATTTCGATTGCCTGGGCCCATCCCTCACGGCTATCGGGCACTGCAAACCATTTAATGCCGTTTTCTTTGCCATATTTGTGAACGGCATCACGCACACTTTCGTCATTACCCCATTCAAAGTCGGGATGATCTTGCGAAATCACACAGCGAACATTGGGCATATTATCCCAATCCACGACGCACATATCATCGTCATAAGATCTACCAACTCCAGATCCATTCATTAATAAATAAAATAAAATATACGAAGCCGCCGCAGTTGAACAATTAGTGAAGACTTCCATATTTCGCTGAGGCTGAGTTTCATCACCATGTTGCAAATGGCGACCAGACATCAAAACCGAGCCATTAGTAATATGCTTCTGCAATAATTCATATTCGGTTTGACGATGTTTTTTTTGGGTGGCTGGAATCAATAGGGAGTTGCCCAAGGCAACCCGACTAGCCACCTCGTCCCAGCGTTCCCAGCGCTCTCTTTTTGAATCTTTGTCTGTTACTTTCCTCAGGTAGGTCCGTCGGGCAACTGCTTGACCCATCCCACCATCAAGCTTGCGATCCATAAATTTCATCTTTTTTTTGGGTAACGTGTTGGCAGTTGCAGTCATCATAATATTTAACACCTTTCTAGTTACTAAACAATTTTGGCAAGTTCCTGTTTAAAATCTTCTAAATCATTGAAATCGCGATAAACACTAGCAAACAGCAAGTAGGCCAACGGATCAAGTTTTTTTAACCGATTCAACACCATATTGCCAATTTCCCACGACTTAACCTCTTTGGAATCTTTTCGCCGTAATTTTCTTTCCACATCTTCTATCAGTTCGTCGATGTCCGACATAGAAACCGGCCGTTTCCAAGTGGCTTTAACGATACCTCTTTTTAGTTTTTCTCGAGTAAAATCTTCCTTACTACCGTCTTTTTTGACAACTTTTAATTCGATACCTTCCACTCGCTCATACGAAGTAAACCGCTTGTCGCATTTGCTACAAGCCCGACGACGGCGAATGGCCGTTTGATCTTCTACTACTCGCGAATCGATCACATTAGTTTCGGTGGTAGCACAGTAGGGACATTTCATAAGTGATAACTACCTATTGTGTTTCTGTTACGTATAAAACACAAGATGTTGTAGTTAGTCTATTTTTGGGCTATAAGAATGCCACACTTAGGGAGAGACTGTCAACCAATACATACTATGTCAATCATGATCCATTTTAATTGTTTACTTTGCTATATTCGTGTTTTTTACGTTCCGTGGAAAAGTAACACCAAACCCCAAATTGCCTGACTAAGCATCAGGGCGTAAGCATTACGCCAACGGAAATAAACCAATGCTTGACCAAGCGAAAACAGTAATAGGAGCAACATTTGACTGATCACCAATTCGGGACTGAAGCGTAAAAAGGCATTGGGAAGATGAAAAAGCAAAAAGATGACCACAATCAGCAACATCTGCCAAACCAAGGCGATGTGTTTGAATTTTTCAAAAACCACCACCGCTACAAAACAGTAGAAAAACAGGGTTTCCCAAAAACCAGTAAAGATGGCAAGCGCAAATTCGTACCAAAATTGAGTTGACTGAAACAGTTGAGCCGAGGCCACTACTCCTCCAGACTGAAAGATGCTCATCGAGGATGTGATGAAACCAAATAACCCCCCCATGGCAAGACCAAGTAGCAACCCCGGTTGGATAATCGAAAAGCGCAGGGGCTTGAGTATGGTTTTTGATTTTGATGTCACAATATAAAACCAAACTGGTAACCCAAAAAAAACGGCTTTACCGACTGTTTCATCAAACCAAACTGGGAAGCTAAATAACCATCGGTAAGCGAACCAAGCACCAACGGTGATAAAGAGAATTGGGAAAAACAATATATGTTCAGTCAGTAATTTTTCTGGTAAAGAAATGAAGTGGGAATTAGTCTGAGTGTTTGATGGCATCGAGTACGATATTTGTCGCTTCCATTTGACTAACTGAATAAGTATCTATGACTACATCGTAAAGGTCTTGACGCCAAAAATCAATTGGATCAGTTGGTTTAGCCTGATTGGCGTCCACTACCCACTCTTGCCATTCTTGCGCATAGACTCTTTGCCATTTTTTTAGATTGTTGTCATAACGATTATTCATGTTGGCTAAAGCAGAATCGGGTGAAATAGCGTCTCGGTTAACAATGCGATCAATCCTAACCGCTTTGTTACTACACAACATTAAAACCTTGAGAACTTGGGGCACCTGTTGCGCCAAAAATCCAGATAGCCACGACTCTAAAATCCAATGGTGTTCCGTTTGTAATTTTTGGCGCATACCAAAATCCACTTCTCGATCAAAATCCTCGGTGTAAACTGTCGCATCGTGATGACCGCCAGTGGCTGGATCAAACAAACCTTTTTCGGTAGCGTAGGCACGCATAAATTCCCCCCCACTGAAGCCTTGCCAACCGTCAGCCTTTAAAGCTGTTTTTAAATGATGTAATAATGTAGTTGAGCCAGCTCCGGGTAAACCAGAAATTGTAATATTGTGGTACATAGCAACTATTCCTTCTTGAGAGAAATTTGGCAGGTTACAGCTTCATGCATGGTGTCTTGCATTCGCTTAAGATACTCCCCTGCCTGAGTCAGTGTCAAGACCTGACGGTCTTTGGGAAAATAGTGAAAAATTCGGTTGCGACAACTCAACCAAGTTTCCCAAAGTTCTCGAGCCAAATCTGCCGAACAATTTTGCTCCACCTTGTCATAAAGCCAATATTCATCACGATGCCTGGGTGAGACATCGGGATTAAGTGCGCGACCAATGCGGAATTTTCGATCATTAAATGTCTCGTTAGAAATTAATTGAGTTTTCAGTAAAAAATGCTTTAAAAAGCCTTCATAAGCCTTAGCCATGGGAAAAACCACGAAGGTGTAATCATCGTATTGCTCTAGTGATAACTCCTGGTGCTCGTAGAGTCGAAACGACAGCACCACCATCCGTTGGAGGTCTAAGTCTAGATAGGTAAACCAAGCGCTCGATGCGATATCTGGATGCATACAAAACTCCGGTATCTCTAACTTTTTTGATACACTACAATACTTCCAGTATAGTGTAAACAATTTACTACTAATTGTCATGCAACCTCTGCAAATACTAGAAAATAAATATCTCAAGCTGTTTAAGCGGTTAAAGAAAAAGCATCGTGGAAATTTGTTCAATATTTTGATGCGTTACAACTTAATCGGTGGTAATCGTGCCCTGAGGAATTCGTTACAAAAGACTATTTCTGCTGTGAAACACAAACAACAACCGATGGTTCGTTTACTGAAAGCACCACTTGCTCTCATCAAACAGCGTTGGTTCCAGGTTGGGGCCCTGATTGGTGGCGCATCGCTAATTGTGGGATTCTGGTTTTTGCTCCAAGACTTACCTTCACCTCGCAATTTAACTAACCAAGAAAATTATCCCGTCAGTACCCAAATCTTTGACAGAAATGGAGTCAAACTCTATGAAATTTTTGCCGATGAGAACCGCATTCCCGTTAAACTCGAGTCTTTGCCAGACAATGTCATCAACGCCACGATTGCGATAGAGGATCAAAACTTTTACCGCCACTTTGGCTTTGATATTACTGGCATTTTTCGTGCGGTTATCACTAATCTGCAAGGCAAACGTCTTGAGGGTGGTTCCACCATTACTCAACAGTTAGTGAAAAATGCACTTTTGAGCCGAGACCGTACCATTCAGCGCAAAATCAAAGAAGTGTTGCTCTCCGTGATGACAGAGGTGCTGTATAGCAAAAAACAAATTCTGGAAATGTACTTGAACTACATCTCGTATGGTGGCACTGCGGTGGGAATTGAAGCCGCCGCCCAACAATATTTTGGTAAGCCTGCCGCCCAATTATCTTTAGCCGAAGCGGCGCTACTTGTGGGGTTACCTCAAGCACCTAGTCGCTATTCACCTTTTCAATCTGATGCATCTGCAGCCAAAAATCGTCAAGCTGAGGTGTTGAGGCGAATGGCAGAAGATAAATATATAACCGAGGCTCAAGCTGAAGCGGCACAAACCGACGCCCTCAATTATGCCCTCTCCCAGACCGATATTCTTGCCCCTCATTTTGTTTTTTTCGTCAGAGATCAACTGATAGAAAAATATGGACTCGATACCGTCGAAAGAGGTGGACTACGAGTGACCACTACTCTTGATTACCAACTTCAACAAGTTGCGCAGGCAAGTTTGTCGGCAGAATTAGACGATCTAGTTCGTTACCAAGTGAGTAACGGCGCAGCTCTTGTTGTCACTCCAAATACTGGTGAAATATTAGCGATGATTGGATCCAAAGACTATTTTGATTCGCAAAATGACGGCAAAGTGAATGTAACCTTGGCCGAGCGCCAACCAGGAAGCTCTATCAAGCCAATTATGTACGCTACAGCTTTTCAAAACAAAATTTTAAACCCTGGTACAGTGTTGGTGGACGTAAAAACTTGTTTTGAAGTACCAGGGCAAAAAGAGTATTGTCCCAAAAATTACGACGGCAGTTTCCGTGGACCAGTCACAGTGCGCCAATCGCTAGGTAACTCTCTGAACATTCCTGCTGTCAAAGCGCTTAACGCCGTGGGCGTCGAATCCTTTATCTCCCAAGCCACTAAGATGGGTATCACCTCTTGGACTGACCCCTCACGCTACGGCTTGTCACTAACCCTTGGAGGCGGCGAAATTCGCATGATTGATTTAGCCCAAGCTTTTACAGTTTTGGCTAACCAAGGAGTCAAGGTACCGTTCAACCCAATTTTAAAAATTGAAGATTACCGAGGCAATGTGCTTTTTGATTTAAAACCAGAGGAAAGGTTGGCAGAGCTAGAATACCTCAATTTATATGAAGACGAAACCCAAAAAGGTGAGTTAGAACGAGTGATGAATAGAGCGCCAGCTTATTTAGCCAGCCATATCATGCAGGACAATACCGCCCGCCAGCAAGCCTTCGGCAGTAATTCAAAATTGGTGATAAAAAATCAGGTCGTTTCGGCTAAAACTGGTACCACTAACAATTTGAAAGATAACTGGACAGTAGGTTTTACTCCAGAATTTTTGGTCATCACTTGGGTGGGCAACAATAGTGGCAAACCCATGAATCCTTACTTGGTTTCTGGTATTACTGGCGCCGCTCCAATCTGGAATGACATCATGTCGTACGTGTTGAAAAACCGAGAACCAAAATGGCAAGAGAAACCTTTGGATGTCGCATCAGCCAAAGTTTGTGCTACGGGTTTTCCGCCACAGGAAGGTGATGGCTGTGTCACTCGCTATACCGAGCTCTATTGGCAAAAAAGCCAACCATCGGCCGTTAAGCTGGTTAAACAGCAAGTTTGGGTTGACCCAGCCACTGGTCAGCCTCCTCCTCCTGGTATATTTGAAGGAGAACTAAAACTAGAAGAACACATCTATTATCAAGATCCCGGTTCACCTCTCCAGTGCGCCGATTGCGTGCCGATAGATGAGCGATCACAACTAGAGTTGCCTTTATGAGTTATCAAATTCAGAAACAGTTTCTGAAAGTTCAGAAACCGCTGGTTTATCCACGACGTAAATGGCGTCAATTCAAATTTTTATTATTGTTGTGCATTCTGGTCTTTTCTGGCTTTGCTATGTTTTTCTGGTACACTTGGCAACCACCCCTCACGGCACCCATTTCCTCTACCACCACCTTTTCCTTTCTACCTTATGACTCAGTGATGGGCAGTCAAACCAAACAGAAATTAATATATGGTTTTCTGCCCTATTGGAATCTCGACAAAGCCGTTTTAGATGACAATCTGACTCACTTAGCTTACTTTGCCCTCACTATTGGTGGCGATGGCACGCTCAGAACTCAGGGGGATGACGAAAGCTTAACCGGTTACCGCAAGCTCCAATCGGAGAGTTTTTTAGATATTATGGAAGAAACTCAAAATAGCTCAGTTCAGCTAGATTTAGTGTTAAAACAATTTAGTCCTCAAGACACAACCGCTTTTTTACTCTCAAAAAAGGCGCAGGCAAAATTTTTTGACCAACTAGATTCGTTGATGCTCGCTTATCCTTTTCGGGGAATTAACTTAGATATTGAATTGAGCGACGGTCAACAGTTGCAAAATAAATTGACCGAGTTTGTTGCTAATTTAGACGCTCACTTGGCAGAGGTGGCGCCAAAAACCACTCTTTCCATTGACGTGTACCCCAGTGCGGCTCAAGGTGGAAATATTTGGAATTTGAGTGACTTGGCGCCCCATTTGGACTACGTGATCGTCATGGCCTATGATTTCCACCGCCGGCAATCGGTCCAAGCTGGACCAGTCTCGCCCTTGCTCGGTGGCAGTGTTTACCAGAATATCAACCAACATCTCAAGGAAATTCTTGAATTAGTACCAGCCGAAAAAATTTTGCTGGGAGTACCTTTCTATGGCTATGAGTGGCAAACCACCAGCCGAGATGAACAAGCACTCACCTATCCAGACTCTGGATCGACCGCCAGCTACCAACGAGTAATCGATATTTTAGCGCAAAAAGATGAACTAAAAGTGCAAGAGCGGTGGAACGAGCTGGCCCTAAGCCCATTTTTATCCTATGAAAAAAGTGGCCAAACCTACGTTATTTACTATGAAAACTCTCGCTCGCTGGCATATAAATTAGATTACGTCAATCAACTAAATTTGGCCGGCATTGCGGTTTGGGCACTCGGTTACGAAGGTGATGCCAAAGAACTTTGGACTGTAATTGATGCCAAATTAGCTTTACCCTAATTTGCCCTGATTTTTTTCTTGTTGATCGGGCTTGGCTATGATAGTATCCCGCCCACATGGACTATCACAAATTATCTCAATCGGAATATCAAAGAGTCAGAAGACTCTTGGCTTTGTATCTTTACCGCAAGAAATTAGCTCTTCGTGGTAAGTACCGTACGGTTTCTGTCAAACACTCTGGCGAAGGAGTAATTTTCTCTTCTCAAGAACTGGCGTCACCAAGTAGGCGTTGTTTGTTAGCGATTAAACATGGCAACCAATTATTGATCAATGTCATTCAATTCTTGACTCGGCCAATTGTCTTTCCTTGGAGATATTTCCCTTTGCACACCATCATTTATTTGAGCATCTTTGGGTTTATTTGGGGTAGTTTTTATAAAATAAACCAATCTATTTTTGTTGATTTACCAAACCCAAATTTACTATCTGAACAGCTACCGTTTGTTTCAAGCAAGATTACCGACCGCCACGGGACAGTGCTCTTTCGGCTCTACGATGAAGAAAATCGCACCCTAGTGCCTTTAAATAAAATTGCCAAAAGAGCGATTGAGGCAACCATTGCCATCGAAGATCAAGATTTTTGGGACCATCGTGGTTTCTCGCTCAGAGCAATTATTCGTGCAGCTTTGTCAAATTCACATTCGGAAACCACTCAAGGTGGATCGACTATCACTCAGCAGTTGGTCAAAAACCGTTTGCTCAACCCAGAGCGAACTTTACAGAGAAAAATTAAGGAGCTAATCTTGGCAGTCATGACTGAAAATTACTATTCCAAGGAAACGATTTTGACGATGTATCTCAACCAAGTGCCATATGGCGGATCCACCTATGGTATTGAAGAAGCGGCTCAACGTTATTTTGGTAAATCGGCGAGCAATTTAGATCTAGCTGAAAGTGCGCTGCTGGCGGGACTGCCAGCAGCGCCCACTGCCTACTCCCCCTACGGTACCTTTCCCGAAAAAGCGTTTGTGCGCCAAAGCGAAGTCCTCAAAAACATGGTTGACATCGGCTATATCACTCAAGCTGAAGCTACTAGAGCCTCACAACAGCAACTTTCATTTAAACAAGATGCCATTGATATTCTGGCACCTCATTTCGTGATGTACGTCAAAAGTGAATTAGCCAAAACCTATGGTGAAGATATGCTTAATAGAGGTGGGCTAACGATAAAAACGACGCTTGATCTACCCACTCAGTTGGTCAGTGAGCAGATTATCAAAGATGAACTCACCAAACTGGCCAAACTGAAAATTTCCAACGGATCTGCATTAGTGACTAATCCTCAGACTGGCGAGATTTTGGCCATGGTTGGTAGTAAAAACTACTTTGACTTTGCCAATGACGGCCAAGTCAACGTGACGCTCAGACCCAGACAACCGGGCAGTTCAATTAAACCACTGACCTACACTCTGGCTTTTGAACGGGGTTTTTCACCAGCTTCAACAATTATTGATGCACCAATTTCCTTCACCATTCTCGGTAGCGAGCCATATGCACCCAAGAACTACGATGGTACTTATCATGGTTCGATCACTCTCAGGCAAGCCTTGGCTTCTTCATACAATGTACCAGCAGTTAAGTTACTCTCGGTGCTGGGCGTCGATAACTTAATCAATTTGGCAGAACAAATGGGTATTACTACTTGGGTTGACCGAGCACGCTTTGGGTTATCGTTAACGCTTGGCGGTGGTGAGGTAACCATGCTAGATATGACCACAGCTTATGGAGTGTTGGCGAATGGTGGATACCGAATCACACCGAACCCAATTCTTGAAGTCAAAGATCTAAATGGCAATCTACTTTACCAAAATGTTTGTGCCAAAACTCCTGAAGTTTGTCACTTTCCCCAAGTTGTTCCGCCCGAGATTGCCTATCAAGTGACTCATGTATTGAAGGACCCAATCGCAAGAACACCTGCCTTTGGATCTTTTTCCGTCCTTGGAATTCCTAACCAAGAAGTGGCAGTAAAGACTGGTACCACCAATAATTTGCGCGATAACTGGACGATCGGCTACACAAGCAACCGAGTGGTGGCAACCTGGGTAGGAAACAATGACAATTCTTCCATGAGCTACGTCGCTTCTGGTATCACTGGTGCTTCACCAATCTGGAATAAGATTATGAGAACGCAGTTAAGCGCGGAAAAACCTCATGTTTTTCCGCGCCCAGAAAATATCATCACTTTAAAAAGTTGCTTCACTAATCAAGAGGAAATCATTGTAGTGGGTCAACCGCTACCACCGCCCTGCAAAGCACTTTCTGTTGAGACAGGTGCTCCCACCCGCCCATGATGTCTACACTTCGACAGGCTCAGTGTGACATCGGTGCGACGTATGATTCAGACGCTGTCAACCTGAGTCTTTAGAACTGAGCTGTCAACCTGAGTCTTTAGAACTGAGCTGTCAACCTGAGTCTTTAGAACTGAGCTGTCAACCTGAGTCTTTAGAACCGAGCTGTCAACCTGAGTCTTTAGAACTGAGCTGTCATCCTGAGTTTATCGAAGGAGACAGCACTCAGCGTGACATACTTCGACACCCTTAGTGAGCGATTAACCAAAGTATTAATCCGATAACCACGGTTAAAAGTAAAATAATTGGCGCCACCAGTTTGGAAATCAACATGCGCCGATAAGCAGCGGCTTTGGCTGCGGCTTTTTGCCGAGCTTCTCTTAGCTTGGTCTCTTTTTCCGCTTCTCGCAACCGGCTCATCTCTTCGAGAGCTCCAGCTTTTTTTTCTAAAGTTCCCTCTGAGGATGCAAACATAGACTATCCGGTTGCTTGAAGACCTTCATACATCAGCTTGGCTTTTCCAACGATGATATCAACTACCTGATCGATGCTTAAATCCGAACTATCAATCACCCACGCATCTGGCAAAATTGTTAATGGATCCGTCTCCCGTTGAGTGTCACGCTTGTCTCTTTCTAGCAATTCCTGGTAAACCTCATCGAACTCGGCCAGCATGCCTCGAGTTTGAAGTTGAAATTGACGTCTTTTGGCTCGAACTATTTCGTTAGCGGTCAGATAAATCTTTAGTTGAGCATCGGGTAAAACTCTATAAGTAATATCCCGACCCTCCATAACCACATTTTGCGAACTGGCAATAGCTTGCTGTTTGGCTACTAACACACTGCGAACTTTTTGGTAGGTGGCTACTTTTGAAGCTAAGCCACTGACTTTCTCCGTCCGAATTGCCCACGACTCATCAACACCGTCAACTAAAACTGTTGTAAGCCGACCATCTTTTTCCGCCTCGCTGGGGTTACGCATCTGAATGTCTGCCTTCTCCACCAAAACAACTAAAGCATTTTCATCATCGATGTCCACTTGGGCCCGATCCGCCAACAAACCAGTTACTCGATACATTGCGCCAGTGTCAACGTAGAGAAAACCCAACTTATCAGCCACCAATCGAGAGACTGTGCCTTTACCTGCCGCAACCGGTCCATCGATAGCAATTTGAAATGATTGAGTCGCCACAGGAATGCTTTCTGCCTATTTTTTCTTACCTTTTTTAACGGGCTTGGCCTTTTTTTCTGCGGGATTACTCAACCACTCTTTTCTATCTGCAGTCAACAAGCCTCCCAAGCCAACTACGATGAGGATAAGAGGCCACAAATTCCAAAAGTCTTTGGGCAATAGACCAACTTGGTTGGCTAAGAATATTAAACCCATGACCACCAAGGCTGCGGGCCAAAAATATAACTTTGACATATTCGTCCTTTCGGGCTAGACAGGTACCGTAACTCTATTAAACAGAATTAATTGCAAAAAGTCGAGGGGTAACTCACTCATTGATGAGTATTGTGGATCGAAACCCTCACTTATAGAATAAAATCTAGATATGATTTTCGATTTACTAAATGAAATAGAGAGCTTGGATAGGTTTCCAACCATGAGCGAGACGCTTTTGTGACTTTCGTGCCCCATTTACACTCAAACCCTGTTAATAAACCTTGCGAATCTTCAACGTAATCTATTTCTGTACCCGTATAGGTTCGCCAAAAATATTTGGATGAAGACTGATGTTTATAAGCATTTCGCTTAGATCGTTCAGATATAAGGAAGTTTTCCCAAAGTTTGCCCGCATCATCCCTATTTGCAAGCCCGCTAAAATTATCAATCAATGCGTTTCTAATACCAGCGTCATAGAAATAGACCTTGTCCATTTTTGTGATTTCCTTGCGTAGGTTTCTTTGAAATCCCTTCAATCGATAAAGAATGAATGATTTCTCTAGTAAATCAATGTATCTGGAGACTGTATCCTTGCTCATGTTGAGTGAGCTTCCTAGTTCAGTTAATGATACTAAAGAACCAACTTGGAATGCCAATAGTTTCAACAAGTCGCGAATTTTACTTGAATTCTTGACTTCTCCAAATTCAATCAGATCCTTATACAAATATGCATCGCTTAAGTTGCGCAGGTACTCAACTTTTTGAGAATGGCTAGGATAGAAAAACAATTCTGGATACGAACCATAAATCATACGTTCTTCTAAGCTTGCATCCAACTCAACTCGATTATTAACACTCGATAGCTCCAAAAATGAAATTGGATATAAGTGATAACTCCACACTCTACCAGTCAGTGGCTCACTAATTTTGCTTGCTAGATCAAGAGAAGAAGAGCCAGTTACTACAACTCTGAGATTTGGAATTGAATCTAAAATAATTTTAAGAGCTAAACCAATCTCTGGAATCCGTTGCGCCTCATCCACAAACAACAAACTATATCCGGACACTAAAGATTGAATTTTAGTGAGATCGCAACTTGATAGGATATCAAGAAATCTAGTCTGGTCGCCATTTATCCGTAGTGTGTTTAGGCCCAACCGAGCCACCACTTGGTTAATCAAAGTGGTCTTACCAACTTGTCGAGCTCCATATAAAACTATGCCTTTAGGAGATGAGGTCAATTTTTCGGTTATTACCGGCAACAATGCTCTTGGAATAATCATAATTGGCGTATTGTATCTTAATATAGCTAGTCTGTCAACCGTATTAGCGCTAATTCCGCTATCCTACTAGCGGTATTAGCATTAAACTCTCCTAATCGCTACTAGATTTTTCATCTGCCCCTTGGGGCCTCCCCAAGCCAATTCAAAGTCAGTTGAATTAACTTTTCGAAATGGCCTAGGTGGTTTTCCTGGATCGTGAAAAATCAATTCATCGTCATCAAAACCAACAACTAACACAAAATGTCCAACATAACCTGCTTTTTGATTGAGTTGATTAGCATTGACGTTACATATAACCAAGTACCCTTTTTCAAGATAGTTTTTGATAGATTGTTGACTTTGAAATCCTTTATTCTGAAGCCATAAATATCCAAGTGTAGGCTAAGTCCAAAGACCTGCTTCTTTGCCAGTAATTTGATCAAGCTCATCCCAACTGTATTCTTCTTCAGGCCAAAAAAACTCCGCTATCATTTTCATCACTGCTTGAAAACAATGAGTTTCATCAGTATTCCCACAGAAAGGTACTTGCTGTAGCACAATTAGAATCCTTTTAATTTCCCTTTAATCTGGCTTTCAACTTCCCTTTTCAGATCTCTTTTTTTGAGCAATTCCCGTCGCTCGTATTGTTTCAAGCCCCGCCCCAATCCTATACTCAGCTTGATGTGATGTTTGCCCATTTCTAGCACCAAGGGCACTAAGGTGCGATGTTGCTGTTGGATCAAGCCAGCAATTTGATCGATCTCGGATTTTTTGAGCAATAACTTGCGCGTCCGTTTTGGATCTACATCAGTCTGGACACTATATTTATACGGGGTAATCTGAGCATTGATCAAAAACACTTCCCCACCAATCACCTTGACGTGACTACCTTTTAGGCTTGCCTGGCCAATCCGCACGCTTTTCGTCTCTGGACCCGTCAACACAATACCTGCCTGCCAGGTTTTTTCTATCGCATATTCTTGAAATGCTTGCTTGTTTTTGATGACCGCCATAGCTCTATTATAGAGGCATACGGTACAGAATTGAGCCACTAACTACCAAAACCAACTTTTGCGACTCATCATAAGTAATATTATTTGCCGAACCAAGCGTGCGATTCTGAACTTGGTTAACGACCGCGCCAGTATCCTTTTGCAGAACCACTACTCGAGATTTTTTTGGTTCTAAAACATACAAATACGGACTCTGTAAACTGGTGGTCAACAACAGAGTTGACTCAAATTTATCCGCCAATCCTTCAATTTTAAACTCGACCGTTTTACCCGATCTCATTCTGATAATTTGGCCATCTTTGGTTGCCACCCAAATATCACCATCAACCACCATGCTGGTCACATCGGCAAAAGGCACGCCAGAACTCGAACCAATCCAAGTGGCTCGGTTGACGAGTTTGCCAGATTTTAATTCATAGCGAAAAATCGATCTTGAGTCGGCACTCAGGAGATACACAAAATTGCCATAGCTACCAATTTGCTGGCTATTGGTCACTGCATCCGAAGTTTCTAAAAGCAAGTTGGTGCCCAGTTGGTCTTCCAAAGTGGATAGTGCAAATACTCCATTACCCAACGCCAAAAACATTTTGTCATTGCCGGTCACTACTTTGAACTGGTTGGCAGAGTCTAAAATTGTTTCTGTACCAGTTTTTTCGACCAGTGAATAAGAAATCAAATATTGCTGTTGAGCATCGAGCGCCAACAACCTGCCATCAGAGCTATAAAAAGAACTAGTGATAAAAGTGGGAGAAATAGTTCTTAAGTCATCATAGATCGGCAGTTGTTCAATGGCTTGAGATTCAAACAGTTTTTGAGCCAAGGTTTGTGCTTGCTGTAAAGTCTTCAGCACCTCCTTATGAGCAGATTGAGGTTCGACATATTCAGACTCAAGGATAGTTAGGTCTTGGATTAGTTGTTGCACCCCAAGGTACGCTTGAGCTGGAGCGGTTTGAGCTTGTTGGTCTAACTCAACTAGGGTTTGTTGGTAGGGATTGAGTTTGACGGCCAATTCCTTCATCGTTTCACTGGTTTTATAATGCGAAATAACCAAAGTCACCGTAATCAAAAAGGTGGCCAGCACAAGCAATACTAACCAAACTAACTGCTTTCTTGGCAAATGCACGCCCACATAAGTTTTACGCGGATGTAACACCTGTTGAGCCAAGGTCGCTGTTTGCACCTTTTGTTTTTGACGATCAAATCTTCTGAGCACTCTCCCCACTAGCCACAAAATCAAAGCCAGACCTGATTTGAAAACTTCTGATAATAATTTGAAAACAAATTTGCTTAATGATAGGAAGCGATTGGGTTTTGGTTCGCTACTAGCTGGGATTGAGTCTTCTCCCTCTTTTTGCGACACAATAAAGGCCGCCGCCATGGCATCTGAGTGATCCATTTTCCGAATCACACGTTGAAATTCCTGAGCCAGCATTTGGATTTGATCAAAGGCAAAGCCTTTAGATAACAATAACTGGATTTGTTCTTGTACCCGCTCGGTATAAATGACGATCACATCAGCTTGTTTAAACACTCCCTCGATCACTTGGACAGTTGGTTTGGGAGTCAACAGAACGCCTCTTTTCTCTCCTCTTACTAAAAAAACTCCGCCTCTGAGTGAGGCTAAACACAACTGTTGATTGTCGACCATCATGCCGACAACCGAAGCGATTAAGTTTTTTTCTTGACAGCGAGACTCGATCGTACTCACTACCTCGAACATGCTTTGAGCGTCAGTCAAGTTCAAATCTTTGAGATATTTTTCGATGGTGGTGGCAGTTGACTTGGCCTCTTTACCCGTCAAAGTATAAATTAAACAAGCATGAGTTTGAGTGGTTGATTTTTCCCAAAATCGAGACTCGCCCTCTGGAGTGGGCAGTCCTAGTGAAAACTTACTATGTGCTATAGCCATGAATCTGGTTTACAGTGCCAAATAATACAAGACAAATACTACAGCGAGAATAAAGTGGCCTAAGCCAATGAACATGAGCAAAATTGAGTAATCGGTGTGAATAGTAGTGCGCATCAATTGTATTTGGCGAATAACTAATAAAGCAAACAATGCATAAAGTAAACCACCAATCACAAATAATAATTTGACAAATCCCAACAAAAGTAATTCTGGTTTCTGCAACATTTCGCTTAAGAATGGGGCGAGAGTTGGACTCATGACACCCTCCCATCCAGTTTTTCTCTTTCTTCTTCCAAAATTAGGTCGTTGATCAAGGTAGTTACTTTTGATGGGTGTGGGATACCACTAAATTCAAACTCACGTTTTTCCGCTGCAGTCTGAATCACGACAGTACCAAAATCAAACACTGCAGACAAAAATCCGGCTGTCATGGCAGTGGTGTCTTCAATATTATCAATTTTGGCACTCGAAATGTTTCTAAAGAGCAAACTATTGAAATCGACATCAATGATGCGTTCATCAGTAATAATATAGACATTGAAATACCACTTTAAAAATGATTCGACGATAAAACCAAGTAAGACTAAAAACCAGCCAATCATGGCGGCCATTTGGTAACTTGCGGGTAAAAAATTCAGAAAGTTGATGTACTGCAAAACAAAGGGGAAACCAGCGCCAATGGCCGCTAATACAATCCACCAAATTTGAGTCACTGGGTGCTGACGGAGTAATAAAATCACTACTTCATTTGGTGCTTGAGTGCTAAATTTGAGGCCATATGGTTTTGCCACAAATGAGGCAAAGGGATTGTGCGTTGGCTCCATGTCTCGCATGAGATGAGAATATTCAGCCACATCTCTGGACTTATGATTAGTGAGAATGGCACCCTCGTTGTCAAGCAAGTGACCTTCGTGGTCCACTCGGTGTGCCAACCGATGTTTCTTGTGAATTTGGACCCGTTCGTGGGGTTCGGGTGTACTGCTAAAAATGTCTGGCATAAACCAACTTATTATACCAAACTTCAGGTTTATTGCTTAAGAAGTTGTAGAAATGTTTGCTGATCAATACTAATTGAGCCAAATTGTTTCATGCGCTTTTTACCCTTGGCTTGTTTGGCTAGTAATTTCTTCCGGCGAGTGACGTCACCACCATACAATTTGGCGGTGACATCTTTTCTGTAGGCTTTGAGTGACTCACGAGCAATAATTTTGCCGCCAATGGCCGCTTGAATAGCGACTTCAAACATTTGTCTGGGCAAAACTTCCTTGAGCTTTTCTACCATTTTACGAGCTCGACTTTCTGACTGTTGTCTAACCGTGAGAAAACTCAACACTTCGATCGGGTCTTTATTTAACAATATCGAAACTCGAACTACGTCCGCCAAAGCATAATCTCCCACTGTGTAATCCAACGAAGCAAAACCAGATGTCACTGATTTTAGACGATCGTGAAAATCGGTAATTAATTCTGCTAATGGCATAGTGATGAGTAACTGCTGTTGGCCGGCAATCGGTTTGGCCGAAACAAAGAAACCTCGATTACGACGCACTAAATCCAAACACTCGTGTTGGTAGGCAGCGGGGGTTATCAAGCTGACTGTCGCAATCGGTTCCAGCACCTGTTTGATTTGAGACGGATCGGGAAATTGTGATGGAGCGGTCACCATCAGCCAATCATCGTTAGTTGTTTGGACTTTGTAATGAACTGACGGCGTGGTGGCAATCAAGTTGAGGTCGTACTCTCTCTCCAGTCTTTCCAAGACAATTTCTGCATGTAATATGCCTAAAAAACCTACCCTAAACCCACTCCCCAAAGCATTGGAATGAGCTGGAGTGTGCTGGAGCGCCGCATCCCGCAGCACCAGTTTTTCGAGTGACTCTTTGAGCAATTCAAATTCATCTGCCTCCACCGGATAGATTTCCAGATACACCATGGGCGTGGGTGGTTGATAGCCAACTAATGGAGAGACTTTTTCTTTGATGGAGGCGGTAGTGAGAGTATCTCCAACCAACAGGCCTCGCACGTCTTTCAAACTGGTGACGAGGTAACCAACTTCACCGGCCGATAAGGTGGTTTTTGCCTGCATTTTGGGAATGAACACTCCCACCTCGGTTGGTTGAAATACCACTTGGCTACCTAATAGACGAACGGTGTTGCCGGCAGTGAAACTGCCGGCAAAGACTCTGATTAGTGCCACCGCACCTCTGTGCTGGTCGTAGTGAGAACTAATGAGCAAGGCTTTGCCTTCAGTTTGATCTGATACCTGAGGCGGTGGCACCCTCCTAACAATCGCCTGCAAGACTGCTTCAGTATTGATGCCAGTTTTTGCCGAGACACAAATAATTTCATTTTCTGGTAAACCTGTCAGCTCCATTACCTCGAGCACAGTTTTATCGACATCGGCAGAGGGTAGGTCTATCTTGTTCACAACGGGAATGATGGCTAAACCCAAACTATAAGCCAGTTGGTAATGAGAAAGGGTTTGCGCCTGCAAACCCTGAGATGCATCGACTACCAACACTACGCCTTCGCAGGCGGCTAAAGATCGACTGACTTCATAGCTAAAATCCACATGTCCTGGAGTATCAATTAAATTCAAGGTGTATTCCTGCTGGCTAACCGGTTCGAGATAGCGCAAACAAACTGGGGCTAATTTGATGGTAATGCCCCGTTCTTTTTCGATGGGATTACTATCCATTACCCTCACTTCATTAGCGGCAATGGCATGGGTGAGATGCAAAAAACAATCCGTTAAGGTTGTTTTGCCATGATCAATATGAGCGATAATGGAGAAGTTTCGTATCCGCATTAGTACTTCAAGCTACAGCGCTTTCAGTAACTTGCTAGCTTGAGCTTTGAGATGAGCCGCTTTGTTGATGTGAATTAAATTTCGTTTTAAAGCTCGATCAATTCTGGAGTATGATTGGTCCAATAGTTCTTTGGTGGGAGTCAACTTGAGTTGTTTCAGCACACTTCTCATCCGAGAACGAACTACAGCATTGTAAGCCGCTTTGCGTTGGCTAACTCGTAAAGCTTTTTGAGCATTTTTTAGGATTGGCATATATAATGGGGGGGATTATATCATGTTCGGAAGATTTAAACTACCAATTTTGCTCTCTAACAACACTAAGTGGTTGGAACAACAACAAACCACCATTTTGTCTGCTGCCTTGATAATCGGTGTCGCCAACATCCTTTCCTCGGTTGCAGGTTTGATCAGAGAGCGTTTATTGATTAGCTATTTTTTTGATACACTCGAATCCAGACAAGCTCTTGAAGCTTTTCAGGTAGCATTTCAAATCCCCGACGCCCTCTTTCAACTCCTTGTGTTGGGAGCGGTCTCGGCATCATTTATTCCGATTTTCACCCGTTTGAAAAAAATCAATGCCAAAACTGCCTTTGCCAGCGCTACGGTGATTATGAACATTGTGTTGTTGATTTTCGCTGTGGTGAGTGCGGTGATATTTATTTTTGCCGAACCACTCACCGCCTTGCGCACCGGCCCCGGATTTACTGCCGAACAACTAGTAATTGCTGTTCAACTCACTCGAGTCATGTTACTTGCTCAATTTTTCTTTGCTATATCAAACTTTCTTTCTGGAATTCTTCAATCATACCAAAGATTTATTGTGCCGGCTCTGTCCCCCATTCTCTATAACTTTGGCATTATCCTTGGTGTAGCCTTGTTTTACCAAAGTTTTGGCATCTACGCCGCAGGCATAGGAGTGATCATCGGGGCTTTACTGCATATGGCCATCCAGTTGCCTTTTGCCTTCATGCTGGGTTTTCGCTTTTCTCTGTCATTCAACATTAATTCTCCAGGTGTGAAAAAACTTTTTTCTCTCATGCCACCTCGTTTTGCCACCTACGCCATCAACGAACTACAAGAACTTTCACTTGGTTTCTTTGCCACCACGCTGGGAAATTTAAGTTTTTTTGTCATTCGTTTAGCTCTGCGACTAATGACAATCCCCATTCGGATTTTTGGCGTGCCCATTGGTCAAGCATCGCTTTCTTTTTTGTCTGAAGAGTCGACCGATGAGGACTATGATCGTTTTCGCTCACTACTAATTCAATCGCTGAACTATGTAGCTTTTTTGGCTTTTCCCGCCTCGATGTTGCTGTTGATCTTGCGCATTCCAATTGTCCGTTTAGTTTTTGGCGCCAGCAATTTGCCCTGGGAAACCACTCTTGCCACCGGCAGAGTGGTGGCACTCATCTCACTTTCTGTCGTGGCTCAAGCCTTAGTACAATTGCTCATTAGAGGTTTTCACGCTTTAAACGATACGAAAACCCCCTTGCTGGTGACACTAATCACCGCAACTTTCTACCTGCTGGGTTGCTGGTATTTTGTCTTCTTCACTCAGATTGGGATGCTGGGAATTGCCCTGGTAATTTTAATCACAGCCTTTCTAGAAATGATCCTTTGCCTCATCCTCATCGAACAAAAGATCGGCCAAATTATTACCAAAAGTTTTCTCCTACCACAGGCAAAAATCCTTTTAGCCAGTTTTTTCATGGCAGTTTTTCTCTACCTACCATTCCGCATTCTTGACGAACTAATTTTCAATACCACCAAAACGATTGAGCTAATTGGGCTAACTGTCACCACTAGTTCAATAGGTTTACTAGTTTACTGCTACTTTTCTGCCTTGCTCAATGTCCACGAATTGCAACTGGTCAAAAGTACTTTTTCCTCACTCGACCGATGGAGAAAAACCCTTTCACGAACAACCGAGGTTCTCTCGGAATCTTCAAGCGATGATGGGTTGCGTTAACGCCTGACTTGTGTGTACAATGGTCAGAACCTGCCTATGTCAAAGTTTGCAACGACAAAAATTTCCATCAATTTGTTGCCTAAAGATGAATTCTTATTGGGAAGTATTGGCAAAGCCATTCGCTGGATGGTGGGTGTGGGAAGGTATCTAGTCATCTTTACTGAAGTTATCTTTATCATTAGTTTTGCTAGTCGGTTCAGCTTGGATCGCAAAGTGACTGACTTAAATCAGGAAATAAATAAAAAAGTAGCCATCATTGAGTCTTATGCTGGGCTGGAGTCTGAGTTTCGTTCTGCCCAAGAAAAACTCAGCCAATATTCCGAACTCGAAAAACAACGCAATTTGACGGAAGTTTTCGAACAAATTTCCACCGTCACTCCTCCAGAAGTGGTTGTCACTCAGTTAATGGTAAAACAAGACGGTCTTAGTATTTCTGGGTCGACGCTTTCACAAACCGCCTTTAACCAACTGATAAATAATCTGCAGTTATCCCCTTCTTTTACCGATATCAGAATTGACAGCGTAGAAAACACAGATGACTCCAGCGGTTACGAGTTTAGACTTCAAGCGAAACTAAAAAATGCCAAGTAAACAACAAGCCACCATTGCTCTCAATAGTTTTTACCGCCATCCGATTGCGGCGGTATCCACCGAACTGCTTTTCACGATAGTTTTTATTTTGGTATTGGCAGTGTTCTTCATTCAGCCAACCTTGAAAACCATGTCCGATCTTTCAAAAGAAATCACTGATAAAACAGAGCTCAACAAAAAACTTCAAGATAAAGTGGCGGCATTGAACACTGCCCAAGCAGAATATTATCGCTGGCAAGATCAACTGGCTCTCCTCGATTCCGCTATCCCCAACAACCAAACTACCATTCTCGATGTTAAGTTAGTAGAAAAACTGGCTACAGACAATAATGTCGTGATTAGTCGAATCAATCTAACAGAATATCCAGATGGAACTAAGCCGGTTTCACAAAAACCCAAGGTCAATGAACTACCCATTTCGGTGACCATTCAGGGTGATTACATTTCAATCAAAAATTTTGCTGGGGCTTTAATCAACAGTAGAAGAGTATTTGTGATCAATGCCATTAATTTTGTGGTCTCAACTAGCAGAGGAGGTCAGCAAGACCTAACCGCCACTCTGAGTTTGAATGTGCCATATTATCAATAAATATTTTGTCATATGAAAATACCAATGCTCGAAATCTTTGCCGAACGTACTCGAGGTTTTATCCTCATATTACTCAGTTTATTATTTGTGTGCGTGGTTTTTTGGATTATCACTTCACTATTTGCATCACAAAAACGATCAGATATTGAGGCAAAGGCGCTCAAGTTAGCTACGCCACTTAGCCCCGTGCTTGACACTTCAAAAATTGATGGTTTAAGTAGCAAAGTTTTTTATTCACCAGAAGAACTCAGGTCATTCCCCATTAACATTATTGAGACGGATCAAAAAAGTCGTACCAAACGTGTAATTCAAGTTCAACCTTCCTAGTTCGGTATTTATTCGCATTGCAGTTTGGTATTTTTATCTTTACAGTGGTAGTCAGATAATCTATGTTAGCTACAAAAATGAAGAGTACGATGCTGGCTAAGCGTATTCCCACTCTGTTGGGTTTGGCTGTGCTGGTAATTGGATTGGTAGTTGGTACTTTAGTTTTTGGCCAGGGCACTGGGGTCTTTTCTCCTAGAGCAACGCCAGAAACCACTCCCAAACAAGTAAAAACTACCAATGTGACAGATCGATCTTTTAGCGTCTCCTTTATTACAGAAGAAAGCACAACCGCATTCATTAAATATGGCACGGATCCCAATCGATTGTCTTTACAGGCTGGTGACGACCGTGATCAACTCTATGGCACTGTCAAAGACTACAATTTGCACCATATTTCTACTGCTTCTTTGGAAGCCAGAACCACCTACTATTATGTGATTGGCACAGACCAGGGCGCCCTTTACGATGATAATGGCGAGCCTTTTTCGGTACTCACAGCGGCGCGCGGAGGCACGCCGCCAGACGCAAAGACTATCTTTGGCGCTGTCACCACACCCCAAGGTGGTCCCGCTGCGGGTAGTATCGTGTACGCCAAGCTGGAGGGAGCGGGCGAGCTATCGCAACTGGTGCAAGACTCTGGCAGTTGGGCAATTGTCTTACCCACCGCTCGAACTGAGGATGGATCAAGCTATGCAAAAATTAGTTCGAGCACTCCCCTTGTTCTTTTGACTCAGGGTTTTCCACAGGCACTCACTTCTTCGTTAGCTACAACTGTTAGCCAGTTTGAGATGGGTTACTCTTTCACCTTGGGACAATCAGGAAACAGCAACGCTTCGACTCCGTCCTTGCCAACTCCAACACCAATGGCGGTGACGGTTTCGACTACTTCAGCTGTTATGGGACTGCCAACCTCAATGCCTATCAGCTCCTCTTCGGCTTCAAGCAAGGGTAAGTTGGGGGAACTTTTAACAGAATCTGTACCCACTACCCCAACTCCCACCCAGACTGAATCGATTAGAGTTGACTTGAGCGTGCAAGGAGAGCAGATTGTAACAACCGACCAACCAACGATTGTCGGTAGTGCGCCAGCCGGCACAATTGTTAGTCTAAAAGTCAATTCAACTACATCGATTGAACAACAGGTGACCACTAATTCTCAGGGTCAATTCACGCTGGATCTTGCTGCACTGGGCGCTCAATTGGAGCCAGGCGCACATTCTGTCCAATACTCCTATACTGACCCAGCAACTGGCAACTTAGTGACCGAAACTAAAACTTTCACCGTGGCTGACGGAACTGTTCAGCTAGCACAAGCAAATACAACGCCCACGCCAACCAGAACCACTTCATTAACACCAACACCTACTCCAGTGGCCTATGGTACCGATTATCCGTATGGTACAACGCCTACGCCCACCCCTCGTGTTGCGACTGGTAGCGGCACACAAACCACCGTCACACCAACCAAAAGTCCGACCCCGACTCAATATGTGTCAACCCGCAGCGGTTCTCCATCCACCGAAAGTGGCGTCCCGGTTTCTGGTTCGGTTGGAACTACTTTAGCCCTACTGTTCGGTGGGGCATTCTTCCTGATCTCAGGTCTGTGGAGTTTTTGGATTGCCAAAGAAATCGACTAATTTACTTGAGCATTTGCCAATATAGTAATTCTATGGGCGCTTTATCGTCGGTTAAAACGATCTTGGTGGTATCAAAGTTTACTAACTGCATTCTTTCTCTAATAGTTGTAGCGAGTGCTTTCACTGCCGGGTCTTCAAAAACATGTTTGCTCAAATTGGTATTGATCTGAGACTTTGAAGCAAAAAGGACGTGATTGCTGATAGCAATTTGATCGTCTCTGACTGGGGCATGATACGTATGAGGGAAAACCGAGACGACTGTGTTAGCAATCGCTTGATATAAAGATTGACCAGTTTCAACTATTTCTGGACTAACAACATTAAAAACCATAACTCCTTCAGGCTTTAACACGGTTTTGACCTGATTAAAAAACTCTTGCGTCATCAGGTGTGATGGCGCATATAAATCAGTGCTGAAAGCGTCAACTAAGACGATGTCGTATTTTTTCTGACTGTTGGCAATATACTGCCTGCCCTCTCCAACAATAATATTGGCCTCTGATTCAGATAAATCAAAGTATTTTTTTGCGACTTCAATCATGGTGGAGTCAATTTCTACCGCATCAATTTCGACTGCATTGGGAAAAAATTGGTTAAGTTGTTTAATCACCGTACCACCCGCTACCCCAATTAGTAGAACTGAGTAAGGCTTCTCTTTCTGCAATAAACTGGGAACCAGTGCAAAATAATCAAGATAGTTATTCATGATGCCCGAGGCTGGGATTGAAACTGATTGCACTCCCCGAGCATTTCCAGTTGTTAAGTACATTCTCCCGTTTCGCTCGGAAATATTAATATGATTGTAGAGCGACTCCACCACTACATCAGCCTGAGCTTCGATGACAAAATCTAGGTAAAAACGATCGACTAACAGAGTACCTATCACAAACAGCGTCACTAACTGAGCGTTTTTTTTATTAAAAAAAAAGAGTAAGGAACTGAGACTGAGTAAAATGGAAAATAGTTGAATTGAATGCAAGACGCCAATGGTGGGAATAAGAAGAAACGAAGCCACTAGCGAGCCGGTAATTCCTCCGATGCTTCCCAGCATTGATAATAGTCCCGCCGTGTTACCAATGGTTTTGAGACCTCTCACAGAGAGCTTCAACACTAACGGACTGATCATACCCAAAAGCGTCATGGCTGGAGCAAAGGAGAAAAGCATGGCAACCGATAAAATCATGAGGTAGAGCCAGGCTGAGGAGCTTTGTGCAACTAATTGGAGCGAGTGCCCAAGCAAAAGCTGGCTGATAAAGTAGCTAACTAATAATACTAGTCCGGAAATGAATAGAATTAAGGCCAAGACTAATTCGGGTTTTTTGGTTTTATCGGCCAACTTGCCACCAAAAAAATAGCCGAGCGACAAGGCCAACATCACAACGCTCAGTAAAATTCCCCAGGTATAAACTGAGTTACCATAAAAAGGCGCGATTAAGCGAGAAACAGTCAGCTCGTAACCCATGATAATCGAGCCGATGAGGAAACTGATAAGTGAATATTTTATTGAGACTGAGGTCACAAGCGTTGATTATAGCTTAGTCAGTTTGTCAATCATTTATTGAAAATCCTGCCAACGTTTTTCCCCGAGAATGATCTGAGAAACTTGGTAGTAACGCTCTTTGTTGGGATTGCCCTCCAAAATTGCCTGCTTGCCACCCGCACAGTCATCGTGTTGGTTGTTAAACTTTTGTAAACAAACATCAAATTCAGCCGTGGCTTTTTCCAAATCTCCAATCAAAACGTAGTAATTAGCAAGTTGGGTGGCAACCCAATAATCCTCGCCAAATAATTTTTGCATTGCTCTAATTGATTGAATCGTCGCAACAGTTTTGTTATCTTTGTTATTGCGCGCTGTAGCAACAGCGCGCCTCTGCAGCTGTTGCGCAACCTTTTCTCTTAATTGGTAATCGGAGTATGTAGTTATTTCATCACGATACTGATCAACTATTCTTTCCATAAACGAAATAACTAGATCTGGCTCAGATTCGCTCAGTTCCTCTAAAATCACTTGTAGTACTTCATCCCAAAGTTCCCATTTATCCCAAGGCAATAGACGTTGCGAAAGAGCTAACAGATCTTCCGCTTCCAAATACATACCCTGCTCTATGCTTAACCAAAGTAGATCGAGTGCAAAAGTCCCATATGTTGCTTGATACTCACCAAAGTAAACAACGTCAGCTGATTCAATCGCTCGGATAAAATCCACCTGCTCAGTCACAATCTCAGAGTCGGCGATGACTGGTTGATGTTTGCTCAAAACCCAAGGGTCAATTTTTTGAGCAAACACATAGTATTCTGCTGATTTTTGGTACTCTCCTCTTTTGAATAATTCATCTGCAACTTCTAACACAGAATTGGTAAAGTCAATTTCTGTCTCATATCTTGGAATATACTTGTATTGGTCTTTTTTTTGATCAATAAAGTCGATTAAAACATCTACTTGCTCTATGGCTTGATCAACCGTGTTGTTTTTGAGATAGGTTTCTGCATCAAAAAATGCCAAAGCATACCAAGGATCCAAGGCGAACATTTGCTTTTGGTACAAATTAATTTCAACATCATTGCTGGTAGATAGCAACAGTTCTCTAAGGACGCCCTGGTCTGAATTATAAAGTTTGAACAGCTCCTTTTTTTCTTCCTCACTTCCCACGATGGCCAACTTTGTATATTCTTTTTTAAATTGTTTCAGATACTTCATATATCTGTTCGGAATTTTGTCAGGATAGGCCATTAATTGAAAACTTGTAAATATATTTGCCACTGAGTATCCAGCTGATAAAATACCAGCGATACCAACACAAACCAGAATTAGAAACAGCACAATGCGACTTGCCTTCTTCTTCTTTAACGTCACTGCTTCATTAGTATGCTCGTCATACGACAATAGCATCACGATCATCAATATTGTTAGGTAGAAAATTCCCAGATAGCTCCAACTAAAATCAACCATTGCGTTAATGTAGCTGGCATATACCGCAATAAGTAAAATATATGACAATGTGCTCTTGGAACTAAAAGCTATTCTGGTTACTCTGATTAAAAGATAGGAAAATAGTAATACAAATGGTATTGTTCCGACCAAACCAGTTTCTGCTAAGAGTTGTAATACTATGTTATGGGCGTAATCACTCTGAAAACCCGGAATCTGTACATACTTAAGACTTTGGTTGTAAAAAGTGCCCAACCCAGTACCAACAATTGGGTTTTCTTTCCAAATTGCTATGGCTTGTTGCCAGTAGTAAGTTCTATTCGAAAATTCTGTTGTTTTACATAATAGTTTCTGGAGGTGAAAGTATTTGCAGACATTCTGGTTTGTTGCACTAACTAGCGCACCAGAAATTAATACACTAATAAAACCTGTAAAGAGTAAACCCAAGATGATCTTCTCCCCACTTGAAATCTGGCCTTTCCGACGAGTTCTGTATAACCAGGCAATAGCAAGCAGTTCCAATAAGCCGATACTCATAACAAGCCTTCCATAGCTAAACCACAAACCAACGGTCAATATAATTGGCAAGAAATACAGGATTTTGTTCTTCTTTTCTATCGCAAGCCACCAACTCAAGGGCAGTACCAATAACAACCATTCTGCTAAGTGATTATGCCCAAAAGTTGGATAAAACATATTGTCTAGCGATAGCAATTCTGCCCGTTGAGGTTGAAAGTAAAGATAGCCACTGAAAAATAAAAATACGATGGTAACCCCGATAACGGAAAACACTAATTTACTGTGGTATTTAGTACTCTTAAAAAGACTCAATGGTAAGGTAAACATTAGAAATGAGAAGTAGTAGTGTATAAGTGAGGAAATAGTTGAAGAAATCTCAGTCGTGTGTAGGGAGGTGAGTGTCAGCGCAATCAAAAAAAGCAACCATAGTGAAAATATGGTTTTGTTTTTAATCAATTCACCCATCAACTGTCGCATGAACACTTAGTGCTCCTTCTTTATAGACTGATTAATCCATTATAGTGATTTTTTTTGATAGCAATCTTAGCAAACCTATTGGAGAAAAAATTAGGTAGCGTTGCCAATATTTAAGTGGATCGGAGAGAAAACGAAACATCCACTCTAAACAATATCTTTGCATCCAAACTGGAGCTTGTTGTTTTTCTCCAGATATAAAATCAAACGCAGCTCCAACACAAAAATAGCTTGGTTTTGGATATTTTTTTCTTAACCGATAACAAAATTCGACTTGTTTAGGAGAACCGATGCCGATCCAAATACAATCCGGTTTTATTTTCTCTATATATTCAACCAATTTACTTGATATCAATTCCTCAACATTATTCGTGTGTGATAGCGGAAAATACTCGATTTTAGAAAATTTTCTCTTTAACTTTATCAATCCAGTCTGACTACCTAACAGCAAGTGCTTTTTACCAACATGATCCATTAGATACAGATTCATGAGGTTGGGTCCGTATACTCTTTGGATACACTTTTTACTGCGAAGACTAGCTAGATAAACAACTGGCATACCATCAGGAACAAACAGAGAAATATCTTTATAATGATTGGGCAAGTTCTCCATCCAATAGCAATCATGTAATGAAATGGGTAAAATCGAACTTGAAGGGTATTTGCTTAGATACTTTTCAAGTGCCTGATAGTTTTTTGCGATTAACATACTTTATCGTCTCGCAAGTTCCTGAGCTATCCATTGGTATGTTTTTCGCAAACCCTCTTCTAATGAAGTTGTTGGTTTCCATCCAAGCTTATCTTTTGCCAATGTAATATCAGCATTTCTACTTCTAACTCCTTGAGGTTTAGAAAGTTCATGTGTAAGACCGATGTTTTTTTGAGCGTGGTTTGAAATAATTTCTACCATTTGATTGATGCTGATCATACGGTCTGAACCAATATTTATTGGTCGATTGATCTCTGATTGCATCAGTTGCCAAATTCCTCTTATACAGTCATCTATATAGCAGTACGAACGTTGCTGTTCACCATCTCCCCAAATTTCGATTAAGCCATGATCATTCGCTTGGGCTACTTTTCTGCAAAGTGCAGCTGGTGATTTTTCTCTTCCGCCATCGTAGGGTCCCATAGGACCATATATATTATGAAAGCGAGCAATTCTAATTTGTAATTCGTGATCAGTAGCATAACCATAGCAAGCCTGCTCGGCAAAAAGTTTTTCCCATCCGTAGGGAGTATCCGGCTGAGCGGGTACTGCGTCTGTTTCTTTCAAAGCAACGCTATTTAACTCAGTTTGTTTAAATTCTGGGTAAACGCAAGCCGAAGAGGCAAAAAAAACTTTGGGAATTTTGTTGTCAACAGCTAGTTGAAGACTATTTAGGTTTATCAATGAATTATTTCTAACAATCGATGCGTTAATTGTATTGATATAACCTACTCCACCCATATCTGCAGCCAACATATAAAGTTCATCGGCTTTAGTTATAAGTTTTTTGGCATCATTCCAATTCCTTAAATCTCCAATTAGAAAAGTATCTGCGATAGTCGCTTCATATTCAGGTTTTTTTAAATCAATACCAATGACAAAATATCCTTTTTGTTTTAAGAATTTTGTAAGATGAAATCCGATAAATCCACCTGCTCCAGTAACTATTGCTTTTTTTTGCTTCATTATCTGTACAATTGTACTCGTACTATCCATTCTGCGATTCTATGGCAGAATTGTGCACTATGAGGGTCGTATTTTCAACCTATGAATCTCCTGGACTAAGTGGCAATTTTCGTCGATCGATTCAAGTGGCTGAGGGTTTATCGCAAAATGATTGTCAAGTGTTTTTACTTACTAGTGCTTCGAGATTCCAGATACTTCCAAAGATGTATCGAGAAGGACTTGTAACTATCATAGAAAGCACAGGTATATTACCTCTCAAATATCGTTTTGCTGGATTTGATCCTTTTGATTTAATTGTTCGAACTTTTATTTGTATTTGGTTGCGAGCAGATAGCTATCACAGTTTCAATCCAAAACCGGTGAGTATCTTTCCCTGCTTATTATCTGCAAGAATCCTTCACAAACCATGGTTGTTTGATTGGGCAGACTTGTGGGGACCGGGCGGAATTTATGAAATTAAAAAAAAATACACGAGTATTTTTACACGACTTTCTATGATTATTGAGTCTAAATTAGAAGTATTTGCCACTTCCCACTCAGACTTATGTACCTGTATCTCAACAAAAATGGTTGAGATGTGCAAGCAAAGAGGCGGAAAACCGTTGTATTTGAACGTTGGTACGGCACCAGATTTAATTGCATTGGAGACCCAAACGGCTCGTAAAAAACTTAATATTCCATTAAAGAAAAAAGTCGTCGGCTTTGTCTATACCGACTCACCCGACTCTCAGCTATTGAAAAAAACCATTAGTTTGCTCGAAAAGTATCAAATTATATTTTTAATCATGGGACCCAAATTATTTAACGAAAAACAACCCAATAATGTCTTTTATAACTCGTTTACAAGCAGAGAAAAACTATCGATGTACCTATCAGCCTGTGATATTGGTCTTGTGCCGTTTTCAAATCTACCGATCAATGAATATCGCTATCCAAATAAAATTGGGGATTACCTTGGGTGTCACAAACCATTTATAACCAGCCCCATTGGAGATATGAGTAGTTTAATTACAAAGGAAAATATTGGTTGGCTTGTTCAAGGAACGGCAAAAAAGTTTGCTGAAAAAATCATCATCATATTGAATAATCCAAGAGAAGTGGCTCAAAAGACTAAGTCTATTCAAAGGTATGCAAAACAACAAACTTGGAAAAATTTAACCAAGCAACTTAAGGTGGCTTATCTGTCCCCGACTTCTTCTAAAGTACCAGCTTAAACTTGATTCGTCGTATGAAATGATTTTTGGTATTTGTAGAGCGTGAGCAAGATTAGCAGTTTTTCTCCACAAATATTTAATTGGCAGACTCAATATTTCTGGGTAATCCATGCCAATTTCTTGGTAATATTTTATATGTTTATCGTTATTTTTCCGCTCAGGGTTTAAACGATAGGCAGCCAGCACCGCATTAACTAACACCAAATCAGTTTGTTGGGCGAATCTTTTCCAAAGTTCCCAGTCCATAGAATATAGAACATTTTTTACTCTGGCTCCAGATTGATTCCACAGTGATCGACGCCAAAACGTACCTTCCTGCATCACAAAACCAAGTAATTTTCGAATGTACCAACCCCTCAGTAATAACGATCTAACATACCAAGGTTTGAGCGCCACGTAATTGATAAAGTTATCTGGGGTTATAGTCGCTGGCAACGAATTGATCCAATTCACATCAGCTAGACTGGCAAATATACTAGCCACCATACGCAATGCACCGGGCATTAGGACATCATCGCTGTTCAGCCAACACATAATTTCTCCAGTTGTGTGAGCAAATCCCTGATTTATGGCATCAGACTGTCCGCCATCTCGTTTGCTCTGCCAATACTTGAGTTTACTTGAATACTTTTGAATGATTTTTTTACTACCATCGGTTGAGCCACCATCAATCACCACGTACTCAAGTTTGGGATAATCTTGGTTCAACACAGACAACATCGTACGCTCAAGGTAGTTTCCTTGATTGTATGAAGGCGTGACTATACTGATGGTTGGCCAATTAATTACGAGCTTCTTCATTAGTAACGTCTTTCACTGAAATAATATCAGTAATTTTAACCGGTAGTTGAGTTTTTTTGAAATTGATCGTTAATCGTTGACCAATTTGTATGGGTACAACAAAATCCCAATAATCCGTGCCATCGATTTCAATTGTCCTCAGTTCAAGTTCGGCTTCTCCCTCATATAAGTCAGGATCTTGAAATAATTTTTTTCCTGCAGAAGAATAAGAAACACGAATCGCAGGCTGATAGGTAAGACTAATTAGTCGAGTAGATACGTTTCCATGAGAATTGATAACACTCTCATTTTGTTGGAGAGCTTCCACAATTTCCTTTGGTGCGCCCACAACCTTTGTGTCATTACTGCCTCTTGCTGATTCCGATGGATCATCAATCATCGCTTGGACACGGTATACTTTTTCTTTGTATCCAAATTTTTCAGTTGAGAGATCTATCAGATATCCCTGAACAAGCAGTGGCCCAACTTTTATTCTTTCGTATTCTCCGAGAGTTAATGGTTGGCCTCTGAATGAATACACCTGAGTAACCGAATTATAGTTCGCTTTTAATTTCAAAGTAATTAATCCTTGTTCATGAGTGTAGGATGTGCCGGTTCTTAACACATCAACAATCTCCGCGATTGGTAATCCCAATTCATTTTTTTCAGTTGTTCCTACCTTAAGCTGATTATAATAAAATTTGTCAGGGTAATTCATCCAATATTTTGCTTCTTCTCTTTCGGTCAAATACAGCGTGATAAATACATACTTATCTTTTCTTAGCAAGAACAAACTAAAAAGAAGCACAACAAACAAAAATATTCCACCAGTAATTATCTTGGCCTGACCTGTATAAATCGCGTTAATTATTTTTTTGGTGACTAGTTTGTTCATAATGCGTTGTGATTAACAAAATAATAATAACTGGAAAAGATAGTAATTCCTGCGAGACAGGTTGTAGGAATAAATATAACATACTATAAAAATACCAAACTATAATTAATCGCTTATCTACTAACTTGAATCCTTTGTAAAAAATAGTCACTAATAGAAGTAGAGCGAAGAGTAATGAAGTAATACCAGATTCAGCAGCAATTAATAAAAAACTGTTGTGAACTCTTTCTGGAAAATATAGAATTTCTCCATCTGGTATCCATTGGTAAAGAGCGGATTGATACATGCCTATTCCATGTCCGAAAATAGGCTTAATTTGGATCAATTCAATTGCCTCCTGGTATTGAATCATTCGCGTACTGATACCACCTGTTTCTGTATTTGAATAAATTGAAAGTAATATTCGATCTTTTAGTCGGTAACCAACCATGCCTAATAATAAAAGTAGCACAAGGAGTAGAAGTATTTTGATTGTTTTAGAGTATTTAGAGAGACCCCTACTAAGAAAATGTAAAGAGGATTTTAGTTCACACCAATACAAAAATGGAATAACCACCATAGTTAACAACGTTGTTCTTGTTAATGATAAAAACACTATACAAGTCATTCCGATGGTTAATACAAAAAAAGTCATTCTCTTTGTTGTTTTCCTTAAAACCATTTGGGTGAGTAATAGAATTACAACCAATTCTCCAAATAACCAATTCGCCATACCATTTGGATGGAATTGAAAACCAGAAACCCTAATTAGGTCGGCACTTTCATCTGCTCCCTTGCCAAAACTAGCCAAATACCATGCTTTTTCTGCATGTATGCCAATAAATCCTCCACTCAGTAGTTGAATAGATGCTAAACATAACTCTAAGAAAAAAAGGGAGGTAATTGTTAATAAAAGCGAATAAATAATGGAGCGTCTAATACTTGGATGTAATTGAGCTACGGCTAGTAACCAAAACATACTACTTACGTTTTTTATCAAACTCAAAAAAGAAAATATTGCGCTGTAATCAGTCATTACTACAGACATTAGTTGGATAAAAGAATACAAAGTAAAAAATACAAACCATCTCTTACTAAGCAGTAATAAACGATATTCTGTTTTAAACACAAAGTTGAACAAAACAATTAGTACCAAGATCACAATCAGAATATTTAATGGTGAAAAAAGTACATAGGAAACAACGGGAGACTGATACGCCTCAGACCGAATATGTTGGAGTGGTATTAATACTGTTGTAAATTCTCTGCCAAACTCAAAAATAAACCAAGGCCAGTAGACGCTCACCAATGCCTCTAGAGCCGTTTTTGTAATCAACAAGACTGCAAGTAAATGGATAATGCTTATGAGAAAGATAAATTTATCTGAAGGAGAAATAAATAATAATAAGATAAAAATAAGATTAATAATTCCGACTTGGTAATTTGAATTCCGAAATTTGCCAAGTAACTTTTTGGCAGCGAAAACAACATTGTTAAACATACAGTACAATCATGCTTATATTCGGCAGAATTAGTTATAGTATAACCAAAATGCTCAAAAGCAGTTACATAGTTTTACCAGATCCACAGCAAAATAATGAGATTTGTGACTTCGTTGATCAAACCGCAATTGAACTGTCAAAAAAGCATCAGGTGATTGTACTTAAGATTGCAAAACCTATTTCTCTTAGAGAGTTATTATTGAAATTACTCAGCCATGGGAATAATGAGTCTGCAGGCAGAAAGTGTCGATACCAAGTAATTAAACCCCTCTTCTTCTTACCCTTTACTCGTTTTCGATTTGTCACTAATGCCAACTACCTACTATTTAACCTGCTCTTGCAGTCTTACTTGCTTTTGATAAATTTAGTTAAATCGAAAAGTATTATTTTTTGGTTTTTCTTCCCAGAGACTTATCATTTCGTTTTTCCTCAATCTTGGGTACATTTCGACTGTGTAGACATTCACTCAGAAAATGGCAGATTGCCAAGAATCGGTGGCAAACTCCACAAACTGCTCAACCGCACTGACACAATCTCATGCATTGCAAAAAGTCAAAAACAGCTATTGCAAACTATGACCAATAAAACGATTCAATTAGTCCCACAAGGTTTTGCAGTTCCAACAATTGAACGGAAAATAGCTACGCGCCATTTTCGAAGCAAAACCAACCCAGTAATTGGTTTTGCTGGCGCCCTCTCCGATCGCATTGATTATGATTTGATACTTGATTTAGCTCTTCATAATCCCAAGTGGAGGTTTGAACTATGGGGTCCAGCTCAAGCATTTTTTACCAACCTCGATCAGGTTAACAGTAATATAAATCAACTTAAAAGATGTAAAAATATTAATATGATGGGAAACACTACAAGAGTTAGGCTTTACCAACAAATGATGAATTTCGACATTGGCATTATTCCTTACAAAGTAAACAATGTTCTAAACCAATACTGTTATCCGATGAAACTCATAGAGTATTTTTTTTGTGGAATACCTACTGTCGCAACTCCAATTAAAGAAGTAAAGAACTTTCCCAAGTTAGTAAAGATTGCATCAAACTCAAAAGACTGGGAGTGGGCGATTAAATTTACCTTATCCAAATCATGGTCAAAAACCAACCAATTCGAGCAATTAAGAATTTCAAAAGCGAATACTTGGGAACTAAAAGTTAATACAATTCTGTCATTTATTAATAAAAAAATGGTATAAACTGACAGCGCATGAAAGAATCGATATTTATTGTCATCCCCACTATCAGAAATTTAGATTTCTTTAAAGACTGGAAAGAACAATTTAGAAATTGCACAATTGTTGTTTGCGAAGATCAGCCTCACAAAACAATTAAGATACCAAAAATTGGCAAGCAAATACTTCACTACTCGTGGAAGGAAATTGATGAGGATTTAGGAAAGGACAGTTGGATTATTCCTCGAAGGGTTTCGGCGATTAGAAGTTATGGATTTCTTCAAGCCTATAAGCTGGGGGCAGATATCATAATGACAATAGATGATGATTGCTACCCTGTTTCAAATCATAATTTTGTAGAAGATCATACTAGAAATCTTACTCTCTCGTCACCAAAAAACTGGATAAACACCAACCCTGACGTTCGTCATATGTACACACGTGGCATGCCATACTTGAATAGAAATGAGCAACCCGTGATGTTGAGTCACGGAATTTGGACCAACGTGCTTGATCATGATGCACCAACTCACCTACAACAACTAAACTTTAAGGCTTCATTTGCAGAAAACTTCTTATATTTCATTCCCAATGGAACATACTTCCCGATGTGTTCTATGAATATGGCTTTTCGACGGGAGATAACTCCGTTGATGTATTTTCCATTGATGGGAGAAGACAATCAAGGAAATAAATGGGGATACGATCGCTTTGATGATATTTGGGCGGGAATATTTGCAAAGAAAATCATGGATCATTTAGGATATGGGGTTGTAAATGGCTCCCCCATGGTAGAACATCGAAAAGCTTCTGATCCGTTTAAAAACTTGCAAAAAGAAGCTCGTGGTATTCATGCAAATGAAGAGTTTTGGATGAATGTCAGTCAGGTGACCCTAACAAAGTCATCTATTCAAGAATGTTACGACGAATTACTAGACAAAACTGAATTTCCAAAATCTATATATTTTACAAATTTAATTAAAGCAAGTTATATCTGGAATAAATTATTTCCATTTTCTTAATCTACTTTCTAACAACCACATGAATCTCGTTTCGATTTGGAATTACATTGTATACTGCTACAATAACTTGCCTACTTTGAAAGAAACATGACTGTAAAAAATTATTCAATTCCAAAGTTATCTAGTTCTGAGTTAAAAAACATTTTTCAAGCAAGGAAATTAGAAGACTTAAAAGGATTACATTTTGTTGAAAATACGCTGAGAAAAGAAAGGGGATATGTTTTTAAATTGCCAAAGAAGAATGAGTCCGTAATTGTTTTATTTTCTGGTGGCCTTGATTCAACAACCACCTGCGCATTATTAATTGAGGAATTTAAATTAAAAGTATTTCCAATATTTTTTAAAACAGGTTTTGATAGAAATAAATATGAGTGGGAAGCAGCTAATATCATGGCAAAATACTTTAAGAAAAGATACAAAGATTTTTTTCAGCCAATTAAAGTAATTGAATACTCACCTCTTTACCCCCCTGTTAAACAAAGCCAACCCATCTGGAATTTAAGCTATGACCAATTAAGTAATGGCGTCAGATGCATTTACGCAATGAAGTATGCTTACCAACTGGAGAAATTCTCTCATATCAAAATTAGAACAATTTTTACCTGTCATATCAGTTCGGATGGAGATGTAATTACTGACCAAACCTTATCTGCACTTAGAAAAACTATGCTTTACCTCTGTTTAGGAACTAATGATTTTTCTTGGCAAATTACTGCCTTGGGTCTTGAAAAAGAGCTGGGATATCACTATGGAAAGGATTTTGAAATTTCTTGGGCAAACAAACACGATATTCCTTTAGAAATAACCAGAACAAGCTGTTACCGCAACGGTCGCTATCATTGTGGAGAATGCGCATATTGCGATGCAAGAAAAAACGCTTTCAAAAAAGCGGGAGTATTAGACAAGACTCTGTATGCTAATGAAAGATTTGTTACAAAAATATTACCCTCAATGAAACGTAAGCTCAAATCGATTATTAACTTATAGATTTTTGGTCAATCTAAATATTTTATTACAAGTTCTGGGTACTGTATTAAGTACAGTATCCGATTTTTTCTGTAAGACAAACTTTGTATTTGATAGATATATTAACAACTTAATTTTCATTTCTCCAAATAAAGAATTGCGTGAAATGAAACCAATGAGAGCCAAATGATCACTCAGCTTATCGACAACGGAAACCTTTGTAACCCGATATCTCGGAGAACTAAAAAAACCATCGACCACAAGCATCAAATGCAATTTAGACCTGTGTAGTGAATTGTCAATTGTCGTATGTACATTATGAGGAATATTGTCTTTATATCTACTCTTCAATGCAGAAAATATTTCTCCGCCTCTAGGAGTGTTGAAGTCACCGATCAAAACAAGTTCTGAAAAATTATTTAGACTCTCACAAAGATTTTTAAAACTACTTCTTTGCAGGTCTGAAACCTCACCATTGTACGACCAAAGAAAGTGAGTGGTAACAATGTTATACAATGTTGCATCGTACTGAATCTTAATCCAAACAATTCCGCTAAGAATAAGATTTGGATTCATTCCAAAGTTCCAAACCTCCATTTTTTTTGGGTCACCATGATAATACTCGTGCCCACTATCTTTTATAGGAATTTTTGACAAAATTAACTGTCCCCACGGTTCCACAACGGAATGTCCCTTCATATACGTCACTGGCAAGAATACAGCAGACATCAGTAGTATATTTTTTATTAGTTCAATATCTGATTCAAAAACTTCTTGCAGGCAGATTACATCTGGAGACTCATTTATTAAAAATGGCAATATTTTACTTTTAAGATGTCGCTTGCCCTCTATGTTGAGGGAAATAATTTTGATTGGCATTATAGAGAAGTTTTTAAAGGATCGAGTTAATAAGTTTATCAACTAAACCCTGGTCATCAAAGGAATAATGTATTTTTGTGAATTTCTGATTAAGTGTCAATACGTCATTTTTAACGTTCTCCCCTTTGAATGATCTATCTATTAGATTAGCAATTTTCTTCATCTCTTTCTCTTTCATTCCCCTTCTTGTTACTTCTGCAACACCAATTCTGATAAACCACTTGCCGTTGTTAAATTCGAAACCTTCGAAATTTGTTGAAATGCCACTTCTAATCAAATTGTTATAAAGATCTAAGGGTTGTCCTTTGTCTTCTATAAATATATGACATTGATGGTTTTCAGAGTAACGACCTGTATTAGCCTTCTTAACCTGATAGCCAAGTTTATCAAATGCTTCACCAATGGCATTAGAATTTGAGATAATCTGTTTAGCATAATCTTTGCCATATCTTTTCATCTCTAGAAGAGTAATTGCCAAAGCAATTAAATGTGCCGTGTGTGAGGTGGAAAAAAGACAACTATTAATTATGGCATTAGCTTTATCTGCTAAATCTTGGTCTCTAAAAGCAATTAGGCCCTTGTGTGGACCAGGCATAGTTTTATGCGTATTGGCAGAAATTATATTTGCTCCCTCTCTTAAAGGTGATTGGAACTGCTGTCCCATAATCAGACCCAAGGTATGGCTAGCATCATAAATAATAACGGGTTTCTCACCTATATAACTTCTGATTTCCTTCAAGTTTACAGGATTAAGATAATAAGAAATATCAAGATATATAGCTTTAGTTTTAGTTAGTTTAATTATTTTAGCAATCTTTTGTGTATTAAATTTTTGAGTCGAAAAATCATACTCTGCAAATATGTGTTTTCTCCCAGTCCTTTCAATAATTCCCTTAGTTGCAAAATGTCCACCAGCTTCAAGGGGAACTGTCATTACAGTATCACCTGGGTCAGTAGAAGCTAGAATAGCGCTCATCATAGCGTGGACTCCAGACAGCACACTGAGGTTTACACTACATGCAGATAACATGCTTTCTGCTGCATCTCCAGCCTTTTTAACTAAGTGATTTACACCTTTATAACCTAGCGCTGTAAAATGACCCATATTTACCACGCTGTTCTCATTGCCTCCTCCAAAATAGTAACGTTCGTTGAGCTTCGAACCCAAGAACTTTCTGGCTGTATTTGAAAGCTGATTTTCATTAGCAGTCAAATGCAAGAATAACGAATTTCTTTCTTCTTCTATCTTTATTTGGTTAAGAATTTGATCAATATTCATACTCATTCGTGATGATCTGGATGCGTGAATTTTTGATTTGATAATTTTGCTTTTAAGCTTATATCGTATGAATACTCACAGTTTCTACACAATATGTCTATACTCTCAACTCTATGACCCATCTCAACTCTTTTTAGTTCACTTCCATGCAAAATCTCGTCAAATGTTTGAGATTTTAAATTTCCAAGTACGTGTTTCATTGAGTAATCTTGACAACAAAGTACAACCGTACCATCGGGAAGCAAAACATGACCATAGCTTCCATATAATTTAACTTTAATACACCCTATGGTTCCGATTCGTCTTTTTGGGATGTTTACTTTTATATTTCCAGCTCGAGAGTGAGCGGGGAAGTACTCTATTTTTGCTGGTTTATTTTTGAAGAATTCTTCTACATGCTCTTCCATTCCATCACCATGAAAGTGGTATACAGCAGGAATTGAGCTTAAATATATTTCATTTAATACAGACATGAACGGTTCAGCTATGCTTATTCGTTCAATGTTTCCTTTTGAAGGTAAATGTACAACAAAACTTTGAGAGTCGTTAGAAAAATTGATTTTTTTTAAAATCTCAACGTCTCTGAGCGTCATACCCACAAGTGTTGTATAAACCCGTACGTTTAGTCCTCTTTCGTGAGCATATACAATCATGTCTGTGCATTTTGAGTTTAAAAACGGCTCACACATTCCAGAAAATAATAAGTCAGTACTTTGAGGAAGTTTGTTAATACATGCTTTAAAAAGATTAATGTTCATCGGAACTAGTGGGGTTCCACCGTGTTTCTTATATTGCGAGATGATTGTTAATTGAGGACAAAAACTACACCCATTCTTACAACCAATCATTGTACTTACTTCTATAATCATACTTCTAACATTTTGACTAATAACTCATCGCAACTAATCTACAAAATCCACTAAAACTTATCAAAAATATATTGTAACATTACAATGCATATCTCATATTTTTAATTTCTGTTTTACAAGTTTACTATAAATGTGTTTTTATGTGTCAATATGGTTTATTCGAAGCAGAATAAAAGTTGACTTATCTGGATTATTCGATTATTTCTTAATTCAAGCTGGATCTATAACTTTCGAACATTATCTTCCTTAACATCTAGTCGATTGAAACTTCTTTAAATTTATTAGTTCGAAATATACTGTGAAATTGGTTATGGTGAGAAATTGCCAAGCTCCTAACGTGATCTCTTCCTATTTTTGTTAAAACACCATTGTGCATCATATAGTATGTGTGCGCCAGAGCCCAAAGCGTCTCAGGAACATAAGAGCATATTATCGTTGATAAATCACTATTTTGAAGAGTTTTTGATAACCAGCAAACAAGTTTTTTTTGAAAATTCCAATCTCCGCTATTTAAAATTTCATCAAATAACAGAACGTCAGCTTTACAATTGATAGCAACAGCACATGCCAATCTAAACTTCATTCCAGCAGAGTATGTATAAAATGGTTCATTTATATGTGCTCCAATGTCAGCAAATCTAATAATTGACTGTAGACTACTACGTATATTTTGTTTCTTCATTCCAACAAGTAATCCATTTACAGTTATGTTTTCGAAACCAGTCAATTCTGGTTCAAAACCAGCCTCAAGATCAATTAAAGAAACAATCCTCCCATTGGTAATCACTTTGCCATTTGAGGGTTTTGTTATTCCACCAATTATTTTTAAGAGAGTTGTTTTTCCAGCTCCGTTATTACCAATAATGCCTATCCTTTCTCCACGCCTTATTTCCAAATTAATATTTTTTAAGGCAACATAAATATTGCGATTTACAGTTGTGTATTTTTTCGTCACTCCATTCAGCGAAACGATGATATCTTTGTGTTTATTTAACATAACTTACATATAGTCATCGAAATAGGCCTCGTACATTTTGAAAACACATAAGCCTACTATTGTTGAACCCACAATTAACAAAGTGTTCGGTAAAATATATTCGAAAACTATGGGAGTATTAAAAAAAGAGTATTGTATTAACATAAATATTTCTGTTAGTGGATTCATGCTCCAGAGTATTTTTATATTCGTTGGAATATTAGAAATACTATAAATTACTGGAGTAAGATAAAACCAAACCATTAAAAATGCGCGCACTAAGAAACTAGCATCTCTACGCTTAACATTTAGAGCTGATGAAACCAATGATATACTTCCTGTAAAAAGTAGTAGCAGCATCAGCGCAATGAAAGAATAAAATATATTAATACTACTAGTTATTCTAAATATTGTTATATAGCAACCAAATAATACAATAGGAATCATTAATATTATGCCATTACAAAAGACAATCGATAGCGGAATGACAATATAAGAAAATCTAGCTTTTTTTATAATAGTTCTGTTTTGTACAACTGATTGAGTAGCGTTATCCCATGAGCTAGAAAAGAAATTCCATAACAGTAGGTTTAGGAATAGAGAGTGCTGGTAGTTACTATCTGCGATTGTATAAATGAAACGAAATACAAAACTAATAATAATTGCCTGAAATATAGGATATACAATCACCCATAAAAAACCTAATGTTGTGTTTTTATATCTCAGCTTCAGCTCTTTAATTGTCATCTCCCAAAAAAGATCCCAGAACACAACAGCACTTGAATAGTGCGCAGAAAATTGTTTCAGAATACTTTTCTCTCTACGTATCATATTTCATTGACAAGATGACATCGTCAACATTTTTCTTAGTAATATGTGGTAAAAAATAAAATTTGTATAATTGAATATTACGTGTCTTGCCGTTACTGAAAGTAATTGCTTCTTTTTCAGCGTAAATCCAGTATTTCTCTTCTATTTTGTTAGATAATTTATTTTCGTAATCGCCACCCAAGATAACACCGCAACTTAAGCTATGTGAATCATTTACAATTTCTGCATCTGGGTAAAGACTGAGAACTTGGTCAATGAAATAGTTTTTTATTTTAATTTGATTAGTAATGATTTCCCGATAACCACTGATGCCATAAGAATGAATAGCCCCCCATACAGAAGCCACAGGGGCACCTGAACGAGATCCTAGCAATGTATTATCTGGAAAAGGAGATACAGATACCCTCTGCTCGATTACTCCTCTTAAGTGTTTTCTATATAAAACAAGTCCTGCTGGATAAGGGATTGCAGTAAACTTAGAAAAATCAATACAGTATGCATGAACGTAATTGTTGAAAAATGGTTTAAATTCTTCATCAACAAAGGGTTCGATTAGTCCATTAAAAGCTGCGTCGATGATTATGGATACAACTAGTTTCTTATATTGTTTTTTCAGCCTACGAATAACAGGAATTATTAATTTAAGATTATCGCTTGTGCCTGTCTGCGCATACCCAAATGTTAGGGATATAATAAAACCATAAATACCATTTCGTATTTTGTTTTTAATTTCACTCTCCATATCTTTAGGATCCATTCCCCACGTTTTAGAACTTACTGGAATATTTATACATTTCACCGAGCTTATTAAGCATGCTTTATCAATTGAGTGGTGAGTTAGTTGTGTTTTAAGAAGAAGTATTTGCTGAAGATCAAGTTTTTTTGTAATAAACGATTTTGCAAGCCAAACACTGTAAAGATTGCCTTCCTGACCTCCAGATGTAAAATAACCTTCTAGATTTTGTTTTTGGCCGTGGTACAAATCAATCATTTTTTGAACGACTTCGTATTCAAGTAGTTTTGTACCGCCGTAAGGAACTTTAATTGACCAGTTACCTATGTTATTGGGGTTTACTGTAATGAACTTTTGGTAAATTTTGATTGCGTATTGGTCTGCTCGAGCTATTAATGTTCCAACACGAGTAATTTTATCGATTTTTTTTTCGTCGTTATACGAGGTGTTCAAGCGTGAATTAATTTGTATTTTTGTATAAGGATTTTTAGGAAATGAGTTACCTGTTAACTCCCTGTAAATGAAAGTTGGGTGCGTAATTTGATAAATCAGTTTTTTAATATTTGTTTTGATACCGAATCTCATATTTCATTCAGGTGATTTAATAGTGGTAATTGACTTCAAATCTTCAATCAATTCTTTAACTATTTTTCTTTTTATGTGGGGCAAAAAAAAGAATGTGTATATTTCTTTTTCTTTCTTACCCATTGAGTAAAACAAAAGTTTGGTTTTGGTTAAATATAAAAAGTATTTCTCCTCTATCAAGCTTGGCAACCTTCTATCAATTAACTGATTGAAAATAATTCCGCAAGAAAGACTGTTTTTGTAATTAATTAATTCAACAGATGGGAAATGCTTATGCATTTCACTAATGAAGTAATCTTTGTTTTGCATTTGTTCGCTAATTATTTGAACGTACCCTCTTTTACCAAACAAATGTATAGCTGTCCAAATTGCAACAGCTGCTGCTCCAGGTCGGGAACCTAATAACGTGCAGTCTGAGGCCTGAAGATAGTCAATTGGTTGTTCAATGAGCTCTCTAAGTTTCTTCCTGTACAGAACTACGCCTGCAGAATACGGTACTAAACCAAGTTTATGGAAATCGACAACTATTGAATTTATTAAGGGTGAAATAAACGGACTATAGTCGGAGTTAATAAATGGCTCGATGAGACCACACAGCGCAGCATCAATCCAGATGTAAAAATGAATATGGGGGTCTTCTTTTTGTAACAAGTTGACTGTTTGAACAATTTTGATTATATCGTCTTGTGTGCCGGTTGAGGTATAACCAATGGTTAGAGGGAGAAGAAAGCCTCGTGTGCCCTTGTAAACTAATTTTTTAACCAATTCATGCAATCCTCTAGAATCCATTCCCCAATTAACTGGATCAAGAGGTACATAATGTTGTGATACAGCACAAAGATCCCCGGCTTTACGTAAAGAATAATGAGTTAGGTTTGTGCACAATAAGGCAATCTGATTTTTTTTACAAAACTGAGATAAATAAGACCTACCCGCCCACAACGAAAAAATGTTTCCCTCCGTTCCTCCGCTTGTAATATATCCCTCCAACCCTTCTTTTTGGGCATGATACAAATCAATCATTTTTTTAACAACTTCGAACTCCATTTGCGTGGTATATTCTGATGGTTTAGTGGACCAGTTACCTAAGTGGTTGGGGTTGTATTTAAGAATTGAACCATAGATTTCTGATAAATAACGATTTGGTCTGGTATGTAGGGATCCTAAATTGTAGTTGGCGTTAAAATGGCTTAGGTCGTTATTTAAACTCATAAGCCTAGTTTTAAGTTGAATATTAGAAATCGGGGTTTCTGGAAATTTGTCTGAAACGAAACCTACATTTAACAACTTTTTTATTACTTTTCTGGTCAGTATTTTAAGTCCTGTTCTCATATTGTATATTGTTTTACCAAGATAAGGTGCGCATCTTTGAGTTGGTGTAATCTACTTTCAGATTTTAGCAGATATCGAGAAAGTTGTTCCCTCAATTAACCACTAACTTCACAATACATCCAATGGTACAAATAGTGAATCATAACAAGACGAAAATAATCTTTTCACTTTTCTTTATTTCAAGGGTGGTACAATCCTACCATTAAATTACTTATGATCCATTGTAGATTACAATAGTTATCATCATGTTCGGAATTAAAACACAGTTAAAAAAAATGTGTTGCTCTTTAGAAGATTCCTTTATTTTTAAAGCTTATTTAACTCGCCTGATGCAATTTTTCCACGCTGATCAATATGGTCATGAGTGTAATATAGAAAAAGCAGATTTGGGGTATGGTTGGATTCACTACGGCCTAATCAGACAAAAAAAACCAGCTCGCATCCTGTGCATTGGATCTCGACATGGCTATATTCCAGCAATACTCGCCCAGGGTTGTAAAGACAATGGTTTTGGACATGTCGATTTTATCGACGCTGGGTATGGACCTAATGATAGAAACGCATGGTCGGGTGAGGGTTACTGGAGTACTCACAAAGGCAAGAATTGTTTTAGAGAATTTGGCCTAGGAGGCCACATAACGTTATTTTTAACTACAACACAAGACTTCTCGGATAAATATCCAGATACTCATTATGAGTATATTTATATTGACGGAGATCACTCTTATAGAGGTGTTTCGTTAGATTTTAACTTATTTTTTCCCAGGCTGAGCAAAGAGGGTTACATGGTTTTCCATGATATTTGTGTTAAAGAAAAAATGACTGAGGGAGAATATGGGGTATGGAAATTATGGAAAAGATTAGAAAAAAAATATGGAGGAATTAAAGTGTCATATACGGGCTCTGGTTTGGGAATCATTCAAAAACCAAGCTGATGTCTAGTTAAAACAATTTGTTAACATTAGTCATTAGTAAATTATGAATCTGAATAAGCATTTTACTATTAACAACTTTTTGTTAATTACTCTACTGTTTCTAGGCTTCTTTTTAAGATTATTTTTATTATTAAATCACGAATTTTCTTTTGATGAACGATTTTCATTTTTTTTTGCTCAAAATAGTTCCTTTGCTGAACATTTTATTTCTCCACCAGATAATAGACCTCCACTATATTACTCATTGGTTAAAATGGTGTCATATATATCCACAAGCCCCAACGCATTAAGATTTCCCAGTTTAGTATTTTCAATCCTTAGCTTAATGATTCTTTATAAATTGTTTTTATTACTAAACAAACAAACTGCCTTAGTTGCATTGGCAATTGGTACATTTCATCCGATTTTACTCACTATTTCCTGGCAAGCACGTGATTATAGTTTATTGGGACTTCTAAGTTTAACAAGTATTTACTTCGCTCTTGAGCTATTGCGACAATCCTATCAAAAAAAACTAATAGTAGTAAAAACAGTAATTGTGTTAACTATATTGGCGCTGTTGGGTTTACTAACCAGCTACCTTTATTATCCATTCTTACTAGCTATATTTTTTTCATTGATTCAATGTATTCCATTACAAATGATCAAGAAAATAGTAAGAAATAAATCACTTTTACTAGCAATTTCTTCGTCGGTTATTGTGTTATTGATAGTTGGTATTTACTATTTCGCGAATGGATATTCGGTCATTATTTCTCATAATCAACTGAATCACACTACAGATATCAACGAAGTAAAGACAAGTATTTTAGAACTATTTTCTTTAACTGGGTTAAAAACATCGTTGTTTCCTGAAATTGCATCAGAACTTGGCCTGATTTTAATTGCTCTCACTACTTTACTAGGAGTCGTTCTCACAAAGAACTGTACTTCACTTAGACAGGCTATGACAAAATTTATTTTTTACGGTGGTTTTATCTTAGTGCTACTCTACCTTGCCATTACCTATATTTCCCCAGTTTCGATTTCATTTGCTAGAGGCTATACGGCTGTCACTGGTTTTAGTATCGGAATACTTGCAATTACTTTTACTTCCTCCACTGTATGGCTAAAACTAAAACATCTACCTTTTTATTTTGGTAGGTTTTTGTTGGTATTAATGATGGCTTTATCCATGTACTATTTTCAGATAGTGTATCAACTGATTGACGTTGATGACATTCACCAACCATGGGTTTATCCATCCATTTCAACAAAAGTAATGACTGCGCTAACCAGGATAGTGAATTCTGATACTAAAAGTGATCAGATTATCATGCTTCCAAGCTATGAAAATACGGCTTTGCACTACGATTGGAGAAACTCCAGTAAATTTACATACAGATTTGAACTGCACAGTCAACTTTATAGAAACTTTCCTAATACTAGCGTCGATCCAATTAATCCAACAATTAAGGATCAACTGGAAATATTTTTCAACTCTGGTAAGACAAAAAACAAGCATTTTCTTGTTGTCGTTAATCTTTACGTAAAAAATAAATTATATCTGATGAGGTCAATGGAATCAGAACAATTTTATGCTTTGTTGATCGGACTACAGCCATATTGCAGTGAACAAACTCTTCAACCTCCATTGCTAGGATCATATGAGATATATCGTTGCGTCTATGAATAACACTACCTATCCTCAATTACAGTATATTCACAGGCAGAATGAATAAACGGGCTTGAGCCACAGATCTGACGAGTTGAGTAACCAGAATTGACAACAGTGTTTCCTAGATTTCCAGCAATCAACAATCGAGGTCTATATGAATCTCTGAAAAAAGCATCAGTGCTTTCCTGAGCTAGGTGCTTTCTGTAAGCATCATCAGCAAATGGTTTAGCAAACCATTCTTTCATTGTAGGAATTATTGTCACGTTATGAACATTATGATTCCAACTTGATATGTAAACACTAATTTTGTGATTTCTTTCGTAATGAGATATACCAGAGTAAACTCTATAATTGGTCCAGTCGTGGGTCAACAAATATTGAACGAGTGAACCTTCTGCCAAAGCCTGGTAATGTAATGACTCAGAAACATTTGCAAATGATGGAGCATTGCTTAGTACCATTAATGCAACTAAAACAATGGTCGTGGCGTTGGAAAGTTTTCTACCAACCTGGAACCGTAATAAAAGTTGATTAGAAAAACTAAAAAGCACGATTATTGACATAATTTGAACAAATAAGTAATAATAGTAGACTGTCATTCCCCAAATGAAAAATGGTAAAAATGAGAGTAAAAAAGTGAAAAATATTAGTTTGTGTTCAATAGAATTACCTACTCGCCAAACTAGAATACCCACAAACAGAATTCCAAAAATCATTGGAGATAATTGTGATGCGGTCACTATATGGTCAAAAGAAAATGATAGTTGGTTCGTATAGTTATCACTCATCCACAACTGCTTAATCGATAAGACCAATGCGACGAACGCAAACAACCCGCTTGAAAATAATAGCAATTTCTTCTCCTTATACCAGAATTTAAAGTAAAAAATAGGTATTAACAAGTAAAAAATCGAAGTTTCTTTAATAAAACAAGCCAAAAATAGTATTATGAGAGAAGCAATGTGTTGCCTTTTAAGTATTAATAACACTCCTAAGAGTAAAAATATGGCTTGGAGATGCTCAATTGTTCCCAATCGATACATATTTGCCGGAACAGATGGCATAATGAACAATGTTAAACCTGCCAAATAAGCATATATAAAATTAACATCCAATTCTCGCAATATCACGAAGGTAAAAACTGCTGTAACAAAAACCACGATTCCATTTGTTAGATAGTGGTACTCTACTTTATCTTCAAATAAGGAATAGAGTAACTTTCTATAAAGAATATGAATTGGTCTAGTTCTGGAGCTTTCTATAATTTCTCTTTTTAATAGCGTAACTACAGAATTGGATCTTACATCCAGCATGTCTGTTCCATCATCTATAAGCGATGGATACTTAATCGAAAGTTGAGGCAAGATCAGTACGAAACTCAATACTGCATAAATTACTAATACAGTCTTATGCTTAATAATCCATTTTTGCACGTATCAACAGTAGCATGTTTTAATTTTTTTTCCCACAAAAAACCGCTCTGTTCTGGCCTTGACCTATCGTCCCAATCAGTTGCCCGATTAGTATTGTCAGCGCTGGGGCGTTTCAAGACTCTGTTCGGGAAGGGAAGAGTTGGTTCCACCCCGCTCCAAAGACCAGAACACAGCGGTCTAATGTTTTTTGTAGCGAATACTCGCTAACAGGTGAAGAATACAGCGTATCCATCCCGTTTTGGGACTATACACTTGGTCTATCAAAGTATGTTCAATCGACACTTAGTACCGTTAAGCTGAATCCATTACTGGACTTGCACTGACGGTCTATCAAACTCGTAGTCTCCGAGTGGTCTGATGGAGAAGTTTTATCTTGGGCGTGGCTTCTCGCTTAGATGCTTTCAGCGATTATCCATCAACAATGTAGCTACCCTGCAATGCGCTTGACAGCAACAACAGGAACACTAGGGATTGCCTCACCCCGGTCCTCTCGT
>CAZFRD010000009.1:0-48201 GCA_964521215.1 uncultured Pseudomonadales bacterium
TAGATGAGGCAACGAATGCTCGGTTCCGTTACATTTGTAAATGAGGCATCACGTAATCAGTTCAAGATGTTCGAACTATCGCCGTCAAGAATTTTTGTTATTTTGGGCTTATTGGCTGTCTTACTAGAACTTTTTGTGGGCATTCAAACTGGCTTTGATTTAGTCGTCATCGGTAGCGTCCTCGTTGTCAGCGGCTTAGTCGGAGATTTTTTTGGTCAATTTGTCATCACCCTTATCACCGCCATTATCTTGAGTGGTCTTCATCTGCTCTATTTTCGCAAAATAATCAAGCAAAAAATCACCCTAACCACTCATCACCTCAATACCGACAAACTGCTAGAGTCCGAAGGTATCGTCGTCAAGCCAATTTCGGCAACTCGCCCGGGCCAAGTTTCGGTCGAAGACGAAACCTGGCGCGCAACCAGTAAAACCAACTTACAAATTGGCGATCATGTCATCATCGAAAGCGTGCGGGGTGTCACCCTGCATGTACGTAAAAAATAACTTAAAGGAAACCTTATGTTTGCGACTTCCGCTCTCTTCATTATTTTTTTAATTGCCATTGCCACCATCACCGCGGGCTTGCGGATCGTCAAACCCTACGAAAAAGGTTTGGTAATTCGCTTAGGCAAATATAGTCACACCGTCGACTCTGGTTTGACGGTCATTGTGCCCTTCATCGACCAAATTATTAAAGTCGATATGCGTGAACAAGTCATAAATGTCATGCCTCAACAAGTTATCACTAAAGATAATGTCGGTGTGACGGTCGATGCGGTGATCTACTACAAAGTCGTCGATCCAGTCAAAGCTGAATTTGAAATTTTTGACTTCAACCTTGCTGCCACCACACTAGCTCAGACCAATCTGAGAAATTTAATTGGCGATAAACAATTGGATGAAACTTTAACTGCTCGTGATCTGATTAACACTAGTTTGCGTGAAGTTTTGGATGAAGCGACCAATCCTTGGGGCGTCAAAGTCACCAAAGTGGAATTACAAAAAATCGATCCACCGCAAGATATTACCCAAGCGATGAGTCAACAAATGAAAGCCGAGCGGGAGAAAAGAGCTCGGGTATTGGAAGCACAAGGTATCAAAGAGGCGGCAATTTTGACGGCCGAAGGCGAGGCGCAGTCAGTGAAGTTGCGCGCGGAGGCTCAGGCTAACGCGGTCACCCAAGTCGCTCAAGCGGCGGAAAAAAACTTCACTCCGCGCGCCGAAAAACTCAAGCGTCTTGAGGTCAGTGAAAAAGTGCTCGGCGACGGCGCCACCAAATACGTTATCCCCTCATCGGCTGATATCGTCAATGTACTCAACCTTGATGGAGATGCTAAACTAGTTCCGTTGAAGAAATAACTGCAAACAAATTACTGAATCAAGTTACTTGTTTAAGCCCAACCGCTCAATTAATTTGCGGTAACGTGTTTCGTCGTGCTTCATTAAGAAATTGAGCAGTCTGCGTCGTTTGGCCACCTGCTTGAGCAGACCTTTTCTGGAATGGTTGTCTTTCTTGTGCGAAGCCAAATGTTCAGCCAACTGTTGGATTGAGGCTGTGAGCAAAGCTACCTGCACTTCGGGGGAACCAGTGTCACCCTCAAAAAGTTGATAGTCCTTAATAACCTGGGACTTTTGTGGTTTGGTTAATGCCATGGTATGTTCCTTTCAAGATTATTGCCTCTTAGGTGTAAGTTACGGACCTACTGCCCAGAGTGACCATGATTTATACTATTCGAGTTGGCGATTATACACTAATCGTTCTTAATTTTATAGGCGACGATAATATCGCCCACTTTAAAATCCAATTTCTTATTCTTGAAAGTAAAACCTGCCTCACTTTTGGCAGTGACTTTTTCTAGTTCGTCTTTACCATGGCGCATCGTTTTGATGACGGGGTTGAAGAGAATCTCTTCACCACGCTTGAGATGAAGCCAATCATGTTTTTTGATTTCACCAGTTTTGACCCGAATACCAGCAATCCGCTCTCCCTTCATTTCAAAAATTTGAAGAATTTCCGCTTCACCCACAATTTCTTCATCAATCGTCGGCTCCATCAGTTTTAACATCTGTTTTTGTAAATCTTCAATTAACTCATAGATGACCTGATAAATTTTAATTTTGATTCCCCTTTGCTTGGCCAAGGTAATAATGTGTTTGGGTATTTTGGTGTGAAAAGCAATAATTGGGGCTTTGCTACTTTCGGCTAAATCTAAGTCTGCTTCGGTGATCACACCTACGCCTGCCTCAAGCAAATCAATGCTCTCGTCATCCAGATTATTGATGATAGCTTCCAAAGTACCCTCCACATCGGCCCGAATAATCAGGGGTAGCTTTTGCTTCTCGCCAAGTAGGTCAGAAAAATCGTAGTCGGCCTCAGTCTCGTTGACAGCGCTAGCGGGTTTATTTTCAACCGGTTCTTTAGCCTCTGTTTCGTTAGTTAGTTGAGGTTGGTCTAGGCCTGCTTCCCAAATGATTGAACCCACCGCCGGCACTTGGTCTAACCCGATTAATTCGGCGGGACAGCCAGGGCCAACAGACTCTAGTGCTTCGCCCCGATCGTTGGTGAGCATACGAATTCTGCCAGTTGAATCTTCAGTTTGGACAGCTTGCCGAACCCGTAATGTCCCTTGTTGCACGATGACAGAAGCCGTCACGCCTCGGCGAGCATCCATGGCGGACTCAATCACGATCGCCCTGAGTGCTGCATCTGGGTCTCCACTAATATTTTGCAAATCGGCCATTACTCCAATCGTGTCCAACAAAGCATCAACACCCGTGCCTTTGAGAGCAGAGATGGCAACTGCTTCAACGTCTCCACCCATATCTACTACCTGAATGCCATGCTGAGCTAATTCTCCCTTGGCCACATCGGGGTAAACGTCCGGCAAATCAATTTTGTTGATAGCCACAATCACTGGCACTTTGGCCGCTTTTATATGACGGATGGATTCGATAGTTTGCGGTTTGACTCCATCGTTGGCGGCCACCACTAAAATAACAAAATCAGTCACGGCCGCCCCTCGTTCTCTCATCTTATTAAAGGCAGCGTGGCCCGGGGTATCAATAAAAGTAATTTTCTTACCTTTGTGTTCTATCTGGTAAGCCCCGATGTGTTGAGTAATGCCACCAGCTTCGCCCGCAGTGATCCGAGATTTGCGCAAATAGTCCAGCAGAGTGGTTTTGCCGTGATCGACATGACCCATGATGGTCACAACTGGTGGTCTTGGTTGCAGTGCCATATATCTATTTTATTCGGTGGGCGCATCGTTACTTGTAGTCCCACTATTTTTAGTTGCCGAACGGGCTATTGCTGCCAGGCTCTCGCCTCTTTCGGCTAACTCTTTTTCAAAAGCTTCGACTCGTCCAGCCAACATTGTTACCTGGTCTGCGGGAAGTTCAAATGCTTGCCATTTATCTTTAAAACGAGACAAGTCATTGAGTGTCGTTAGTTTGTGTTCAATGAGAATGACTCTGGTTTCTGGGGCCAAACCGGTGAAAGTATCAATTTCATATTCTTCCTCTCCAGTCACATGAGATTGGACCTGGCCGGAAGCAGATTTGATAGTAATCTTGTATCCTGTTAGTTTGGCAGCCAAACGGACATTTTGCCCACCACGGCCAATGGCCAGAGAGAGTTGGTCGTCTGGTGCAGTCACAACAGCGGTTTTAGTTTTTTCATCAACTTCAATTTTTAAATTTTCCGCTGGAGCCAAGGCCGCCACCAAAAGTAATTTGATGTCTTCAGTAAAAGGAATAATATCCAATTTCTCGTTGTTTAATTCACGGATGACTTCTTGAACCCGAACACCCCGCTGACCAACGCAGGCACCAACTGGGTCAACGCCATCTTGGGTGGATCGCACGGCAAGTTTGGTCCGTACGCCAGCTTCCCGAGCAATCAACGCTACTTCTACCGCTCCAGTGCCAACTTCCGGGACTTCCCGAGCAAACAGCTGACTGACCAATTGAGCATCGGCTCGAGAGACAATAATCACTTTACCTTTGAATGACTCACGAATTTCTTTGATGTAAACTGTAATTCTTGAGTTCACTCGGTAAAACTCACCCCGCATTTGCTCTTCTGGTGGCATGACACCATAACCTCGACCTAGATCGAGAATCACCTTGCGACCGTCCATGCGGAGGATTTGAGCAGAAACAATTTCACCAATTTTCTCGGCATATTCTGCCAAGATGTGATCTTTCTCGGACTCACGAATTTTCTGCAAAATTACTTGTTTGGCGGTTTGGGCTGCAATTCGTCCAAAGCCAGCCGGAGTCACATCTTCTGATTTTTTTTCATTCCAACTGGTTGGCTCCAAAGTTTCTTCGTCGCGAGCGGTCACTGGTGCACGGAGGATTTTTGATTCGCCATTTTCCTGGTTTAAAACTACATAATAATAGTATTCTTCGTCTAAACCATACTGCTTGCGGTAGGCTGAGACCAACGCTTGACGAATAGCTTCGTAAATGGACTCGGGATCAATTTTGCGTTCTTTAGCAATCTGACTGATGGCGGCGGCAAATTCTGTGCGAATGACGGTTGAGCTCGAATTATGCATAATTTCCTTTGTTGTACTCTTTAATAATAAAAAAAGACTCACCGGTGAGCCTTTTTCCAAAAAAGCTTGGGCGTAGTATACCTCAAGCTAGACGACGTGACAACCCCGCTTCGGATCTAGGTTGATGCGGTGGCGGTGACTTGGGCTACCACTTCGTCAGGTGTGTGGGCACTTTTGATTAAATAACTTTCGGCTCCCAGTTCCATGGCTTCTTCGAGAGTGGGTTGAAAATCGAGGTTGGTGAGGACAATGATGTGTTTATTGGGCTTGGTTGGCGGGTCGTCGTGTAATTTACGTAAAACGGTGACGCCGTCAAGCTCTGGCATGATCAAGTCAAGCAAAACCACGTCATACCCGCCTTTTTGTAGCAATACCAGTCCTTCTTTGCCATCCTTGGCGGACTCAACCTTAAAATTAGCGTCTTTAAGCACCTCGGAATACAGGTCTCTAATCAGCTCATCATCGTCTACTAGTAAAAGCGTGTGTTGGTTTGGCATATGCTATGTCAGTTGATAGTATCAATAAATACTATCATATTCCTTTAATGAAAAGTACAAGCAATCATTCATCTTGCAAATAGGTATTATCAAAGTAATTACTAAATGATACTGTATAATATTGGTGCTTTTTCGTCTTGGATTAACTTAAAACAATATTGGAAATATGATAAATACCGTGGGAACTTCAAACTTGAGTCATTTGGTTCAAGAATTAAAACAAATATTTCAACTAACTGAGCCAGTTAGTCTCGATGGGCTAACTCATCTCAAGATGTCTGAAATTTACTCAGTGGCAAACTCGGAGTCAAAAGTTGCATTGAGTCCTGACTCTTCTGTTAAAGTTAGATCTAATGCTGTTCGTAAATCCATGTTGGATCAAATTAGTACTGGAGTTCCAATTTATGGAGTCTCTAGTGCCTACGGTGGTCAAGCAGGCAGAGTATTAAATGAGGGCGATGTCGACATTAGATACAAACAAGCAAAAAAGATTTCTCAGTCAATTATGCATGTTGACGTATCAACTGGTCCAATCATTCCAATCAAAATAGTTAGGGCTGCAATGTTAATTCGGGTGAACATGTTGTTACCTGGATATAGTTCTATTCGTCTTGAGATATTGGAAAAAATTACACAACTACTAAATGCTGAAATCACACCAGTTGTAGGATTCTACGGTACTCTTGGAGCATCTGGAGATCTTGCGCACAACGGCCGTCTGGTTTCAACGTTACTTCACGATCCAAATACTTCTGTGATGCTAAAAAATGGTAAAAAAACCACAGCAGAAAAAGCTTTAGATGCCCATGGTATTTCTAAGATCGACCTAGAACCAAAAGAGGGTTTAGCTCTAGTGAATGGAGATAATTTTTCATCAGCCGCATCGGTAATACAAACAATTGAAGCTGGACAACTTATGCTTCTCAACTTGGGTACAGTGGCAATGATGATCCAGGCTCTCCAAGCCAGTAATCGAAATTTTCACCCCTTACTAGCAGATGTTCGACCCCATGAAGGCCAAAAATTTGTTGCTGATTCACTAAGAAAACTAATTGAACGTAGCAATTTAGTAATTGATGAATTGAAAGGTCCAAAACCTAGACAAAAACATGCAATCATCCAGGATAGTTACAGTATTCGTTGCTTGCCTCAATATCTCGGACCCGACTGGGAAACGCTGGAATCGATCTGGAGCACTATACTCATTAATTGCAATAGTGTCTCAGACAACCCACTTTGGACAACCCCAGAGACAGTGACAGCGGGAGAAAAACCTTACCAGTGGGTTTCTGGTGGTAATTTTCTCGCCATGTACATGGCTGATGCTTTGGACAAACTGAGAAAAATTCTTGTACATATTGTAAAACAAAATGATCGACATTTAGCCAGATTAATTAATCCGCATCAGAATAATAATCTTCCAGCAAACCTTTCGGATCCGAAGGCAATTAGTCAGTGTACATTTAAAGGAATCCAAACACAGATGGGCATGTATGATGTCTATGCGACAATTTTAGCCACACCAGTGAGTACTGCTTTTGGGGTTCACGAAGAGGCAAATCAGGACTTAACATCTCATGCCATGACTTCTGCGTTGCTGAATGAAGAAGTGCTTAAACTAACTCGTTATGCGCTCGCTACAAATTTGATTGCTTCCTGCCAGGCAATTGATCTTAGGGGTGGACCCATCAACCTCTCTCCTGCCACCGAGCCAATTTACAACTGGGTTAGGAAGCGAGTACCGTATGTAGTCCACGAGCAACCACTTGGGCATTATGTTGAAAAAATCTCTGCCGAGCTTCATGATCCAAAACTTATCAGTATAATCATTACTGGGATTACTTCATGAACACTGTTTTCCAACGGTATCTAACTTCATCACCAAATTCATACCTAAAACAAATTGGAGAAAGTACTCAACTAAAAAAAAATGCAGACCAAAAAGCACTCAAAATTTTTTCACTGGCGGCCAAAAGAATTCCGGCTTATAAAGATTTTCTTCAACAATTTTCAATCAAGCCAGAGCTAATTAAAACAATTAAAGACTTTGCAGAAGTTCCGTACACTACAAAAGATAACTATATTCTTTCATATCCGATTGAGAAACGGTGTTGGGATGGCGATCTGACACAAACTCATATGTTGGCAGCAAGTTCTGGTTCTACTGGTGAACCCACATTTTGGCCACGCCAGCTAGATCAGGAAGTTGAGGGTGCGCTCATCCATGAATACTTATTTGAAAAAGTTTTCTCAGTACGATCAAAAAAAACGTTGTTTGTAAATTCATTTGGCCTTGGCAATTGGATTGCAGGAATGTACACCCAAATGTGCATTTACTTAAACCGACTTCATGATTTACCGATAACGATTGCCAATCCTGGCTACAACCAAGAGGAAACTTTTAGAGTAATCAAGGCATTTTCTCCATTTTACCAACAAACCATTATTGCCTGTCATCCACCAATCTTAAAAATGATGATCGAAAATGGCACCAAATCTGGAATTGATTGGAGCAAATTAAATGTTCGCTTTCTTGGTGCGGCAGAAGGTTTTTCTGAAAACTGGCGAGATTACTTACTTAGCTTAGTCAACCAAACGGACAGCGCCCGCACCATCATAAATATCTATGGATCGGCCGACGCAGGTTTGATGGGTTTTGAAACTCCGCTTTCCATTATGCTCCATCGAGAAACAGCTAGAAACCATCAACTTAACCAGCTGCTTTTTAATAGCGAGCGTAATCCATATTTATATCAATTTGATCCCACCATAAAGTATCTAGAGTCGATTAATGGCAACATTGCTATTACGATGGACGCCACAATGCCACTAATTAAATACAACATCAAAGATCAGGGAGATGTTTTAGACAATCAGCACTTACTTGCAACAACCGAGCAGCACTCTTCAGAATTATTAGATGTCTATAAAAAAACTAGCATTGTGCCAAAAGACTGGCCGTTACCATTTGTCTATATCTTTGGTCGAGATCAATTCATGATTACATTGTATGGAGTTAATATTTATCCAGAAAATTTGAAGGCAGTATTTGAACATCCAGATTTGCAACAGCATCTAACTGGTCGTTTTTCTACAGAAAAAATGCAGGACGATAATCAAGATCATTATTTGCATATCAGGCTTGAACTGAAACCCAATCGCAGACCAAGCAAATACCTTGCGGAAAAGACTCGTTCAATTTTTATTAAGACTTTAAAGGAGCTAAATAGCGAATATAATCAAGTAGAAGATAAATTTGGAACAAAAATGCACCCTACTTTTAAGTTTCACCGATTCCAACATCCCGAATTTTTTCCTGAGGGAAAAACAAAAAAAATGAGTTAGAAAGGCGACTGTTTTATGAAAAACCACCAAGTCATTAAATCAGTTGCAACTGAGTTGGCTAAAATCAGACATCCAGAAAATAGAGCTCCTTTGGAAGGAGATATTGCTTTCATTGTTGCCGAGCTATCTTCCCAAGTTGATCCAAATAAACCTTTCAATGGGATTACTGATTTTTTGGATGAGGCTACCTTTATTGAACTGACCTCAGCCCGTAACCAGCTTCTGATTTCCAAAGAACAACAGCAACTACTCAGAAATACTACGGTGGGCTTCTTCGGTTTGAGCGTTGGCAGTCACGCAGCATTGACATGGATGATGGAGTCTCGGGCTAAAAACTGCGTAATTTCCGATCCAGATGTTATTGATGTCTCCAACCTCAATCGATTGAGAGTTGGGATAGACAGCGTCGGCAGAAAGAAAATTGAGGTTGTAAGCCAAGCTTTACTTGCGATCAATCCTTATGCTCGTGTTATTACCAGCGATCGGGTTGATTATGAATCGGTCAGACAAAAGTTCATCGGTGATACACCTGTGCAGATTGTTGTGGACGCAATAGACGACTTGCAGGGAAAACTGTGGTTACGCCTGCTAGCAAGAGAATTCTCACTGCCTTTTCTTTCAGCCGTTGATGTAGGTGACAATGTGTTTCTAGACATTGAGCGGTATGATCATTCCCCACAGCCAAATTTATTTTTAGGAAGAGTGCCCGGGATTGAAAATCTCTCTTTGAACAACTTATCACCTCAACAAAGGATACAATTGAGCATGAAAATAGTCGGGCTCGAACATAACTCTGAATCAATGCTGAATTCTTTGCTCAATATTGGCGTAGCAATTCCCACATGGCCACAACTGGGAGCAACTGCAACCATCGCTGGAGGGGTTACTTGTACGGCAATAAAAAAGATTGTCTTGGGAGAACAAGTTTTAAGCGGCAGATATATTTTTTCCTTAGATGACATTCTTGATTCTTCTTTCAATAATTCTAATAGGATAAGTAACCGCGAGCAACAGATCGCAGAAATTCAAAATAGGTTTGGAGAGTAATTTTAGTACAGATTGCTCCATTAACTTACTGGCTCGACAAGTACTCCACAACACACTATACTTTTTTATATGTTAAGTCTTGCTTGGATTGCAACTTTACTTGCTCTGCTTGCCAACATTTTGCTCGGCTTAGTGGTATTTTTTAAAAACCCAAAAAGTGCCACAAATGTATTTTTTGCCATTTTTAGCTTAGTATTGTCTCTCTATTTATTGTTTAACCAGCTTTCGTTGGAAGACTTAGACCCCGAAATTAAACTATCCTGGATGCGCAGCGTCATGGTTTTGGGCACCATGATGAATATTAGTTACTTTTTTTTCGTAATTACTTTTCCACTTACTCAACTTGATTTTTCCTACAAAAAAGCATTCTTATCGGTTGTATATACCTTATTTGTTGCAGTTTTGGCTACGACACCATTGCTTTTCAGTGCCATTGATGTGAAAAATAATCAACCAGTACCTGGACCAGCAATGGTGCTATTTCTCATTCATACCGCAACCTACTTAGGGGGAGGATTTTTCTCATTAATAAAAAAGTTTCGACGCAACTCTGGAACAATAAAGTCTCAGATCCGCCTTGTGCTTATCGGCACAATTACCATGTTTATATTGATATTAATTACAAATGTTGCGTTTGTTTTCGTCTTGAATAACACTGCTTTTGTTGGTTTACTCCCTCTTTACACAACAATTTTTATTGCTTTTACCGCAGTAGCAATCATTAAACACAGATTTTTAGATATCGGTTTACTAGCGCTTCGAGCCGTTACCTACTCGGTTTTGATCGTCCTTATCACTTCATTTTATGCCTTGTTTCTCTTTGCAATAACGGCTCATGTACCAAAATCTATCCAAAACCAAATGTCTGTTGCTATGGCAATACTAATTGCTTTTTCATTTGACCCACTCAAAAAAATAATCCAAAGTCTTACTCAGAAATTATTTTATAAAAAAGCCTATTCTCCTCAAGTACTACTCGAAGAGCTTGGACAGATTTTGCGGTCAAACATTTCACTAACCCATTTGACAAAAAAAGTCTTAAAGGAACTAACGGAATCGATGTCGATTGCTGAAGCAGCATTTGTAATCACAAATGAAAGCGGTATATATGCTACTGAAAAAATTGGTAATGAAGATTATTTTAATTTTGATATTGATTCTGTCAACTTGCTGGCACAGAAAGCAAAAACAAAACCACTTATTTTTGAAGATATTGAGGAGGGAGCAGTTAAAGATACCTTGCGGAAATTCAATGCAGTCGTTGTAGTTCCAATCACAATCAAAAATATTCGCCATGGTATTTTAGTTTTAGGTCAAAAATCTTCTGGAGATATTTTCAACAGTAGTGATGTACAAGTCCTAGAGATCTTTACACATCAGCTTTCTATAGCCATCAACAACTCGCTTGCCTACGAAGAGATTAGAGAATTTAACGTAACGCTGAAAGACGAAGTTGAAAAAGCAACGACGAAGCTGAAGGCTGCTAATGAGCGACTGAAAGAGTTGGACCAAGTGAAAGACGAATTTGTCTCGATCGCTTCTCACGAACTCCGCACTCCCCTCACCTCGATCCGTAACTACCAATGGATGTTGCTCAACAACAAGGGTGGTAAGCTGACGGATAAACAACGTTATTACACAGAACGATCCTACCAATCCACCAACCGCCTCACGAAATTGGTCACCGATATGTTGAATGTTTCTCGGATCGATTCTGGACGGTTACTACTGGACGTCAGCAAACTCCAGTTACCCGAAATGACAAAAGATATCTTGGTAGAATTACAAGAAAAAATCAAAGAGAAAAATATTAAAATCATCCACCAACAGACTGCGGAAAAAAGTTTGCCAGCGGTCCTAGCCGATGCAGACAAAATCAAGGAAGTGATCATCAATCTAATTTATAACGCGCTCAAATTCACTCCCGAAAAAGGCAAAATCGAAATCAGCTACAAACATGAAAAAGCGCTGGTCACGATGATGATCGAAGATACCGGCATTGGCATTGACAAGACTTATCTCCCCTCACTTTTTACCAAATTTGGCTTTGTCAAAGACTCGCTCCAATCCAACCACCCATCAACCGAAAGTACTGGTTTGGGACTATATATTTCCAAATCCATCGTTGAGCTTCATGGTGGCAAGATTTGGGCGGAATCTGAAGGTTTAAACCAAGGTACCACTTTTATTTTCACCCTGCCCGTTTACAGTGAAGAGCAGTATGAGTTACTTCACAAGCGGTATAAAAAAGAAAAAGACGCAGGGCTATTACACAACTCAATTTCTTAGACGGTAAAAATTAAACTCCTAAATCCTGAAGTTCTTTGATGACTCGTTGTTGGTCGCGGTTCAGTTTTTCTGGTATAGCTACAATTAAGCGCACATATAAATCGCCCTTGCCTCCACGTTGCAGATGAGGCACACCTTCACCCCGCAGTCTAACCATCGTATGGGAAGCAGTGCCTGGCCTGATTTTTAACTTGAGATTGTTGTCAACCGTGGTCACTTCGGTGGTTCCACCCAAGGCGGCTAGGCTAAAAGAAATCGTATGATCTACAAATAAATCATTACCTTCTCGCTTGAAGTGAGGATGAGTGCCAACATCAATGGTAATATCAAAATTGTCGAAACGTAAACGAGTACCTTCGTTTGCCCCAGCTGGAACTTTGATAGTGTGCTTCTTACCATCGATAGTTACCTCTTTAGTCACACCACGAATTGCTTCAAAAAAATCAATGTGGAGTGAGTAACGCGGGCGACGTTGAACCTGCTGGCCAAAACCCCCACCAAAAAACTGCTCAAATATTTCAAACGGATCAGAAAAGTCATAATCGCCAGTTGGGTTTTGGCCGCTAGTAGTGTACGACCAAGTAAACGGACCCTGACGGAAACCGCCGGCAAAAGGGTTGCCACCCATGCCACTGGCGGCATCAAACGCCGCGTGACCAAATTGGTCATAGGATTGCTTTTTCTTGGCATCCGACAACACTTGGTAAGCCTCGTTAATTTCTTTGAATTTTTCTTCGGCATCCTTTTTATTATCTGGATTTTTGTCTGGATGCCACTTCAAGGCTAACTTGCGGTAGGCTGATTTTATCTCTGCCTCAGTTGCCGATTTGGTTAACCCAAGAATTTCGTAATAATCGCGTTTGGTTCCCATAATAGGCGCTCATTGTAGCAAGTGATCTAATTGAAGTCTAGCAGACAATTACTTAGTCTGCCAAACAAATCGATGAGCGATTGCCCAAAATGCAAGTAATGCAATAGTCGTTCCAGATATTAGTAAACCAAGATAAAACAGCCTTGGTGAGTACCACATGTGAAGACTATTTTTCCCTTGCTTTAAGGGAACCAAACGCATCCCCTCAAAGTTAGAGATTGCCACTGGTTGACCATTAATTGTCGCTCGCCAATCGGGGTCATAACGCTCAGCAATCACTAAATTATCTGGCCGATCGGCGTCAATCATCAACTCTATTTCGTTGGGATTTTCTTCGATAGAATTAACTTTGGCTGTTGCTCCTTTTTCATAGCGAATTCTGGGCAAAATGTCTGGCAGCTGGTACAATTTCCAACCTTCACCACTAGCGACGATGGTATCGGGAAACTGCTCACCATAGTCGGGATACCACGTATCGACTAAGTAAAAACCGACTGACCATTTTTTTAGCATTTCTGCATCGGCAGAAGGAGAAATTTCTGGCAGACGGTTGATACCAGGATCAACCAGCGGATCTGCAAAATCCTGCAAAATCGCGCTCGGTAAGAGTGTGGTGTAACCATTGATGGTGGGAATATTAAGCGGCGTGTTCCATCCCGGTGTTAGCAGTTCCTTCATTTTGAGCGCAACAGCAAATTTTTCTAACTCTGACTGGTCGACAAACGAATCCGAAAATGGTTGACGTAGAATCAAAGCATCGGCATAGGCTCCAAAATCGGCATATGGGGCATTGTAGTTTCTCGTCAGCATCCTGAAGTTGTAACCAAAAGCATTTTCGATCTGCGTAACAACTTTCGTGTTGCTTGGTATTTGGTAAGCCTCACTTGGTCCAAAAAAATAGTATTGCTTGGTAAATAGCAGCAGGTCAAAAGCAACAACCAGCACTACTAATAATTGACGGCGTTTCACCAATAACCAAGAAGAAAAAAGTAGTTGAAAACTCTGAATCAATAAACTGACTGTTATTGATACTGCCAGAATACGATCTTTCTCAACCGTATGAAAAAGACTGTTGGCTAAAGCTCCTCGCAGCATAGTATTAGCTAGTGTCCAAATTTGGTCAAAGTGAGAAAACGAGAAGACTAACAACAATCCAAAAAGTATGTTCAGGAAAACTACTGCGCTAAAATACTTTTTCATCATTGTGGAGGAAATTTTCATCAAGAATATTGCTCGACCCACCAACAACGAACCTGCCAAGGTGACAATCACTAAGATAGTACTTGCTCCCCTAGATGACTCCACTATCGGGATCATTTGTAGTATTGAGTGTAGCGGCGTCGCTTCACCAAAAGAAATGAGTAGACCAACCAACAGACTGCCCAACAAAATCATGTCTAGTTTTTGTTTTTTTGCTTGAAAAAACAAGCAAAAAGTGGCCACCAAACCAATCCAAGAAAAATACAACACTAGGTTAGTTGGCTGGTTCCATCCAGGACCCCATTTATAACCAACCTCAGGATTATCAAAGAAGGTTGGCGTGATAATTTTGATCAGGTCGTCAATTCGCAGAGAACCAGTTTGTGCCTGTTCAACAGTTTGCAGCGATCTCGTTGATTGGTTGAGAGTTTGCAAAAACGGCAACCAAATAAACGCGGATAATAACAGGGTTATTATTCCCACTCCCACCCATCTACCAAAAAGTTTTGTGTGGTCATTAATTTTTGCTGATAAAAAATTGTCCCGTAACAACCAGGAAATTATTACGCCGAAAAGCACGCTAAAAAGCACGTGCTGAGGGTAACCACCTAAGAGCTGAAGGGTAATCAAAGTCGGCAGATACCACCAACTGCCTGGACTTTTTCGGCTAAAAAGTAAACAGCTTAAAACAATCCAAGGAACATAACTAATGGATTGAAGTGTGGCCAAATTGTTCAAAGTACCGACTAGCTGAGGCGAGAAAGACCAGAAAATTGCCGTTAGTAGCCAACTGAATTGCGCCAGCTTGGGACTTAGTTCTCTGGCCAATAAATATGCCCCCACAAAAGAAAACAACAAGTGACTTAAAAGGGTGATCGAAAGGGCAAATCCTGGAGTGAAAAGAGCAAATAAGATTGACGTTGGGTAAAACACAGATTGATTAATATCTCCCACCCAAGATATGCCTGCAAATTGGGTTGGGTTCCAAAGCGGTACGATGCCCTTCGTCAGCCAATGTGCGGTGAAAAGTTTTCCCGGCACCATTAACGAATAATTATCACCAAAAAGTAATGTTTTGCCTTGAATTAAAGGAAAATAAGCAACCAATAACAGTAAAATTCCTACGCAGATTGGTAACCACAACAAAGTTAATTTTTTTAAATAGTTGTGCCACATAGCTTCATATTTTGGTTAGAATAATCTCTCACGCAAAATAACGCCCACCGCTGCGAAGCCATCCATCCAAGTAATTTTTTTACCCTGAGAGTGATCACGACCAACATAACTAATAGGCACTTCGTAGATTCTCATACCACGCTTCAACAACTTACAAGTGATTTCCGGCTCAATATCAAAGGCGTTGGATTTTAGGTCAATTGCTCTGAGCGCATCGGCAGAGATTAACTTGTAGCATGTTTCCATATCGGATAGAGTCGTGTTAAATAGAATATTGACTAAAAAATTCAAAAAAGAATTGCCTAAACGATGCCAAAACAAAAGATTGAGATGGGGACCCAAAAAGCGTGAGCCATAAACTACTTCTGCTTTTCCTTTTTTTATCGGTTCGGTCAGAACAGCAATATCTTCGGGGTCGTATTCCAAGTCGGCATCTTGGATTAAAACGTGAGTGCCAGTGACTTTTGTTAAGCCAAAGCGAATGGCGCTACCCTTGCCACCATTATTTTTTGAGTGGAGCTGAATTTTTTTACTAGCAATTCGCTTGACTTCTTTGACAGAGTTATCTGATGAGCCATCATCTACCACGATTATTTCTGCAACTTCTTTGACTTTAGCTAGTTTCGTCAGAATTTTACCAACCGTCTGCTCTTCGTTGTAAACTGGCACGATAACTGATAGTTTCATGAGTTCTATTCTACACTTAACTATCTACTCTTTGACGACTTCACCTTCTTCGACTTCGCCATCATCTTTAGCACTTTTTTTGCTCTTTTTGTCATCCTTGTTGGCAGAGTCATCAGCATCACTATCGGGTTTAGCTTCTGGCTCAGGAGTCTTCGTCGCCTCGGCTTGAGCCTTTTGCATCACTTCACCAATTTTTTGAGCAGATTTATAGGTTTCCTCCACCGCTTTTTCCAACTGCTCTTTGGTCGCATCGTCTTTGGCCGCTAAGTCCTTGAGTGCTTGCACATCTTTCTCGATTTGTTCTTTGTCCTTAGCTTCTAACTTATCGCCGTATTCCTTGAGCTGTTTTTCCATTTCAAAAGCAACAGAATTGGCTTGGTTTTTGGCTTCGACCAACTCTTTTTTCTGCTTATCCTCTGCCGCATGTTCCTCGGCTTCTTTCTTCATTCGTTCAACCTCATCGTCAGAAAGATTGGTGGAATTTTGAATGGTAATCTTTTGCTCCTTACTAGTATTTTTATCTTTGGCCGTCACATGTAAAATCCCGTTCGAATCAATGTCAAAAGTGACTTCAACTTGAGGCATACCTCTCATGGCAGGAGGAATACCGTCGAGAATAAACCGACCAAGCGACTTGTTATCGGTAGCCATTTCTCTTTCTCCCTGCAAAACGTTGATTTCCACTTGGGTTTGATTATCAGCCGCAGTCGAAAAAATCTGCGATTTGCTTGTTGGAATGGTCGTATTCCGCTCGATGAGAGGCGTACGCACACCACCCAGTGTTTCTAGTCCAAGCGTGAGTGGTGTCACATCTAACAGGACGACGTCTGTCACATCGCCACCAATCACACCAGCTTGGATAGCGGCGCCAACAGCCACTACTTCGTCTGGATTGACACCTTTATGTGGCGGTTTGCCAAAAAACTTTTCTACTTCGTCTTGAATTTTGGGCATCCGAGTTTGCCCGCCAACCAATACCACATCTTCGATATCCTTTGGTTCCAGCTTAGCGTCTTTGAGAGCCTTCTTGACAGGTTCAAACGATTTTTTAATCAGCGGATCGACCAATTCCTCAAGTTTCGATCTGGTTAAAGTGAGAGTGAGATGCAGGGGTTGACCGTCATCACCCTGAGTAATAAAGGGCTGATTAATTTCGGTTTGCTGAGTGCTGGAAAGCTCGATCTTTGCTTTCTCTGCCGAATCTTTAATTCTCTGCAAAGCTTGAGGATCTTTGCTGAGATCTTTACCCTGATCTTTCTTAAATTCGGCCACAATCCACTCGATGATAATGTTGTCGAAGTCGTCTCCGCCCAAGAAGGTATCGCCGTTGGTGGATTTGACTTCAAACACACCATCGCCGATCTCCAGGATGGAGATATCGAAAGTGCCGCCGCCTAGATCATAAACTGCGATCGTTTTGGATCCCTTCTTGTCTAAACCATAAGCCAGGGCGGCGGCGGTGGGCTCATTGACAATTCTTTCCACCGTTAAGCCAGCAATTTCCCCTGCCTGCTTGGTGGCTTGGCGCTGTGAGTCATCGAAATATGCCGGCACGGTAATGACTGCACGGTCAACGGTGCCTCCTAGATAACTTTCGGCGTCATGTTTGGCCTTGGCTAGAATTTTGGCAGAAATTTCCTGAGGTGTGTATTTCTTACCTTCTATCTCCACCACTGCCATGCCATCCTTACCTTCGACAATCGAGTAAGCGACGTGTTTGAGCGCTGCTTTCACCGCCGTATCATTCAGCTTTCGACCCATAAACCGTTTGACGGAATTGACAGTTTTTTTTGGGTTGAGCACCATCTGGCGCTTAGCAGTATCCCCAACCGAAACATCGCTACCTTTAAACGAGACAATGGAAGGAAAAGTGTTCCGACCTTCAGCACTGGGAATAACTTTGGGCGAACCGCCCTCCATCACTGCCACCGCAGAGTTGGTGGTTCCTAAATCGATACCGATAATTTTGCCTGAACTTGCCATACTGTCCTTTCTACGACTAATTACTTTATTACGTTTAAAGTATGCACTAAGTTAGCACTCTTGTCAATAGACTGCTAATTAAATCAAACTAGACCAACTTTGGCATGTTGAATCACCTGGTCATAGAGCTTCCAGCCTGGTTTGATGACACTGCCCACAGTTTTACCCTCGCCTTGGATATCTACCGCTTCCATCGTAGCGACATCAAATGCCTGACCAAGGGGGCTGATTGGCTCTAGTCCTTGAGCTTTCAATTTTTCAGTCAGTTGGCCGATGATCATTTCTAAGCCTTTATCCTTGAGTTGTGCTGACGCCAGTTGCAAATGATCTAACGGTTCTAAGAGAGAGGAAATAAAATCTAAATTCGCCAAACGGGCAAATTTTTGCCGATCATCTTGCTGACGACGCACGAGGTTTTGATAGTCCGCCAATGCCCGAGCGGCTTGGGCTTGATACTGACCAACCATGACCTCATTTTGACGGTACGCAACAAATTTTTTAATATCGGCTTGAATTCCCTCCGCTGTAGTAAGTTGTAACATTGCTTCGGCAGTTACCCAAGCGTACTCAGAGTGTTCCGAGGAGATTTTCACCTCTTCTTGATTGGTTCGGCAAGCAAAAGACACACCAAGCACTTCGTTTTCGGCTGTCTTTTTGCCTCGATAAACATGCCAGTGTGAAAAATGACCCAGTACCTCCAACTGAGTAATACCAGTTTCTTCTTGCACCTCTCGTTTTAAGCCTGTCATGAAATCTTCATGTTGATCTAATCTGCCATAGACTACTTCCCAAAGACCGTGGTTGAATTCATCTTGGCGTTTCATGACAAGAAACGTGCCAGTTGTACCCAATTCAATAATGGCACCAACCGCCACCATAAAATGGCCAATGCCCGCTACGGCGCTACCATCGTGAGTGACATGACTAACTTTAGATTTAGATGTGTGCATAAAGACTTTTTTGAAATTGTTATTCGACCAATTCTTTCACCAATTCCCTCACGTATTTCATAAAAGGAATAACGTAGGGGTAGTCAAACCGGTTGGAACCAACCACGGCAACCCGACATTGGTGACCAGCGACTTCAAAAGAAGTATGAATGATGCCAACGGAAACTAGGTGTTTATTACCAAGCTCTTGGCCGTAAACAACTTTGACTTGGTTTTCACTGGTACCAAAAGAAAAAAGTTGCTCCAACATGCGTAGCTCCTCAATCATTTCTAGCACTTTTTTCATCACATTGATGTCAGCAAACTCTGGCATAGCTAATAGATTGGCATAGCCAGCGTGATAGAGCTCATCGTCATCGACAATCGAAATGCCCAGCGCATGAGTCCGCTGAGCCATGACTACAGCAATTTGTCTGAGTAAGTGATTTAGTTCGCGCCGGTTTTTCCAAACTTGTTCTTTGGCCGCCACTTCGTCCGCCACGGTCAATTCTTTTTCTTTCATTAATTCGTTGACATACAATTTGAGCGCTTGCGAGGTGGGAATTCTGCCCGAACTACTATGAGATTTATTGAGGTAACCTTGTTTGGTGAGTTGCACCATTTCATTACGAATCGTGGCGGGTGAAACACCAATACTAAAACGTCGGTCGATGGTGTCTGAACCCACTGGCTCGGCTGATTTTATGAATTCTTCGATAACGGCACGAAGAATTTGGATTTGTCGTGGCGATAAATCTATCATGACTTAGCAATCATAGAGGTTCTTTGCTAAATTGTCAATTCGCTTGCTCATATTTGCTTGCTCATGTAGCTCACGTTCCAGTATAGTAGAACTATGTGGAGTAAACGAAAAAAAATCCGCACATTTGCTCAAATACTAATTTTTGCTGGATTAATAATTATTCAAATTACTGGAGTTTCGCAACTAAAAGTTGTGAGAGAGTTTTTCAGTCAGGCTAGCTTTGTTCCAGCCAATCTATATGTTAATACTAGAGCGATGCTAGGTCCTCTGCCCCGGCCTTGGCGAAATTTATCGCAGGGTGGAGAAAGTCATGCTTGGAGAATCGAGCCCATTGCCAATTCGGTCCGAGCCCTGCATCCAGAATATATCCGCCTTGACCATATTTATGACTTTTACGAAATTGTTAGTGGCTCTCCAGGAAACTTTCAAGTTGATTTTTCAAAATTAGATCTGGTTTTGAATGATATCAGATCGGTAGGAGCTACTCCTTATATTTCATTGTCATATATGCCTCCAGCTCTGGGCAATGGCGATATTACTGGCGAGCCAGTCAATTACAATGATTGGCAATCACTGGTTCAACAAACGGTACAACATATTAGCGGCGATCTGAGATTTCAAGATGTCTATTATGAAGTCTGGAACGAACCAGATCTCTTTGGTGGTTGGAAATACTATGGTAATAAAAATTACTTGGATTTGTATGCGGCAGCGTCCAGAGGAGCAGCCGCCACGAAAAATACCCTGGCATTCAAGATTGGTGGACCAGCTACAACTTCACTCTACAAAAATTGGATCGATGCCTTGCTCAGTTTTACTAGCAAAAATAATTTAAGAATCGATTTTATTTCTTGGCATCGCTACACCTACGACCTCGAGCAATACTGGCTTGACTTAGCTCAAGTAAGATCTTGGGCATCATCATATCCCCAATACAACGGTGTGTTGGAATACCATATTTCCGAATGGGGACACAATAGCGAACTTGATGCTGGCTATGACAATTTGTTGGGCGCTGCCCACACCGTGGCCAGCGCCATCACTATGACTGGAGCTTTTGAGCGAGGTTTTGTTTTCGAAATTCAGGATGGACCAGACCCAAATGGCCAGCCATATTGGGGACGCTGGGGACTACTAACAGCCAACGAACATGGTGCCAAACCAAAACCTCGCTATAGAGCGTTACAGATGTTGGATGCTTTGGGCTCACAACGACTACTGCTGTTAGGTCAGGGTTCAAAAGTTAAGGCTTTGTCTGCCATTACCGAAGAGGGGGCAGTTCAAACAATCCTCGTTAATTTTGATCCAAAAAGCGAGGGGCACGAAACAGTGCCCATCACTTACCAATACATTACTCCAGGTAACTTCCAGCTCTCGATGAAGTATCTTTCGGGCGTTACTCGAATTGACCGAGTTGCCACCACCTCCAACACACTCAAAATGTTAGTTCCCTTAGCCTCCAATGAGATAGTTTTTACCGAACTTGTGAAGCAATAACGCTTTTAATTGCAGAATTAAAATGTGACTGATCGAATTGTTTAGCGTGGGCCCAAATGACTGAAGCAGAAAATTTTTGTTGCTGAAATTGCTTGATGGCGATTGTTAAACCTTGCGTGGTGAGTTCTGAAAATAATATGCCAGTTTTCCCATCAATCACAGTTTCCTGTGGTCCACCAGACGCATGAGCGATGACAGGTGTGCCATGAGCCATGGCCTCCACCGGCACCATGCCAAAATCCTCATCTTCGACAGGATATAACAATGCTTGAGCACCGCTATATAGTGCTGATAATTCCGAATCGTTGACAAACCCTAGAAATTCAATCGTTGGTCCAGCAATTTGTTGCAAGTGCGACAGCATTTGCCCTGATCCGACAACTTTCAGAGGCAAACCTAGTTTTGAACAGGCTTCTACCGCTATTTCTGGGTGTTTTGACCAAGCAAGACGATTAACATAAAGAAAATAGCTGCGCTTCTTCACAGTCGGTTGTTTTACTGGCACGTTGATGGGCGGATATACCACTGTTGAAGGTAAACGATAAAACTTTTCAATTCTGCGGGCGGTTTCTTTGGAGTTGGCGATAAAATGAGTGACTCGCGATCTGGCTATTTGCACATCAACCACTCTGAGAAAATGATTGATTATTTCGCCGCCAATTCTAATAAGTAAGTTCTTTTTCCAATTGGTCATGGTGGTGTAACCCCAGAGAGAACGGCTAGGAGTGTGGCAATAACATAAATGGGTGGCTCCTTGGCGGATTTTGACGGCTTTGGCAAAGTAGGCATTGGTGGAAGAAATGACGAGGTCAAATTGAGAAAGGTCGAACGAGGCAAAAAATTGGGGCGCAAAGATACGTAAGGGTGAAAAAAGTCGTTTATGAAAAGGAATTCTGGTTAACCAACTAGTGTGTATGTCCCAATTGGTGAAGCGCTGCCACTGGACTCCCAGCCGTTGCTTGTCCACAAACGCGGTATACACAGGAGCATCTGGAAAAATCTGGTGCAGCGCTTCCAATACCCGCTCTGCTCCACCATACTCAGCCAAGTAATCATGCACCAACGCCACTTTTAATTTTTTTGCCATGCAATAGTATTCTACCCTAATAAATCACTTAATTTTCAACTTCCGTTTCTTCAATTTCCGCAATGAATGTAATAGAGTCCGTTTTAATTCTTGAATGCTTCACCTCGAATAAAATTTCGCCCAAGAGAACGATAAATATGCGGCAACCAAGAATTCCATGTTTTTCTGCCATATAGTCAACATACTTTTTGGCTGCAGATAATGTTGGTGCCACCCATATACCACCCCAATCATCGCATCCCTTTTTAATTAAATGTTTAGGAAGCGAAAACACACCTCCATTTTTACCATTGATGGCATCTTTGTAATTAACTCCATTGGGGTTCCTTTTGAGTTCGAGTGAGGTTCCACCAGGTTTTGTCACTCGGTATGCAAAGATTTGAAAGTGTTGGTCTTCGGCTGCTTTGAGTTCAGGTTGAACCTCTCTTGAGTTTGCAGTAGTTTCCCATTCTGTGTAATCGACTCCGTTAGGGTTCATTTTGAGTCTAAGTGTGGTTCCATCAGGTCTTTTCAATCGGTAAGCAAAGAGTTGAGCGGGTTGAACTTCTGGTGCTCTGAGTTTCGGTTGAGTTTCGGTTGAATCTTTATTGAGGTTGCAGTAGTTTCCCAACTGGTATTAATCTTTTTACCATGAGGGTTAAGAAGTTCTGTCATTAAGGTTGCTATAATACCCCAATGCTGCCAAAAAAACATCGATTTACTGCACGAAAAGAAATTCGCCAAGTGTTTCACCACGGTTTTCGTAAACAAAGTCATTCTTTTGTTATGGTCAGTTGGCAACCAACTGAGCGAATTAATCTTCCGTGGAGGGCAACCATAATTGTCAGCAAAAAAGTCGCGCCACTGGCAACTCAAAGAAATAAAATAAGAAGAGTTATAAGTGAGCTGATCTGGAAAACAAAAGATGTGATTATACCTGCCACAGACATAGCCTTACTCGTGCGAAAATCCATTGACACTAATAACTCAAGCAGTCTACAAAATGAACTACTTCGGTTGCTGGGGGGTTGACTTAAAGGAACCAATCAATCTTACAGAACTAAACAGGTTTTTAATTTTCATCATTCTTTTTATACTAGTTATCCTTTTTACGACTGATTTTCTTATATCTGGGTTTGAGTTTTCAGGTACCTGATCCATAATCATCAGTGTTTTCTCATACCATTGTAAAGCTTTTGTTGGGTCTTTCATTTTGCCATGATAGAAGTTTGCTAGTTGTCTTGTGCGGTTAGAGCTATGTGGATCTAATTCATATAATCTTAAAAGTAATTCTTCCACCTCGGCTTCTCTGCTCGCATCACTATTTAGAAAAATTACTAGGTTCTCTAAATACATAATGTTTATTGGGTCTAATCTTATTGCTTCTCTCCATAGTTCTTCAGCCTCTTTTAATCTGCTGGGGTTGGGAGATTCGTACAAAATTGCAGCTAAAGCATTATAAGGATCTGAGTAATCAGATTTTAAGTTGATTGCATCTCTAAAAAATTTCTCTGATTCATCTATCCTACTGGGGTCATTACTAATTAAATTTGCTAAATTATATCTATACATTGCATATTTTGGGACTAAACGAATGGTTTCTCTGTATAGTATCTCAACACCATGAGCTGTTTGTTTTCGCATTAATTCATTTGCTTTTTGATTAATAATTGCGGAAATATATAAGTCTTTATGATTGCCAATGTTGAAGCCTAATTGACTCTCGTCAACTAATTTTAAATTATCTAAACTTATTAATGTACCGTCGGCAAGTTTGGCAACTGAAACAACATGTTCAATCTCCATCATCGCGAGTGTTGGTTCTTCACAATAATAGCCATAAAACTGATGAAACAATTCAGCTCTAACCATACAATTGACCTCTGAATGATCTATCGCATCAGAAAAAGAATATGAGCGCAGTTCATATGAAAACAACTTTTCAGAAAAAACTAATGCTCTTAATTTATTAATTAATGTAATCTGCAATAAAACTCGCGTTCTTTGAAGTTCTCTTAGGTACCATCGGTCAGTTTCAAGTTCTTGTGCGCGCTTGTTTTCTTGAAGTTGACGTTTTAAAACTAATAGCTCATCTTTACTTTTAGGAAAATATTCCTCAATAAATTCGATAAATTTTTTATCATCAGTCTTTGTGCGACTTACTTCAGCTACATCATCACCTGCTCGTAATCTATCCCATATATCTCCCAGTCCAGCTTTTCGCCAAAGCTCGGCTTCACAGTGGTGAAAAAACACGCTGCGAGCTTGAGTATTGAGTTCCTCAATCATTTTGTGTTGAGCATGATGGGTAGTAAGACTCACCAGCGTGCGAATAAATCGCTCAGGTTCCTTTACTAACCTTGAATCTAGATTCTTGCCTTTTTCTTGCAAACCTTTTAGAGTTGCAAGTAGCCGTTTTTCGGTTTGTTGCCAAGCGAGTTCCAGCCAGGGAGTATTGTCAACTTCTTGAGTAAGTACAGTATTTGCTCCAACGCCCGCAGAACTAAATCCTTCGGCAAAGAGACCACAAAGTTCTCCATACACTCGAACCGTGGGCAATAACACCGATTCTCCTAAAGCAGGACTTGCTGTTGAAGATGCAGGTCCAATCGAACGCAATTCTTCAATGTGTGAGTCAACAAAAACTGAAAGTCGATCGGCCATAAACCGCCAATATTCTGCGAGATGCCTATTCGTATTGATATACACCGGTTCTCCCTCCACTAATCCATAACCTCTCATCTGCTCGTTATGTAAAGTTTGAATTTGTTGTGTGAATTCTGGCAAATCCGTTACCACGTTAAATTTTGGTCCTATTTCAACCATCATGAAAAAGACTGGCAATTCGGTTAGCCCTCGTTCTGTAAATGTTGCAGGAGTTCCAGTTTCTTCGTCATATGCTGAGTGAAATACTCGACGGGTGAACAACTGTTTTTCCTGTTCAGCTAAGATAATGGCGTATGGTTCTTGATCAAGATTTGGGTTGAATTCGATCTTAAGATGATTAAGGTGCGAAAAGACAATATTTAAAACTGGCGCAATCATCTTTAAGGAATACGGTTTTTTTTCTTGTTCTTCTGTTTCAGCCAAGACAGCCAATTGTTGAAATAATTGGTCTGGGTTGGGTATAGAAACTAAGGTTTTTTCTTCTAGACCGGGATTTCTCATGATTTTTTTCGCTCTAGTATAACTAAAACAGTGCAGCTTGCACTCCGACTTCGAAGGAGTCTCTGGGAAGTAGATTGATCAAGGAGCGAAAATCTAGATTCTGGAGAATTTTGACTGCTTCTTCCTTGTTATAGCTGTTAATTCTACATTCTTCGAGCTTGAAATCGAGGTGGTGGTCGCGCTGGATCGTAGCTAGTTTTTGACTTTGGTAAGCCTGAGTTTTATCAGCCACTAGCTTTGCGACCACGGATTTGGTAAACGGTGAAGCAAAATCACCAGATTTTGCAATTTCTTCTGCAACTGCATAAACTCCATCAAGCGTTTGATGCAGTTGCAACATGGCAATCGCAGTTTTTGGCCCGATGCCTTTCACACCAGGAATATTATCTGAAGCATCACCCATCAACGCCTTCATATCTACGATCTGGTCTGGTCTTAACCCCATTTGACGCTCAACAGTCTCAGCGTCATATTCGATATCACCTCTTGTTTTACTCCGAGCAGGTATAAACACGTGCACGTTGTCATCGACTAATTGCAACAAATCTTTATCTCCAGTCAAAACAATCGTTAACGGCTGATTGTTTGTGTTTTTTTCATATAACTGGGCAGAAAAGGACCCAATTAAGTCATCCGCTTCCAACCCAGGGAAAGCAAATTGGGGAATATTCAAAGCCGTGACCACCGATTTAATAATTTCAATTTGCGGCTTTAGATCATCTGGCATCTCTGGTCGATTAGCTTTGTAGTCTGCAAACTCTTCGGCGCGCTTGGTTTTTTCTTTACTATCAAAACAGACCGCTAAGTATTCTGGGTGAAAATCGCGGATAGTCGTCAATAAAATCCTGGTAAAACCGTACACCGCATTGACCAACATGCCAGTATGATCGGTCAACTCAGGAAAAGCGTGGTAAGCTCGGTAAATCAGTGCGTGACCGTCTACCATAATTAGTCGGTCACGTACGTTTTGTTTATCAAAAGCCAGTTTTTCGGCGGGAGTTTTCGGCGAAGACATGGTTTTATCCTACTCCATTTGGCCAAGTTAAAAAATAGTCATTGATGATTTATTCAACAGTATAAGTTTGGCATCAAACAGTTTACTATTGATTTGACGGCAAGCATCATGATAAGTCCAGAAAAACCACCAGCGTTTATCTATCGTAAAGACAAATTCGCGGCAAGTCTAACTGAGACTCCAATTGAAATGATTACTCAAATGCTTGATTTGGAACTAGTTAAACTACTAGAACTAGATATTGAGGCGATTACTGGTTTAAATTTAGGGAAATCAGAAACCGATGAGTCTGTGCCCAACATTTATTCCAAAATCAAAGCATTGATGATCAATATTTTTTATGATCTTAGAAATCAACTTATTTACATCGCAAAAGATAGGAATAGTCTACTCGAAATCAAATTATTTGAAACAGATAACCCGGATTTATTACTTACTTCTGTTCACGACCAAGAGCAAAACACCATTCAGATAGCTAGATATGATGATCTCCAGTCCATTGACGAGCGGTTTTCTGTTGGTTTGTTTCGAAGCAAACTAATGCCCTACCAATATCAACTTCGTTTTTTTGTAACTAACGACTAATTTTCTTCATTTTCATTGCTTGAGCGAGTTCATCACTGTTAAGAATTGAATATTCCCTACTCTATACCAACTAGCTTACAAAATAAAATTTGCTAGCTTTTTTTAAATCGATGACTTCTATTCCAGGAAACTGAGCAAAATCTTTAGTATTAGCAGTGAGAATAGTTTTCACTCCATTACTAAGCATTGTGGCGGCAAGTTGAGCATCAAATATTTGCTGACTTTTACCCACTAAGCCATTTTGGAACCATTCACTCAACAATTCCACAGTATTAGAATTAGGAAAAATCCACTTAAAGTGCTCTAAGTTGGAAAATATATTTAACAGTTTAATGATCTCTCGATGGCTCAATGGATGTGAAAATCTTTTGGCATCTGTGAGAATGGCGATTGCTTCAGTAATATTTTGTAGCGCTAAGCATGCTTTAAGATTTCCATTAATAGCCTGATCTAATGCCGCTTGAGCTTGTTTATAATACTTCGATTGAGTATTTTGAGAATACACCAAAACATTGCTATCTAACAATATGGGCGAGATGTTCCTCATAGATATCTTTTCTTCTCAGACTACCCTTCATAATACCTAAATTGTAACCGCCAAAGCTGACTTTTTTCTTACTTTTTGGTGCGTCTGCTAGCTGCAGTTTGCCATCAACAATAGCTTGAAGCCCAGCCTGAATCATGTCACGAAAAGTTATATCTTCCCGAGCCATTTTGATTTTGGCTTGTCTTAGTAATTTGGGGTCGATTTGAACAGTAGTTCGAACAAGTTGTTTTTGCATACTTACATAATTACATAATTATGGATATTTGTCAATTCTTTGTTGTTTGAATCAGTCGGTGGTATTAAGCTCTGGCTGCTTTCTTCATCGTCATCAGTTGAGTAAACTCATCGCCATCGAGACTTTCTACTTCTAGTAGTTTTTCTGATACGGCATCGAGTTGTTTGCGGTACTTTTTTAGTAAGGTAATGGCTTTGGCAAGACCTTCGTCCACAAAATTTTTCACTGCGCCATCAACTTGTTCTTGTAGTTTATCTGATACTTTGATTGGTTCACCCCAACTCCGACCATAATCTGATAAATCATATTGGGGCGAAAACTGCATCGGGCCAAGATCGGACATGCCAAAGTCCATCACCATAGCGCGGGCGACTTTGGTCGCCCGCTCAATATCACTACTGGCACCGGCAGTCAGTTCATTGAATACCAATTGTTCGGCGGCTCTGCCACCAAGCAAAACAGCAATTTCGTCAAGTAATTCTGACTTAGTTGTTTGCAACTTATCTCTTTCTGGCGGAGTGAGCGTGTAACCCAAGGCTCTGCCTCTGGAAACAATCGAAATACGGTGCACTGGATCGGCGTGCGGACTAACATGAGCAATCACAGCATGCCCCGCTTCGTGATAGGCCGTCATTTTTCTTTCGGTATCGTCTTGCAAACGACGCTTGCTCGGACCGAGTTTGACTTTAAGTGAGGCTTCTTCAATATCATCCATTGTCATCATCTCGCGATTTTCTCTAGCCACCGCAATCGCCGCCTCATTCAGCATGTTTTCAATATCTGCACCAGAAAAACCCACCGTTCTTTTAGCCACTTTTTCCCAGTCCAGTTCTTTAGCCACTGGTTTATTTTTCGCATGAATTGAAAGAATAAATTTGCGTTCTTCTAAATCGGGCAAACTCACCACTACCCTGCGGTCAAAACGCCCTGGTCTAACTAAGGCTGGATCAAGCATATCGCCCCGATTAGTAGCCGCCATCACAATCACATTGTCATTTTGGGTAAAGCCATCCATTTCGACCAAAATTTGGTTCAGGGTTTGCTCGCGCTCGTCATGGCCACCCATACTGCCCATGCCACGCACTCGCCCAATGGCATCAATTTCATCAATAAAAATTATGGATGGCGCTAATTTTTTGGCTGTTTCAAACAAATCTCTTGCTCTGGAGGCTCCCACCCCCACTAACATTTCCATAAATTCACTACCCGCAATTGACAAGAATTGCACATTTGCCTCACCAGCGACGGCCCTCGCTAACAAAGTTTTACCCGTACCAGCTGGGCCAACTAGTAGCACGCCCTTTGGTGTATGTGCGCCTAACTTCTGATATTTCTTGGGATTTTTTAAGAAATCGACAATTTCTTCTAACTCCTTTTTTGCTTCATCCATGCCACCGACATTGGCAAAAGTTGTATCTTGCTTACCCTTGATAAAAATCTTAGCTTTACTCCGACCAATACCCATAATGCCATCGGCTCCGCCTCGAGCTTGACGGAAAATTAAGAAAAAGAATACGATCATTAAAATAACTGGTAAAAAGTTGATCGCGGCCTCAAAAATCAATTGCCAACCTGAGATATTTTCCACCTTGAGATCTGCTTGAGTTAAATCAATATCAGCATTAGCAAAAATCTGACTGGTAGAGACCCCAGTTTCTTTACGAGTGTATTTTTCTATTGCCTCTTCTTTATACGTTGCTCGCAACTCATCACCAGCGATAGCAATTTTTTCAATTTTTTCGGCTCTCAAGTCTTTGACTAATTGGCTAAGTGTAATTTCTTCTCGGTTTGAGCTAAACAAGCCAAAGAGGAAGGGTAAAAATAAGATTCCAATCAAAATATACAAAAAACCACGATTCAGCAGTTGCTGAAAGTTGAGCTTCAATTCAAATTTGGTTATTACTGGAGGTTTAACCGGTAAGGGGCGCTTCTCCTCAGGCTTTTTCTCTTCCTTTTTATCTACCATAGCGGCGGTTATTGTAACACGTAAATTGTAAGCTTATCTGATTGCCGAGCCATTCAAAACACTGGCCCAAGGTTGTAAAAGCACTGCATGATCTCCGTCTGCAGCTAAAACCATACCCTGACTTTCAACACCCTTCAACATTCTCGGTTCTAAATTGGCTAAGTACACAACTTGTTTACCAACCAAATCCTCTGGTTGATACCATGCTTTGATCCCCGCAGCAATCGTCCGTTGACCAAGTCCACCAGTTTCTGGGTCACCCACATCGAGGGTTAATTTGAGTAATTTATCCGCTCCTTCAATCAAATCAACAGCAATCACTGTCGCAATTCTAATATCCAGTTTTACAAAGTCATCGTAGCTAATTTGATCTTTCATCTAATTCTCCCCTAGTGTAAGCCAATGACAGAATAAACCTCTTGCATTGTATTATTACTCACCTTCCCCGCTCGATCCGCACCCTTGATCAGAATGTCTGCGACTTCGCTGGGTTGCTCAGCCAATTTGACTCGACGAGCTCGTGCCTCCGCAAAGTACTGCTGATGAGCCAAGAATAGCTTCTCCTTGACTTCCACATCACCTACTTGACCCAATCGGTAACGATCTTTTAGCTCTGCCACCTCTGCCTTGTTTTCATTGAGCAAATCGTGATAAATAAACACTGGATTACCCTCAACTTTGCCTGGATCAGTCGCTTTCAATCGCTGTGGATCGGTAAAACAACCCATAATTTGTTTTCTAATCGTGGCATCATCCTCAAAAATACCAATAATGTTTCCCAGCGATTTGCTCATTTTGCGTTCACCATCGGTGCCGACGATTTTTCCTAAGTCTTTCGCAATCAGTGGTTCTGGCAAAGGGAAAACCTCTTGACCGTAGTTTTTGTTGAAGTTTTCGGCAATATCTCTGGCTAACTCCACATGCTGGCGCTGATCTTCACCCACTGGTACACCAAAAGGTTTGTAAAGCAAAATATCCGCCGCCATCAAAATTGGATAGTTAAACAACCCCATGTTGACCATGTCTGCGTCCGCACCTTTTTGCAGTTTATCTTTATAAGCGTGCATGCGTTTCATTTGACCCAGACCGATAAAGTTGGCTAAAACAATTGCTAACTGCGTGTGAGCCGATGTCATCGACTGACGAAAAAACGTACACTTTTCTGGATCAAGCCCCAAGGCTAAGTAATCCAACACCACATTGCGCACATTTGCCGACAATACATTGGGGTTCTGCACCGTGGTCAAGGCATGCAAATCCGCCAAGAAATAGAAGGTTTCATAGTCTTGATCATTTTGTAAATCGATTTGTGGTTTGACTGCGCCAAAAAAATTTCCAATATGGAGCGAGCTCCCGCTCGGATTGATTCCAGATACAATACGTTTTTTCATACCCCTATTGTACCGCCAAAATGAAAATGTTTTTCTTCACAATTTCTAGAATTATCTACTTGAGAGATAGTCAGCAACCTTTTCAAAAGCAAGCAACAATTGGTCAACTTCTTCATGAGTATTTGACGCAGTAATCGTAATTCTATGGCGATCTTCTCCCTTTTTTACCATTGGATACGGCGCCGTAGTTACCAAGATACCTTCGTCAAACAGCAAATTTGCAGTTGCAATTAAGTCATTAGAGTTGCTAATGAGCACTGATACTATCGGAAAACCTGTTTTGTTCATGACAGTGAAACCTTGCTCTCTAAGTCCAATAATAGTTTTGTTTGTGAGAACCCAAAGTTTCTTTCTAATTTCCTCGCCTCTTAATTCGTTGATTTCCAAACCTCTGAGAAGAGTTGCTAAAGACGCAGTTGGACACGGACCAGACAAATCGTACGGTGAAGCGAAAGCTCGAATAAATGACTTCATCTCATTTGAACAGCCAATAAACGCAGCCAGGGAAGAATATGCCTTAGAACAACCTCCAATATACAAAATGTTTTCATATCCAAGATTAAAATGTTTAACCAATCCATTCCCTTTATAACCAAAGGGCATTGCTGAATCAGGTTTTTCTCCGACCACACCAAACCCATGTGCATCGTCTAAATAGATGATTGTATCATATTTCTTGGCAAGCTCGACTAATTTGGGTAAATCTGCATAGTCGCCAGTCATGCTATACACTCCATCCACTAGAATGACCTTCCTCAAGTTATATTGGTGTTTAATCATGAGCTTCTCTAGGGCCTCGAAGTCATCTTGGGCAAAACTCTCAAGAGTAGCTCCACTATCTCTGGCTATTTTTGCAGCTTCATACATAGTTTCGTGAGCTGACTTATCCAACAACAATACTCCGGTTTTCCCAACGAGTGCTGGTATTACACCGATTGAAATGAGAGTAACTGTGGGAAGAATGACTGTTGTTTCAGTACCAATGAGTTCAGCCAGTTTGTTCTCAGCATCTTCATAGATTTTTGGGCTAGCGACCAGTCGACACCAACTCGGATGAACCCCCCACCGCTGAATTGCTTGACCAACATCAACATCCATATCTGGATCAAGATCTAAACCTAGATAGTTACATGAGGCAAAATCAACTACCCAGTGATCATCATTCGTTCTAATTCTTCTTCCAACCACTTCTTGAGCAATCACATTAAACTGTTTAACGTTGCGGAATAATTCGAGGTATTGTCCTCTCCTGTTTTCCAAAATATTCTGCGAAATAATGGTTTGAAATGTGTTCATGACGATTTCTGTTTTAGTTTTTAATGATGTGTCTGTATTTTTCTACAGCTTTTCTGGACATTACAAAAGAATTGTTTGAAAATTTTTGAATAATAACGGTCATGAAAAGTTCAATATCACCCATTACCAAATAGTATACCAATCGGCTACCATCAGCCTCTTGAAATGCCGAGAAACCTAATGATATTACTGAAAATGCCTGACTGGTGTTTGGGTTATATAAACGCTCGTCTATAAACTGCTGATATATCGTCATTTCTGTCTCAGAAATATAGTCAAACATCGAAACAACTAACGCTTTTCCAAGCAACGATAGTTTTGATAAAAGTAGTTCTATCGGCGTACTCCCCAAGTAGCGAGCATTGACTTCAGTTAAAATTGCTTTCTTAGTAGTCGAATTGTGAAAAGCGTCAATTCCAAAATACAAACCAAACTTGTCATGGAATCCTAACTTTCTTGCCTTATTCGCAAGTGAAGTCGCTTGTCTCACAACTGATGGATCAAGCTTCAAATTAGGATGGAATATATTACCGTACCAAGTATTCTGATCAGTCATTTTATATCTACTACTCGTTAACAATATTTGTTTCGACTTGACTAGTAATGAGATGATAATTTCATCAAAGCTAGTATCTATCTTTTTTTGAAGAATAAATGGTGGAGCATACCGTTTCGTCTTAATCAATTTTTTCAACTGACCAAAATTAACAATCTCAACCACATTGTTACCACCTCCCAAGCCATTTGATTTCAGATATGCATGAAATTTTGGAAAGTCAATCGCTGTAAGTACCTCACGATTGAGATCGGATTCCGACGATATAACCAGGGTTTTCGGCAGTTTGAGTTTAAGTTTTTCGGCATGATGGTAAAGAAACTCTTTTGCGTTAAGTTGTTTACTAATCGACAATTGTTTAGAAACTGGGAAAGAACGATTAGTAATGTGTGAAAAACAAGTGGTAACAACAATTGAGTAGGCTTTGTCTTTAAGTAGCGATTTGGCTTTACTCGCAATTGTTCCAATTGGCGAATAATAAAAGTTGTTTGTGGGCGATAATCCAAACCGTTCAAATTGGCTGATATGCCAAGTCAGGAGCTCACGTTCAGCAGTGTTTTGAAACTCACTGGGTAGAATAAAGCAATCATCTTTTTTTGTAGTACAGATTAGTGATGATAAAAACGCAGTATTTTCTTTTCTATATTTTTTATCAGCTTCAATATCTTGACGAGTCCAATGAGTTTGTGGACGCTGCATGTGCGATTCATCAGAATCGAGAGCATACAACACTGGCAATGTTGTTTGTCCGCAAATTGGTCCGATATGCATATTCGTACCGTATTTAGACATTTACCCATCTCCATTCAGAATTCGTTTTATTGCATCAAATGATTCAAGTAGAAGGGTTATTTGCTCACTAGTGTTATTGGATGTAATAGTTATCCTCAGTGCCTCTTCACCCTTCGGCATCGTGGGGTACGGACAAGAGGTAAGAAATATTCCACGTTCATATAGTGCCTTTGATGCTGCGATAAGTCTTTGAGTATCACCAACTTGCACTGACACGATAGGAAAATAGGTATGATTGGTCACTTCATAGTCCATGCCACGAAGACCCTCAATCAGTTGCTTCGTCATTTGATAAACTCGAGCTCTTCTCACATCTCCCTCTTGTACTTGCAACTTATGTGCCGCACCAAGAATTCCCAATGCAAATGGTGTTGAAGGATGTGTGTAATCGAGAGGTTTGGCATATGCCATCAAATACTGTTTCATCTGAGTCGTCACTGACACCACGGCTGATGCAGCCGCAAAGTTTTTTGCAGTACCCGCCACATACATAATATTGTCATACCTTTTTGAAAAATGGTTTACTATTCCGTTTCCGGAGAATCCATATGGCATTTCCTGAGTTGGATCTGCACCAACAAATCCAAATCCATGAGCATCATCGATATATAATAATGCGTTGAATTCAGTTGACAATGAGACAAGTGTTTCAAGCGCAGCATAATCACCAGTCATGCTGTAAACCCCATCAACACAAATGAGTTTTCGCTTTGCCTGATTGTGTTTTTCCAACAACTCTCTCAATGTTACAAAATCTTCCTTCGTAAAACTTATAAGTATTGATCCTTTGTCTCTGGCAAGCTGTGATCCCTGATACATAGTAGCATGAGCAGATTTATCCAGAAATATGACGTCATCCTTCTTCATCAGTGCTGGAATAATACCAATATGCGCCAACGTCGTATTGGGGAATAGGATCGTATCTTCAACTCCAAGAAATGTTGCCATCTCCTTTTCGATTACGGAAAACAGTTCATGATAACCCATGAGTCTGGCACGACTCGTATGAAGCCCAAAATCCTTTGCTGCAGCTACACCATGAGGTAATAACACTTCTTGTTCTTGATCAAAACTTAAATAGTTGCATGAAGCAAAGTCGATAAGTTTGTTCCCATTTACATCTATAATTTCTCTACCAGAAACACTATGATAGACAACATTGTACTGACAACTTTCAGCTAAAACTGACATGAGTGGATCGCGCATATCAGCAGTATTATGTTGGGAAAATTGGTCTTGAATGTTCATATTCACTAAGTTTAATGACTGCCTTTCCAGACTTTTTTTACTATTAAATATTTTTTCACTTCAGAAAATGCATGATGCAACGCCTTTACTTCGTCCTGGGTATTTGATGGTGTAACCGTGACTCTTAATGACTCTTCCCCTCTTTGAACCATTGGATAGGGTGCAAGGGTAAGCAAAACATGATTATCGAAAAGTATTTGTGAAATAGCTATAATGTTTTCGCTGTCACCAAGCCAAACACTAATGATTGGGAAATCAGTAATGCCCTGCATAGTGAAGCCGAGATCAAAAAGACCACGCTTAGTTTGACGGGTGAGTTCATACAGTTTAGAACGAATTTCATCGCCACGCTGTTCATTAATTTCTAGACCCTTGAGTACCGCAGCCATTGCTGAGGCTGATCCATGGCCACCCAAGTCATGTGGGGTAGCTTGAGAAAATAAGAAATCTAAAATCGATTTCTTTCCAGCAACGAAAGCACCATAAGAACCATATGCTTTAGAAAAACAAGCGACGTACAAAATGTTCTCATATGAGAGGTCAAAATACTTTACAAGCCCATTGCCTTTGTGGCCATACGGTTGCTCCGGTGAAGGTTTTTCTCCAACAACGCCGAATCCATGTGCGTCATCGACATACAGTAAAGCATTATATTTTTTCGCTAGCCGATCTAGCTCTGGCAAGTTGGCGTACTCTCCGGTCATGCTGTAAACCCCGTCAGTGACAATCAGTTTTTTTGGATTATCCCTATGTTCTATCAGTAATTTTTCTAATGTCTCAAAATCATCTTGCTTGAAACTTACCAAAGTAGCTCCGCTATCTCTCGCAATTTTTCCCCCTTCATACAAGGTAGCATGACCCGATTTATCTAAAAACATTACTCCATCTTTACCAAGTAGAGCCGGAATCACTCCGTGATTTAAAATGGTTGTAGACGCAAACATCTGCGCCGCTTCAGCACCAACAAGGTTTGCTACTGATTTTTCTACTTTGGTAAATAGATCCACAGTGGCAACCAAGCGGCACCAAGCAACAACGGTACCGTACTTTTTGGTCGCTTCTACAGCAGCATTAATCACTTCTGGTTCAAAATCCAGACTTAAATAATCTTGAGTGGCAAAATCGCCCAACCAGTGACCGTTAGCAAGTTCAAGTCGTCTTTTATCAACTTTTGTGGCAACTACACCAAACATCGGACTTTGCTCATAGAAATCAGTAATCAGTTTCCTTGTGTCACTTAAATTATTAGTTGAAAAATTATCTATTAAGTCTGTCATAAACAAATCCTAGTGATTTGTAATAATAACATCAAAAATATCTCCTGGACTAATCTCATTATAATAAAATTCTTCAACTGGATCCCATCTTGGGTGCCAGTCAGCCATAAATTCAGGTCCTTCCCTAGCGATGAGCCTTTGTCTACGGGTAAAATTATCAGCGGCACGCACTAAGACTTTGTAATCGATTAGATGCCTTATTTCTGGACGATTTGAATATTGGCCTTCAAGAATGATTAGCTGAGCTGGGTCTCGTTCTTCGGTAAATGATGCCGGTCCTGCACAAGCAACCACGTCAAATGGATGCCAAGAAACGTGTTGATTGTCTAGCAGTGGGCGCAACACAGTTTCGGTAAATCTTTTCCAGTCTATTACTTGATTCATCCTCTCTCCCGGATTCAAGCTATCCCAATATTCATTTGTGCCTCCTGGGTAAAAATCATCAAAACCAATGACTATTCCATTCAGTTTCTCTGCAATTAAATTTGCAATGGTCGTTTTCCCAGCTCCACTTCTACCATCTAGAGCGATAATAACCGGTTTAGGACTCTTTGCTTTTAATAGTTCGGCAATCGATCCCATAACCTTTATTATTTCGGGATTGGCCATGAGATCACTTTCGAGTATAGCTTCTGCCTTATAAACAGGTGTTTTATGGTCACAATATTGGATCTTTTCTGTCATGGAATGCGAGTACTTGATAATTAGCTCTTGATTGTATCGGAAGCCCAATAAGTTAATAATTTAAAAAGCGATGAATTCTCAAGATCTACGGCCAGTTGTGTCGGGTTACTTCCAACCGCACATTGTATGCCCAACCGACGTAGAATTGCTTCAAACTGATCTTGATCAATAACTGAGTCAGCCTGCAGTAATAACATTAGAACTTTTGAAAGTCTATCTTCGATTTTTTTCAACGCTACTTCATTACCATTTCTTGCTTCCAACAGATCCACTAGTTGAATTAATTCACTATTCTCTTGATACTTGATCGATAGGAGTTTTTCATCCATACCAGCCCCAACTATTGAATCAAAATCATCCCATTGTGTTAGTAGTACTCCACCAGCTAATATTGACCTGATCGCCCGACGCGGTGAAGTTGACACCCAAGAATCTTTAATAAATTGATAATGTTTTGGATGATAAAAACCCAAATCATCGTCGGTCATTCGCATTGCTTTTGCTCGTCGACCAATTTCCACTTCTTCCTTAAAGTTTAAAGTGTAATCATAACCACCCATGGCACATAGTGCCGCACCACGAAAATTTGAATTTGGTCCACAAGTATAAAAATTTGAAAGTATGCCTGCCTCTCCATTTCTTACAACTCCATCTGATGCATGAGAAAATAGATCACCAAACCAAACCTCGGGTAATTTCGCCTCATTTCCAATTGTTTCTCCGTTGAGATTATATCCACTCCATAAAGTGGTACAACCAGCAGCATCCAATCCTAGATTTGAATCATAAGCATTCTTAATAAACTCAAAATGTCTAGTTGCCATCCCCACTTGATCCGAATCATTGGATATGAATATTGGATCATCTGCGCCTACCCGATATGCCTTTAGCATTGCTGCATCGGCCATCAATCCTCTTACTCGTCCCAAAACCACTTTTTCTGAAAAATGATGATCTATCACTGAAATTAAAATATTAGGATGTTTTTCAACAAAAACTGCAATTTCCTTTCGTCGACTTTCAGAATTAGCTTGATACTCCTCGCTACTCATATCTGAACCAGCGTTCAAAAACAACACAATCTGATGCTGGGATAAATCCTCAGCACTAATACGGGTATAACTATCCAAAGCGCGTGTTAATTTGTCTTCCCTAACATATACTGGCATGACTGTCATTGTTCGTGTTTTATTTGTAATATCAATTTTTTGGGAAAATTGTTCAATCAAGGCTCGATCTTCAGCATCACGCCGATTGAAAACTCGATCATAATACAATTCAAACTCAGTACGAAAGCTCAAATTGGCCCGAGGGTTTTCTATAAGAGTGGGGCTAATACTGTTTTGATCTCTTAGCTTCTGGGCAAACTTTTTTTCTTCTTCAAGGTTGCCGAGAATGTCAATTTGATGCACATTTTGATCATGGCTAATTTCATTTTCCGGTTTAGTCGTAGTTTGCTCAGCATCCATATTTCTATTCCAATTTCTTTGTCTCGCACTTACGTAATTTTATACTATCCTGGTGATTAATATCTTTCTCCAGTTTCGCTACCACTACTCCATCAATTGCCCTAATCCGGATTATATCCTTATCAATGGTGTAGTGGCCGTACTCAGTGAGTAAATCGGTGGGCTTGTCGACATATGCATGTTTAAATGAGATTGCCGAATTTTGCAAAATACAAAAACATTGATCTGGTGGCCAAAGATGCGGGTATAGAAGAATTTTATTGACAATCTCTTCTGCTGTTTCCTTTGCCCAATTAATTTTCAAATACGGAAAATATTTGGCTGTCACAGAAGCTTTGGTTCTATCTTGAGATTTAAGGATGATTTTACCATCCAAATACTCAATTAAATTTGAGACAAAATTTTCTCTAATTACAGCATCACATTTTTCTTCTAAGGTAATAGCGTTGTCGGTTGAATCAATCAATACTTTGTGTTGAGCAATCAAATTTCCTCCATCCATACTAGAGTCAATAACCATAAAAGATACGGCAGTTTCTTGATCCTTATTTTTAAGCGACCATAATGTGGGTACAGACCCACGATATTTAGGCAAAGGAGAAGGATGAATATTCACCGTTTTAAATTTTGGTATATTAATTATCTTTTCAGGTAGCATCCACCAATTACTCAAGACAAATACGTCAACCCGGTGTTTTTCTACAAAATCCTTTAACTTATTCAGGTCGTCAAGATTGACTACATGGATATTATTCCAAATAATAGAAGATAAGTAAGGATAAAACTGTTTATACAAATCCGAACTATAACTTTTGAATAATCTACCAATGGCAAAAAGCAAAATTTTTAAACCCGAAAACTTGCGTTGATTGTGTAAATAGTACGACCACTTGAAAAAATAGTCTACTGGATTATTAGTTCTATAGGCGGAAAATTCTAAGACAACATTAGTTCCCACCAACTCAACTCTAGAATCAGTTTTCAAAAGGTCAAATACCTTTGCATCAATTCCGATGAATAGAACTTTATAGGCATTTTTCATAGATTATTTGATTTGGTTAAAAAAACTTCTGCCAATAAAACTCTATCCACTTTGCCCGATGAGGTTTTTGGCATTACTTCTTTTCGAAAAAACTTAAATGGAATCATGTAATCTGGCAGTTTTGTGCTTAGAAAACTTGTCAATTCCTCACTGGTAATATCTCGCTGGGGTAAGACTGAGTAGTAACAGTAGAGTCGGTTACCATATTTTTCATCTGGAACTGCTACTACACAAAACTCGTCCAGAGCATCATTCTTCGCTAACGCCGACTCAATTTCTCCAATCTCTATCCGAAAGCCCTTAACTTTCACCATATGATCTTTTCTGCCTCGGTAGTGAAGTAATCCGGCAGAATCAATAAAACCAAAATCGCCAGTCCGCCAATATTGTGCAGGATATCTATGAAATGGACTTTTAACCAAACATTCTGCAGTCTTTTCCTCCATCCCCAAATATCCCAAAGTTACGGTTCCTCCTCTACACCACAACTCACCTAACTCGTCTGGTTCGCAAATATGGGAACCATCTTCAGAGACTACCAGTATTTCTGTATCCTCAACAACGTATCCTAGTGGAACATCAGCACTCTCTTGATTCAAATCGTCAACCCACCAATAGGTAATAATATTGGTTTCAGTTGGACCATAGATATTGGCAATTCGAGTGTTTGGTAATGCTTGTTTTAATTTGAGTAACTGGGGAATTGGAAAAGGCTCACCAGCATACATTACCTCGCGCAGCGAAAGTTCTGTCGAGGCCAGATTACCTCTATTCATCATCACAATAAAGGTCGATGGAGTCGTGTAAATAATTGTAGCTTTCTCATTCGCCATAAGCTGTACATAATCTGCATGCTTTTGTTCTGAGGGTCTGTCTGCATTCCAGTCAAAACAGACCAATTTGGCACCAGCATTAAAGGTGTTAAAAATATCAAATACTGATAAGTCAAATTTAAACGGTGCTCGGGACATGACAACATCCTCTGAAGTCAGGGTAAACTCCGTCTGCATCCAATCCACAAAGGTGCGAGCATTTCGATGCGTGAGCATAATACCCTTTGGTATTCCTGTCGAACCAGAGCTGTGCAAAATGTACGCCAAATCATCACAAACCTGATTAAGCAGGGGGAGCTCTGAACTAGATGACTTTTTAATTGCATTCAGTGAAAAAGTACGAGTTCCGTCTTGCGAAAATGATTCATCCATAACAATGATCGTTTTCAAAGCAGGATGGGATAATAACGCTTGATGCTGTGATAACCAATGTGAATCGATCACCAGGGTGTCAAGCTGGGTATTATCAAGGATCAAAGCTAAGCGCTCATCAGGTGAATATTCGTCAAGAGGCACATAAGTGCCCCCGATGAATAACGTACCCAACACAGCGGCAATGCTTTGATGATGTACGGGAGAGAGAATCCCAACAAATGGTTGCTCTCTCACCGAGGTTTTTCTTGATAAGAAAAAATTTGCGTATTGATTTGCTAACGATCGTAATTGCTCGTACGAGAACTCTCCAAGATTTTCTTGATAAATGGCAACATTATTACTATATTCCTTTGATGATTTCAAAAAAGCATCATGAAGTAGATAACGCATACGAATCCCTATGCCTAAGACTAATGGGTACTAATAACCAACGTATCGGTTATTGTACCTTTAATATATTGATGCGAATTGTAGTATTTTAATTTTTCAAAAGGGAAATGGTCTAAATGACAGAGACCAATGGTTTTTGTGGGGTCAATAATGACACTACTTTGCAAATCATTCAGGTAATCAAAATATTTTTTTCTAATTTTCTTTGCTTCTTTTGATTGACTCCAAGAGGTAATAAAAAGGGTATCACCCCTTTTTATCAATCGGTTAATATTCTTAATTGGATGTTCAATGTAAGCCAGAATATTAAAAATATATGCGTAAACAGAGTTGCCATTAGGGACGTCGCGTGCCTCTACATCTTGCAGTTTTTTTTCAATAACTGAAATTTTGGGGGTCTTTTTAACTATGAACCTAAGATCTTTTGGGATAAAAAGTTTTGCGAGAGGCTCAATTGCAACATACCGAGAAACTTTTGAATAACTTTCTGACAAATAAGTTAAACTTCCGGCCCCAACAACTATAAGGTTGTCATGTTTTTCTTCCTTATTAGACAGAAGATGCTTCAAAAGCGCCCATTCTTCCAATTCGTATGGTCTCGCCAATTGTCTTGCCTTAGGCGTCATCATTCTAAAAAAGTAATCGACTCCCAAAGCAGAAAGTTCTGGAGTTTCCACGAGGCCAATTGCGTGAGGAGAAGCTAAGTTTTTTTTAAGTATTCCTTTTTTATACACAATAGTTACGTATTATACCTTACTTGTGGCAGAATGTCAACTATTATAGGATAAATCTTCCCCAACTATAGCTCTTCTATCTGAACGTTGGGCTCCATTTCTGGAACATCAATCAACTTGAGATATTTTTCGGTGGTGGTGATGCGTTTGTGACCAACTAGTTGCGAAACATAAACTAGCGGTGTCCCTGCCTTGAGTTGCTCGGCCACGAAAGTATGGCGCAAGTCGTTGACCTTTGCCTCTTTGATGCCAGCCAAGCGGAAGTAGCGATCCAAAGCGGTTCTAATGTTGCGAACCAAGAATGGTCGGCAAGTTTTGGTCAAAAAGAAGGTTTTTTCTCTGGCTCGTGGCCGTACTTCTAAGTACTCCATCAAAGCTTTTTTGGCGGCGGTATTGAGTGGAACTTTACGACCACCTCGAGAATTTTGAGCGGTGATTGTCACTACATTGCGTTCAAAATCAACATCAGTCAGCTGAAGCGCCGCTAACTCACTAATCCTCATACCAGTTTGGAGTAAAATCTCAACTACGGCACACATCCTAGCATCACCACGAGCGGCGTCACGCAAAGCTCGATACTCAATTTTTGATAATACTCTTGGAGGAGATTGGTCAAATTTTGGGTGAGCAATGATACCCGCTGGATTGAGTTCGATAAGTTTTTCACTCACCATGAAGCGGAAGAACGCTTTAATAGAATTAATTTTGCGAGAAATGGATTTGCCTGTATAACGTTGTTTCTTGAGTAATTCTTTGAAGGCATCGATGTCCTCTGAAGTGGTTTCGCCCGCATAGAGCTTGCCGAGAGTAGCTACATATTCCACCAATTGTTCCACATCTTTACCATAGGCCAAGACCGTAGCCCGAGCCTTACCCGAATCCTGTAGACTGTTAACGAATTGATTTTGAGCTACACTTAAAAGTTGCTGCATACTAGAATGTCTCTACTGACTTGTCATGTACTATGGGCTAGCGTCTATTGTATCACAACTATAAACATGTCATGATAGATCTTTATAGAACCCAGTCAATAAACCAAGTCGCTATCAATAGGCTTATAGTATCATAATGAGGGTTAAAAAACAATGCGCAAAGTCCTCTCACACCCCTTGACGATGTTGTTTTTTGGGCTATTGGCAACACTCTTTTTTCTGTCTTTGCGCACCACCCAACAAAATACCACGCAAAAAGGCAACCAAGTGGAAAGAAATCAAGCGGAGGTCGATTTGTTGAAAGAAAAACAAGTCCTCTTGCAACAACAACTTGAGGAATCTCAATTGCCGTATAATCAGGAAAAGGTGCTGCGCAATGAATTAAGGCAACAAAAAGAAGGTGATATTGTGATTCAGATTCCTTCAGTTGCACCTCATATTTCGCCTTCGCCCACACCGACTCCAACTATCTCTAATTGGCGGGCCTGGATTCAAGTCATTTTTGACTAAAATACTTGGTCTTGGCTAGTCTCCAGGCAGCTATTGTTAACGCTGCTTGAATTTGATTGGTGTCTATTTGTTTATCTAATTCGTCTGGTGAAAGTAAAACCACTTCAATTTCTTCATTGGCATCAAGTGATTGTTGAGAGTTAAATTCAACATCTTTAGTATAAAAACAGTGAACCTTTTCTGTCGCCTTGGTTACAAAACCTGCGAGAGTCCCAAAATACTCAAGGTTTGTAGCTACACTGCCAGTTTCTTCTTCTAACTCGTGCAATGCTGTTTCCACTAAGTTTTTGTGTGAAGCTTCAATTCTACCAGCGGGAAACTCGGTCACCACATCACCAAAACCAGGTTTAAACTGGCGAACCATAACAATTTTTCTGTCTTTTGTAACAGCAACGATCATGGCAACATCAGCCAAAGTTGTGACCGAAAAATCATCAACAATTTTGCCATTGGGAAGTCGATAAGTTCTCATTTCCAAAGGAAACCATTCATGTGGTGAAATATCCTTAGTCGCAAGCAGTTGCCATTTTTGCAGTGTCATAATTTTTTTATTGTACATTACAATTAATGATTTACTCTGCTAGGTACTCTGCTAGCTGTTGAGCAATCCCCTGTAATTAGGTATAGTAATTTGTATGGTGATCGGCGAAACCTTTTTATATTTCGCAAAAAAAATTTACCCAAGAGAATCTCCTCGGCTCGAGAAGCTTGCCACAATGTTGCCTCACGGAGCGGCCAAACTACCAAAAACAGATGGTTCGGTTAATAAAGCAGAAATCACATTTAGTAATCAAATAAATGAAACACCATATCAAACTGAAAAAATTAGTTTAAAAGAGTTAGCGCATTTAAATCAAGCTTATATTCAATTCGTCGCAACTGATGCCGGTGCCGGTCATTTAAGACCGGCGATTGCCTTAATTACATCTGTCCTCAAAAAACTTAATTGCGTACAGATTCCGACTATTTCTACCAGAACTCACCGTCGGGGAAGTGTGGAAGGACGAGATAAGCGGATTATCGATTTTGTTTATCTTCATGAAAGATTTCAAAAATATGTCTATGCACCCATATCCAGACATCTTTTATTAAACCAAGATGGAGCTACTGTAGTTGGCGCATTGGAAACGCTGATACAAAAATCGGTTAGTCAAGGAAAAAATGAGATTATTTTTATTCACACCAATCCAGACCCGGCTTATATTGCAGGATTCTATAAACACCAATTGGAAAATAAACATAATGTAAAAATTACTAACGTAGTGCTGATAACTGATCACTTTATCACTAGAGTCCAGTGTATCTGGCCACTGATTGATGCCGATATAATTTTTGCCCCAGATAACCAGACGAAAAAACTGATCGATAGAGAATTGAGTTCCTGGCAAAAGAAAATGCGCAGACGGAGAAACGACAGGCGGGAGCATCTTCCCCGAGTGACCGTTTGTGCATATCCTCAAGATCCGACATTCGGTTTAGAACTAGATCATAAACTTCGTGAGAAAAGGGAGAATAATTTATCGGCCGAAAGCCAACAGCCAATTGACGTGTTAATTCCACTCGGAGGTGGCTCACCAGGCATGCCTTTTTTGGCAAAACTAACAGATAATCTAAAAAAGCTGGGAGAGTTCAATATTGACACTTTATTTAAAGATGCAAACGGTGACCAAGAAACCAAAGATTACGCAAAAGCAATGAATAATTGTGGTGCAATAACTCATCCTGTGTCTAATAACCAACAACTAATTGAGGCTTATGGCAATATATTTCGTTCTGAAAGTGTGCCAGATGTTGTCATCGTCAAACCTGGAGAACTGAGTAACCAAACGATGTTTGATCCTTCTCAAGTTGGCGGGGCAATTTTTCTTTTTACCGAACCAGTTGGAGATCAGGAAGTTCAAAATTTATTATTTTTTCAATCAGATGAAGGTGGCAATATCATTCCTGATGAGAAAGAAAACCAAGTGTTGATAGATTTGATCTTAGAATTGGTTCAAGGTGGCGCAGACATTGCGAATGACAACCCACAACTGAAATCCTTCCAAGAAAAAGCAAAAAAATGGCGGGGATTGTCGCTACCAAAAGACCCAGGGCAAGCCGCAATCTTCATCGTTGGTCTCAAAAAATTTGGCATCTTTGCCTCAATGGCTCAATTTAAAAACGATTCAACTAAGAGCAGCGCCGCTATGTCAACGACTGGTTCACAAGAATTTTTTACAGAACTCAACCAGGCTTACGGTGTACACAAAAACTCACTTACCCATTGACAATACTGGTGTTTATTTCATAAGATGAATTAATAGTAAAATAGTATGGAGAACAAAATGCCTGTCAAAAAAAAGAAAGCGGCTGCCAAGAAGGTAGTTAAAAAAGTTGCCAAAAAGAAAGTTGCTAAGAAAAAAGTAACCAAGAAAGTGGCAAAAAAGAAAAAGTAGTTTTTTTGTTTGTTAATTAAAAAACGGCGTTCACAAAACGCCGTTTTTTGTTTTGTGGTATAGAATGAGTTCGTGGATGCAAAAATATTTTTAACAATAATTCTCTTCGTAATTATGAGTGTGGGTCGTGTGACAACGTCCACTCAAAATACTCCTGAGCCGGCAATCGTCGACCAACCTCCAGTCGCCATACCAGACCAACCAACCGCTGTAGTGCAACCCACTCAACCAGTCGCTAGTGTCTCAGCTAAGATTAGCTATCAAGTGGTGAGCGTTATTGACGGAGATACATTTAAAGTGATGATCGATGGTAAGACAGAAACAGTGCGGATAGTTGGGATCAACAGTCCAGAAACTGTTGATCCACGAAAAAGTCTAGAATGTTTTGGCGCAGAAGCTTCAAATAAACTCAAATCTTTACTTGAAAATCAAGAGGTGCAACTTGAGGCTGACAGCACACAGTCGGACCGCGATAAATACAATCGTTTGCTTCGCTTTGTTGTTGTCAACAACGAAGATGTTGGTCTTAAAATGATCCAAGAAGGCTACGCCTACGAAGCACTCTACTCCTCTACTCCCCATCGTCTGCATGAAACTTACGTTCAAGCCCAAAAAAATGCGGAAAGCGAACAGAAGGGTTTGTGGGCAGAAGGCGCTTGTCCAGTTTTTACTCCAAAACCGCTGATTACAACGGCACCCAGAAAAGATACTACTTCAAATAATAAAAGTTGTAACGGACCCGATCTTGATTGCAGTGATTTTGCCAGCCATACAGATGCTCAACAGTTTTTCAACAGCTGTGGCTGGAGTGCGGAAAATGACCCGATGAGATTGGACTCAGTAGGTGTTGGCGATGGCGTGGCTTGTGAGAGCCTGCCGTAGGTTTTTTAATACTCTTGTCATGGTGGTTTAATCTCCATCATTCCCATCTAAACTTTCTTGCATGTAACGGTAAACAATTGTAATAATTTCACGTATGTCATCGTTGGCATTTTTGTACACCAAATTATCAAACGCAACATTTCTTAGCTCACAAATTGGTTCACTAATTAATGCATGGATAAATGACTGAGTAGCTCCACTGATGCCATCGAAATCTAGAACAACCTCATCGCCTTTTGACAAAGCTGGCATAATTGTTTCGATTCGCAACTTCTTTGCAATATCTTTATTCTCGGCGAAATCACCCGTTACATTTAGCATTTTGATATTTTTTTTCATTTAAATATGGGTTTCTTATACTTTACTCTTTTACGTTCACGAATTGCCTTATCATATGCAGCACCAATACTGGATAACAAATCATTAAATTCTGTTGTTTCATCGAGTGAAATATCCACCGCTACCACTGTTCCTTGAAAATTTGGTGCGATATTATTCTCGTTGTGCGGATCCCTCGTTGGATCAACGTACAATCTCGGCATTCCCTTTATGCGTTTTTTATGTTTTAACAGAGTATATTCAGCACTGCCACTGTATATGACAAAATAGTTACGCGTAATCTTAGCGATAGATTTAATAAAGAATAATCCAGCACCAGCATTTTCGGCAGTACCTCCTTCTTTGCGTGTAGTTCCAGTAATACCAGGTGTTAATGCTAATTTAATTGCATCAATATCGGTTTTGGGATGCCAATTGGTGTTCATACTTTTCCAAATACCTATACCAGTATCGCAAATTCCAACGCTCACACGATTAGTTTTTTTATAATACTGGGCAGCAACAATTGCACCATCTCTTGCCAACGAATGTTCAATCACATTTCGTACCAATTCACCAATGACATATTTTACGACTAGTGCATTTTTTTCGGACAGATGCAAAAGGGGTATCACATCCGTAACAAAACGAGATTGATCGTCTGAGGTTTTGATAATTTTTATTGGTACAAAACGTCCGGCTTCTTCTTTTTTATGATAAACAAATGGTGAAGAAGTCTTAGTCAGATCGTAAAGTCCCATTCTGTCTAAATACCGTCCTGTTTCAGGGACTTTTCCCATGATTTCTGTGTTATTTTTTCCTGCCTGAATCGCTAATGCGGCTGCTATGACAAGATTGACAGGATGAACAGTAACCCATTTGTCGTGCGTTGTTATTTCTAATTTGTCAGGATGTGATAAATCAAGTGACTCCACAAAACTTTTGAAATTACGCAAGTTGCCTTGATTTGATAGAAAGATCTTCATTCGCGAAATCTTACCCGTAGAGTGCTTTTTTGTCAATAAGCATTCTACGGGATATTTTACCCATCAATGAGTTTTTTACTTGTGTGAGGCTTCAATACAATACATCTACTTAGTTTATTTGATGGTTTAGTGTAAAGCATAACCCCCTCTGGAGCCATGCTTTACTGTAAACCATTGTTGTGAACGTGAGGTGTGATCTTTAAATCAGACTAACTGTAGTTATTGTTTGAGGCTTACGAATGAATACCACGGGTGACCGTTTTTGAACGGTGCCAATCTATTGTTGCGGGACTAGGAGTCGAACCTAGCCTGTAAGATTATGAGCCTCACGTGCACCGTACACTATCCCGCGCACTATCGACATCTTGGTCGATGACGTCTGCTATTGTAACAGCATAGGAAGAAACGTCAATTCTTGGTATAATCCTGCTTTGCCGATAGTAGGCGGCATGTGCCAGGGTAGCTCAGTTGGTTAGAGCATGGGATTCATAAACCCAAGGTCGAGAGTTCGAATCTCTCCCCTGGTACAAAAGGAAGGTAGTACTCACTGATCAACCTGTAAATTTAAGGCGCTGGTAACCAAATCACGGGCTGAAAATAGCACTTTTCATTGAAATATCCAC